>JAAYRL010000012.1 GCA_012518795.1 Clostridiaceae bacterium
CAAAAAACGGTGCTTTTTCACTCTTTTCTTGCTCCAAAATCGCCCTTAAACCACTATATGTTGTGGTCAAACCCTATTATTTCTCCCCTGAACCACAATACGTCATCAGAATTATACTCTCAACGTGCGGTGAGTTGATTGAATTAATGCGGTCGATAGGGGTTGTGTTGACAGGATTACTTTCGTGAAATTACACCTTATAGTCGAGTTGACGGAAAAGATGTTATTTCTCGCATAGTGTAATCGCCGCATAGAGGTTGCTAATTCTATAAAATGATTTTTTTCAAATTATACATAATGAAGTCAAATGCATTATGTGCCGCAAGTTGCTGCCCATTATCATCCTTCTCATATCCCCAATCACAGATAGCCTTCGCCACTATCCATTCAATGTTTTTTTCGTTACAAACTGAAGCAAGACCAGCAGCTTCCATTTCACCGCCTATAACTTCCGTTTCTTGGTTTCTGAGAGACTCTAAGAACTCCTTGGAGTTTACAAGTTTTTCCCCAGATGCCAACAATCCGAAATATATCTGTGCATCATTTTCTTTGTAATCTATTTTTGAAGATTGAAATAACTGCATCAAAAAGCTGGATGCAGGAACTTTATCGCCCCGACTTATCGTTTCTTCGGACTTGATTTTTGATGGCTCGTAATTCCAAACTTGTTTAGAAACTAATATATCTCCAATTTTTTGTTTTTCTTTATCGCTACCAAATGCAATCCCGCCCATGATTACCTTGCCTGGATTAAGATTGTTACACACTTTATGCATAGTATTAATTACCGATCCCATTCCAGTTAGCCCCATTTGCGATTGAACTATGTAAACTGGTAATTTAGATCCTACCAATTCCCTATAAACCAAGTCACTACTATACTTTTCCTGAACCGCTACTTGCGGACAGTATTTGTTGATAGCATTTAGCAGTTCTTTCATCTCTACATCTGTCACTGCTAATATAACTATGCTTTTTTCTTTCTCAGATAAATTGTTCATTTTTTCCTTTAACTCCTTCCATCTACCACTAATGTCTGCAATATAAGCATGTAAATTTTTCAACAAGTCATTACTGCTTGCTATCTCTTCAAAGTTTATAGGGGAATATAAGTAATTCATAATCCTTTGCATTTTTCCGATAGTCATATTATCAACTAAACATCCAACACATAAGACTAATTCATTTATGCGTTTATATACATAAGGAAAAACATTAAAATCTTGACGAACTCGCAGAATTGTATCTAATCCTGTCTCAGTACAAATATTAATACCTACTGTTTTTAAGATATGACTATAAATCAAAAAATTTGTTTCGTATTTATTATCTGCTAGAAAATCGTAATCTTTTAATTGCGTAACGCCTGTAATTATCGTCCCAGTGCCAACTTCTAAATATCTAGTTGTGTAATGTATCGAAACACTCTTTTTAATATACTTTTGAGTCATTTTTAACTCAGCAGAAGATAAGTTGTTTTTATTCAAAGCGTTCCGAAACAAGGAGAATGTAACCGCCTTTGAATCACTATCTGCAACCGTACTACTTATAATCTTCTTCAATAACGCCTTATTCCCCTCAGAGAATTCCGGTATTTGAATTTTAGAACTTAAAAATTTCCCTTTCAAAATCTCTGTTGTAGAGTCATTTAGATATAATACATTGTTACCCCAAATATTAAAATCCTGTCCAAAGTACATAGGATATCTTTCTTTATCGTGTTGATACAGATATTGTCGGCTCAACAAAAAATTCTCAACCGATTCATGACTCGATGCTAAATGTATTAATCCCATTTTATCCATTTTGATTATAAATTTGAGCGAGTTAGGATAATCAAAATAACTCTCATACAAATGAGAAATTGGCATATAGAAATACTGGTCAGTCATAAAAATAGACGCACTTATTACTTCCAATAGTTGACTGTCAGTTAGACTTGCATCTATTGATTGCCTCAATTCTCTATCAAAAAAGTGATAATAAATATTAGAACTCATCCTCGTCATCCTTTGTCAATTGATCAAACAATGTAAGTTGACCATCATCGATATTTTTATTCCTGATAAAATCGACCAAGTCATTTTTTCTAATTTTCCTAGCATGAACCTCTGGTTCAAAAGACATCTCTGTAATATCAACTTCTTTTATTTCAGAAACTCTTGTACCCAGCTTAAAAAACCTAATTGGTATGCCCTTAAGCTTCGCCAAAGCGATTTCGAATAAAACACCATCCGCTATTGAACCAAAAACCCATAATTCCTTACATGACTGTATTAGTTGATTATTACCTTGACGTACTAAATCTCTATCCACTCTATCATTCAAAAAATATCCAAACACCATAAAGGGATTGACAGGCAGTTTGCCTTGCTTTAATACAAATTCGCAAATAACATCTTTACAATAAAAGAAGTTCTTGGATTGAGCTGTAAACACCAAGTCCATACTCTGTGAGTTGCTTACTTTGATTCCTAGTTTCTCAATCCCCATTTCTATTTGTTTCTTGTGTCTATCTTCCATTTCATTAGCACAATATATACCCGAAACAAGTGCAGCGGTTAAGCCTCTAAATTCACCTGTAATATCGCCTGCCACCCAAATATCGGGTTGTATCATTAAATTTGAATTTGAAACGGAATATTTACCAGCATATTCTATCTCTGGACCATATACACGGCCAGTCATTAAACTTTCACTAGTAATATCAATAATGCTTTTCACTTTTTCCTTGAGTAATTTATCGCTTTTTTCTCCAATATAAGTTTGAGTTCCATTTATAAATTCATTTAGCGATACATCAAAGTAATCTGAGTTTCTGCTTATTTTTTTCTCCATTTCATCGTAATATAAATTGTCAGTTGATGAAGCTCTTATTAACAACCCTATATTAGACTTTCCCGTTTCAAATTGTGTTTTTGCTCCGTTGAATGTCGTATACTCATCGAATTCGGACCTGATAACCATCCCGTCCTTACAACAGCAAAAGGTCCTAAATTCTACACCATTCTCAACTTTGTCAATTATTTTGTAATCAGGATTAGGAGATGTATAAGGTTTAAATTGTTTTGATGCTGTTTCAACTCTTATACCTAACTCAATTTTGTTAATTGTTCGGTCACAATCACTAATCCCTTGCGATTTTAGTAATTCATTTCCAAATTTACCAGTTGCAATTATTATGTTTCTCGCATGAAATTTTTCTTTCTCATTTCCCGATATTTCATAATAATCTTTGACCTTTTCAATAGTAGAAACACAATAATTCGTCTTGATTCTTCCTGCATTTTCATCATAAAAGAAATTAAGTATTCTTGAACGCATGAAATTATTTAACACAATCGAATTATAATTTTTATTACCGCTTACATTGTTTTTAATCCTTGTCCAATTGTCATCCCACTGTTCGAAACTCAAACCCAATTCAACTAAAATTGCACTTAATTGTTGATATGCAATTTTCAATTTGTTTTCATTTAATTTTGTCCAAAGATTACTCGCTGATGGTGCAAACGAAAGTTTTCCATCCGAAAACAAACCGCATCCCCCAACACCTGATGAGACATCAACAGCGTTGTTGGAATTTCTTTCTATTAAATCCTTGCCCTTTTCTAAAATTAAATAACGCTTTCCTTTAGTACTCAATGCGGCACCTGCAGCTAAACCTGCCGGTCCACCGCCAATAATGATTGTGTCATATATATGTAACATAGAGCCTCACTCCTTTCGAACTTTTTATATCAAACCGTTTCAATTAGGCATTCTTTAATTTCTATAGCATTTACATTATCAAAATCATAATGAAAAATTGATGCAATGATAATTTGATGATCTGCAAAATCACGTTTCAAAATGTCCATCATAAGTTTGACATTAGACTGGTCTACCTCTTTTCCGCTTGGCGAATCAAGGATAATTGGTAGCTTAATTTCAAGAACTTTCTCAATAGCAATAATATACGCAAGCCTAAATGCAAAAGCCGTTTTGTGCAGAACCGCTCCTGATAGTTCCTTCAAGTTGGAAGTAAAAAGATAGGTCAGGGGGATAGTGTCTTTATCACCTAGCCCTAATTCTGTTGCATATCGTATTATGTCTTGTGAAATCTCCGTAGTCACATTGTTGCTACTTTTTGTAATTGTACTGATTTCATCTCGAACTGATTTCACTTCTTTTTTTAACCTCTTAATTTCTTGTTCAATTGCTATGGGGTTCATTGGCATTCTTGATATCCTTTTATCGAATACCTCTAATTGACTAGCTGACTTATAAAACTCCAATTGTTCATACTCTTTATTCTTTTCTTTTTCAAGGCTTTCAATTTTGCTGGATACCGATGCAAATTCGGTAGAAACAAACTTCCGCTTTGTTATTAATAAATCTATGGCATCATTCAAGCCAACAATATTGTCCTCTGTTACAGGGAAAGTCAAGCCTTCAGGAGATTGAACAAGTAGTCTCATCTCAGAAACAAATTTTCTAAAACGTTTATTATCAGACAATGTACTGTCGATTCTTCGTAATTCAGCTTTCAGTCGACCTTGCTGCATGAGTAGCTGGTTAAGTGCAGCATCTGTTTCTTCCTCGTAACCATCAGAAACAAGCCCTCCAGAAGATTCTTCTAAAGTTTCCCTGTACTGCGCGACGCTAAACATCTGGCGGTACTTTGCTAATTCATTTGATAACCGTGACTCTTGCTTTATCAATTCTGAACAATCAATTCCGGAAAGACCACGGATTAATTCCTCAATATTAAAATGGATACTTCCAATTACTACCCCACGGTTTAGTAAGGTCCATCCCTTCTCTTGATCAACATAAAACGCCCCCAAAAGATTATTAAGAATATCCGCATTATCTGTTCCAAACACCATTTTATGCAGTGCATTCTGTTGCTCAGGAAGTACAAACGTTTGTTTCTGGCAATCTATGGTTGCTTCAACTGAAATATCGCCATCTCTAAACAATGAAATTCTACCATTTGCCTCACACTCGATAACCAACTCGACTTCACATTGACTGAACTTTATTTTTCGTGTGTTTGGTATGTTATATCCGAGGGCATACAGCATAAAACGCAAGAGTGTAGTTTTACCACAACTATTTTTGGTACTGTGAATTAGATTCGCACCCTGCTCGAAAATGATTATTCGTTCAAAAAGGCCCTCTTTTAATCGAATTGATTTGAATATCAAAGTTTCACCCCCTTCTTAATTCTATCGATTGTAATTCTGTTACGCACTATATTATAAAGAACTATTTGTATTAGTCCCTTCTTGGTTTCATCATCAATGCTGCCCAATTCAAATTCAGAAAGATAACTTTCCCACTGGTTAATTGCAAACTCCAAGCACTTCTCTGCGGGTTTTTTAGAACACTTGTATTCGTTGTAATCACAGAGCACTTTAATAAAAAACTCACAACGTTCGCAACACGATTCAATTGTTTCTTTGTATTGATGAACAATCTCATCATAAGCACTAGAATCAAAAATGTCTGCAAAAGTGTCATCACATCGCTCAACATCAGTTGCTATGAGCATTATAGGCCAAACAACATCCTTTTTCTTCAGCTGAATTGCAGCATCCTTTTTGGTGCCATTTTTAAAGACTTCTTCATGCCAGATACTAAGTAGTCTTTTTCCTAGTCCCGGAACATTTAAATTCAAATCACCAATAAAATCATCAACAGCTTGCTTAACCATTTTATAACGTTCAATATCATCATCAGTTTCAAACGGTAGCACTTGAATCATAAATTTATCAGTACTCAGCGGCTGATTGATACCACTGAGATAACCCTCTATCAGTTTTTGTGATGATTTTGGTAAGGAAGAGAAACTACGATGAGCAACACCTAAAAAAAGATTTCGTGATGCCGTCTCGTTCAGCGGATTCGGCGAATTTGTAATCATTATTAATTGTTGTGCATCAACCTTATTGTTACCTTCAGATAACGTTGTTAAAGATTTCTTTAAATTTTTGCGAACATTTCTAAAATCGGTACTACTCTGTTCAACAGACTTTGCCTGAGCTAGAATATACCGATTACTTTCTAACTCAAGAGAGATGTCTTCATAATTTCCTTCCAAACGCAATGACTTTAAATTTTCGATATTTTCAATCATGAGTACAATCGCTGCATTTACTTGAAAATCAAATCCAAACATAACAGCATGAGCACGTTTGCTTCTCGACATTGGGAACCTCCTCGCACAAATAATTGCTTTTTATTTTTCCAACTGCATTTTATACTTCTGCTGCCCCGAAGTAGTCTTCTCAATTGGCTGCATCTTACCAGCCTGTCTATTGACGTGGTTAAGAAACAGCGTTCCAAGCAACAACCTATCCTTGCGTGGTATCCGATTCCATTCATATCCCTTGAATAATTCTTTCACAAGAAAGACTTCACCGTCATTTAGATTTTCAGTTTCCTTCAGCGCTAATTCCAATAATTCATTGACATCGTACATGTCCATCCTCCTGACAATCGCAACAACAACGTTGTTAATAATACTATTATACTCATTTCTGCGATTTTGTCAATCCATAGACATAAAAATAGCCCCATCCACAAGCCATTTCTAGCCGTGAATGGGGTAATCCCTTTTATATAACCTTACAATCCAACTTCAACCTCAATCCCTGACTTAAACCGAACCATCAATTGCTTTTCATGCACTGTGACTTGCTCCACCAGTAGCCTCACCAGCTTATCGTCATATTCATCTAATCCACTGTCTTGCTTTTTAAGGAATTTCTCCATTTCCTTCACTCGCTGCCTTTTGGTGTGCCGCTCTGCATTATGCTCCAGAGTTTCCTGTTTAACTTCTCGCAAGCGATAAATCTCATTAACCACCGTATCATAATCCTCTTGAGAATTAGCTTGCTTAATAAGGTCATTCTGCAGTTCCTTAAGCTGATGTTCTATAATATCCGTATCCTTATCAAATTCCTCACCAAGAACTGTAGCAATGTTATTCATCAGGATTCCCATAAACTCATCTCGTTCTGAAATGATTTGATTGATTGCCTTTAACACAGCATTTTGCAAATCTACCTCCGCAATGGTTGGCGAGGTGCAGTCAGAACCCTTTTCCTCCAACCTACTGACGCATCGCCAGACAATAGATTTCTTACCCCTGTTATTCCAATGCACCCGGCGGTAAATGTCACCGCACTCGCCGCAGAAAACAATACTGGAGAGTGCATACCTTGAACTGTAAACTCGCTTACTGCCATCTTTGCCCGTCCGCAAATTCGCCCTTCGCACTATCTCCTCCTGCACTTGCATATACAAGTCCCTCGGAATAATGGCTTCGTGGGAATTTTCAACATAATATTGCGGAACAATGCCGTTATTGACCACTCGCTTTTTGGAAAGAAAATCGACAGTGTATGTTTTTTGGAGTAAGGCATCACCGATATACTTCTCGTTCTGCAAAATCTTCTTTACCGACTCTGGCCTCCACTTTGGCTTATTGGCTGCCGTGAGAATTCCGTCACCCTCCAACCCTCTGCCAATCTCCAGCAGACTTGCTCCTTCTAAATATTCTCTGTAAATTCTCTTTACAATCTCCGCTTCTTCCGGAACAATCACCAGCTTCTTATTCTCATCCTTGGTGTATCCCATGAAGCGATTATGGTTTATCTGCATCTCACCTTTTTGAAAACGAAAGGAAATGCCCATCTTTACGTTTTGACTGGTGGAGCGGGATTCTTCTTGGGCAATGGATGCCATAATGGTCAGCATCAATTCGCCCTTGCTGTCGGTGGAAATAATATTCTCTTTCTCAAAAAACACGGGAATATTCTTCTCTTTAAGCTGCCTTGTATAATTCAAGGTATCCAGTGTATTTCTTGCGAAACGGCTCACTGATTTTGTGATGATATAATCCACCTTACCAGCCATACAGTCCTCAATCAAGCGGTTGAAATCTGTTCTCTTTCGAGTATTGGTCCCACTCAAGGCCTCATCCGCATATATGCCAGCAAACTCCCATTCGGGGTTTTGCTGAATGTGGTTTGCATAATGACTGACCTGTGCCTCATAACTGGTAAGCTGCTCTTCATCATCGGTGGAAACCCTGCAGTAAGCCGCCACCCGGAGCTTAGTTCTTGGCTTACCGCTCTCTGCCACACGGGTCTGTGTCCTTGCAGGAATGACCGAAATATTACGGTTTTGCATATGGTATCAACTCCTCTCTAAAGCGTTTATCATTTATGAATACAAACGTTGCGGTGCCGCCGTGGTCAACCTCAATCCGCCCCAGTATCTTCAGCATAAAATCCCCGCTAAACTCTGGGGGTATATCCTGCAATGCAGTGAGCAGTTTTTCTGTCTGATAATCAAAATCATCAACTTCTGTTTTCGAATAAGCGTACTCCGCTTGTCTAAATGGATCATCATATTTCTTCTCAATAGTTGCCTTGCTTTTTGGTAGCGGCGATGCAAGTTCCGAGGTGTTAATTTCACTCACCATTCTCATAAATGCATCTTCCAATACGGATTCCTCAAACCTTTTACTAATGCAGCGTTTCCCATCTTTCAATGTATATTTACTGCAGTTCCAAAGTTCATTCTCTTTGTACAAATATCTTTTGTACTCATTGCCACACTCCGAGCAGAAAATCATTCCCCAAAAGGGGGAAGAGCCAGCATCATATTTTCTGAAAGAATTTTTATCTCTGCCAAAAGCCTTAACTCGGCGTTTTCGCTCAAGCTGTGCTTTGTTCCATATTTCCTCGCTGACAATGGCAGGATAGAAGTCATCTCCCATATAGACCTTGTTGTCAATTATCCTGCCAAGCGTTGCCTGCCACTGGGTCATTCCTGCCTTTTGACCCGAAAGGACAAGACCAGTGCCGGATAGATATTCCTCGTAAAATATTTTGATTTGTGCTGACCTTATTTCATCCAGCACAGCCTTGCCTTTTTCAATCCGATATCCATATGGTATATGTGCCATTACCTCGCCATCCTTTCCCTTAAGACTAGTCCGCATTTCAAGCGGAAACCAACCTCAGTAGGTGTAAATACTGTTATCCCGTCTGCAAATTTTATAAAAGCATCATCGCTGTAATTCTCATGGATGCCTGTTTTACTCAGATATTTTAGTAATTCTTCCGCCTCGTGGATATGGGATTGCTCTCCTGTCACACTGCTTTGAATTGCGGACTTTTGCATTCGGAGTTTCATGCTTTCCGTCTGCAGAGCATTATTCCGCTCATTAAAAAGAGCAGGTTCCAAGTAGCCTTTGGACATTAGTCCTGTCAGCACTTGCACCTGCTCCAAGTTCTCCTGTATTTGTTTTTCGATAGCCATCAGCTTATGGCTATTTTCATCACCCTCACGGCTTTTCAGTTCCGCAATTAATGGCTTTAAAATTACATTTCTTCCGCTGTATAATCGGTTCAGCATCGTAACGAACGCCAATTTTATACGTTCCTCCTTAACATCAAGCATAGAGCACTCCGTTCCTCTGCTCTCGGTATGCCTGCCGCATCCCCAAACAATATATGGGTCACTGTTTTTTCGATAAAGGGTTCGGCGCTTTAAGGTGCCCCCACACTCGCCGCACAGGATAATTCCTGAAAATGGGTAGCGGTTCAGATATTTATCTGATCCTTTTTGAATACTCTTTTCTTTGCTATGTTGTTTTAATACATAAGCCGCCGCTTTAAAATCCTCTCGGCTGATAATTGCCTCGTGGTGGTTCTCCCAATAATACTGCTCCATCTCGCCGTTATTGTAATGTCTGGTGAAGTGGTCATCCGTATAGGTTTTTTGGAGCAGAACATCTCCGATATACTTTTCGTTGGTCAGAATTCCTTTGACCGTGCTGCCGCTCCATAGCTTATCGTTCTGCGACAAAATCCCCTCTGCATTCAACATTCTTGCTATATTGTTTACTCCATTTCCTGCCAGCACTTCCGCAAAGATTCGTTTTACAATCAGTACTCGCTCCGCATTGGGAACAATGGTTTCTCCGTTATAGTCATATCCATACGGAGGATTCGACAGCTTAAATGTGCCGTTTTCAAAGCGGCGTTTTACACTCCACTTGTTGTTTTGGGAAATGGATACAGATTCTTCAGCCGCCAGAGAGCTTAGAATCGATAGTATCAATTCGCTGTCCATCGTACCAGTGTTGATGTTTTCCTTTTCAAATAAAATCGCAATGCCAAGGTATAGATAAGCTAATTATTTAGTATTCAATCTTCAAGTTCTAGTCAAAATAAATAAAGGATGACTACTATTCCTTTGACTAAATTTAAGTCATGGTTTTTAATAGTCATCCTTTGTGTTAAAATTAG
>JAAYRL010000013.1 GCA_012518795.1 Clostridiaceae bacterium
TGATGAGTTATTTGATATACTTTTCATGAGATCTGAATTGTCCTTTCTCGGAGGTAGTAGTATTTCTTCAAAAACATTCTACCAGAGGCTTTTCAGATCTCTTTTTAATTTTTAAGTTAACAGAACAAAATAAATAAACAGGAGAAAAAACATGAAAAAAAGAATGACTATTTTACTGGCACTTTTACTGGCTTTATCAGTCTTAATCGCAGGTTGTGCCAAGAAAGACGATGCAAAATCAGATTCGAAGAAAGATGATGAAGCAAAAGTTGAAGAAAGCTCTGAGCAAGCTGATGATGCCAAGGTAGATGCTGAAACAGAGAAAGCTGAAACTGAAGCGACCGATGCAGAATCTGCTGAAGAATCTGAAGCAAGCACAGATAGTAAATCTGATACAAAGAAAAAGGTGGCAATTGTATTACCGGTTGATCACTTGGCACTCAATGCAGCACGTGACGCCATGATGGAAGTTATCTCCGCAGAATTCGGTGAAGATAATGTTGAATTTATCGTGAAAAATGCCAACGGAGATGATAGTCTGTTGAACAGCATTTTCTCAGAAGTTGTTGGTTCAAATCCCGATATCATTTTGCCGATAGCGACCGGTCCTTCACAAGTTGCCGCAACTACTACTAAAGAAATTCCGATTGTTTTCTCATGCGTTACAGATCCGGTTGAGGCAGGCCTGACTCCTTCTTGGCAAGAATCCGGTGAAAATGTTACCGGTGTTTCTGATATGGCAGACATAGAATCAATCATTGATTTTGCTTTACAACTCTATCCTGAAACCAAAACTGTCGGTATCGTTTACAATTCGGCTGAGGTAAATTCACAGGTTCAGGCTGCACTTTGCAAAGATATTTTGGACGAAAAGGGTTTAGCATATAAAGAGGGTACAATTACCAATACTTCGGAATTACAACAAGTTGTAGAAAATTTAGCGGTTGATGTCGATATTTTCTATTCACCGACTGATAATGATGTAGCTTCAGCAATGCCTGCTTTCCAACAAGTTGCCAATAAACATAATTTGCCGATTTTCCCGGGTGCCAGCACGATGGTAGAATCCGGCGGTACCGGAACAGTCGGTTTAGATTATTATGACTTAGGTCTGCAAGCCGGTGAAATGGTGGTGCGTATTCTGAATGGAGAGTCCGTTGCAAATAACCCGCCGGAAACTGTAGAAAAAGTAACCATGATTCTTAATCAGGATCAAGTTGAAGCTTTAGGTATTGTGGTACCGGCAGAACTTGAAGGGGAAGTCGAATACGTAACAACCCAAGAACAATAAAAACTTTTTATACTCAACTTATGCAGATTTTCTGCATAAGTTGAAAATAATTACATAAAACACAAAATGAGGAGAGTAAATAATGACCATTGCACAAGTACTTTCTGCTGTTCAGTTAGGCCTATTGTACGGAATACTTGCTGTCGGTTTATATATACCTTTTAGAATATTGGATATTGCCGATATGTCTGTACAAGGTACCTTCACGATGGGAATGATTATTGCAGCAGTATTTTCCTATGATCGAATGCCTTTTTTAGGCATTATTGTTGCAATATTGGGTGGAGCAATTTGCGGCGTTATAACCGGAATTTTGCACACTAAATTTAATATTCCCTCAATCCTTTCCGGAATTCTCACGATGACCGCAATTTATACGGTCAATCTGATTATTGCTTCAGGTAAAGCAAACATTTCTCTGATTGGCAAAGATACGATTTATACTATTGCCGATAAGATGATCGGTAATGATCAAATAACCAAGACTATCGTCACGTTGTTAATAGTCGTATTAATGACTACATTGATTTCTGTATTTTTTCATACAAGAACCGGGTTGACGATCAGAGCGACCGGCGATAATGCTGCAATGGTTCGTCACACTTCAATAAACACGGATAATATGAAGATGATCGGACTTGGTTTAGGTAATGCAATGGCTGCTTTGTCAGGAGCCTTAATCAGTCAATATAATTTATTTGCTGATGTCAATTCCGGAACCGGAATTTTGGTTGTTGCTTTGGCGGCAATAATTATCGGCGAAACCTTATTCAGACGCAATGGCGTTACTCTAGGTTTAATTTCAACTGTTGTCGGCTCAATAATCTATCGATTTATCATTGCGATTGCTTTGAAATTTGACGTGCTGCCATCATATGCCTTGAATTTGATTTCAACCATAATCGTTATAATTGCTTTGATGGTTCCTGCTATTAAAGAAACACGCGACCGTCAAGCTAAAAAACGCTTGCATCTGGAATTGGCGAATAAATATTTGAATAACAATAATAATGTGCTAACTACAACAGACAAAAGTATATCTGATAAGAAAAACATATCCGATAAGGAAAACATATCCGAAAAGGAAAACATGTCCGATAAGAAAAACATGTCCGATAAGAAAAATATATCCGATCAACTTTTAGATAAAAAATCAGGAGGGAAAAATGAATAATAGTAATGACCTGATGCTACGTATCCGTAGAATGACCAAGGTTTTCTTTCCTGGAACTTCAAACGAAAAAATAGCTTTAAATCGAGTAAATCTTGATTTGGAAAAAGGCGAATTTGTTACCATATTAGGTGCTAACGGTTCAGGTAAAACGACTCTGTTTAATGCAATATGCGGTACACTTGAACTTGATGACGGGATTGTTATATTAGACGGTTCAGATATTACTTGGGAAAAAGAACATAAACGGGCTTTGCATATTTCGCGTATTTATCAGGATCCGCAAATGGGAACCGCACCAAATTTGACTATTGCAGAAAATCTGGCTTTGGCATATACGAGAAAAGCTTCACCATCCTTGTTTCCGCTTAATAAAAAGGATTATCGATTTTTTCATGAACAATTGGAAATTCTTGAAATGGACTTGGAATTACGCATGAATACCAAAATCGGTCTTTTGTCCGGTGGACAACGGCAAGCGGTATCTTTAGTTATGGAAATTATTTCACAACCTAAATTATTATTATTGGACGAGCATACAGCTGCACTTGATCCTCAAACTTCCGAGAAAATATTAGATGTGACCAATACATTTGTTCGTAATGCCGGAGTTACCACGATGATGATTACTCACAATGTACAAGATGCTTTAACAAACGGTGATCGGACTATAGTTTTCAGCGGCGGAAAAATTGTGCATGATTATCGGGGTGCAGAAAGAGATGCTCTTGATCCCAACGATTTACAAAAATTGTACGGTTAATATAAAATATAAATAATTAGATTCAAAATAGAGGTGTCATGTGAGCAGTAATGAAATAACAATTGATCGCCAATCATATTATGATGAGATTTATCGTTCAGTTCGTGATAATGATCGCGAATTATTTCGCAGATTGTTTCTTAAATTACATGACAGAGATCAACATGAAGTCTTCCACCTATTGTATCCGGAGAAAAAACGCAAAATAGCCGAATTATTGACACCGGAAGAATTTGCTTTGATATTTGAATGGATGGATGTTGAAGATCAGGAAGCGGCAATTGAGTATCTCTCCCATGATTTTATCCAGCAAGTTCTGAGTTATTTGCCGGCAGATGAAATTGCAAATTTAATTCATGATGCGGAAACATTAGAATCGGAAACGATTTATGACCTCTTAGATCCCACTCAACGAGACTTGGTTCGCGAATTGCTCTCATATGAAGAAGAAACTGCCGGTGCAATCATGATCAAAGAGTACCTTGCAATTTCACCGGAGAGCACACTTAAACAAGTCATTGCTTTTGTGCGAGAAAAAGGTCACCAAGCGGGTACAATTTACTATCTTTATGTATTAGACAAACAACATCATCTGCTGGGTGTTTTGTCCATGCGTGATTTAATTCTTTCACCGGAAACTGAACTAGTTAAAAATGTCATGTTTGAGCAAGTGGTGACTGTACCGATTACGATGGACCAGGAAGAAGTTGCCAAAGTTATTCAGAATTACGATCTTTTAGCAGTTCCGGTCATTACTCCGGATAATAAAATGCGCGGTATTGTTACTTTTGATGATGTGATGGACATCTTGGAAGAAGAAGCAACGGAAGACTTAATTTCGTTTGCCGGTGTTCCGCGTTCTTCGGTAGAAGATAAAGAACCGACTGTTATTGAAACGGCAAAAAAACGAACACCGTGGATTATAGTTTTAATCTTTTTGGGTTTACTGGTCGGTGGTTTAATTGGTATTTTCCATGAAACTTTGGAGTCGGTTATTGCTTTATCCGCATTTATCCCTTTGATTACCGGTACAGGTGGTAATGTCGGTACTCAAGCTTTGGCGGTTACGGTACGTGACTTGAATTTGGGCGGGGAGGATATCGGACAAAGAATTTGGCGAACGGTTAAAAATGAATTCGGTTCCGGAGTATTAATCGGTTTTGTATCGAGTCTGGTTTTATTTGGAGTTCTCAACATTTTAAAAATTGAATTTATCTTGACGATTATTGTAAGTGTTTCGATTTTTTTAACTATATGTTTTTCAGCAGTAACCGGAGCAATTGTGCCGATTATATTGACTAAGTTAAAAGTTGACCCGGCAGTTGCCAGTGGACCTTTTATCAGCACAATTATTGATGCTCTGGGCTTAATGATATATTTTCTGATTGCAACTAACCTGCTGGAACAGATTTAATCAGTATAAATATTGATTCCCTGGGCTTTATAATATACTTTTTGATTGCAACTAACCTGTTTGAACAGATTTAATCAGTATAAATTTTCTTCTTCTCATAGTTTTTATAGAATGAAATCCACTGATAGTTTAATTTGCATTTCAAAGTGCAAATTCAAGAAACATAAAAAACATTAAGAAAATTCGAATATTACAGAATTTTCATGTATTTACTTAATAGAATGTAATTTTATTGCTATAATAAACTTATAGTTGCTCAATGATTAATATATGTAAAAATCGTTAATATATATTAGTTGAAAGAGCTTTAAAATATATATTGATTATTGTAAATTTCAAACTAGTTTTTTGAAACAAAATTTAAAAAGCAGCTTATATATAGCTGAAATAACAATTATTATGTTGGAGGAGAAAAATGAAAAAGAAAATAGCTTTACTCTTATGTCTAGTAATGTGCTTAAGCTTATTCGTAACAGGCTGTGGTGCAAAAAAAATCAATGCAACCGAGTTATTCAATGTTGTAGAAAAAGGTTTTAACGGATCGGGTTCTGTTGAAATAGAGGTAAATCCGGATTATGCAATGAGCTTGGTATTAGAAAAGGCAGGTAAAAAGAAACAAACTGACTTTTTAAGCTTGTTGTCAGGTGAAGATCCTGTCGTAAAATATATTGATTCGATTGTGCTGGATACGGTTAGATGTGAAGGAGCAGAAGATGGCAGTTTATCTAATGGTGATAAAGTTGTCTTAGTTCTAAAAGAAGACCCGGTTTTAGCCAAAGAAGTGAAAATGCAACTTAAAACAAATGAAATTCCTTATACGATGAGCGGTTTGACAGAAGCCGAAGAATACGATCCTTTTGCTGATTTCGTAATTGAATTTCATGGAGATAACGGTGAAGGTTATTTTAGCTATGATTATCCCTGGGATACACCGGTATATGTTTCTTATGAATTTAAAGATGAAACAGGGAAAGAAGTAAAATCATATGAAGACTTTCTCTCAAATGGAGATAAGGTCATAGTTTATATTGATGCTGATGAAGATTATATTGCAAGCCAAGGCTATGTGCTTACACAAACGAAAAAAGAATATACTGTTTCCGGTTTAACCGAATTCGAGGAAATTACAGAAGACTTTGTGCTAGATGCGGCAGTATTGGAATTTAGTGGAGCCGCTCCTCAAGCAGATATCTATATTGATTACGATCTGCCTTCAGATATCGCTGACTGTTTTTATTATTATGTAGATCCGTCTTACGATGTAAATATCGGTGATACAGTAACTATAGAAGTCAGCGTTTATGAATATAGTCTGAAAGAAGCCGGTTACGCATTCTCAACTCCAACAGATGAAATTACGCGTGAATTCGTATTAACTTCCGACATGGTTCCCAAATATCTTTCACCGGACGATGTTTTGACAGAAGCTCAGCAAGAAACTATCTTAAGTGAAATAGAAGATGCTGTAAGTTCGAAAGTTGCAACTTCCAAATCAGGTTACATGACCATTAATGATGAATCTAATGAAGTTAAAGGCATAAAAGAACTCGGACTTGATTCTGTTTACTTACTGTATCCTAAAGATTCAAATTTGAAATCTGTTTATACTGTAAATGCTTTAGGTTTCATTTATAAATTTGAATTTGAAGTGAAAGACGGCAAAAAAATCATATCATACTTATTCGTTGGTATGGAAGATGTTATTGTAAATCTTGACGGTACAATTAATCTGACTGAAGCTAGTGTTGATACCAGCTATTATTTTGAAGAAAAAGATGATCTGGTAGACGAATATATAAATGCGAATAAAACAGATTATACTGTAACAGAAATAACGTATTTTGAGACATTAACCGATGATGATATTGAAGAACCTGACGAGCCGGAAGAAACCGAAGCAACAACGGCAGAAACCGAAAAACCGTAATAAATATATTTGATTTCTGCTCAGAATTTGGGGCTGTGCAAATTTCAATTTGCACAACGCTAAAAAGTGAGCAGATTTCATGATTGATATACCTATTTCTGCTCAGAAATTGGAGCCCTGCAAATTTCAATTTGCACAACGCTGATTTTTGAGCTAAGAGCAGAATAGTTAAGAGGCTGTCTTTTGAGACAGCCTTTTTTCAAAATAGCATCATATTGAAAAACAAGAAAACAAAAAATCAAAGATCAAAGATCAAAGATAATAGATAAAAGATAGTTATCTTTTATTAGAGTTACGCCAGATTCCTTGTTCTGCAGCAGATTTAATCAAGTCTTCGCGGAAATCAGGATGAGCAAGATTAATCAAACCTTCTGCTCTTTGCCAAGCAGATTTACCTTTCATGTTGAACATCCCGTATTCGGTAACGATGTAGTGGACCGTAGTGTATGGATCGGTGATTCTGGACTTTGAAATGAAAGGAATTATACGGCTGAAAGTTTCACCTTTCTTATTAGTAAAAGTAGAACTCAAAGCAATAAAACTTTTACCGCCTAGCGAATGGTAAGCGCCTATCACAAAATCCAATTGACCACCCGTTCCGCTGATATGACGGAAACCGGTAGATTCAGCATTTACCTGACCGTATAAATCAATTTCAATAGCATTATTAATTGAAATAAAATTGTCAATACTTGAAATAACTTGGGGTGAGTTAACATAATCGACCGGAGCACTTAATAATTGCGGATTATGATCCATAAAATCATATAGTTCCGGAGAACCTATGGCAAAAGTAAAAACTTGTTTGCCGGGATTAATCTTCTTTTTTCTTCCGGTAATAATGCCGGCTTTGGTCATATTCATCATGCTGTCAACATAAAATTCACTATGAATTCCTAAATCTTTAATATCTGAGGCTGCAATCATTTCACCTACAGCATTAGGCATTCCGCCTATTCCCAATTGTAAGGTAGCACCGTCGGGAATTTGTTCCATAATTAAGGCGGCTATTTTGCGGTCGGTTGCATCCGGTTGAGGATTGCCGATTGTACTGAGTGGCGATGAGTGCTCTACAATTGCATCGACTTGATCAATGTGAATACATTCATCGTATAGACCGTAAACATGGGGCATTTGATCATTTACTTCGATAATTATATGTTTAGCTCGACGCATCGCCTCCATGATATGTGAATTGATTGGACCGAAGTTGAAAAAACCATGTTTATCCATAGGAGCTGTTTGCATCATCAATACGTCAACTCGCTCAATATCATCCTTGCTGCGGTATATGACAGGAGCTTCGGAATACCGGAATGGCGTATAAAAAGCATATCCTTTGCCGGCATATTCACGTTCGTAGCCGCTGAAATGCCAAGAATTTAAAGTAAAAACATTTCGATTTAATCTTTCATTTGCTTCTATCAATGCAATTGGTCTGATACAAAGCAATATTCTTACATTAATGTCCTCAAGTTCCTCTGCACGATCGGCTAAAGCTTGATCGAGAATTAAAGGCATGCTTGGGCCCATTGTATATTCCAGCCAATCACCGGATTTTATAATTTTTACCGCTTTTTCCGGAGAAGTCAGCTTTGCTTGATAAAGTGAATCATAATTTGTCATCTTGATCCTCCATAAGATTCTAAAACAAGGATTTTAAATATATAATTAAATTGTTACGGTTGGCACTTGAACATTGCGGTTCCGGTGATTTTTAAAGCAATATCATCATTTTGATTTTTAACTTCAAGATAAAAAGATACAGCACCGTATTTATTCTTCGATAAAATCTTTTTATCCGCAATTGTCACTACACCGTCTAAACGATCCAAAGGGTAGACAGGTTTGAGCCATTCTGCTGAATCAATTCTCATACCGGCAACCAAATGCTCGGCGTCGATTTTCATTTTGACCCATTCACCCCAGCAGGCACTAATCGTGTGAAAACCGGAAGCAATTATACCGCCGAATCTGGATTTGGCAGCTTCTGCATGGTCAATGTGAAGTGGCCGCGGATCAAATTTTTTTGCAAAATCAATAATTTCCTGTTCAGTTAATTGGACTGTCGGTACTTGATATTGAGTTCCTATTTTATATTCTTCAAAATACATATTTACCCCACTAAAAATCCATCTCAAATTCTGTCAGACAATCGGATTATAATCTTGAAAGCCGGCTAATTATCTGGAGACTATACTATATATTTAAATTAAGCTTTTTTCAATCGGTTTTCTGTAATCTCCAATTAATAACAAAAACCTTTAATTGCAAAGTTAAGTTCCAGTCTAAAGAAAAATTCATGAATCTTAACTTTGCACTCTAGCATAACAAAAATTTAAAACACGATGAAATACTGAACAGTTATTGTAATTTCAAAATCTGTTAAAGAAAGTGTAACAGTTCAGAGTTATCGAAATTATCACTGAAGTCACATTGAAATAATTATTGTAGTTATCAAGTGACAGATTTTAAGGTATACTAAATATATCTTAATTGAATATCGGTTATTATAGTTACATTTAACAAATCCAATTTTTATATTTTTAAAATCATTTAATGTTATAATTTTCATTACGCTAAAAAATCATTGAATCATTATTAGATAATATTTAACTATATTAGGAGGCATTTAATGACTAGAGTGAAAGTGAAACCGGAAATATATTTTTGGATGATATCTGAATCCCAAATTGCTCCACAAGATATTGAAATAAAATTTGATAAGCTTGATCAATGGATTTCTGGTGAGTTAGACCCAACATTCAAGCAACTACAGTCTTTTACTAATTATTTAAAGATTCCTTTTGGTTATGCTTTTTTAGAAGAACCTCCCCAAGAAGATATTATAGAGTCTGAATTCAGGACATTGAAAAATGTGATGCCTGTAATAAGCAAAAATTTAAAAGACGTTATTTCTGATATGAGCTATAAACAAGGATGGCTTAGCGAACATAGACAAAAAAATGGATGGGAACCGTTGTTTGAAAATATTTTATTAGAAACAGATTCAAAAGATATTATCAAAATAGCTCAACAAATTAAAGACGATCTGAATTTGTCAAAGGATTGGTTTGAGAATAACAAAAACCCTAAAGAAGCATATAATTATTTGAGACAAGTGCTTGAAACAAAAGGTTTTATTGTAATGCAAAGTGGAGTTGTCGGCAATTACAAGAGGCGCGTTTTAAATATATCTGAATTTCGAGGTTTTGCACTATATGATGATTTTGCACCTTTAATATTTGTGAATAGTAAGGATAGCGACAAAGGTAAAATATTTACTTTAATCCATGAGGCAGTTCATCTTTTTTACAAAAATGATGATGTGATTGTAGAAGATAGTGTTTTAAAAAATGCTAATGAAACAACTATAAATCGGATTACTGCTGAGATATTAATGCCTAAAGAAATAATTTTAGAGCAATGGGAATATGCTGGAGATCTTAATTCTCAAGTTAACAATATTAACAAAATAAGCAATAGGATTTTTGTTAGTTCTATTAGTTTATCGATTCGACTTTTACAATTAGGCTTAATCAACAATGAAGTTGTCAACGAGATTCAAAGTCAAACAAGTTTAAATTTACAGAAAAAATCTAAACAAAACAAAGGAAATTTCTGGCATGATTATTTTGCAAAATATAGCCAAAGTTTCATTCAAGAGGTAATTGCAGCAACTGAAGGAGGTACAATTACTCATTCCGATGCATTCCAATTATTAGATGTTAAAGCTAAAAACTATGAAATAGTGAAAGAAAGAGCGATTCAATATGTGTAATAAATATTTGTTAGATTCAAATATATTTATTACCGCATTTAGGCAACACTATCCTATAGATTTGATGCCAGCATTTTGGGAAAAAATGAAGACAGATATTGCTCCAAAATCAATAATTATTTCTGCCGTTTATAAAGAATTAAAAGATGGTCAAGATGCTTTGTTTGATTGGATTTGTCAAAACGAGAATTTTTTTACTGTTTTGGGAGATCCACCACTTGAGGTGATAGAATCATTTAAAATAATAATCAACTATGTTGAAAAAAACAAACAATATAACAGAGCAGCAAAAGATGTTTTTGCAAAAGTGGCTGATCCTTGGCTTTGCGCTTATGGAATGACTTTTGACTATTGTATTGTTACGTATGAAATTTACGAACCAAGATCAAAAAAGAAAATTCAAATTCCTAATATCTGTAAAGAATTTAACATCAAATATTTAGACATGATTGATTTTCTTAGAGAAATAAAGTTCAAAATTTAACTAAATCAAAAATCGGAGCTTAGTAATTAGAAACTTTGAGACAATCCCCTTAATTGCTACTATAACGATCTAGGGGATCAGCTTTAAATTTCAAGCTTTTAGGCAACCCCCATTATGCTTTGTTGTCTGTTAAGCTGGTGCAACTGATGCAGAATAGTGCTATAGCAAATACAATCGGAGTATAAATAAACAGCGTTGCATAATTTTGGGTCAAGTCACGAATAAAGCCGAAAACAATCGGACTGAAAATACTTGCACTGAATGAAAAGAAATAGTAATAGCCTGTGTAAGTACCAATTTCAGCTTTTGTTCCGATTTCCAGAACCATCGGTAATGAGTTGATATTGACTAAAGCCCAGAAAAACCCGCCGATCAATAGCAGAATACGCAAAGCTGTCAGATTCATCAGAAATAGTATTGGGATAAAAACAATAACTAAACCGGTTAAACCGATCATGATACTTTTGCGGCGTCCGATTTTGGTTGCAATGAAACCGGCCGGTATTGCAAAGGCAACGAACGATACGGAGAAGAAAGCTAAAAGCATTGCTGCTGAACCTTCAGGTACACCTAAATTTTCTACGGCAAAGGTGGTGAAAAATGTTTCAACTGCATTGAAGCCGCAAAACCAGAAGAATATTGCAAAAAGCAGATAAACTAAATTGCGTCTTTGCTTTGCAGGTAAATTTTTAAAAGCACTTAAACTGATCGACTTTTTATCATCTTCTTTTTTGTCAGTAGAGGTAAAAGGAGACTTTGCAACCGGTTCTTTGACAAACATAAATAAAGTTAAGACCGCTAAAAACATGACGATACTGCCCATGCCGAAAGTTGCCGAACGACCATAACTGTTGGCAATTTTTCCGCCAATCAAAAATGCGATAATACTGGCAACTCCGCCCATTAAATTAATTACACCGTTGGCTTTGGACCAATGCTGACTTGGAGTTAAATCAGGCATTAATGCGACAATAGGTGCTCGCCAGACAGACATTCCGAAGTTGAAAATGATAACTATAAGCATCAAGCTGAAGAGTGTTGGCATCTGCGGAATGAAAAAGAATAAAACAGCGCAAAGCGGTGCCGCAATCATAATGAATGGCATACGTTTACCGAATCTGGTTTGAGTTCGATCGCTTAATGAGCCGAACAGAGGTTGAAAGATAACGCCGAAAGCATTGTCAATAGTCATGATCAAACCGATCAACGTAGAAGATGTGATAAAGTCTTTCAAAATTAAAGGTACAAAACTATTATATAGTGACCAGAGTAATGATGAGGCAAAAAACCCGGTTCCGATGAGAAAAGTTTTGCCATAATTTAATTTTGAAGAACCATTTGCTTGTTTATTATTTGCTTGTTTATCATTTGCTTGTTTATCATTTGCTTGCTTATTATTTGCTTGCTTATTATTTGATTGCTTATTACTTGTTTGTTTTTTATCTGAAAAATTATCCATATTGTCTCCTCTAATTTCCAAATCTAAAATATACCCTTAATGTACTTATTTAGCTATTAAATTTGCAAATCATCCATTGATTTTTTCTCTAATTTCTAAGGCGGTTTTAGGATCATTGGTAATTAAACCGTCAACTCCTAATGTTATTATCTGCCCCATTTGCTGCGGATCATCTACGGTCCAAGGTCTGACCATAACTTTTTTCTTGTGACAATGTTTTACATAGTTCGGTATGATCAAATTAGGAAAGAAAGGATGTAAACCGTGGACACGAAATTTTTTGGCATATTTCCATGGTTTGTATAAACCTTCCATATAAAGAAAAGCCAATTCGGCTGTTGTACCTAACAAACGAAACTTCATGATGGAATAATGATTAAAAGAAGAAAATATAATTCTTTCTTCCAGATCAAATTCACGTACCAAATCCAAAACATCCTCTTCTAATTCAGGATACAAAACTTGAGCATTTTTTAATTCAATATTCAGGAGAATATCTTTTTCTTTAACTAAATCTAATACTTCTGTCAACAGAGGAATGTAGGAATTGCGACCGTTATTCATAAAGGATGCTGCATTGAGCGATTTGATCCGGTCATACGAAGTATCCTTGATTTCTAAATCCACATTGGTCACCCTTTGCAGATTCTCATCATGTGTCACAATGATTTTTCCGTCTTGAGTTTTCTGAATGTCTAATTCAAGTCCTTCAACATTTAAGTCTAATGCCGACTGAAAAGCATCCATGGTATTTTCCGGTTCAAGAATAGCATTTCCTCGATGGGCGAATATTTTTGTTTTCATGTCTACCTCTTTTAGATTAATTTTTTATTAAGCTTAGCACAAATTTACCTTTAAAAAGAAAAGACTTTGTAAGGTTTAATGTTTTTAGAGTGTTTTCTGTTAAAATATAAAGCAAATCCGGAGTATTCAATTATTGTAATACCAATTAAATATACAGTATAAAAATTATTTAAAGCAAAGTAATTATAAAGTATAAAAATTATTGAAATTATAAATCAAATATCAAAGATTAACTTAAGCGAGGTATTTTTTATGAAAAAATGTACACGGTGTGGTGCGATTATTATAGAAAATGAAAGATTCTGTGGTAATTGCGGTAACAATCTAACGGAACCCGGTGCAATTATAGATGAGAGAATAGATGAAGATACACTAGAAAACGAAAACTATATTGAATTTGAAGATTCTGACCCTGATGCTTTTGTTTCACACGAGTCTGTTGAAGATGAGATAAATTCTTATGTTAGGGAATCCGATCAAGAAGCTTTTATATCACAAGAGTATGAACCACAAGTATATACACATAAATCAAATGTACATTCCGGTTATCAATCAGAGCCATTAAATCAACATTATGAACCGCAACAAAATTATGAACCGCAACAAGATTATGAACCGCAACAAGATTATGAACCACAACAAGATTATGAATCACAACAAGATTATGAATCACAATATACAGACCGGAATTATCAACAGGATTCGACATCTTACTCATATTCTTCAGTTTATAGCTCAGATGCGGATTATTCGACCTCGCCGAAGAGATTTGATGAAAGCTCATTGCCGGAAAAATACAAACCGATTTCTACCTGGGCTTATTTTGGATATGCTCTTTTGTTCATTATTCCGCTAGCCGGCTTAATTCTGGCAATTGTTTTTGCAGTCAGCGACAAAAACATCAATCGCAGAAATTTTGCCCGTTCTGTGATTATTTTGTATGTTATCGGTTTGATCTTTGCAGTAGTTGGATTTTTCATTTTAAAAGATATTATTTATTCTTTACTCAGAATTCTTTCTATGCTTTAAATCTTTGAATTGAGTTTCGCAATTTTATTTAAATCTTTATTATTTTATGTAAGTAAATTGTAAATATGCTTTAGTATTTTCAATTGATCTAAATGATTGCCATATCTTTCCATTTGCCGCGACGGTAGAAGATATAGGTAATAATTGCACCGCAAACCCAAGCTGTGAGCAAAGCTACATTTTGCATATAGGGGGAACCGTTAGGCCATTGCGGAGATCTTGTCAGATAGGTTAATAAATAAGCCAGAGGGACACGTAAGAAAACCGTGACAAATAAGGTGATCCACATCGGAGTCATTGTATCGCCTGCACCTCGCATAACACCGCCCAAAGCCATGGTTTGAGAGATAGCGATGTAGCCGACAATTAAGATCAACATCATATTGTAACCGAGATCAATGACTTCATTATTGGTTGAAAAGAGTCCTAATAACTGGTGTCCGAAAATTAACAGGATCATCGATAGAACAAACGAAACCCCGAGTGCCAAAAGCGAAACGGTCTTGCTGCCGCGTCTTACCCGTTCGAGGTTTTTTGCCCCGACATTCTGACCGGTAAATGTTGTGGCTGCCATCCCGAAAGTTTGATTAGGCATCATTGCAAATCCGTCAAGACGTATTACAGCAGTATTGGCCTCAACTACCATTGTCCCCATGCGATTGGTCAGATTTTGTACCATGATCATCGCTAAGGAAAACAATCCTTGAGTAATACCGGCAGGTAAGCCTAAGAGTAATAACTCTTTGATAAATTTCAAATCAGGTTTGAGATCATCTCTTTGCAAACGATTAATACGCGGACTGCGATAAATTTTACTGAGAACGAGCATTGCAGAAATTGCTTGCGAAATAATTGTCGCCCAAGCTGCTCCGGCAACTCCCCAATCAAATTCCCAAACAAAAAGCATGTCTAATAAAGTATTCAATGCGGTTGAGACCAGCAAATAAAGTAGCGGAGTTACTGAATCCCCAACACCGCGCAATATTCCTGAGCCAATATTAAAATAAGCTAAACCCAGAAAACCGAGGAATGAAATTTGCAAATATGAGGTAGACATATCAATGATGTCAGAAGGTGTATTAATCAAATTTAGAATCGGTTTAGAGAGAGGAATTGCAATCGAAACTAAAACGATGGTTGCGAACAAAATTAAAAGCAAAGTATTACCGACCGTTTTGGTTAGGTATTTTTGATTTTTAGCTCCATAAAATTGCGCGACCATAACACCCGCACCGGTTGCAATTGCCATAAATAGAAGCAAACTGAAATTAATAATCGGAAAAGTTGCACCGATAGCTGCCAAACCGCCTGGAACAACCCGACCGACAATAATTGAATCTACAGTCGAATAGAGTTGTTGGGCAAAATTACCGATAATCAAAGGAACTGAAAAGCGAATTAAACCGCTTAAAATATTGCCCTCAGTTAAATCTTGGGCAGAAAAAAAGATCGTAGTTTATTTATCATGTTGATTATAATGTCCTAAATAATGTGCTGAATTTATTCTTTGCCTATCCTGTTCCCATCTGATCCCTATTATTTGGTTATACCAGACACTCTCCATACCCGAAAGGCAGGTCGTTTTTTTACCTGCTACTTTAATCAGTATCTGACCGGTCCATTTCCGATAAAATGAAAAAGGAACCTCACGATGGTCATTTCTTGAATCGAAGTTAATCTTTCGCCGGTTTCCGGGAAAAATAAATTAATAATCCGACTCTGTCGGAGAAAAAATACCGGTTATTCGCGAGTCTGTGTAGTAAGGCTCTTCCTCATCATATCCGCGTTCAGCTTCATGTCCGCACCCGCCGCACCGATAATATTCTCTGTCGGTCAATCCGAGGTTTAAACAAGCATACCCGTAGTATGCGTGGTCATGTGCCAAAGTACCGCACCGCGTACATCTTTTTATACAGCAACCTAAGCTTTCCCATCTATGGTCTCCACAACTCTTTATCTCGTCGTTTGGTTTAAAAAGTCCCATAATATCACCTCTATCTCTTATCCAATCAAAGCTTGATTATTCAGACTTTGTATAGATCAGACCGTTTTTAACAAGCAAAATATCATCATATAAGTTCTTAGTATTATTAAATACAACATGCGATACATTCAAGATAGTAACACCTGTCAAATCCAACAATTTTTGTTCGATTTTTTGTGCAGTTTCATCATCTAAACTGGCGAAAGGTTCATCAAGCAATATGATGTCTGCTTCGGCCAAAAGTCCTCTGGCAATTGCTATTCTGGCTTTTTCACCACCGGAAAGATCGGCTCCGTTATTGACTAAAATATCATCCAGACCGTTAGTTCGTGAATTGAGCAGATTGTCTAAACCGGCGGCAGTAACGGCAGATTTCAATTTTTCCTC
The DNA here is from genome assembly GCA_012518795.1 of Clostridiaceae bacterium. Taxonomy (GTDB): domain Bacteria; phylum Bacillota; class Clostridia; order Saccharofermentanales; family DTU023; genus UBA5436. Next base: position 16,495 of record JAAYRL010000013.1, read on the forward strand.
GGAAACATCTTGAAATAAAGTAATATTATTGCGAATTGTATCATCAAAAATGAAAATGTTTTGCTCGATATTAGCAAGTTTTTGATAATAGCTAGCTGTATCGATTTTGTTTAATTGTAAATCGTCAATCATAATTTGACCTTGATCCGGATTGAAGTATTTGCGTAACAATCTAAGGATTGTCGATTTACCGGAACCGGAAGGTCCGATGATCAAATATTTACCGCCTTTTTTAAACTTAACATTGGCATTTTTTAAAACAGGGATGTCGGGATAATCAAAACTGACATTATTCAAGCTGATTTGCTGCTCCAAGCCGGGATATGGTTTGTTGATTTGCTGTACTTGCTGATTTTCCAGATGCTGTTCCATTTTTTCAAAAATAGGTTCGACCGAACGAAGCGGCGGTAATGCTTCACTTAACATAAAGATCGGATGAATCAAATTAGAAACAGCCATAATTATGATAAATAAAACACCAATTGAGAGAGCACCTGTTGCTACCGCTCGAGCTCCGGCCAATAAACCGAACAGGGCAACCCCACTGCTCATAAATTGATTTAGTGCTTGCAGATAAGTACCGCGTTTTTCAATCTCGTATCCTTTTTCCTGAACATCTTTACTGCGTTGATCAAAATCTCGCAGGATTCTTTTTTCCAATTGAAAACTTTTCACGATTCGGAAAGCGGACAATGATTCTTTGGCATAGCGGGTATATTCCTCTAAATAACCTGCTTTCGTTTGTTCCGGCTTCTTGAGCAGATTACCGGTTTTATACATGACAAACAGCAAAATCACTAAACACGGAACTACAAAAATCAAAGTTTGCCAATTCACGCTGATAATAATAGCTAATGAACCGAAAAATGCCGTAACCGACATGATAACGACGGTCATTTGTTGAAAATATTTTTCTTCCAGCGTGTTGGCGTTATTAGTTATATCGTTAATATATCTGGAGATCCCTGAGCTTTGAAATTCATTGACGTTTTTACTGAAAATCCTTTGCAGATAGCGTTGCTTAAGAACAGTCGAGGCTTTTTTGACAAACACTGCTCTGATATATGATAACCATGTATTAAACGGAAACATTCCGCATACCAGAATTATGAAAATCGGAGTTTTCGCAAGCAGAATATCTATGTCTCCGGCTACAGCAGCATCAAAGATATCCCTAATATAAAAAGAATGTATGATGCTGACAAGTTGTAAAACGATTTCTGAAGCGATCAACAGAAAAAACGGTTGCCAAGCTAACAATAAAATTTTGCCCAAAGTCATTTTTGTTTTTTGACCTGAAACAGTTGAGGATTGCTTATTTCTCATTTTTCTAGTCATTGCTCACCTCGCTATTGTTGGCATAACCGGAATTATCTTGCTGATTATGATCAGAATTGATTAACTTATTTGAACCATGCGAATTTTCAAGGTTATAATAGCCGTTGCGCAATTCTTGAAAATATTGCTCGGGTTTCAGCATTCTGATTTGTTCGTTAGCTAATAACAGAATATAATCGTAATTTTCGCTTGTACCGGGATAGTCACGATGTGAAATGGTGACAACAGTTTGAGGCAAAGCAAGTAAAGTTTGCTCAATCAGCTCTCCGGTTTCAGGATCAAGTCCGGAAGTAGGCTCGTCAGCCAAAATGATCTGACTGTTTTTGTAGAGTGTTCTGGCAATCGAAATTCTTTGACGTTCACCGCCGGACAGATTTTTACCATTTTCTTCCAATAAGGTTTCCAACCCATTGGGCAAATTTTCAACAAGTTGAGTTAACCCTGCTTGTTTAAGCACTTGGGTAATTTTTGTCTCAAAAGCTTGCGAGTCCTCAACTTCTTGATAAAGCGTAATATTATTGAGCAATGTATCTTCAAACAAAAACACATCTTGCTGCATTTCGGCAATCGAAGCCAAAATTGAATTAGGTTCAATCTCGGACAAATTAATCTTATCCAATAAAATTTCACCCTGATAGTTTGTGATGACACCGGATAAAATGTTGATCAATGTAGTTTTGCCTGAACCGGAAGGACCGCGTAAAAGATACTTTTTCCCCGGCTCAATCGTGAAATTCACATTTTGCAACAGCGGCTTGTTCGTATCGTAAGCAAAACATAGGTTTTTGACTTCCAATTTATCTTGAAATTTAAAATCTGATTTCGCAGCACTAGTACTAGTTTGGGCAATTTCAGCTTTTTGTTGTTCAGTGAGCAAAATCAATTTGTCATATAACTCAGCGGATGATTTAAACGAATTGTAGTGTGGCATGAACATAGCTACGCTAAAGATCGATGTATTGAGCATCAAAAATTGAATGATCGAAGTTGCAAGTGTTTTACTCTCGGTAGCAATATTGAAACTGATATATAAAAAAGCAAACATTAAAATAACATTGCCGATTGTCCACAAAATTTCCTGTTGCAAGTTTTTATAAAAACGAAAATGGCCTTTAGATTTTTCCAATTGGTCAATATTGTCACTTGCCTGGTCATAAAACTTTTTCTCAACACGATTCAATTTGAGAATTTCCAATCCTTGAAATATATTGCTGATTCGATTTTGGAAAACCGTATTCTTATCGGAAATCACAAGTCTTAATTTAACGGTTTTATTACTGAAAAACTTGCCGATTATAGCCAAACTAATTGAAGAGATCAGACCGATTAAACCGAAACGCCAATCAGTTGCAAAAAGTACAGTCAATCCGAGAATATAACGTCCACCTTGAAAAATCATATTAAGCAAGGAAACAAAAAACTCATTTTCAAATAAATTAATATCATTAACTAAACCGGAGAGATACTTATCTTTGGATTCCCGGGCAAACATTTGAGGTGAAAGCAACATAATTTTGCGAAAAGCCAATTTTCGAATATCGAGCAAAATATCCCGCATATAGCCGATTCGCAAAAAACGTGACACAATATGTAAAACCGAAGGAAACAGGAATAAAAAAACAACCAGGATGATTCTTTGTTTAATCTCCTGCTCAGAATCCATTGAAAAAATTCCGACACCCGAAGATAATGCAATATAGCTAATCAAACTGCCTATAGCAGTGATAAAACAACCTAAAAAATAACTAAAAAAGCCGCTCTTACGTGATTTCAGCAATTCTTTCAAAGTCGGCTGACTATTATAAAAACTAGAATCTATTTTAAAATCCTCATTTCATATATCTAAACAAAATGTATCTAAACAGTATCTAAACATAAGGCATCTAAACAAAGTATATCTATACAAGTGTGTCTAAAAAAGTATATCTAAAATTAATTTATCTAAATATAATGTGAAACTATTATAGCATGTAAAAAATATACTTTTAGTAAGGAACAATTAAATTTTGATAAAATTATAACCGGCAGTAAAGTTTATGTTTTATATAAACAGATAAACAGAACTATTTCTCGATAAAATCAAGAATATCACGGATGACTTGATTATGATCCTTTCCCTTTAAGATTTCGTGGCGCATTCCCGGATAAAGAATTAACTTGACATTTTGCATACCGGCTTTTTTGAATAATTGCACAATTAGATTCACACCTTTGCCGAAACCGCCGAAAGCATCTTGTTCGCCAGAAACGAATAAAACAGGCAGATCTTTTTGCATTTTGGCCAATTCATGTGGTTTGCGGATCAAAGTCATCAATTTTAATAAAAAATCATATGTGTGTAGTGTACCAAGTGCACCACAGTAAGGATCTTTGATATAACGGGAAACATTTTCCGGATTTTCCGAAAGCCAATCATTGTTAGTCTTTTTCGGTTTAAAAGACGAATTATATTTACCGACACCCAAGTAATTAATAAATGGACTGCGATAATTTCCCGGTTTGAAAGCTTTAAATAAAGCCAAAATCAAAGAGAAAATTCTGAGTAGAATCGGTAAATTATCACCGGTTCCCATAATTATTGCTTTATCACAAATATCGGGATATCGAATTAATAAGCCGCGCAACATCAATGAACCCATACTGTGTCCGAGAATAATACAGGGTATTCGAGAATCATATTGTTGATTATCTTGCGAATGTTGCTGAGAATCATCTTGAGAATTATATCCGGAATGATTCATAGAATCATATTGTCTGCGAACGATTTGATTGATTTCTTTTTGATCAGCCAACATAGGATCCAAGGCTGAATAACTTCCGACATCACTTAATTCCGATTCGTTTTCGGCGGTTAGACCATGGCCGAGATGATCAGTACCAAAAGCAACATAGCCCTGTTCTGCCAATAGTGTCATGAATTTTTCGTAACGCCCGATGTGCTCAGCAAAACCGTGAATAACTTGAACTAAGCCTTTAACTTCTTTTTCCGGACGATAAATTACGGCATGAATCATTTTATTATCTAACTTTGACGGAAAAGCAAATCTCTCTTTAGTAACAATATTTGTCATTTTTACCTCAATAATTTTTTGTGTTTTTTATCAAGCACAAGATAGTTAATATCCGGATTATTCTTCCAGTAAGGCACGTCCTTTTTCAGTGGTAATATAGCGTTGATTTTTACTGGTAGGTTTATCAGGTATAGTCATTTCTATTAAGCCCTCATGAAGCAATGGATTTATGAAATTTCTTCTGAAATATGTCTTGTGGGACATACCCAAATTAGCCATTATTGCTTCCAAAGATTTCTCGATCTTACAAAAATTAAGAATGCTGTTTATTTGATCTCCTTGGTCACTACCTTGGTCACTATCTTGGTCACTACCTTGGTCACTTTGGGATACATGATCAATATCTTTCGCACCTAATTCAGCAAAGCCTTTGGGAGCTGTAAAATGAATCATTATATCTCCCGGATGTACCTTAAATTTTGGTTCTGGTACATTTTCAATTTTGCACGCATTAAAAATCTTCTCAATGCCACGTCCCCAACTCTCAATATGACCTGCCAGATAAAAAACATTAGCAATATGTGGATTAAAAGGAACGGAGGTATGTTTGCCTAGGAGGTCATCTAATGTCCAGTGTTCCGGTAATCTGCCTACATTGCCTATATAAAGCTGATCTTCATACACACTGATCTGGATGGGAATATTTCGACTATAATCTTTGTGAGAAATCGCATTAAGAATTGCTTCTCGCAAAGCTTCATCGGGAACAAAATAACGTTCAATTCTTTGGATACCTTCATATGTAATTCGTGCTTTCATATATTTAAGATGCAAAATTTCGATAATACGATCAATCTGATCAATCAACGGACCTCTAATTTCATCTTGATATTCAAGGTCTGCATGATTGCGAAAGAAGCCAATTTTTACATAAGCACCTTGTTGCCATCTTTGCGGATTATTAGAAAACAAAAGCATAGCAGCATTTGTTAGATGACCATTTTTAATCAGCCCTAGTCTTTCGAGCAGAATTTCTACCGGTTCATCCAAATAATCAGTCGATATGCGACCTTTCTTTGCTGCTAACTTCTTAAAGTGATCAATTGCCTGATTACTGATATCCTCCAGTGTAAATCCGATCAAAGGCAGGCTATCCCAACTAACACCACGCTTGCTCATTATAAAACTTTCTAAAGCATGACCACTTAATCGTTGATTTGTCGAGCCACTGCGGACATAGTAACTTCCCTTACAAGAGATCGGAACAGGATAAGACGGCACTTTTATCTCGATCAGATCTTTGCCTTCCTCTTGAGTGAGATTAATCTCAACTATAATACCAAGACCATCGCGGATTTTATTTGGTAAATCGGTTAACAATTTCTCAGCATTAGTTACGCCAACATTTTCACCATTGTTGTTTTTGCCAAGAATAAGTGTTCCGCCCGTGCTGTTAGCAAAACCGCAAAGCCAAGCTAGGTATTCATCTTGCCATTGTTCTTTCCACTCAATTGTTTGTGATTCGTGTCTCAATTTATCTGCCCTCTCCTGCTGTCTATAGAAGATGTTTATCCTTGTTGTCTAAAATACCTAATTCTAACAGTATCATGAATTGATGAGCCTCTCAATAAAAATGATTTATCTGGATGTCTATGCGATGTAATTATTGGCATGCACACTTTTCAAGGTTATACAGTATTTTTCTTGCATAACCGTAAATTATGTGCCAATTCTTTAGTAAAACCAGCTTTTCTGAGTTACATCTGCACACTTTTTAAGTTTATCCTATGAATCTACAGCACAACCTTAGATTCTGTGCAGAGCTTTTTCAAGCAACTATATATTCTCGTATATTTCGTATATATTACTAGTTAAAAGGTATACACCACTAGCTAAAATATCTGCTTCTCAATTCAAAATTTCGGTGCTCTTGAATAAGTCTTTTTCCTGTTCAAGCTTTTCAGAATTACCTAAAGTACAACGAATATTTTGGGAAAGAGCTTTACCGATTAATTGAGCATGCTGTTTCAAGTCTGCAACCTGAACGTTTAAAGCATGTTCGCGTTCTGTTTGCAATCGTTCTGATGTAATGTCATGATCATAAAGATTTTTTGCTCTGCGACTTGCAGCAGGGAATGATAACGGTTGATCCAAACCGGCAAAAGTTCCGATCAGATAGCCGGTTAATTCATCATCGCTCATAGACAAGTTGGTTAAATAGTTTCCTAATTCAGTAAATACTTGATAAGTTTTGCTGCATTCCGGGTCACGATAACTGGCAAGGATCAGATTGCCTTGTCGGTCAAGCAACATGCTTGCGCCGTATGCACCGCCTTTAACTCGTATGGAATTCCACAAATAATCCGTGTTAATTATTTGGCGCAAAACGTGTAAACTTCCGTCAAATTCCCAATTCGGGTCAAGGCTGCGCAGATTATTTCCGCCGATTACAAATTGGACATCAGAGGGAATAATAAAAGCTTCATTGGCAATTTTTAAATCAAAATTCCATGCTTGATCCGGTGTGTTTTGCTCGGTTAGGCCTGAATTTTCCCAATCAGGATATTGCAATAAACTTGATCTTAGCTGATCTTCAATATTATCAAAACCGGATTTTTCTCCGGCAAAGAATAATGTGAGTTGTTCTCTGATCACCAAGCGTTGTACTAATGATGCAAATTTTTCTAACAAAACATCAGCTTTTTGTTGCCAGTTTTGTAAGAGATTTTTTAAGTTTAGATAGTAGGTAATTCCGCTAGTTAAGTCATCGAATTTACCACTCGGATCGAAATATGACTTTAGTCTTTTACGCCCTAAAGTGATTCCATCATCCGCCAAGCTTAATTGCAGACCGGAGAAAAGACCGGTTAATAGCTGATGAATTCGATTCTGATCGACAAATTTTGTTCTTAAAAGAATTTCTTCCAAAAGGTGTAAGCCTTGCGTAGTTTTTGATTCAAGGAATTTAATTCTGACTTCAAGATAACGCCTTTTTTCAGTATATGTGAGACTGATCGAAATACCGCCGGTATGGGTTAAACTGTAATTAGTTAAATCTTGATAGGAATAATTTTCCGTATCGATATTTCCCCAAATCTCAGTCAAAAGGCTTAATTCAAATAACTCTGATTGTGAGATTTTTGCCAAATCGAATTGCAGACTTAAATATACGATACCCTTGCTTGAACCAAAGTAGGTTAGGAGAGGAATGCTTTCAGCCTGTACTGAATTAATAGCGGAATTCGATTTCTCGTTGTAATGGGATTTATTATCCGAGTTAAAAGGATTATATGAATCAAAACTATCATTATTAAAAGTATTGCCGGAATCTAATTTATCATTCTCAGAATCAAGCAGTTGAAGTTGAGACAATTCAACCATTTGATAATTGTGGGTTTCTTTTAAGTCTGAACGTTTTAAGCGAGGTAAACCGGCTAATGCTTCGGGAGTATCCGGAGTGTTTTGTTTAGCTAATAAATCCTGATTCATTTGAATCAAAGCTTGTTTTTCAGATTGATCTAATGCACTATATCGTTGATTTAATTTCTCTTGCTCACGTTGCAAACTCTCAGCGGCTTCTGTTGGTGAAGGTGTTAAAACAGCGGTGACACGGTGTTGATTTTCAAAAATATTTTCTTTGATTAATTTTTTGAAATATTCTGTATCAATATTTTGCGACAAAAATTCAAGTCTTGATTCGAAAGCAAGGGTTTCAAAAGGCGCAATTCCATATGGCCAATTTCTAAAAGCAGCAATACCGCGTACCAGACCTTGCGGTAAGGACTGGCTATCAGCTTCTCGCAGACTGAAAGAATAAGAATTTAAAGCTGCGGCGAAAACATCCACCTCATAATTGTCTAAAGCCTTGCTTAATTCCTCCCACAAAGCTTGCTCAATTTCTTGTGGTAAAAGATTTGGAATACCGATTAAAAGAATTTGCAAGTTAGGATCAAATTTACTGAAATCGGCATAAGAATAAATCTCTTGTGCCAAACCGCGTGCAATGATGCTTTGTCTTAAACCGGAAGATTCCATACTGAACAAGGCCAGACTGATAACTTGCATGGCATTGGCAAGCAAAAGAAATTGTTCGGAATCGACTTCAGGTAAGACAAGTTGAATTTGCGCATATCGCAAATCATCTTCCTGAGCAGGATAAACACCCGTACAATATTGGGGTTGCCTGATGACCGATGTATGTTTTATGTCAGGCAAACTTTCAGCCCTTTGATATTTGGCAAACTTTTCGTCTAAAGCTTGGAAAACCGGCTCCGGTGCCATATCGCCATAGAGAAAAATATAACTGTTGCTCGGATGATAATTTTTCTCATAAAAATCTATAAAATTCTGATCGGTCAAATCGACAATAGCAGAGGGCTGTCCACCTGAGTTGAATTGATAAGTATTGTCAAAAATCGCTTTGCGACAAACTTGATCAAGCCTCGAATCGGGAGCTGACATTGCACCTTTCATCTCATTGAAAACAATACCGTTATAACGTGGTTGTTCAGCAGCTGAGAATTGTTCATAACGCCAACCCTCCTGCCGTAAAATCAAAGGATCAGTCTTGATATTCGGTGCAAAAACAGCGTCTAAATAAACGTCAAGAATATTGAGAAAATCCTGTTCATTTTGACTGGCAAACGGATACATGGTTTTATCTGAAGCAGTCATTGCATTGAGAAAAGTATTGAGTGAACCTTTGAGCAAATTGACAAAAGGCTCTTTCAAAGGATATTTTTCCGAACCTGCCAAGACTGAATGTTCCAAAATATGAGCAATTCCCGTATCATCTTCCGGCAACGTTACAAATTGAATATTGAAAACCTTATTGTCATCATCATTCGGCACGTGGAGCAACTTAGCACCCAATTTCTCATGCTCATAGATTGTAGCTTCAGAATCTAATTCTTTAATAAATGAAGACTTTATTTTTTGAAATCCATATAGATTGTTTGTCATAATATATGTCCTATCTTAATCAAATCAATTTTTTATGGTATTTTAACATATGTATAGAAAATAATAATGCAAGTGAAAAATGTTTGGAGTGATATTTTAACATATGTATATAAATCTGGAGTGGTATAAATGAACATCTTGTATATAAACCATTATGCCGGTTCTGTAGAAATGGGGATGGAATTCAGACCTTACTATTTAGCAAAAGAGTGGGTAAAGATGGGTCATCAGGTGACCATTATTGCCGCTGATTTTTCCCACCTTCGTCAAATTAATCCAAAAATCAATAAAGATTTTACGGAAGAAATGATTGACGGTATTAAGTATGTTTGGCTTAAAACTAGAACTTATGAAGGCAATGGTGTGTCTAGAGCAATTACAATGTTTCAATTTGTCACAAAAATTCTGTGTAAATCCAAACAAATTGTTGAGAAATATAAACCGGATTTAGTCATTACTTCTTCTACTTATCCCCTCGATACTTATGCAGGACAAAGAATAGCAAAAAAATCAAAAGCTAAATTAATTCATGAAATCCATGATCTGTGGCCATTAACTTTAATTGAACTGGGTGGTATGTCAAAGTATCATCCTTTTATTGTTTTGCTTCAAATAGCAGAAAATTCAGCTTATAAAAATTCTGATTACGTTGTTTCATTATTAAAACATGCAGATCAATATGCGTTTGAGCATGGCTTGGAAAAGGATCGCTTTGTATATATCCCGAATGGAGTTGTACCAAATCAAATAGTTGAACCTACAGAAACAACAGAAGTCATTGCTCAAAAAATTCAGCATTACAAATTGCAAGGAAAATTTATTGTAGGTTATCTTGGAGGTCATGCCCTATCAAACTCATTAGAAGATTTGGTTTTAGCAGCGAAAGACATGCAAGATGACAATATTTATTTTGTATTAATAGGTGATGGGGTAGAGAAGCCAAATCTAATGCAACAGGCGGAAAAATTACATCTTAATAATGTAGAGTTCTTTGACCCGGTTCCTAAAACAGATGTACCTTATATTCTCGAAAGTTTTGATTGTGGTTATATTGGCGCAATGGATTCTCCTTTATATAGATTTGGCGTGGGAATGAATAAAATCTTTGACTATATGTATGCAGGATTACCAATTGTTTGTGCTATAACTACTCCCAGTTCACCGGTTATGGATGAAAATTGCGGAATAAGTCTTGATTCTGGAGATACAAATGGTATAAAAACCGCCATATTAACTTTTGCTAATATGACTGAAGATGAGCTAAAAGAAATTGGTTTAAAAGGAAAAGAAGCGGTTATAGAGAAATACACCTACAATAAATTAGCAAAAAAGTTTTTAGAAATTTTTTAAAAAATTAAGAATATATCATAGTCAAAAAGTAAAGAAATACAAACCAATAAAATTACTTTTTTTGTGTATCAATTAGATATATAATTTCTCTATTATATTTTCTACTCTTTTTAATAGTTTAGGCGATTTAATTCGTATAATACCTAACAGATGTTGAATTTCTTTTTCTAGGAACTCTACATCATGATTTTGTTGTAAAATAAAAATCTTTTCGTGAGCCGTTTTGTTTAAATGCTCTTCATCTAGGTACAATTCTTCATACATTTTTTCCCCCGGACGCAGTCCGATAAAATCAATAGGAATTTCTGTTTCAGGTTTGTATCCGGACAAGCGAATTAATTCCTTAGCTAAATCTAAAATTTTGACAGGCTTGCCCATATCCAGTACAAATATTTCCCCGTCTTTTGCATATGAACCTGCTTGTAGAACTAAACGGGAAGCCTCAGGAATTGTCATGAAATAGCGTTCGATATCAGGATGAGTAACGGTCACTCGTCGTTCTTCTTTTATCTGTTTTTCAAATAATGGAATTACAGAGCCGCTGGAACCGAGCACATTACCGAAACGAACAGCTGAAAAAGATGTATTAGGATATTTTTTATTTAGAGATAGAATTACCATTTCGGATAAACGCTTTGTAGCACCCATAACATTTGTAGGATTAACGGCTTTATCTGTTGAAATCAGAACCATTTTCTCTGTGCCGTATTTTCCGGCCGTTTCTCCCACATTGGTGGTTCCCAATAAATTGTTCTTAACAGCATCTTCCGGACTATCTTCCATCAAAGGTACGTGTTTATGTGCAGCTGCATGAAATACAACATTAGGGTGCCATTTGGCAAATATTTGTTCCAAACGATTTTTATCCCGAATAGAACCGATAAGAACTTGTAGATTTAAAGATGAATGGTATTTTGCTTTTAGTTCCTGTTGCAAATCATATACATTGTTTTCATATATATCCATGAGTATGAGAACACTCGGTCTAAATTTAGCAATCTGTCTGGCTAATTCTGAGCCGATAGATCCGCCACCACCAGTTACCAGAACTGATTTGCCTCTTAAATAGGATTTGATACCATCTGTTTCTAATTCAATCGGATCACGTCCTAATAAATCTTCTATATTAATATCACGAACATCGCTCAATTTAGCAGAATATTCTTCATCCAGTACACCGGAAAAATATGGTAGCATTCGGACTTTAGCCGATGTCTTGTTTGAGATTTGAAGAATTTCTCTGATAGCAGATCTTGATGCACTGGGAATGGCTAAAATGATTTCATCAATATCTAATTTTTCCACTATATCAGGAATGCTGTGTCTATTTCCCAAAACAGGAACTCCCATATTTTTATATGTATGTGTTAAAGGATTATCGTCCACAATAGCAACAGGCTTTCGTAGTATTTGACGATTTTGCAGTTCGGAAATAATTTGGGCACCTGCTTGACCGGCACCAACAATGAGTACATTAATTGTTTTATTATCACCTTTAGCTTTTTCTTTCTTCTTTATGTTTATATCTCTATACCAACGCAGCCCCATCCTAATTAAAAGCAATAAGAAAGTTAAAATAAACCAATACAAAATATAAATAGTATAAGCTAAACGCAAATTTACAAATTGTAAAATTAATACCATTAAAACGGTATGAAGAAGCGAGCCTGCAACAACAATTAAATATTGAGTGGTGCTTGCAAATGCCCACATTTGGTCAAAAAAACCGGTTATAGCAAAAACAGTTGTTCCAACAATAGGGTAAATAAACCAAGATTGTTTAAAAATATCCGATATAAGGCCGGGGATATTTCCCTCATAATAAATATATAAAGCCATTACTACAGCAATGACTGTACAGCTCATATCGTATACAATTAAAATAAATTTATTTGGCGTAATTTTTCTTTTAGGATTTACGTTTTCCATTTGGCTCCTTGTGAAATTTAATGATATTATTTATCATTATAGTAAAAAAAATATATATTTGTTAGTGTTAATTATTATAATGTTATAAGATAAGTTGTAAATTGAACTGAAATTATATTCCAGCTTAAACTTGTAATTCAAGTATGTGCTGTAAAAATACATTTTAAATGAGGGGTATATGAGAATTCCTTTTATAAAGCCAGATATTACTCAAAATGAAATAGATGCTGTAGTTGATGTACTTCGTTCGGGCTGGATAACTACTGGACCGGTAACGAAGAATTTTGAAGAAGAACTGGCTTCTTATTTGGATGTTCCAAAAGTTGCATGTGTTAATTCACAGACAGCCGGTGCTGAATTAGTTTTAAGGTTGCTAGGTATAGGAGAAGGTGATGAAGTTATATTACCAGCCTATACATTTACAGCAACATGTAGCGTCGTTGAACATGTAGGAGCAACTCCGGTTATGATTGATTCTCAAATTGACTCTCCGGAGATGGACTATAATTTACTTGAAGAAGCTATTACAGAAAAAACAAAAGTTATTATTCCGGTAGATATTGCAGGAATTATTTGTGATTATCCTAAAATTTATCAAGCAATTGAAAACAAGAAATACTTGTTTAAAGCCGGACAAAACAAATATCAACAACTATTTAACAGGATTATAATATTAGCGGATACAGCACATTCATTAGGAGCAGAAATCAACAATGTAAAGGCGGGTAATATTGCAGATTTTAGCAGCTTTTCATTTCATGCTGTAAAAAACTTAACAACAGCTGAAGGTGGCGCAGTTTCTTGGAAGAAAAATTCATTGTTGAATGCTGAAGAGATTTATAAAGAACTAATGCTTTTTTCTCTACATGGACAAAGTATAGATGCTCTGGCAAAAACACAGTTAGGTTCATGGGAATATGACATAATAGAACCACTTTATAAATGCAATCTGTCAGATATTGCGGCAGCAATTGGTTATTCCCAGTTAAAAAGATATCCTAAAATGTTAGCCAGAAGAAGAGAGATTATTAGAAAATACGATGAAGCATTTAGAGCCTTGCCCTTGAGCACATTAAATCATTTTAAAGATGGACAACAATCTTCAGGACATTTATATTTCATTCGCATAGATGATTTTAATGAAAAAGAGCGGAATGAGTTTATAATAAAAATGGCTGAAAAAGGAATTTCTTGTAATGTTCATTATAAACCGTTACCTATGCTAAGTGCTTATAAAAAGCGAGGATATATAATTGAAGATTATCCAAATGCATTTAATTATTATAAAAATTTAGTTACATTACCAATTTATAGTACTTTGACAGATACGGAAGTAGAATATATCATAAGTTCGATTAAAAAAATATTAAAATAATGGACTTAAATTAAATGGTCTTAAAAAAATGGGATAAACTTCCGCAAGAATTAAAAAATAAAGAAATAAAACCGTATTATTTAGCTTTGGTAAACAAGAACGTCTCATTAATTATAAAAAGAGTCTTGGATATTGTGTTTTCTTTATTATTAATTATCCTTCTGTGTCCGATATTTATCATTATTATGCTTATAATCTTCATTGATTCTCCTGGTAACCCTTTTTTCGCTCAGATCAGGATTACTCAGTATAATAAAGAATTTAAAATTATTAAATTTAGAACAATGATTAAAAATGCGGATAAATTAGGAACAGAGGTAACAGTAGATCAAGATCCAAGGATTACGCAAATCGGTCGATTTTTGAGAAAAGTCAGATTAGATGAGATACCTCAATTATTTAATATTTTATTGGGGCAGATGACTTTTGTGGGGACGAGACCGGAAGTTCCCGGGTATGTAGCTTGCTATACGAATGAAATGATGGCAACATTGTTGTTACCTGCGGGGGTTACATCATTAGCCAGTATAAAATATAAGGATGAAGATAAACTATTAAATCAAGCGGAAGATCCGGATAATATTTATATTGAAAAAGTATTACCAGATAAAATGCAGTACAATCTAAGTTATCTGAAAAACATCTCACTAAAAGAAGATATTAAAATTATTTTTGCTACTGTTCTTGCAATTCTTAATTATGCTTGAGAAATTTTTGTCGAAGTTTCTTAGTTACAGGTTTTTCAAATAGCTCATAGACAAGGATAGATAATAATAAATTAGTTATTAATGAGATGATAATTAGCGATTTGTTGCCCTCTTGGGACAATAAAACAGAAATTCGTTTTGAAATAGGCCAGGTAAAATATTGTACCAGAAAGAAAGCGAAAGTAATTGCACTTAAATAATTTAGTATTTTGCTGTTTTCTAAAAAAGAAGGATATCTCACACTAGAAACTAATATCAATAGCAACGCAATAAACACGTATGTGAATAAATCGAGTACCTTAACTGAAAGAATAGTGAAGTTGTTATAAAGACATACAACAATCAATATGCAAAGCACGAAGACGATTAGTTGAAGAGAGATATTTTTTAATTTTGATAGGATAGGCTTCCTTTCACGAAAATACAGAAAATAATTAGCACACAAAATGCCCAAGAAAAATTCAGTAGCTCGATAAATAACATTTGAATAGATACCTTGTAGTCCAATATTGTCTCTCACAACAAATAGATAAGTTAGGAAGATGGCAAGTAATATGAAAAGGCCAATCCGAAGTTTTTGTGTCATAAATTTGACTAATTCTTGTAAATAAGGAAACAAGAAATAACAAAAAACTAAACATGAAATAAACCATGTTCCACCATTGTGTACATAAAAAAATAAATTTTCAAAAACTGATTGAAAACCGATCATTTCAATTGGAATTAACAAAATGGTTTCATTTAAGGTAGAAGTATTAATAAAAATTAAATGTAGAAAAGAAATAAAATAATACAAGGGAATTATTCCAATGATTCTTTTCAAATAATATGTCTTCAAAATTTTGAGTTCCTTAAGATCTTGTTGACTATAGATAACATAAAGAATAAATCCGGATAGCATGAAAAATGTGCTCATAAAAAAGCCCCTTAATTTTATAAGTGGATGCAAAAAGCCAAAAGAAATTTTTAATTGAGCAACGGCATGTCCTGCATAAATATTAAGAGCGGCAAGAATTCTGAGAATATCAAGACCGATTAGTCGGGTCTTTGTCCTTGAATTTAAACTTTTAACTTTATGATTATTCATACTTCAAATCCTATCTAGCTGAAATATTGTCACATAACTATAACATTTACTATATTATTTATCATTTTTTATTTAATTACATGAGAATATAGCATACTATTCATTCTTCAGATAAAATTGACGGCATAATAATTATTGAGTAAGATTACTTGAGCATATAGAAATCAAAGGAAGATAAAATATATGAAAGATTATTTTGTGCATGAATCGAGCTATATTGACGAAAATGTAACAATAGGTAAAGGGACAAAAATATGGCATTTTTCACATGTTCAAAGTGGAGCTATTATTGGAGAAAATAGTAGTTTTGGTCAGAATGTGAATGTGGCTAATAACGTTGTCATAGGCAATAATGTTAAAGTACAAAACAATGTATCAATTTACGAAGGTGTTGAAATAGAAGATTTTGTTTTTTGTGGTCCTTCTTGTGTTTTTACAAATGATCTAACTCCAAGAGCTCGTTTTCCGGTTGGTAGAAACTTTTACTTAAAGACTAAAGTAGGTACTGGTGCATCTATCGGTGCAAATGCAACAATTGTTTGTGGACATAATATAGGAAAAAATGCAATGATTGCAGCAGGGGCTGTTGTGACAAAAGATGTACCTGATCATGCTTTGGTAGCAGGTGTCCCGGCAAAACAAATAGGATGGGTTTGTGAATGTGGAGGTGTTTTGGACGACAAATACACCTGTCCTAATTGTGAGAAAAAATATTATTTAAATGATAATGTTTTAGAGAGCTTATGATAAATTATTTATACCAGTGACTTATTTTGTACCTTATACAATGGTTTTTGTACTTACAGGTTAGATTAGTAATGAGAGGAATGTGAAATGAAATTTATAGATTTGGGTAAACAATATCAAAGAATCAAAGAAAACGTTAACAAGAGGATATGCAGTATACTAGACAGCAATACCTATATCATGGGCAAAGAAATTACTGAATTGGAAAAAGAGTTAGCAGACTATGTGGGAAGAAAACATTGTCTTAGCTGTTCAAGCGGCACTAGTGCTTTGATTATTCCTCTGATGGCGTATAATCTAAAAGAAAATGATGCTGTTTTTGTGTCTTCATTCACGTTTTTTGCTTCTGCAGAAGCTATTGTTTTGGCAGGTGCGACACCGGTATTTATTGACTCTGATGAAACTTATAATTTAAATCCGGAAAAATTAGAAGAAGCTATCGAAGCAGCTTTGCAAGAAGGGAAATTAATTCCAAAAGGCATCATGCCTGTTGATATTTTTGGTTTGGTAGCGGATTATGAGACTATTGAAAAAATTGCTAAGAAGTATGATTTATTTGTCATCTCTGATGCAGCACAGAGTTTTGGTGGTGAACGTGATGGCAAAAAAGCTTGTTCCTTTGGAGATGTTGCAGGAACATCTTTCTTTCCTGCAAAACCATTAGGTTGTTACGGTGATGGCGGTGCAATTTTTACTGATAATGATGAATTATATGAAGTAATGAAGTCCATTCGAATACATGGTCAGGGTGAGTCAAAATACGACAATGTTCGAATAGGTATTAATGGAAGATTAGATACGATTCAAGCAGCAGTTTTATTGGAGAAGTTGAAAATTTTAGACGATGAGCGTCGTGTTAAATTAAAAATTGCAACTCAATATTCTGAATTGTTAAAAGACTATTATGAAGTACCCATTATCCCTGACAATTGTGAATCAGCTTTGGCACAATATACTATTTTAACCAAAGATTCGTCACATAGGGAACAAATAATTCAACACATGGAATCTATAGGAATTCCAATTATGATTTATTATGTTTATCCGATGCATATGCAAAAAGCATTTGAGTATTTAAATTATAAACCTAGTGATTTGCATGTATCCGAGAATTTTAGCAAAAGAGCAATCAGTTTACCCATGCATGCTTATTTAACTTCTGATGACGTTAATTTAATCTGCGAGGAATTAGTCAAGTTAGCTAAATAATTGATTTAAAAAATAAAATGAAAATCCTATATATAACCTTTATAGATTTTAACAAGGATGTTTCGGGTTCAAGTGCGAGGCCACATAGAATATATGAAGCATTTATTGATTTAGGATGTGATGTTAAAATCGTAGAAGGACAACAAAATAAGAGAAGAGAACGTCGAGAAAAAGTAAAAGATGTACTGAGATGGCTTGATTGTAACTGCCCGGATATTTGTTATGTAGAACCTCCAACAGGGCCCTTTTTCAATTCTATTGATTTAAAACTGTTAAAAAAAATACATGCAATGCGAATTCCTATCGGTCTATTTTATCGCGATGCCCATTGGAAATTTAGAGAGCTTTTTCCGATGAATCGGATAAAATCTCTTGTCTTAGAATTTATGCATAAAAGAGATTTGAGAGTTTTTGAAGATGTTTGTGACTATATCTATTTTCCCAGTGATTCTTTTTCACAATTATTTTCAAATTATACTTTTAAGAATACAGGTGTTTTACCACCAGGAGGTTCGAGTAATCAGTTCACAAAAAATATTTTTTCTGCTAAGCATTTTATTTATATTGGCGGAACTTCTGAATTATATGGTGGTTTAAAATTAATTGAAGTTTTTAAGGACATCAATAAAGAAAAAAAAGTAGCTAGTTTGACTTTTATTTCACAAAGAACTGAAGAGTTCCATGCTGAAGATTATGATTATCCTTGGCTTAATGCAATGCATACTTTTGATCGTGAATTAATTGAAGCAGAATATAGTAAGTCAACTTATGCTATTATTCCGTTCAAAAGAAATAAATATTTTGATTTAGCTTTACCGATAAAACTTTTCGAATATGTTGGATATGGAATTCCGGTAATCTCAACGGATTGTCTTGAAATCAAAACATTCATTAAATACTATAATTGTGGAATTATCTGTCATGATAATAAAGACTCTATAAAAGATGCTGTACTATTAGCATTAGATGATGAAAACGCATTTCTATCCTACAAGAGAAGTGCTGTTGAGGCAGGTAAGCGTAATAGCTGGGTTAGTCGTGCGCAATCTATAATAGATGATTTGTCAGGTGTAGTGAAATGAGAATTTTACATGGTATGGTAGAAGTTGCAGGTCAGAATTATTATTCTGTTAAAGGACTGAAGAAATTAGGTCTAAAAGCTGATAGTGCGGTTTGGCGGAGCAATACTTTTGGTTATCCCGTAGAATATGACTTGTCTATTGGTAATAACAAATTTCTATATCCATTTTATCTACTGAAGATGATTTGGTTTTTTCTTTTAGCCATGTTTCGCTATGATTGTTTTCATTTTCATTTTGGACGCTCGCTGCTACCATTGAATCTAGATTTATTTATCTTGAAATTGTTCAAAAAGACAATATTTTTTGAATATCACGGTTCTGAATTAAGAGGTGCAATTTGCAATATACCATATGAGTATTTCATGCCGGATTCTACTAACCCTAGAAAGCAAAGGCTCTTTAAAAGAATGGCTAAATATGCAGATGGTTTTATTCTTCATGATGCAGAACTAATTCCTCATTTGCCTGAAGGCAATGTTCCTGTTCATTTAGTTCCTTTAAGAGTAGATCTAGAATTATTTACTACCGATAAGAAAACAACGAATTCTGTACCTAAGATTGTACACGCTCCAAGCAAGCGTTCCAGAAAAGGTACAAATTATTTATTAGAAGCTTTGAAGAAGATAGAGTTACAATATGAACTGATCTTGGTTGAAAATAAAACACAAGCAGAGGCTTTAGAAATTTATCAAGAAGCAGATATTGTTTTTGACCAAATTTCAGTAGGAACCTACGGTGTTTTTGCTATTGAAGCTATGGCTTTAGGAAAACCTGTTTTAACTTATATCAGTGATGAGATGAAAGAAAAATTGCCTGATTCTTTACCTATCATTAGTGTGACACCTTATAACCTAAAAACAGAAATAGAAACGTTACTTGTCAATTCTGATCTTAGAAGAGAAATAGGAGATAAGGGTAGAGAATATGTAAGAGAATTTCATGATTATAGAAAAAATGCTAAATTATTAAAAGATATTTATACAAGGGAGAAAATAAATGATTAAAGTTGCTCTAATTGGTTTTGGTTATTGGGGACCCAATGTAGCCAGGAACTTATATAATAATAAAGAAATACATTTTAAATATATTTGTGATTTAAAAGAAAATCGTTTGGAAAAGGCGAAATCATTATATGCAGAATCTGTAATTTATACGAAAGATTTTCAAGAAATTATTGATGATAAGGAAATAGATGCCGTTTGTTTGGCTGTTGAAACTAGCAACCATTTTACTTTAGCTAAACAAGCACTGGAGGCTGGCAAACATGTCTATGTTGAAAAACCTTTTACTGATAAATTATCAGATGCGATTGCCTTAAAAGAAATTGCTAATAAGAAAAATCTAAAAATACACGTTGACCATATTATGGTCTATCATCCTGTTATAAAAAAGATTAAAGAAATTATAGATTCCGGAGATTTTGGTAAAATTCTTTATTTCGATTGTTCTAGAATAAATTTAGGAAAAATAAAAAATGATGTAAGTGCAATGTGGGATTTAAGTGTTCATGATCTGTCAATTATTGATTATATTACTGATGGAGCTATTCCTAAGAAGATTGTTGCAATGGGAGAGAAATTTTATTCAACTAAACATTCCGTTAATTTCTTAAGCCTTCAATACGAAGATTTTTTAGCTAATATTACGGCAAGTTGGCTATCACCTATTAAAGAACGGCGAATTATTATTGCAGGCTCAAAGAAAATGCTTGTTTACGATGATGTTGATGTACTAAATAAATTGATTGTTTACGATAAAGGATTTGATTTAGAAAAACCCATAGCACAACAATTGGAATATGCTGATTATGTCGTAAAAACCAGAATTGGCGATGCTATTATTCCACAGTTAAATCAAGAAGATGCACTTGGAAATAGCATAGAACATTTCAGGCAATGTATAGTTGAGGATAGAGAATCTATAACCGGCGCTGAATCTGCTATTAGGATGATTACAATTCTAGAAAAGGCTGATGAGCAGTTACTATAAACAATAATAAGTTAGTATTTTTGCTTATCTAAAATTATTATATGGAACAAGATAGAAAAGTAATTCAATTCTTAAAAGGCAGCTCGATTTTAATTATAGCGAATGTTGTTTTAAAGGCTATAAATTTCTTTTTATTACCTTTATATACCGATTATCTTAATCCTACTGAGTTAGGCATAACAGATTTAATAACTACTTTCACATCTTTTTTATTTCCTATCTTAGTAATGGGCTTAGACTCTGCTTTTAGTGCTTTTTTCTATGAACAAAAAACTGAAGAGCATCAAAAAAAAGTATTTAATACCATTTGGTTTACTCTGTTTTTGACTAGTATTATTCCTTTAATTTTAATATTTTTTGCGAGTAGGATTTCTTATCTCCTATTCGATACGACAGAACATGCTTGGCTAGTTAGAATTGCTCTTTTTTCAATTAGTATTAATTTATGGTATTTACCGTATTCTTTGACTTTAAGAATGCAAAATAAAATGGCAGCCTTTGGATTTGTCAATATAGTTGCATCCATAACTCTGATTTTTTCTAATATCTTATTTCTGGTTATTTTTAATTTAAGCACCTATTCTTTAATTATTAGTACTTTTTTATCTCACCTTGTTCAATTGATACTATACATCGTGATTTTAAAAGAAAGTCCTTCTAGAAATAAAATTGATAATAAGTTAAGAAAAGCAATGTTGAAATTTGCTATTCCTTTAGTACCAACTGTTGTTTCAGCTTGGGCGTTGAGTATGTCGGATAGATTTATTATTAAGATGTATTTAGGAGAAGAAGCAGTAGGTATTTATGGTATTGCTGCAAGATTTGCAGCTGTATTAGCCATAATTTCCGGTTCTGTACATACGGCTTATTCTGCTTTTGCTTTTAATAAAAAAGATGATGCTGATGCAAAAATTCAATTTAAAAGAGTTTTAAACGGATTCTTTTTTATATTATTGGTAATTTGTTTTACAGTCTCTTTATTTGGAAAACAAATCATAATTTTGATGACTAATAAAGCTTATTATTCAGCTTTTTACATTTTGCCGGGTGTTCTATTTGGGCAATTGTCATACGCAGTGAATACAATTACCGGTTACGGTATCTCTTTTGCCAAAAAAACAGTATATTCTTTAATTGCAACAACAGCTGGTGCATTGACTAGTATTGTTTTAAATTTCCTTTTAATTCCTCGATTTGGTTTGGTAGCATCGGGACATGTGAATTTTATTAGTTATTTAATAATGTGCATACTTGCTTATTATTTTTCTCAGAAAGTATATCCTTGTGACTACGGTATATGGAAAATTTTTGCTATAATGCTTTTGAGTTATTTTATGGTATATATTTCAATAGATTTGAATGTGTATATGAAACTGATAATTTGTTTTTTTAATTTGCTAATAATTTGTTTTTTGTTTAAAGATGTATTATTAGACTATCGTTTATTAGCTAAAGAAGTAACAATTAATATAAATAAGAAAAAAAGGAAAAAGTAAATGTCAAATAATAATATTGCAAATAGAAATATTGGATTTTTTCAAAAGTTTATTGTAGCAATTCTTTCGCTTCTTCCTGTTCTGGGGCACATAAGCATTACGACAATTAAATTGTTCGGTATAACTTTAACTCCGTACCGTGTCTTCATACCGCTTATTTTCTTTTATTTTCTTTTTATGAATCTAAAAAATGGTTGGTCAGAATTTTTGTTAAATCTTAAGAGGAAATATGGTAAATATAATGTCTTTTTTGTAATAACTTTCTTGGCCTTTATGATTTATGGTCTAATATTACTTTTCCTAGCACCAATGGTAGACAAAAGAGCAGGTTTATTTGAACTGATTAATATAGGATTAGGCTTTCTTATGATTATTAATATATTTGAAATCAGCTTTATTGAGGGAGGACTTAAATTGTGGCTCAAGATATTAAAAATTGTTTTTTTTATTATATTGAGTCTAGGATTTATAGAAATAATAATGGGATTTCATTTGCCTTTTTCCCGGTATTCTGATCCGGAAATTTTAAGATATTTTAGCTTACAAGAAAAAATTATAAACATTGCAACAGGTTTATATTATAATGAGAATGATTACAGTGCATTTATTGTATTGTTTTCTCCTATAGTTTTATTCAAGGTAAATAAGAAATGCAGATTGCTAAATTTCCTTGGTTTAACATTGATTTCTATTGTTGTTTCACTCAATGATTCATGGATTTGCATAATAGCTCTTTTAATAGGGATATTGTTTTGGGTTTTTCTTGAAAAATTTTCTCTGAAAAAAATTGTCCTATATTTGGGTAATATAATTATTAGTCATACTATCATCTCTTCGCTCTTAGCGAGGTTCATCAACAAGCTTAATGATTACCGATACAAAAAAGCCAAAATTGGCTTGGATCAGTCTCGGAAATTTCGACCCAAAAAAGTTGTTGGTGCAATCGAGAAAGTTCAGCAGCAATTTGATGCAGCAAATAGCAAAATGGGTTCTCTTCATCAGAGAACAAATACATATTTAAGTTCGAGTTTAGAGATGTTTACTCAAACTTATGGTTTAGGATTTGGACCAGGCAGTTTCGGAAATGTGATAAAGCAAATGGATCAACCTAATTTACTATTAAATCCGCATTGTTTATGGATAGAAATTCTAGTTCAATATGGTCTAATTATTTTTGTGTTATTTGTACTTTTTATCCTTAGCTTGTTTGTCCATATAATAAAGAAATATAGAGAAAAGCCTCACTCTTTGTTGAGTTTTGTTCTAACAATGGATTTAGTTTTTGTTTTTGTTGCTTTTTCATCGAGTAGCTGGTTAAATTCACCTCTTATCTGGATTCCGATAGGCTTATCTCTAATCATGACCAGAAAAGATATAAATGTTTTATTAGATGATTTTAGTTAAAGAGATTTAAGTAACGAATATTTTACTTAAAAAACAAAACAATTCATGAGTATATTTCTTATACTAATAATTTTGGATAAGTTGAAGTAATAGGCATGAGGCTTAAAGTACAATATGTTTATGCATATTGTACTTTGTTTGTAGAGAGAATTAACATATTTTACAGCAACAGAATAATTCTATAGTATATAAAGGATGTGAATTTAGTTTTAGTAAATTACAGCTGAAAATTATTTTTCGGTTTAACAAAATATCAAAGGACATACAATGCGCAAAGAGAAAAGAAGGTTATTAATAATAACAACAATCTTCTTACTATTATTTTTTCTACCCGGTCAAAAGGTGTTAGCATCCGATTTAGATGAAGCATCAACTGTTACATCTTCTACTGCACATGATCCCAGTTCTACAGAGGGAACGATCGCCCCTGACTTCTTGGAAGACATGTCAAATTCTGAATCAGATTTGGCAATGTCGGAAGTTGAGCAGGAGGAAGAGATAGTGCCTGAACCGGATTCGAAAATGCCGGAATCTAAATCGCAAGAAGGGACTAGATCTGGACCGGACTCACCTGAAGAAGATAGCGAATTTACAGAAGAACCAACCGTTGAATCATCAGAAGATCTAGCAACGGGCTCAGGAGAAGAGGTCAAGAATAATTCTGAAGACAAAGCAGCTGACTCTGTAGACCAGTCATCTGAGAAACCCGAGGCAGAGGAAGCAGCAGAAGATCTCTTGGGCGAACTTTTGGCTGGAACATTAGCAGAATTAACCGAAGAAGCAGCAGAAGAATTTCCCTCAAGCAGAACAAAGAGTGTTGAAAATAATATGGTCATGTTTACTGCTGCCGCACCGGTACCACCA
>JAAYRL010000014.1 GCA_012518795.1 Clostridiaceae bacterium
AGCTGATATTTTTGAGAAAGCTGATATTTTTGAGAAAGCTGATATTTTTGAGAAAGCTGATATTTTTGAGAAAGCTGATATTTTTGAGAAAGCTGATATTTTTGATGTATCTGCAAAGAGAAAGAGATATGAGATACCATAAACCTAATAAGCATTATTTATAGATAAAATTAATATATATATTATTATTTATTATTCTTCTTTGCCGTGTTTGTCGGTCTGCTTTTCTGCTTTCTCATTTCTCTTTGTTTTAGAGGGTTGCTCTAAATTCTCTGGTTTCTCATTTTTCTCAAGTTTCTCATGCTTTATCATGTCCTTGTAAAAAATACCGTTGACATCAAAATCAACTTCTAAATGTCTAACCTTCCAATAGTAACGGTTTAAGCCTTCAGCTCTAAGATTTTCAATTTCTCCCGCTTTTTTGAATTTTGATCTTACTCTGCGATAGGTTATATCTGCTATACCGTCAGCAAAAGCCTTCTGCTGTAAATCATTGGAATAATACGGTTTTTTGTAGAGTGTTTCTCTCAACCATTCAATAGCTTCCTGTTCTGCTGTATTGTCTTTAGTAACAACTTTCATTAAAACATCTCTCTCTGTTGCGGATAAATCAGCACCTAACCATTCAACGTTTTCATCTTTTGTAATTCTGAATGCCATGGGTGGCTGAAGCTCTGCAAGATTATTTTTACTTTGAACCATTAATCTGGTGCCGTCATTGGTTCGTTGATCTATTCCAACAACAAAATGACTTCGATTTATAGCAATTTGATCAACGGTTCCCAAGTTCCTGCTTAAAGCTGTTCCACCTTCTTTTTTGTTTTGATGCTGAACTATGATACAAGCGAAATTATAGGTGCTTGCTAGATTAGCTATCGGCTGGACTGTTCCTCTTTGTTCGTTTGCTCTATGCATATCTACTTCACTGCCTAACCATACTTGAATAGGGTCAAAGACAACTAAAATCGGTTTTGTTGTCTTTATTGCGTTTTCCAAAATGTTTAAATCTGAAAACTTAAAAATCTTTTCTCTTTTATCCAATATGAAAACTTTTTTCATATCAGCTTTAAGACTTCTCAATCTCGGAATAACAACATATTCATCCGGATCTTCACCGTTTAGAATTAATACGTTTGACGGTTCAGTATTTTTGACTTCTCCAAACACATTTGGCGGTAGAATTCCATTAGTAAGATCTGCAGCGATTTTCAAAGTTAGGAATGATTTCCCACCACCGGGATCACCTTGAAAGCCTGTCAGCATTCCTTTAGGAATATAACCACGCCAAAGCCAATCAACTTCTTTCATTTGTACAGTATCGCCACGTACAAGATAGTCTTTTATTTTTTTATCAGATTTCTTGTTATCCGGATGATAATCAAATCTCTTTTCAAACGTGTATTCAGTTCTTATGTTCGGATTTTTAAGTTCCTGATAAAAATGTGTCACATTGTTGATCTGCCATTCCGGATTATCCATTGCCAATAATTCAGCTGATCTAACGCCTGCTTTTTCAGATATAACGTTATCCTGTACTGCCTTAACAAGAGTAATCAATGCAGATAAATAATTATCTCTGCTTTCCAGGTTTTTACTATCTCTCTTTACATAATTCTGAACTAACCGAATAACTTCCAAATCCTCATATTTAGGTTGGATGTCCGGGCTGTTATCCATAGGCTTAATTGCTTCTTTGTTCTCCGGCTGAACCTCTTTAGATGTTTCAGTTTGTGAATGTTGAACTAATGATCTATAAGCCTGTTCTAAGTCTTCAACATTCAAATAATCTTCGTTCAGCTCTTCATGATAGATAGGTGTTACGTCTTTAAGCCGGGTTGACCAATACATCATGTGTGTATCTTCAAAACTGCAATGATCATCACTGGGCAAGCCATAAACAGCCATAAATTGCCGTGCAATGCTTTCATATCTGCTAGGCTCTAAAGGTTCACTGAACGGCACTATCAAGCGAATTTTATTGTTGTTTCCGTCATAACTAGCCGTTGAGTGAATAATGTAATTAATAAGGCTGTTTTGCATTGTAGAAATAATGTAATTTAGCTGATCAAACGAAATATCATCAAAATCAAACGTCAAACCTTCACGGGTTAAAATGTTTTCTTTTTTTCTAATACCGTCTTTCAATTCACCGAATACATAACCGCCTACGTTTTTAGCCTGTCTTTGTGTCGTTTTTGGTAATTTGCTATAATCTTCAATAGAATAGTTGATCACATGCCATTGTTTGCATGTGTCAGCAAATTCTTTGAAGGTTAGCGTTGATATATTCCACTTGGGTGAATTATGGGAATGTGCAACGCTAATTTTTATTGTTCTTTGGTTCATTTAATACCTCTGCCAATCTGTACTGTTCAAGTAAATAGCGTTCTTCGACTTTTCCACGAACAACTCTATAACCTTGTTCTTTTAACTCTGCATTTAAGTCACGAATGATCTGATAAGCCTGTGATTGCCTAACGTTTAATACATCCATAACCTGATCAACATTCAATAATGCCATTTTTAAAACTCCTTTCTTAATAATTCCACCGGTTCAACGTCTAAGGCTTTGGCAAGTTTAACAACTGTTTCATACCTTGCTCTACCGGTTAGTAACATTCTTGAAATCGTGCCTGCTTGGACTCCTGCCATTTCAGCTACTTCCTGCTGTGTCAATAATCTTGACTGCAAAATGTCTTTTATCTTGTCTACGTCTAACATTAAAACAACTCCTTTCAATAGATATGTTGATATATTATCAATAGAAATATTGATTGTCAACACTTATGTTTAAATATATAATAAAAATCAACGCAAATGTTTAAGGGGGGGGTTGATATGTCGTTCAGTGAGAATCTTAAAAAAGCAAGATTAAATAAAGGGTATACACAACAAGACGTGGCAGATCGTTTAAATATATCGGTTCAAGCCTATTCTAGATACGAAACCACCAATCAGGAACCGGGTGCAACAAGATTAAAAGAATTATCTGACATCTTAAATGTATCAATTGATCAGTTATTAGGATTAAATCCGGTTTATACAAAAGGGCTTCGTTTTGAAAGTGATGATGCTCTCGAATTAGAGAAAATATACAAGCAGATTGTTGAGGAAAATATGAGACAGCTCAATGTAAATGGCCAAAAAAAAATAGTAGATTATTCATCAGATTTAACAGAAATTGAAAAATATACAAAATGACTGCCCACAAATACAAGACAAAAAAGGGTATTAAATGGCTTTCGTCTGTTAGGTATACAGATATAGAGGGGAAGCGGAAGCAGGCTGTTAAACGTGGGTTTAATACAAGACGTGAAGCCCTGGCGTATGAGAGTAAGTTCTTACGTGAAGTAAACATCTATGATATTGCCTGTACTCTGCAATGGTCTGAATTTGTTGATCTGTACTTTGAAGATGTTAAGCCTAAACTATCACCTTCAACAATCTCAACTAAAACATACAGAATTAAAAATCATATAGGTCATGCCTTTACTCTCCCGGTAAATGAAATTACACCGGCAATAATAACAGACTGGCTGAACAACTTACTGGAGAATAATGATCTAAGCCTGAGATACATTAAAAGCCTGTATATCGAATTAAAAGCTGTATTCAATCATGCTGAACGTATATACAATCTATCACCGAATCCGGTTAAAAAAGTACCTCCACCAACGAGAAAAGAACATAAAAAAGAAATGCAATTCTGGACTTATGAGGAATTTAACTCAGTCATAGAACACATTGACGACCTGAAAGCTAAGACTGCAATAATACTGTTATTCTATTCCGGTATTCGTAAGGGTGAGCTGTTGGCTCTTAAATGGTCTGATCTAAAGGGTAATGAGTTATCAATCAATAAAACACTGCATAGAATCAACGGTAAAACGATCATAACTCCGCCTAAATCTCAATCAAGCAATAGAACCATACTTTTACCGGGTCTAGCTGTAAAAGCTCTCAATGAGTGGAGAAATGAGCAATACTCAGATGATAGCTTTATCTTTGAATGGGAGAAAACATTTATTGAACGTGCTATCAAACAAGGTTCGGAATCTGCAGGGGGTAAGCGGATCCGGGTACACGATTTAAGACATAGCCATGTGAGCTATTTAATTTCTTTAGGTGCAAATATCAACCTGATTTCTAAAAGATTAGGTCACGCCAAGGTATCTATGACTTTAGATGTATACAGTCATTTATATCCGGATGATGAGCAGACTATAATCAACCTTATTGATAACAATTTGATAACAAAAAATAGCGTAAACGATAAAAATGACATTAAAAAGAACAATAGTTCGGAATAAAAGGCGATTAAATCAATGGTTTCCGTAATAGGTAAAATAGGCAAAATGTACAGATACAACCCACTACCACCCACCAATCTTAAAAAGCAGCTATTGATACAATTCCTTATATCGATAACTGCTTTCTTTTGTTTTTAGAAGTCTATCTTCAGTCCGGAATAGCAAGTGTTACTTGCTTCCGTCTTTTAAGTGATAAAGCACGGTGCAGTCGTACTTCACCGTCTTATTCTAAAATATTATCCACATTCGGATCAGACACAAGATGATACCAGACAAGGTCGTGCTTCACCGTCTTATTTTAAAATATTCTCCACTTCGCCGCTCGCCTTTGCCGTTATGCTTTTAATTTTAACTGTAATAGATCGCCGTTTTGGGCATCAAGTTCTACTTTATGTATATTTGCACCTCGCTCATCTGTAATTTTTAATTTCCACAAAGTGCGCTCTTTTTTTCTTTCTAGCTTCCACTGTATAGGTGTAGAAACAGGGGCAGCATTTAATGCAATAGTGTTAATTTCGCTAAATGGCAGCATGTTTTCTAAGTTTAATTTTTTTGCATTTCGTTTTATAAGTTTTTGGTCTTTCCGCTTAAGAGCCTTAACCTTATCCTTGATGATATCTCCCGTCTGTGCATTGAGTTTAAGTGAATGACGATTTTTGCCGTCATTTCCTACAAAAGAATATTTGTAAAATGGACCCTTATGAGCTAACCGTAATTTTGTCAGAATATCGTCCGGATAAAGCTCTAAATATTTTTTGATAGCGTCATTGATGGAAATAATGCCTAATTTCATCTCCAAAGTATTAGTCATTGTCTTCACCCTTTCTTATAGACTAAAAATTTTCATCATCTATCATACCCTGAAGTTCTAATATTAATCAAATATTGCACCATTTAAGAATATCTCCCCTTCAATATCGGATCTACAGACTAAAAAAATCTAATTTGTATGCTCAGAGCAGACAAACGCACATTTTCTTAAGTTTATAATCATTATTAAAGAAAAGGAATATAGGAAATACACATAAACAAGACGATGTGACTTAGAAATGACCTAATAAACTTCAAGGAGGTAGGAAAATGTATTGTTTAAATTGTGGTAAACAGATACCGGAGGATTCTGGCTTTTGTCCTTTCTGCGGAGAAAAAATTAATAGCGAGAAAGAGCTGATTGATGAGGTGACTTCCACAAGCAATATACAGCCTCAGCAGTCGAATATTCCACTCGATGTTCCGACAGGAGGTGAAAAGGCACCGAAACGAAGTCGTAGACCAAAATGGATTTTCATCGTACTTAGTATTGTGGGATGCTTGATAATAGTCCTGAGCGCTTGGCTTATAATACGTTCCGTTAAGAAGCCATTCGATAACAAAACACCTTCTAATGCAGGATTTTCCATGTCTAATAAAGAAGCGTCCTTTACAAAAACTTCGCCAGGGAGCAAAGAGCCAATACAAGAGACAACTCCAGAGTCAATACCGGAGATGGAAGCAGTCAAACTGGAAGAAGGTGAATATCTTTATGTAGGCAATACTTCTTATTTTGATATTGACGACTTAGAGTTAAGTTTTATTCTTTCGGCAGATAAAACTTATATTCATGATGTTTCCATACAAGTAACAAATCTAAATACCAGTTTTACAACAGGAAATGTGCAAACGGACCTTTCCGTATCTCAATCTACACAAATGTTTCCCGGCTCGTACGCGATTGATTTTTATGGAACAAGTGCAGATATTTGGATTGGACAAAGCAAAATAATCGGCTTGTATTTTGATGGCGGAACTGCTCATATGGAGTTGGATTATACATATGTTCATAATAGTGTGGGCATTTCCGGACAGAATACAGAAATACCTTTCGGAACAACTTGGATTGACTTATATGCTGAGGATTATATTGAAGGAACTGAACCAACTCTTGCTGAAGCGACAACAAACGAAATGACGGAAGCAGATACCCCGACAGCTACTACTACAGATCTAACCTACACGGAATTTGACTGGGATATCTTAAAAAATTGGAATGATCAGGCTTTGCAAGAAGCTTATGGAGTAGACAGTCTGTACACTTTTACTCCTAATAATCCTCAGCCTATGCATTATATCGTGTCTACCGATGGAGTATATGACCCGGTTACCGGTACAGAATCCGAGGGAGGATATATCCATGATTATGTACGCCATTATCCTATTAGTACAGATGACTTAATTCGACGAGCAGGAAAGCTAAAAGATAGCGGGTTGACATTGACGGATGATCCGGATCAGGCAACTTTTGCACTCATTTTGCACTTCAGTTATACGGATAACATTGGGACTTTCAGATTCGCAGACGGTTCAATCATCAATCAGTATCACGGCAATTTGTGGGCGGATTTAGTAAATCTTGTGACGGGCGAGGTCATCCAATCCGATGTCAAAAACGCTTATGCTACATATACCAATGAGAGTGTATATACTTCTATGTTGAATGCAGCTAAAGGAAAACAATTATATAGCGATACACCCTCATTATATGCGGAAGACTTTGAAGGCTATTGGGGTTTTGTTAATAGATAATTGTATTTACTTAAAGGACAGAAAACAGTGGCAATCACGTTGCCACATAAAATGAAATAAGAAAGGATTATAAAAAATGAAAAGGATTTTAACTACAATAATTGTTCTGATTATGTTTACGATGATGTTATGCGGCTGTGCATCTAAAAAAGAAAAAGAAGCAAAAATCAGTGATAACAGTACACTACCACAGGAATCCGAAACTGCGCGGGCAAAAATCACCAAACCATCCACTGAACCTTCTACCAAGGCATCTGCGGAACCCACCACAAAGGCTTCTGCGGAACCTACCACAAAGCCTTCTGCGGAATCTACTACCAAACCTTCTGCGGAACCTTCCGTAGAATCTAACGATACTTTGCCGGAAGAGCTTGTCGGACACTGGGAAGGAACGGGAGAACCGGAGGATGGCAGCAGTCCCATCCAATTAGCTGTAACTGTCAACGCCGATGCCACGGGTAATTATACGTTTGAACAGGCAGGATATACGGAAAGCTATCCGTTTTTACTCGAAAAGAACAGTAACAGCTTTACCGTTAATATCCCGGCAAATGATAAGGCATTTCAATCCTGTAGCGGTACATATGACTATACTGACGGCACACTGACGTTGCACATTAAGACGATTTTTAAGTCCGGAAGGACCTTTGCATACACTGCTGCATGCACAAAAAAAGATGAATCACAAGCTGATAATCTCCCTGCGGAAGCAGCGGAAGCAAATGTCGATATCGCTGCAGCTGTCGATTTTATCAAAAATAATGAATCCATTGACGGAATGAATCCAGGTGTAGTGATCTGTGATATCAGGGGAATACTCGGCGAGGAGGATGATTTCCCTGCTGTCATTATGGAAAATATGCAGTTATTTTATTTTTCACAGGGATATATTATAAGCTACCTAAATTCCAACAAGATCGTCACGGTTGTCAGCGCAATGCCGCCTGCTGTCGGGAAGACCGCAAGAGGTATTGGTATAGGCAGTACCGAAGAGGAAGTACGAGCAGCATATGGTGACGGTATTAACACAAATCTTTCAGAAGAGGGGAAGATTGTGTTCGGAGATGAGAGTGCATTGCTGGAATTCATCTTTGAAAATGGAAGAGTACAGATTATCAATCTCTCTTACTAAATAGTGATAACAATCACTGCATTGAATATTTATTCATATATACTGATGATAAATATCATTAATTTCTTAATATAAAATCATAACGAGAAATCAAATTTTTAAATTTTGTAATAGATATTTATTTCTTAGAAAGGGATATTATGAATAACGATTTTATGGCAGAAAGAAATAAGGCATGGCAAGGTTTTAAACCGGGAAATTGGTCTGAAACAATAGATACCAGAGATTTCATCCAAAAAAATTATAAACCGTATACCGGAACAGATTCTTTTTTGGAAGAACCTACGGAAAACACAAAATATTTATGGAATAAAGTTAGTGAATTAATTCAGGATGAAGTGCGTAATAAAACTGTTACTGTCGATTTAACTCGTTTTAGCGGGATTGATAAATTCGATGCCGGATATATTGATAAAGATAAAGAAATAATTGTCGGCTTGCAAACCGATGAACCCATGAAAAGAATGATGAATCCGTATGGCGGTTTCAGAATGGTTAAAGGTTCTCTCAAGGCTTATAATTTGGAAATTGATCCAAAAATGGAAGAGCATTTTACAGAATTCCGTAAAACACATAATGACGGTGTATTTGATGCTTATACCGATGAAATGCGTCGAGTTCGTACAGTCGGATTATTGACCGGCTTGCCGGATGCTTATGGCCGCGGCAGAATCATCGGCGATTATCGCCGAGTTGCTTTATATGGGATTGACTATCTAATTCAAGAACGCATCAAAGACAAAAAGAATCTGACAGGAAATGCAACTGAGGAAATAATTCGTAAACGTGAAGAATTCTCTGAACAAATTCGTGCTTTACAAGCTATGAAATCAATGGCAGCAAAATACGGTTTTGATATCGGCCGCCCTGCTTACAACGCACAAGAAGCAGTTCAATGGCTATATTTCGGTTATCTGGCTGCAATTAAAGAGAATAATGGCGCTGCTATGAGTTTAGGTAAGAATACAACTTTCTTGGATATTTACATTCAGCGCGATTTAGATAATGGAACTTTAACTGAAAAAGAAGCTCAGGAATTGATCGATCAATTTGTAATTAAATTGCGTTTAGTTCGTCACCTAAGAACTCCTGAATATGATGAACTATTTGCCGGCGATCCTACTTGGGTTACAGAAAGCATCGGTGGTATGGGTGAAGATGGTCGCACTTTAGTAACCAAAACTGCTTTCCGTTTCTTACACACATTGACCAATTTAGATACCTCACCGGAACCGAATATGACAGTGTTATGGTCAAATGATTTGCCTCGCGGCTTTAAAGACTATTGTGCCAAAATTAGCATTCAAACTGACTCCATTCAATATGAAAATGATGATTTGCTTCGTCCGATTTATGGTGATGATTGTGCGATTGCTTGTTGTGTATCTGCCATGCAAGTCGGAAAACAAATGCAATTTTTCGGAGCCAGAGCAAATTTAGGCAAGGCACTACTCTATGCTCTTAATGGCGGGATCGATGAAATTAAAAAAGACAAACAAGGTAATTTAATTCAGGTACTTGAAGGTATTGAGAAAAATACAGAAGAAATTTTAACCTATGATCAAGTTGTGGCCGATTTCAAAAAAGTAATGGATAAATTAGCAAACATTTATGTTAATACGATGAACACAATTCATTACATGCATGATAAATATGCTTATGAAGCCGGTCAAATGGCACTACATGATCCGGAAGTTCATATTTTCATGGCTTTTGGCATTGCCGGCATTTCGATTGTTGCCGATTCTCTTTCTGCCATAAAATACGCAAAAGTTCGTCCAATTCGCGATGAAAACGGAATCACCATGGATTTTGAAATCGAGGGTGATTTCCCGAAATTCGGTAATGATGATGACCGTGTTGACAATATTGCTCAAGATGTTTCACAGTATTTTATGGATGCATTGAGAAAAACTCCTGCATATCGTAATGCAGAGCATACTTTATCCCTATTAACAATTACCTCCAACGTCACCTATGGCAAGAAAACAGGTGCTACACCTGACGGGCGTAAAAAAGGCGAGCCGTTTGCTCCGGGTGCAAATCCGATGCATGGCCGAGATGAATCCGGTGCTTTAGCTTCCTTGAATTCAGTTGCTAAATTAAAATATGAAGGATGCTGCCAGGACGGTATTTCTAATACTTTCTCAATCATTCCCGGTTCACTTGGGAAAAATGGCGAAGAAAGAATTAATAACTTGGTTAATATTTTAGACGGTTACTTCAAACAAGATGCTTTCCATATTAATGTTAATGTTTTAGAAAGAGCATTGTTGATTGATGCTATGAATCATCCCGAAAAATATCCTAACCTCACTATTCGCGTTTCCGGTTACGCTGTTCGTTTCAATCAATTAGATCGAGAGCAACAAGAAGATGTTCTTGCCAGAACATTCCATGAAGCATTATAGTCTTGATAATGAAACTAAAAAGGGGAATTATTGACAATGAAAAAGCAAGAAGAACAAATAACGGGACGGCTACATTCAATTGAAACTATGGGCTTAGTTGACGGTCCCGGTATCCGGACTATTTTCTTCTTACAAGGTTGTCCTCTTCGCTGTTTATATTGTCATAATCCTGACACGCAAGATTTAAACGGAGGAAGAATCATAACTCCAGCCGAGATTTTGCAATTATCTAATCGTTATAAACCCTATCAGGGAGATGATGGCGGTGTCACTTTTTCCGGTGGGGAACCTTTATTACATGGTGAATTCTTAGCTGAAACCGTAAAGCTTTTAAAAGAAAATGATTTTAATGTTTGTATTGACACCTCAGGCTACGGTCAAAAGGAATATTATTCACAAATTTTTCCTTATGTCGATACGATTCTCCTAGATGTTAAAGCCTTCTCTGAACAAGCTTATCTCGATATGTGTTTTGTCAAACAAAAACCCTTGATCGATTTTATGAATCAGCTGGAAGACTACGGTTTTCACGGACAAATTTGGGTGCGTCATGTAATGGTTCCCGGCTATACCGATAATAAAAAATCAATGCAAGAATTAATCCAAACTATTGAACCGATTCAACATTTAGTCGAACGTTTGGAAATTTTGCCTTATCATACGATGGGCAAAGATAAATATGAAGAATTAAATATGCCTTATTTGTTAGAAAATGTTGATCCGATGGATAAAGAAAAAGCAAAAGAATTCGAAGTGTATGCTAATGTATTACTAGCAGAACAAATGAGTAAAGACCGCCTTGATCTCAAAGAAAAACAAGATGATGAAAACTACCGGTTGGAAAGTAATATTTCATTTAAAGAACAAAACAAAATTATCGAAAGTTTTACCGATTTACCATTATTACGGAATTTAGATCCGAAAATATTAAATAATATTCAAAATCAATTGATTGTTAAAAAATTAGATAAAGAGGAATTTTTATTTCAAAGTGGTGATGATCCAAACTATATGTACATCATCTATTCCGGCGCTATCAAAATATACAATGTATTGCCCAACATGAAAGAACAGATTTTCTATATTTACCGAAAAGATGATTTCGTTGGAGGTCACAATTTATTATCCGATAGCAAATATTGGTACACAGGCGAAGCATTGATGGACACAGTTGTAATTGCTATCCCTGCGACGATTTTCAATACATATTTCTCTAATAAAAAATCCGTCTTGAAAGAAATTTTAAGTCAGAGTTTTGCCAGAATTCGCTGGGCGGAAGATTTGATTAATCGCTTGGCTACTTTAAATTCGTCAGTCAAAACAGCCGGTCTAATTCTGCGTTTGGCCGAAAATTTCGGAATCAAGAAGAATGGTCAAATTCAGGTTCCAATGGAATTCGATCGTGCCGAGATGAGTAACTTTTCAGGCTTAACCCGAGATTCCTTGACCAGAAAACTCGGGGAATTTGAAGAACTCGGCTATATCCATATAGAAAATGAGATCTTGACCATCCTCAATTTCGATGCTTTAGAGTCTTACTTGGATTAATTGTCTTTGCGATTCAGTCCAACGCAATATTCATATTATTGTTCTGTAATAATCATCCTGAAAAATATCTTTATCGCATAAGCTATTTTCCAGGATAAAATATTTATACATAATTATTATTCCTATTAATTAATTTAATTAATAGGAAACAACTTCTACATCATCAATTTCCAGCATTTGACCGACGAAAATCGGAACTTGGAGTTCGGTATCAATAATGAAATACAAGAAAGGATTCGTCAAATAGACTGTTTTTTCTTCAGGTATTTCCATTGCTGTCTCATCTATTCCCACTGCTGTCACTGCTGCTGCTTTCGTGCCCTCGGCATCAACCTCCAGAAATGTTTTATGTAAGATGCGATCAATTACAATAGAAGAATCAACATTTTCAAAACCATTTGAAAAATCAGAATAATCTGCATCGAAAGCATCTGTCATTCCTAAGGTTTTCAAGTTTTTACTCAATTCAGTTGAGTATTCGGTTTTGAATTGAGGAATTCCTACTAAAACCGGTTCTTCAGATACCGAATCAAGCAATTTAGTAAAGGCATCAGCATCAAGATTTTCAATGTAGTCAGCCAATGTCACACCATAGTTCGGCAATATTGCCATGAATGCATAGCGCGGATTTTTATAGGGTTTTAAGAAGCCTTGAGCATATTCGTCTGCCAGATAATAATTTTCTTCCGAATTCATCATCTGGACTTCTTGGTATGTATTTTCACTCGGATAGAAATAGCCCTGCTCAACGTCTTCCTCTTCATATTTGACTTGCCATTCACCTTCAAATGCTAAGGCATTAATCAAATACATTACAGCATCTTCCGGAATCTTATCAATTATTTCCGGAATCATCTCGTTTGTATTCTGATTGACCCATGCATTAATTATGTCTTTCCCGGCATCATCAAATTTAAGCTCACGTAAAGCTGCATTATAGTAATCGGCATTTGTTTGGAGAAAATCAGGTTTTACCTGAATTCTGTCTGCTTTTTCTTCATTGAACCAAATTGAATTTGCCAAATTTAGTTTCACCTTTTCATCTTGTTGGTTCAGCAGAGAATTATAGGAAAACAGGTATTGATTCAAAGTGGCAGAATCACTGTGCAATACATCTGTCATTTGTTGCAAAGTATTATTGGCTGCTGCATTTTGGGTCATTCCTAAAGCGTAATAAATCGATAAGGGCGAAAACAGAACATTCTCTTCTGAATCTTTTGTCAAGTTTTGCAACATTTCAACTGAGAATTTTTGCATGAAATCCGCTTTTGGTAAGTCGCTATCAGGTTGAATATCTTGCGCTTTTACATCAGCCATTAAATCGGTACTTGTATCCTTAACATTCTTGTTGGCTTGTCTGGTATCATCTTGCGTCTGATCCGAATCTGACAGCTTGGAATCTTTGTCTTCTGAATCTCTCGTATCTTCTGATTCTCTGGTATCTTCTGAATTTCCAGGATCTTCAGAGTCTTCGGTATTATTATCAGCATTTTCTTGCTTGTCGGTTTCTTTCGAAGCTGAACTACTTGAGTCGTTTTTCTTCGTACAAGCCGCAATATTTAATAATAAAAATAAACTAATACTCAAAAGTATCACTCTGATTATCTTCGTTTTCTTATTCATGTAAACCTCCAATACTAAGCTATTACTTAATATTATGGTCTCAAATAGCATTTCCAACTTCAATAGAGATTTCGAAAAATTTGTTTAATAAATCATTAAGAATTAATTGAGATTTTTCCTGATCAAACGCATCCAGCAGAATTTCCCCTTTATGCATCATGATCAATCTGTCGCCATATTCCAAGGCATATTTCAAATTATGGGTCACCATTAATGTTGTCAGATTTTGTTCTTCTATGATTTCAGCAGTCAATTGCATAATCGTTTCCGCTGCTTTCGGGTCAAGTGCTGCAGTATGTTCGTCCAAAATTAAATAATCAATCGGAGTGATTGTTGCCATTAACAAAGCTACAGCTTGCCGTTCCCCGCCTGAAAAAGATCCGACAATTTCATCTAATTTGTTTTCTAAACCCAAGCCTACTCGCTTCAGTTTTTCCTGATAAAACTCAATTCGTTGATTATTGACCGCCTTTGTTAAATTCCATGCTTTATTTTTATTATCGGCGAGGGACAAGTTTTCCAACAAAGTCATCGAAGGACAAGTTCCTGCTGCCGGATCCTGAAATACACGACCCATTCTTTTATATCTTGCATGTTCCGACATATTAGTCATATTTTCTTCGTCCATGACAATTTTGCCTTGATCCGGTTTAATATTCCCGCAAATTAAATTGAGCATTGACGTCTTGCCGGAACCGTTGCTGCCGATTATCGTCATAAATTGACCTGACGGTATCGACAAATTAAAGTCCTGAAAAATTGTATTTTCATTAACCGTTCCCGGATTATAACATTTATTAATGTTCTCTAATTTAAGCATAGTTTACCTTTTCTTTCTCGATTGTAATGTGATAACTCGATTGTGATTTGACAACCGATTGTAACGTGATAACTCGATTGTGATTTGACAACCGATTGTAACGTGATAACTCGATTGTGATTTGACAACCGATTGTAACGTGATAAAGCAATTAAGGTACTCTGACAGAAGCTCAATCATATTGCTGTACCTTTTCCTTTTTACCATGTTCACTAATCAGCAGAATTATCAACAATAAAATTGCTGTTATTAATTTCAAACTGTTGGCAGATAATCCGAGTGCAATCG
The DNA here is from genome assembly GCA_012518795.1 of Clostridiaceae bacterium. Lineage (GTDB taxonomy): Bacteria > Bacillota > Clostridia > Saccharofermentanales > DTU023 > UBA5436. The sequence continues at coordinate 14,695 of JAAYRL010000014.1, forward strand.
CTGCTGCAACTATTGCTTTATAAACAATTGATCCGAGAATTACTTTCATCGGAAATGACATCAATTTAATTTTTGCAAAAAGCCGAATACCGATAATAACACTTGCCAATCCCATTACCATAGTACCTGTCCCTTGTGAGGCTTCAAAAAATCTCTGTTGCTGGGCTAAAATTGCACCGCTTAATGCCACCAATCCGTTGGCTAACGCGAGCCCCAGGATTTTCATGTTGCCCGGATCTTTTGCCATGGTCGTAATCAGATTTTGATTGTCACCGACTGAGCGCAATAATAAGCCGCTTTTAGTATGAAGATAACGATTCAGAGCAATTTTACAGAGAATTACAATCGGAATCAGAACCAGGAGCACCCGATACTGTTTAAAACTTTCAGGTAATTGTTTCAATAAATCATTATTAAAAATCGTAGTCGCTTCAAAAATCGGTACATTCGATTTACCTGCAATTAAAAGGTTTATCGTATAAAGACCGGTCATCACAATAATTCCTGAAATTAAGTCTCTGATACCTAATTTCACATGGATAATCCCGGTAATAATTCCGGCAACTACTCCGGCAAAAAATGAAATTATCAGGCTCAATACCGGATTTACTCCCGCAATAATCAATGCAACACAGACGGCAGATCCAAGAGGAAAACTGCCGTCCACGGTTAAATCCGGTAAATCGAGAATAACATAGGTGATGTAGAGTCCTAATGCCATCACGGCATAAATCAGACCTTGTTCAAAAATTCCAATTAATATAGTCATATTATTTTGCTTTCTTTAACTTAAGTTGAAATTGTCATTGCAACTTGTTTTGCCACGTTGATTCTTGTTTAATTTGAAATCGTCATTTCAGCTTGTTTTGCCACATTGATTCTTACTTAATTTAATGGATTGATATCAAGTTGTTCAAAGCGGCAAAATACAAATTCTTAATTTAATTCCAAATTATATTTTATACATAATTCGAAGATCTGATTTCAACTTATTGTAAAACACCGATCTCACTGAAATTCTCTAAAGCACGATCCGACATAGATTGGGGAATATCAACACCTAATTTTTCGGCGGTCGCAGAATTAATATAGAGAAAAGATTCGGAGATCGTTTCAAAATTCAGTTCATTTGCTGTTTTTTCACCACGCAAAACTTGAGCAGCCATATAACCGGTTACTTTGCCTAAAGTTATATAATCAACACCTTCGGAAGCCAAACAACCCAAACCGACTTGTTCTACTTCCGAACCGAAAATCGGAATATTGGCCGCAAAAGCTTTATCCAAAATTGTCGGCAACGATTCAACAACCGTATTATCGGTTAAATTGCTGAGACAATCTACTTTCGTCAAAATGTTATCAGTAGCTAAAGGAATATCTGCAGATGTCGCTATACCGCTTGTCACAAGCTTAAAATCATATTTAGGAGCAAGCTCTTCATAAATTTTAACTGTTGCTTCGGAATTTGCTTCGCTGGTTGTATAGAGAATTCCGATAGTTTCAGCATCAGGCATTATTTCACGTATCATCTTCAATTGAGCTTCAACCGGCAAAGCATCACTGGTCCCGGTAACATTGCCGACAGATTCTCCATTCGGTTTTGCCAGCTCTGCCGCAACCGGATCACTAACTGCCGAATAAATGACCGGAATATTTTTATCCATTGCCGCATTATATGCATGCATTGCTGCCGGAGTTGCCACTGCCATAATCATATCGTAATCTTTACCGACAAAAGTTTCGGCAATTTGTGATGCTACAGCCATTTCTGCAGCTGCATTTTGATAATCAATTGTCAGGTTTTCACCTTCAACAAAACCTTGTTCAGCTAATCCGAGCAAGAAACCTTCACGACAATTATCTAATGAACCGTGCTGAGCAAATTGAGAAATGCCGATTTTAAAATTTCCTTCAACAATTTCACTTGTATCAGATGATGTATCAGCTTGTGACGAAGTATCATCTTTTATCTCATCTTCATTTGTATTAGAATTTTCGGAAACACTTTTTTCCGGATCCGCTTGCTGTTCTATGTCTTGCGGTGACTCATTTTTAGTTTTTTCTTCTGATGACGCGCTCTTTGCATCATTGGAGCAAGCTGCTAATCCCAGCATACTGAGTAGCATCAATATGCCTAAGACTAGGCTGATAACTCTGCGATTCATTGTCACAATCAATTTGTTTTCCATTGTTGTACGTACTTCGTGTTTTTTTGTTGTTTTCATTCTTTTTCCCTCCAAAACAAAAATATTCTTGGTCGGACAAAAGGCATAAAAAAAGACCTTTGTCCAAAAATTGGGACAAAAGTCATTACTTCTGCGGTGCCACCCAACTTCACTGAAAAACAGTGCTCTCTCGGTACTATCATACCTTCCCCATGCTAACGGATAGGTCCCCCCGTCGAGTATTACTGAGTAAATTGGTTAGATTTGATCTAATAATCCGGTTCCTACCATTTACCGTTCTCCTCGCCCTCAAAAGTCCATTCGGTCTATCCGCTTTATCTCGCTCTCAGCTTTGCGAAACTCTCTGTCCAAAGTTAAGATAAACTTACTATTCTTTCTCAAAGGTTTAGGCAATATTCAATTGTTGATTTATTCTAAGCCTATAATTCTCATCTGTCAACAAAAATTTCATGCACACTTTTCAAGCTTATCCTGGAAATCCTCTGTTTAAACTTAAATAGTGTGCGTGATCTATGATAAATCCGGCTTTCTTGAGCTGTATATGCACACTTTCCAAGCTTATACGAGAATCTGACTGTCCAACCTTAAATAGTGTGCGTGCCCTTTGATAAAATCGACTTTTAAGGACCGGATATACACACTTTTCAAGCTTGTACGAGAATCTGACTGTCCAACCTGTTATGTTGTGACCCCTTGTCAAGGTTTATTTTTAAAAAATTTAATTTTAAAATTAATTTTCAAATCATGGTTAGAGCCTCGTTCAAACTGAGGCTGTCTTCAAGGGATCTAGCGCTATGTCTCCGGCTTTTGGCCAATCTGTTATACGCGGATTCGCTTTTACTTACCGCAGGTCAATGGTCCGCCACGAGTCTTGCTCTCTTAATACGCGAATTACCGTTATCGGTGTCAGCATGGTTGGTAACGCAAATGACTCAGACAAAGCGTAGGCTAGAACCCTTGGAAATAGCCTCATCGTAGCAGTTTATACCTGCAACGGGTACTTGTTTCTATAAGAGTTTAGCTTACTCAAATCTTCTGACCTGTCACTCTAGTTTCAAAGCGTCCATTCATCATCCCCCAAACAAAACAAGCCAGCTCTCTTGCAACTGCTGTAATAGCTACACAAGTTTTCTTACCTCGCCGTATCATACGAAAGTACTTTCTACTTAGACGTAGTACTGCCCGATCCGCATAGGCAATTACTTCCGGAGGATTGCCTCGTTGTCTGGCTTTCAGTGCCTTCGATTTCCGATCCGACCTGCCACGACAGATACTGTGAGCTGACTCGATCAATAAACGCCGTAGTTCCCGATTACCTGTTTTGGTAATACTGCCTCTGCGAATCGTATCTCCACTCGATGACTCTCTCGGTATCAGCCCCAGATAGCTGGCAAATTGTTCAGCTGTAGCAAAACGCGCAAAACTTCCTGTCTCTACTATCAAGGACATACTTGTCTGTGTCCGTATTCCCTTGAAGCAGCATAGGTGTGCAACCTTTTCACGATAACGTTCTTCTTGGGATATTTCTTCAATGCGCAAATCACACTGCTCAATTAAATCTTGCAGCATGTGGTAGGTCAATAGGTAACGATCCAAGACCTCTCGGTAGCCCGGGCGGAGATCGTATGTTTCCAACCAACGCAGATGAACTTGTGTCCACTTGGTCTTATCGTAATGCATCGCGTGACGCAAGCAAAAAGCACCTATTTGTTGTTTCAATCTTTTTAGACCTTGTTTATGGTCATTTCGCATACGGATGAACTCTCGGACCTCTTCGTCTTGTACTGAGGGAATATAGACTGCGCGGTAGTTTCCGTAGGCAAGACTTTTCGCTATGTGTTCAGCATCGCGCATATCATTTTTAAGGACATGACGTGGACGAAGGAAAAGAGTTGCCGGGGCCATAACCACACATTCGAATCCTGCTTCTATCATTTGATAGTAAAGTGAATAACCAAGACAACCGGCTTCGTAACCACAGACAAAACGTGGAATGATACCCTTGCTTAGTAAACCGGAGGCTATCTTCTTGAGATAGCTCTTCACATTATCGATCTTTGCCTCCATACGCAAATGACCGAATACCTTGTCTTCTCCTTCGAGATTTTGCTCTACACAGCAAAGTGTATAACTTTCCCTATGGACATCCATGCCAACATAAATTATTCTATTCATTGAAGTGACCTCCCTTTGTATGCGGTAATCCCCGCGTTTTTCTTTAGCCTTCAGGCTACGGGTAAATCCACGGTTTTGCAAATTGCGGGGTCACTTCATATTGTCTTAAATAGTGTGCGTGCCCTTTGATAAAATCGACTTTTAAGGACCGGATATACACACTTTTCAAGCTTGTACATGAAAATCCAATGTTCAACCTTAAATAATGTGCAATGATTTTTTGTGCGATGGTTTTTGTAATTAAATCTCTTGATAAACCTCTTGATAAACCTCTTGAGCAAAATTGAAAAGCCTGAATTATTTAAAGCATTAATTAGCCGAGCATACTGTCGCTGAAACCGCTACCGCCGGAAAGTTCTTGGAATAATCGCAATAAATCTTCTACTTTGAGTTTTTGTTTTTCGGGACCTCTGACGTCATAAATAATATTGCCTTTGTCCATCATAATTAAGCGATTGCCATGATCAATTGCAGCTTGCATATTATGAGTTACCATTAAAGCTGTGAGTTTTTGCTCTCTGATAATTTGATCGGTCAAATTTAAAACAATTTCTGCAGTATTCGGATCCAAAGCAGCTGTATGTTCATCCAGTAAGAGCAATTTCGGTGCATTAAGAGTTGCCATGAGCAGAGTCACCGCCTGCCTTTGTCCACCGGATAATAAACCGATTTTGTCATTTAAGCGATCTTCTAAGCCAAGCCCCAAGGTCGCAAGACGTTTGCGATAAAGTTCACGTTCTTCTTCTGAAATTCCCCAGCTTAATCCACGACGTTTACCTCGTCGAAAGGCCAAAGCAAGATTTTCCGCTAATTGCATATTAGCAGCTGTGCCCATTAAGGGATCTTGAAAAACCCGACCGAAATCCTTAGCTCTTTTATGCTCCGGCATATCTTGAATTTCATTACCGGCTAATATTATTTTTCCGCCGTCTGCAGGATACACACCGCAAATCAAATTAAGCATTGTTGATTTTCCTGCACCATTACCCCCGATAACAGTTATAAAATCACCTGCACTGATTTGTAAATTAAGACGATCAATTACCTTTTTTTCGTTAACTGTACCGGGATCAAAAGTTTTCGTTAAATTTTCAATTTGAAGCATCTTGACTCTCCTTTACAGTTATCAAATCGTACTTTTTAAACAATTCACAATTTTTAAGCATCGCGGGTCTCCCTAGCCGCCAATTCTCTGGCTTTTTTTGCATTATGCTTACTTACTGCATTAGGTAAAAACAAAGCTAAAGCTACAATTATCGCTGTAAGCAATTTGAGATCGTTTGTACTGAGACCCAGTTGTAAGACCAAGGCCACAATTATTCTGTAAATTATCGAACCGATTACCACAGCAACCATTTTCGAACCAAAAGCTATAACCCGGCGCAGTATAACTTCACCAATTACAATCGAAGCAAGTCCGATTACGATTGCACCTGCACCCATCCCCACATCAGCTGCACCTTGATACATACCGACCAAACTTCCTGCCAAAGCAATACAGGAATTAGCAATAATTAAAGCAATAAATTTCGTATTTTCCGTGTTTTGACCTAAAGCTCTAACCATTGCTTCATTGTTACCGGTTGCACGGATAATTGAACCGATTTCCGTACCGAAAAACCAATATAAAACAACAATTACAATTGTGACAAAAATCAAACCGATGATAATCGCTACACGGTCACTACTTAATTTCAAGCCGATTTCCGCCAATAAATTTTGTAATTGTTTGAAAATCGTATCATATTGTAAAAGCTGCTGATTTGCACGACCTAAAATCCTTAAATTAATTGAATATAAAGAAATTTGAGTAAGAATTCCCGCCAGAACTTCCGGGATTTCTAATTTATTATGAAGAAAACCGGTTATTGCACCGGCAATACCACCTGCCAACAGAGACACCAATAATGCCAATATCGGCGGAATCCCGTTGACAATACAGATTGCTGTTACACAAGCTCCGGTTGTGAACGAACCGTCAACAGTCATATCAGTAAAATTTAACAGTCTGAAAGTTAAATATGAACCCAAGGCCAAGACCGACCAAAGCAAACCTTGAGCTATAGCTCCTTCTACCGCCAATAAAAATTGCATACGTTTTCCTTTTGTTTAATCTAAACTATAATTCCTGAATTCCTATTAACAGGGTCTGCTCAGAATCTTGAGCTGTGCAAATTTTAATTTACAGACCTATGATTTTTGAGCAATTTCCCGGTTCAAAAGCCAATTTCTGCTCAGAATCTTGGGCTGTGCAAATTTTAATTTGCAGACCTGCAATTTTTGAGCAATTTCCCGGTTCAAAAGCCAATTTCTGCTCAGAATCTTGGGCTGTGCAAATTTTGATTTACAGACCTATGATTTTTGAGCAAACCCCGTCAGATTTATATTCAATTATTCTGCCTGTTTCCAGCTATTCTTTTCCAGCATGTCTGCCGGAATAGTCACACCGAGTTCTTCTGCTAATTCAGGGTTAACTGCGAATGAATATTCCTTTTGATATTGAACTGCCATTTCAGAAGGCACCGATTTTCCATCCAAAATATCTGCTGCCATTTCTCCGGCTTGTCTTCCCAATTCATAATAATCTACACCTAAAGTCAGCAAACCGCCGCCTTCAAGCATTGCAACTTCACCGCAAACAACAGGTATTCCTGCAGGATTCGTGATATTGGTAACTGCTGTCATATTATTGGAAATCAAATTGTCGGTCGGTGTATACATTACATCAATTTTGCCAACTGCACTTTGGGTTACCGGTGAAATTTCATCAGTTTTGGAAACGGTAAGTTCAACATATTCCAGACCTAAATCGTTCAAAGCATCTTCCGCCATCTTGGCTTGGATCAGCGAATTATCTTCTGACGAATTAAAGATAACGCCGACTCTGGTTGCTTCCGGCATCAACTCTTTAATCAATTCCATCTGTTCTTTGACCGGAGTCAAATCCGAAGTGCCGGTAACATTAGTTTCAGGCATATCATTGGACTTAACCAAACCGGATTGTGCCGGATCAGTAACCGCAGTAATAACGATCGGAATATCCGATGTTTGATTAGCTGCTGCTTGAGCCGCTTGAGTTGCAACGGCAAAAATCAAATCAGGACTTGCATTAACCAGTTTTTGAGCGATCGTCGTGGCATTGCTCGGATCACCTTGTGCATTATTATAATCAAGACTTAAATTTTCTCCCTCGACATAACCGCACTCGGCTAATCCGTCAATAAAGCCCTCATATCCTTTATCCAAGGCTTCATGCGGAGCAAGTTGGATAATTCCGATTGAAACATCTTTTTTAGTTTCCGTATCCTTTTCATCTACAGCTTTTTCATCAGCTGACACTTTTTCCGTATCAGTCTTTTCTTCAACTATGTCTGCATCTTTTCCTTTAGCATCGGAATCCTTTTTGCCGCTATTTCCACATGCAACCAGCATTACCATTGCTAAAATGAAAGCTATAATAATTGTTGATTTTTTCATTCTTTTCATATTATCCCTCCAAGATAATAAATTTGATCTGTTGATTCATATTAATAAATTCATTTGGTTGATCCATATTAATTATTTCATTTGATTGGTCCATATTAATAAATTCGTTTGATTGATCCATATTAATAAATTCGTTTGGTTGATCCATATTAATAAATTCATTTGGTTGATCCATATTAATAAATTCATTTGGTTGATCCATATTAATTATTTCATTTTATCATTTGACAAAAAGGATTCTTTTTGTCAAATTTCGTTTTCCGGTCTTACTTCAAATATTATCTGCCGTCTCAATTCAAATTTCGTTTGCCTGTCTCACGGTCTCACTTATTTGCTTTAATAATACTCGTTCTGACCGGTTCCAACATCGTAAAGTTAACTAAAAAATATCCGGGCAGATTGCTTTGTTGCATTTCGCAAATTGCATGAGCAAGCTGATCCTGTTCCGGAACCAGATGAATTTTATTTTCAGATATTCCGGTTTTTTTCAGCAGTTTATAAACATGTTTTTGCAGAGAGCCTGTTAAATAAATTGCTGCAAGATTATCTGATTGCAACAATTCAAAATCAGCTTGTTTCAACCAGCTTGAATCCTGTCCATCGGCAAATGTGTTATTAAATCCTAACAACAAATTGATCTGCTTATTATTATCTATTACTGAATTTAATTGATGTTCAAGATAAATTAGAGATTGATTAATGCCTGCCGGGTTTTTAACTAAATTTAGCCATGCTTGATGTTGATTAAAATCTAAATACTCAAATCTGCCTGCAGTTTCTCTTTGTTCAGACAACACTTGAGCAATTAGATCAGCGGACAGATTCGCTTCTCGTGCATAAGTTATCACTGCCAACATATTATATACCAAATACAATTGCGGATATGCCATGCGATAAATCTGTTTTTCCACTATAAATTCTTGCTCAGGTAAATCAATGTCCTCTGCAATATAATCCAAGCTCGGGGATTTAAAACCGCATTCACAATTAAATTTCCCTAAACTGTCATAGTATCTTCGCTCATAATTTAATTCAGCATTACAATAAGGACATTTTTCCGGTTGGAATTTAATTTTAGAATTGTCGTCCGAATAGTCAGCTGCTAAACCATAGTAAACAACTTTTTCCGGATCAATTTGCCGGGCAAGCCAAACTAGAACCGGATCATCACCGTTGATATAAAGGGTAAGTCCTCGCGGTAATTTTTCACCCAATTTTTTCGCCAATTGCCATTTATCTCCGAAACGATCAATTTGATCGGTAAAAAGATTGGTCAATAATAAATGTTGCGGATTCAATTCCGGAAACACATTGAGCATGGTCATCTCATCAATTTCGATAATTAAGATATCAGATTTCACTCTCAAATTACTATCTGAATTTTCCAGTAACGAAGTAACAATTCCCTGTTTTAGATTTGCACCGGCAGCATTGTTGCAAACTGATTGACCCGCCTTACGAAAAACATTCGCCAAATCATTTGCCGTAGAAGTTTTACCGTTTGTTCCACTGATAAAAACGCGATGTTCCGGAATTTCAAACTCATTTAAAATATCCGGCTTCAGACTCAAAGCAAGCTTACCTGGAAAGCTGGTTCCGCCACCTTTAATCTTTTGCAATTTGCCAATTAATGAAGTTATATAATAAACAATTTTTGTCATTAATATCTCCGCTTTTTGTTAGACTGATCACTCTAACTAGTTTATACTATTTTGGATAATAGACAACGTTATTCAAATACAAAATTTTTATTCTATACAGGAGTATTTTTTACAATATGTCAAAACAACAGAAATTTAAATACTATATTATCTTATTTGTTTTTACCCTGATTTTTTGGTTCTTTGATTTAACACCGATAAATCCACGTGATAAAGGATTCTTTATTCGTTTGCTCATTTTGAGTATTTTAATTATCATACCCTTTTTAATTAATCTACCCCAAAAGGAAGATAATAGCGACGACGAGTCAAGAAAAGAAGCTAAAAATCCTTTTGATTTTAAAAATATTCAAAATGTCCGGATCAAAATTACCTCGTTAAAGGATATTTTCAAACACGGTTCCGGTTTGATCTGGATTCCATTGATTTTGGCAGTATTGTTTTTGATTTTCAATCTCTCTTCTGCCAAGCTTTTTCAATCTAAAAAATATGCGAAATTGCTTACTGTAGAAGAAGGCGATTTCCAGGGTAATATCGCCGAAATTGATTTCACCGATATTCCGACCGTAGATAAACAGACCGCTTCCAGACTTGGCAGCAAAAAAATGGGTGAAATTGCCGAACTCGTTTCACAATTTGAAGTTGAACCGGATTATGTCCAGATTAATTATCAAGGCAGACCGGTCCGGGTTACTCCTTTGCGTTACGGAGATATTATTAAATGGTTTAATAATCGTTCTGAGGGTTTACCACGTTTGATTCGTGTCGACATGATTGACAGTAGTGTCGAATTACAGAACCTTCCTTCAGGAATGAAATATTCTAATTCTGAACCTTTGTTTAGAAACATCAAACGCCATTTACGCTTTAAATATCCTTTTGATATTATGGACGATCCTGTTATGGAAGTTGATGAGGACGGTATTCCTTACTGGATTACGCCCGTACTCAAACCGACCATCGGCTGGTTTGGCGGTCTTGATGTAAAAGAAGTAATCTTATGCAATGCATTGACCGGTGAAACAGTAAAACATAAAATCGGTGAAATTCCCGCTTGGATTGACCGTGTATATTCTTCAGATCTGATTCTGGAACATATTGACTATTACGGTAAATATCAAAGAGGATTCTTCAATTCGTTTATCGGGCAAAAAGGTGTCTTGCAAGCAACCGCTTTGTACAACTATCTGGCAATTGATGATGATGTTTATTTATATACCGGTATCACATCGGTTTCAACTGAAGATAATTCCAATCTGGGCTTTGTGCTGGTTAATTTACGTACAAAACAAACTAATTTTTATGCAATACCGTCTGCTGACGAATCTTCGGCAATGCGCAGTGCTGAGGGTGCTGTACAAGAAAAAGGCTATACGTCCACTGTACCTATTTTATTAAACATCAACGGCAGACCGTCTTACTGTATGGCTTTGAAAGATCAAGCTGAGCTGGTAAAAATGTATGCCTTGGTTGACGCTCAGAATTATCAGACAACAGGTGTCGGTGCCAGTATTAAAGAAGCCATGCAAAACTATGATATCAGCCAAAGCAGCCGTTTGATTAATGAACCTGATGCTGATGAAGAACAACTGATTGCCAGCTCTTTCCAAGGAGAAATCATTGATCTCAGCAACGTCATTATAAACGGCAATACCTACTATTATTTCATGTTAGATAATGGCAAAGCTGAAGACAGTGCTGCAGAAAAATATTATGAAAGTCAAATTTTCTCCGCATCCATACATTTATCGGATCAACTTCCTTTCCTGGAACCGGGAGACCAGGTTAAAATTGATTTCTTTGCACCTCAAATTGATGAAGACTCCGAACAAAGCGCTTCGGATTTCTCAGGGCGCAAAGCAATTGAAATCAATGCAATTGAAATTGTTAAATAAGCATTGTAAATCATTTACAAGACAAGGGGAGCTATTAGTAGATATACAACTTGGGAAAAACGGTTTTACCAAAGAGCATGAGGGCGAGGGCATGCACACTTTTTAAGGTTGAGCAGTGGAAATCCAGGACAAGCTTAAAAAGTGTGCAGATACAACCCGGAAAAGCCGGTTTTATCAAGGGGCATGCACACTTTTTAAGGTTAAGCAGCGGAAATCCAGGATAAGCTTAAAAAGTGTGCAGATACAACCCGGAAAAGCCGGTTTTACCAAGGGGAATGCACACTTTTTAAGGTTGAGCAGCGAAAATCCAGGATAAGCTTAAAAAGTGTGCAGATACAACCCGGAAACGCCGGTTTTATCAAAGGGCATGCACACTTTTTAAGGTTAAGCAGCGAAAATCCAGGATAAGCTTAAAAAGTGTGCAGATACAACCCGAAAACGTCGGTTTTATCAAGGGGAATGCACACTTTTTAAGGTTGAGCAGTGGAAATCCAGGATAAGCTTAAAAAGTGTGCCAAACCAATTATTCAGTTCATTTTTAGCTTAATTATTTATGCTATGATTTTTATTCGTATAATGTTCCGTCCAATGTGGAAAGATAACGTAAAACCGAGTTCGCAGCGATTGCACCGTCGGCTGCTGCGGTAATAACTTGTCGGAAGGATTTATCTCTGATATCGCCGGCTGCAAATACACCCGGAATATTGGTTTGCATCTCCGCATCGGTAATAATATAGCCGTTATTTTTTGCTAATTCATCGCCGAAAAGATTTGAATTCGGCACATTACCGACAAAGACGAATAACCCGAGCAATGCATCGTTTTCATTTTTCTTGATCACAGTTATCTGATCATTTTCTACATTGCGTACGGTTAGTTCTTCAATTACATCTTCACCGGAAACCGATTCGACCACTGTATTGAGCATCAATTCCAGGCCCGATGTGTTCCTGGCTCTTTCCTGAACGGATTCAACTGCACGTAAACGATCACGTCGATGAATTATCGTAACTTTACGTGCAAGTTTAGTTAAATAAATCGCTTCTTCAACTGCAGCTTCACCGCCACCAATTACAAAGACTTCTGATCCTTTAAAGAAATTGCCATCACAAGTCGCACAATAAGAAACTCCACGTCCGGTAAATTCAGCTTCACCTGTAAAACCACCCTTGCGCGGACTGGATCCGGTTGCAATGATCAAACTGCGTGCTTGATAGGTCTGCATCATGCCTTTGACAGTTTTTACAGCAGAATTCAAATCTACTTCTTGAACAATATCTTGGGCTCTTTCACTGCCGAATAATTCTGCTTGCTTGCTAAAACGCTCGATGAGGCTTGTTCCGGATTCACCATCCGGATTTTGTCCCGGATAATTTTCAATAATACTCGTACTGGCGATTTGTCCACCATCAAGACCTTGTTCGATAATAATGTTGGATAAACCTGCTCTCCCCGCATAAATTCCGGCAGCTAAACCGGCAGGTCCCGCACCTATAATTGCTACATCATATATTTTTTGTTCGTTCATTTTATGCACCTCGCTAGACATTAAGTCCTTCTATTAGGATAAAAATTATAATTTGAATTTCTATGCCTACCAAATCTGATTTTCAAAACTGATATTAATTTTATAATTTCTTTTTTGCTGTTAGTTTCTTATTTCTCGTTTAAGGTGTATTCTAATACGGCATAAAAAAATTAACAAACCGAATCAAAAATAGTTGCAAAATGTTACAGATAATTCGAAAATTACTTTTGAGACTTACGAATAACCTTGAATATCTTAGAGAAACTTCGAGGAACATAGAGAAATTTCGAGGAACTTAGAGAAATTTATAGAGACTTCGAGGAACTTAGAATTAACTTCGAGGAACTTAGAATTAACTTCGAGGAACTTAGAGAAATTTTTAGAAATTTCGAGGAACTTTAGAGAAATTTAGAGAGACTTCGAGGAACTCCGAACAACTCGAATAACTCCGAGTAGGTTCGAATTACTTTCAAGCAACTTAGATGAAAGGATTTTTCACAATGACTATTCAGGCACTACCTTTAAGATCAGAAATTCCCGTTGCAGAAACTTGGGATGTAAATGCAATTTTCTCTACAGATGATGAATGTAGAACAGCCCAAACCGGACTGAAAGAAAAAACACAATCTTTTGTTGATAAATATAAAACCAAAATTAAAACTACGACTGATCCGCAATTCCTTTTGACCGGAATCGCCGATTACGAGCAAATTATTATTCTCATCAACAATATCGACACATATATTTCTCTGCAATTCGCTGTCGATATGAGGAATGATCACTTAGGTAAAAGGTTGCAGGAGTTTCAATTATTAGCTGCTGAAATTAATTCTGAATTATCATTTTTCTCAAGCGAATTGGCAGAAACCGAGCAACAAGTAATCGAGCAGGCTATAGAACAAACAGAAAATTACAAACAATATTTATCTGATCAATTGGCCTACCAAAAATATTTACTTAAACCTCAAACTGAACGGGTGCTTGCTGCATTGGCTCCTACCTTAAACTTGCCGGAAACAATCTACGAAACAGCAAAAGCTCAAGATATGGATTTTCCGGATTTTGAAGTCAATGGCAAATCTTATCCGCTAAGCTATGTTTTATATGAAACAAAATATTCTGCCGTATCTGATACTGAAATTCGGCGCAATGCTTTTAAAGCTTTTTCCGCGACCTTACAAAAATATCATAATATTAATGCCGAAATATTATTAGCAAATTTCACCTATAAAGAAACCATGGCTAAATTACGTGGTTTCAAAAATGCCACTGAAGCAGCTTTGTTTTATCAAAAAAGCTCTCGTGAACTCTATGATCGTCAGATCGATTTGATCATGAACGAACTTGCTCCCCATATGCGACGTTATGCAAAATTAATTCAAAAAGCATACAATCTGGAAGAAATGCATTTCGCAGACTTACTGTTACCTCTGGATCCTGAATTTTCTCCTCCGGTTTCAATCAAAGATTCAGAACAGTATATTTCCGATGCTATACAAATTATGGGCAAAGATTATCACGATATGATTATGGCAAGCTTTCCTGAACGTTGGATTGACTTCGCCCAAAACATAGGTAAATCAACCGGCGGTTTTTGTACGATGGCTCCTGCTGCCCATCCTTATATATTAATCAACTGGTCGGGGCAATTAAGTGAGGTATTTACTCTTGCTCATGAACTAGGTCATGCCGCACAGGATATTTTAGTTTCACAAAACAATTCATTCTTAGAAGCCGAGATGCCATTTTATTTGGTCGAAGTTCCCTCCACAACACATGAATTATTATTAAGTGACAGCCTGTTAAAGAAAAATGATGATCCGCGTTTCAGACGTTGGGTTATCTCTTCCATGATCGGCAATACCTATTATCACAATGCGGTAACCCATCTGCATGAAGCCTGTTTCCAAAGAACAGTCATGGATCGGATCGCAGCCGGCGAACAATTGTCCGCCAATGATTTAGATAATATTTTCCGAGAATTACTCGAACAATTCTGGGGTGATGCTGTAATCATTGATCCGGGTGCAGAAAAAACCTGGATGCGTCAACCACACTACTATGCAAATCTCTATTCTTATACTTACAGTGCAAGCCTGGTTGTTGCCACGGATTTCTTTATTAAATTAAATCAAAATTCTGCATCCGAACCGGCAAATTCCAAAGAAAATCATCTTGCACAGCAAGTAGAGAAATGGCTAAAATTCCTTCGCACCGGCGGACCACTTGATGTAATTGAGCATGCCAAAATACTCGACGTCGATTTAACTACTGATCAACCATTACGCAATATGATCAATTTTATCGGTGAAATGATTTCTGAATTAGAAAAATTGAGCCCCTGATTTTTGTACTTTAATAATAAACAATTAATTATTTCACGATATTAAATGGTCAGAGCATGAGTTTGCTTATAAAATTCATAAAAACTTGGCGAATATGTCGTCAAAAATCACACTGTTTGAAGGCCTTGGCCGAGTTTGTGATTTTAGACATATGAGCCCTAGTTTTTGAATTTTAATAATAAACAATTAATTATTTCACGATATTAAATGGTCAGAGCATGAGTTTGCTTATAAAATTCATAAAAACTTGGCGAATATGTCGTCAAAAATCACACTGTTTGAGGGCCTTGGCCGAGTTTGTGATTTTAGACATATGAGCCCTAGTTTTTGAATTTTATAAGCACGAATGATTGTCCATTTAATATGTGAATGAATATTGTGAATTATTATGGAAATTTACGGGAATTATTATGGGAATTATTATGGGAATTATTATAGGAATTATTCTTATTGGGAATTATTTATAGAAACTCCAGGCAACTTCCGTTTCATCCAATAATTCTGAGAGATTCCACATTTTGTTAGTATTGCTGATGCTGTTACTGTCTTGAAGTTTAACCATATCACCTTCAATATCATATAACAGGATGAAATGTCCGACACTGGTAAATTCGGGATGATTGACCATCATAATAACCGGTTTACCATCTTCAAGAGCTTGCTTAATTCGCTCAGGTTGATGAACATTTAACATTTCAGACTTTATGCCGAAAGCATTGACACCTTTCGTAAATAAAGACCATAGTGTACCTTTGCCATTAGTAGCTTCATAGCCATTTTGACGCGCGAATTCACGTGCTGTGGTCGGTGTCATAGTTTCATCCTGATTCATACCGGAAACCAGCATTGCAAAATTTACCGGTCCGCAACCCGATGTTACAAGCTGTCCCCCGCTGTAATCTAAATAGCCCCAAGTGCTGTCCCAGTTTGAATAGTATGGATACTTGCTTTTTGATTTTGCTTTAGTAAAATCAACTTTATTGGATTTTGCATGAGGATCATAATTTTGTGGATTTTTTAAATAATCAAAATATTTATAGACAAAATGTACCGATTGAGGTCTTTTCACAAGTAAATTCTGTAAATTAACAGGTAATTTATTATGTTTCTTCATGATTTGATCATAACGCCATTGCTCCAGAGGATTATATTCATAGGTATCCCCACTAAAATTCATATCTACTACGTCGGGATATTGTTTGAGCAATTCAATTTCTTCCGGATCTGTGGCTTCGTAATGACCACCACTTTCAAAATATGGAACCGGAACAATGATAGGTTCAGATTCAATTTCAGTCTCACTTTCTTCCGGCGAATTCATTTTGTCAGATTCAGACATCTTGGAATCAGCTTGATTATTATTAGAATCAGCTTGATTATTATTGGAATCAACTTGATTATTATTGGAATCAACTTGATTATTATGAGAATCAGCTTGATCAGTCTTAGAATTAGTATCAGAAACAGATTCAGAATCAACTTTTTCATCTAAAGCGGCTGAAATTGTTTTTTCCTCTGAAACAGCAGCAGATCCAACTATATTGCCTACAGTCGGATCTGTATTATTATCAGTATGTATGACTAGTCCGATCAGGATCGCAACTATAATGATAATTGCGCTATATCGGATTATTTTTTGTTGTAAGAAATCACTCTTCAACAGTTTCCCCTATATTCCCAATTTTATATGAAAATCTTTATCTTCAATAAATGCTAGAATAGGATTGTATTTGTTGTAAGAAATTAATCTTCAACAGTTTCCCCTATACTTTCAATTTTCTTATGAAAATCTTCATCTTCACTAACTACTAAAATCGGTTTGGCAAAATCAAGACCGAATAAACCGATAAAACTTTTTGCATCAACGATAATCTTACCGTCTTCTGAGTGAAAACCGACATCTTCTCTGGAAAGAGTTGCATAGTATTGAACTAATTGCAGTTCGTCAATTGAACGAAAATATTTTTTTGTAATCATAAAAATCTCCTTCTAATTTTTAATATCAATTTTTTGTTTTTCTTTAATACTTAATTGATTCACTATTTTTCATTTATGCTTATTTTTTCGCATTATCTACTACTGTTTTTACACTACTCTTAATTGTATCATTTTAACATAGTTAATTAAAGCAAGCAGACTTATATATTAGAGCTTTGCAACTTTTTGTTTAATCAGCACAACGAAGTTAGATCATAATTATAGATGATTATGATCGTTCTACTTTAATGGCAAAATTATTAAATATTAGCTACCGGACCGGATTTTGCAGTAATATATTTTCTTTTTAATTCTTGAGCGAAAACTTCAGCAGCAGGAGATAAGGGTTTATTGCTATGGTACGCCAAAAAGAAATTATGATTTAAATGTTTACTAGTGATGTTCTCACCGAAGATCAATAATCCGCTTTGTTTGGTTATATATTGGATAGGTACTAAAGCAATACCTAGATCATTTCTCACAGCTTCAATAATACCTTGGACATTTTCCATTGAAGCTATAACACTCAAATCACGCCTTTCTAAATCGATACTTGCAATATAGCGCATTAGGCTTTGGTATAAAACAGAGCCATCTTTTGGCAAGATAAAGCGAGAATTTTTTAACAGCTCGGTCAACTCGGTCTCTTCATTTTGCATTTCTCTATAGTTACTGTTATCCGGTGTAATGAAAACATATTTAACATCAGCGATCGGTTCCAAGACAATATTTCTTTTTTCAATATCAGATTCTAAAATTCCAATCTCAATAATGTTATCCAAAATAGCTTCCAAGATATCGTTATTGGAATAATTTGTAATATTAAATGTTAATTCTTTATATTTGTTAGAAAACTCACTGACAAATCTCGGCAAAAAACATTCTGATGGAAATTCGGTTACTCCGATTTGTAAGGTTCCTGAAATACTCGATGTCTCATGTTTGAGTTCAAGCAAAGCTCTTTCTCTCAATTTAAGAATTTCTTTTGCATACCCATACAATACTTTTCCGGCTTGAGAAGGGTAAATCTCTTTAGTTGATCTTATTACTAATTTTGTCCCGACTTCTCTTTCCAAAGTTCTAATATGTGAACTGATCGTTGGTTGAGACAAATAGGTTGCCTCCGCAGCTTTGCTAAAACTCCCGAAATCAATTACATTAACTAATGCTTCTAATTGTTTAATTTGCATATACTTACCTCAATCTACAAATTATTAATGCTGAATTATTATAAACTATTTTATATAATTATTGTATTAGAAAAATTTCGAGAATTTGTTTAAGAATATTTTTTTGATTTACAGCACCTTTTTTCAGCATTAAATAAGGCCTTACTCCTGCACTGAACAACAACTTACTTTTTGTTTTAGGATTATCTATTAGTTTTACCATTTTTTGCGGATCAAATTTGCCTTCAGCAAAATAAAACAGCAAATCTTCCCGAACCACGGTAATTCTTTCTATACCAAAACTACCCCCAAGTGATCTGATCAGTGCTATGTCACATAAATTTATTACTTCTTGTGGCAAATTACCATATCTATCTATCATTTCATCAATTATATCTTGATAATCTTCTAAATGTCCGATACGGGAAATCCTTAAATAAAAATCAAGTCTCTGCCCTTCAGAAACAATGTAAGATTCAGGTATTCCTGCATCTACCAACAACTCTATTCGGGCAAATTCAGTTTGCTCGGCTTCAGGCTCTCCCTTGAGTTCACGTACATTTTCTGCCAACATTTTACAATAGAGTTCATAGCCGATTGCTTCCATATGACCATGTTGTTCAGCACCCAAAAGATTACCTGCACCGCGGACTTCCAAATCTCGCAAAGCTATTTTAAATCCTGAACCTATCTCGGTAAAATCTCTAATCGCGGTCAAGCGTTTAGTAGCATCTTCATTCAAAATACGATTGGGATCATAAGTAATATATGCGTAAGCTTGACGTTCCGAACGTCCGACCCTGCCTCTGATCTGATAGAGCTGTGCCAAACCCAAGCGGTCAGCATCTTCTACAATAATCGTATTGACATTTGGCATATCTAAGCCTGATTCAATAATAGTCGTACAAACAAAAACATCGAATTTCTTCGCCAAAAAATTCTCAACTACTTCTTCAAGCTGTCGTTCATTCATTTGACCGTGTCCGTAATCAATTTTTAAACCGGGCAATGCTTCACGTAGTTTTTGAGACTTCTTACCAATTTTTTTCGTATAATTATACAAATAAAAAACCTGACCTCCGCGCGAAATTTCACGCAATATAGCCTCTTCTACCACGCTTTGATCAAATTCCATCACATATGTTTGAACCGATTTGCGATCAGACGGCCCGCTTTCCAGGAATGAAATATCCCTGATACCGGAGATTGACATATGGAGAGTACGCGGTATCGGAGTAGCAGTCATCGACAACACGTCAACTTGCGGAAAACGTGCTTTAAGACTCTCTTTATGATTGACACCGAAACGTTGCTCTTCATCAATCACCAAAAGACCCAAATCTGCAAATTTAACATCTTCTGATAATATGCGATGTGTGCCGATAACAATATCTACTTCTCCCTTTTCCAAACCGCGCAAAGTATTATTCCGCTCTTTTGCAGATACAAAACGGCTCAACATCTTAACATTGATCGGAAAATTATTAACTCGCTCCACAAAGTTTTCATAATGTTGTTGGGCCAAAACCGTAGTCGGAACCAACATTACTGCCTGTTTGCTGTCAAGCGCAGCCTTGAACATTGCTCTAAAGGCGATTTCTGTTTTACCGAAACCTACATCCCCGCATAAAAGACGATCCATTACAATATCGGATTCCATATCCGCTTTGACTTCATCAATCGCAATCATTTGATCTTCCGTTTCTGCATAAGGAAATCCTTCTTCAAATTGTGCCTGCCAAACTGTATCCGGTCCGAAATTATGACCTTTGAGCTGCATTCTTTCAGCATGTAATGCAATCAAATCTACTGCCAGTTTTTTTATCGATTCTCTTGCCCGATTTTTGAGCTTATTCCAACTTTGCCCGTCAAGCTTGGACAATTTCGGTTTACCGCCACCGGCTGAAACATATTTTTGGATTTGATCCAGTTGATCAACCGATATATAAAGCTGATCTGTTCCGGCATAAGAAATGTGTAAATAATCACTTCGCGTTCCACCGGTTTCTAAAGTTTTCAGCCCGTTATAAATACCGATACCATGATTCTCATGAACTACATATTCACCCGGTTTTAAATCGGATAAAAAATCTATCGTTATACCTTGTTTTTTTCTGCGGTCACGCTTCTTTTCAGTGCCGAAAACATCATGTGTACCGAGTACATTTAAATCAAGCGTATGCCAGATAAAACCTTTACCCAGACTATCTTGAACTATACTTACCGTTAAATTTTGTTCTTTGGCCAATGTGTCCAAACGCTGTGCTCTGGTTTCACTTCCTGCAAAAATTATTACTGTAGCCTGAACCTCGTTCCAGTACTGCAAATCATCAAGCAGAGCATTTTCTCTTAAACGATAACTGTCACTTGGCTTGGTCAAAAAAGAAATTTTTTCCGATCCGGAAATTCCGCTGTCGGAAGAAGCAATTTGCGCAAAACTGATAACTCCATTCTCTGTGATACCTTGCCAGGCATCAGCCGAAGTCAATCTGATTTTCTCAGTACCTTTAACAACCTGGGCTTTCTCCAAATAGGAACTGATACGTTGATACAAATCTGCTTGACTTGCATCAAGTCTTTTCTGGACTTGACCGATTTCATCAACAGCAATCAGCTTCTGTTCGGATTGTGCCAATTTCAACAAAGAAGTTTTTTCCGTATCCAATAAAAAAAACCAACGATCTAAAGCCGGAAAATACATACCTTGCTCTACACGTTCTGCATCACGTTTACCTAAACGCATAAAAGCTTCCGCTAAATCACGGTCCGCCCCCTGCCGATAAGCTGTTTCCATTTGATGTTTGGATGTTTGTTTTATCTTCTCGGATAAATTGGCAATTTGTTCGGGATCTAATAGCCATTCTCGAGCCGGCGGAATTTGTATCTGCGTCAAATTTCTGATTGAACGTTGACTATCAGGATCGAATTCCCGCAAATCTTCCAATTCATTATCAAAAAAAGAAAGACGAATGCATTGAACTTCTGTCGGATAACCGGGAATTGCTATTCCTATATCCAGCAGATCACCTCGTATCGCAAATTGTCCGGCCGATTCAACTTGCCCGACTTTTTCATAACCTATTTTTTCCAACTTGGTTTGAACTGCTAAGAAATCATAAGTTTCACCATATGAAAAATATAAACTGTTTTTTTGAAAATACCATGCAGTCGGATACCAATCGGCCATTGCCGAAGCAACAGCAATTAATAAACACGGTTCGCCACATAGCCATTGATACAAAACAGCACATCTCTGTAATTCAATTTCACGACTTGAAGCTACCACATCTGTAAATATCAATTCTCTGGCAGGCAATATATATGCCGGCAAATCACTCAAGGCTTGCCAATTATCCAGTAAAGCATTTGCTCGTAACTGATCAGACACGATTAACAGAGCTGCCTGTTTTTGACAAAGCAGTCCTAACAAAGATACTTGGGCAGACTCGTTGAGACCAACTATTTGATAAGATTTTTTATTTTGATTAAGAAGAATCTTCTTAACATTTTTATCCTGCTCAAGTTTTCGGAAAATAAGCTGCGATATTTCCGAGCGTGTCATTATATAGGACAATTAACAAACTCCAATCTATTATCCTCTGTATTCTAAAATGACGAGGAAAGCAACAAAAATATTCTAATCTATTGTTCTCTATATTCTATAAGTAACAAGGAAAACAACAAATATATACTGATCTATTGCTCTCTATATTCTAAAGTAACAAGGAAAACAACAAATATATTCTAATCTATTGTTCTCTATATTCTAAAGGTTAAAAATTCAAATTCCATTTAAGCGATTCATCGCCAGATCCAGATCGTTTTTCAGAGTTATTTCTACAGCATCCGCCGCTTTATTTAAGGCATCAAATATAATCTTCTGTTGGTCGGAAGCTACATTGCTCATGACATATTGAATAATGTCGATATTCTCCGGTTGCGGACCGATTCCGACCCTAATCCGCGGAAATTGATCCGAATCCAAATGCTCAATGATCGAACGCATTCCGTTATGTGAACCGGCACTACCCCATGGTCGGATCCTAATTTTACCAATTTCAATATCTATATCATCATAAATTACTAAAAGATTCGCCAAAGGAATTTTATAAAAATCGACTGCTGCTCGAATACTCTCGCCGCTTCGATTCATATAAGTAGACGGCTGCATAAATAAAACCTTTTTTCCGGCAAAATTGATTTCAGCTGTTAATGCTTTGAATTTAATTCTTTTCAGAGAAAAATTATGGCGTTGAGCTAAGATTTCCAATACCATAAAACCGCAATTGTGATATGTTCTTGAATAATTAAGTCCGGGATTGCCCAAACCGGCAACAATTATCCGTTGGTTCATTTATATTTGCATCCAGTCTGAATTTGAGTAACGTTTGGCTACTTGCAATACATAATCTTTATCCTTTACCGCTCCGATAATATTCAAGTTTTGAACTGCAGTCAATTCAGCAATTGAAGGATGATTATTCTCTTTACTCAAATGAGCCAAAACAATTTGTTCGGTTCCGGTTTTCACCAAATGACAAAGTGCATCACCACATTGATCATTCGACAAATGACCGTGTCCGTTACTTATTCTATCTTTCAAAATCCGAGGATAAGGTCCGTTTTTTAACAATAGTGAATCATAATTTGATTCTAAAATAATCAAACGGGAATTTACAAGCTGATTCAAGATCGACTGACTGACCGAACCGATATCGGTACATACAGTAATATCGCCGCGAAGTGTTTCAAAACGATAAGCTACAGTTTCTGCCGCGTCATGCGGTACTCGAAAAGATATAACCGGCTGATCTTTGATCAAAAACTTGTCTTCCGGTTGAATGATATTAATTAAATTATAATCAAATTTACCTATACTATCTAAAATATGTTCCAAGGTTTTTTGCGTGATATAAAACGGGATTTTATATTTGCGCAAAATCACACCTAAGCCTGAAACATGGTCGCTATGTTCATGGGTAATCAGGATACCATCAATATCTAAAGGCGATTCACCGGCAAGAGCTAAAGCATTGGCGAATGTTTTTCCGTTAATACCGCAATCGACAATTAATCTGGTTTCTCCATTGCGAATCAGAGTACAATTTCCGGAACTACCTGATCTTAATGCTACCGAACCTATCATTTTTTTCAATTAACCCAAAACTTGTTTTCTCTGTTTTTTCCTATGAAGTATCTACTCTTCTCTGATATCCGCACCGACTGCCAAGAGTTTTTCTACAAAATTCTCATAACCCCGTTCAATTGCATAGACATTGGTTACTTTTGTTTCACCTTCTGCTCCTAAACCGGCAGTAACCATTGCCGCACCTGCTCGCAAATCCCTGGCAAAAACAGTTGTTCCGTGAAGTCCCGAACCTTGAACTACAGCCAGTTTACCGGTAGTCACAATATTGGCGCCCATCGCCTGCAATTCTTTAATGTACTGAAAACGATTTTCCCACACGCTTTCAATCATACGACCGGTCCCGTTAGCAACCGTCAATAAAGTCGTAGTTTGTGGTTGCAAATCCGTCGGGAATCCGGGATAAGGCATCGTCTTAAAGCTAGCCGCTTTCAATTTCTCACCCGGCGTCAGCATCACTCGAATCGAATCAGCGCCTTCCTGAACTATGGCTCCCATCTCAATTAACTTTGCCGTTAAAGGTTCCATATGTTTGGGAATCAAATTCGTACAAGTCAAATCACCATTAGTCATAGCAGCCATAATCATATATGTACCTGCTTCAATCTGATCCGGAATAATCGTATATGAACGATTTGCAGCTAAATAAGGTTTACCGGTAATTTTAATCACATCAGTTCCGGCTCCGCGAACATCCGCTCCCATTGTATTGAGAAAATTCGCTACATCAACAATATGCGGTTCTTTCGCAGCATTATTGATTACGGTTACTCCTTCTGCTTTAACTGCGGCCAACATGATATTAATCGTTGCCCCGACACTCACAGTATCTAAAAAGACACCTGCACCTCTCAGCCGACCGGCTTCAATTGAAATCACGCCATCTTCATCTTTCAGATTGCCACCGCCTAAAGCTTGGAAACCCTTGAGATGTAAATCAATCGGTCTTGCACCGAAATCACAACCGCCCGGCATTAACAAACTGACTTTACGATATTTTCCTAAAAATGCTCCTAACAAATAATAAGAACCACGAATTTTTGAAACTTTTTCGCTGATTGCTTCATATGTATTAACAGTTGTCGGATCGAAACGGATCGAATTTTCGCTGATCCATTCAATCTTGGCACCCAGTTCTTCACATATTTCCAGTAGTACTTTAATATCTTTAATTTTCGGCAAATTTTCAATTATACTGGGTCCGTCAACAACCATTGCTGCAGCAATAATTCCCAATGCAGCATTCTTCGAACCACTAATTTGTACTTCACCGGATAAAGGTCTTTTGCCTTGTATAATATAACTATTAGCCAATTTATTTCCTCATTTTCTTAACACAAAAATAGCTTTGTCTGTAAGATAATTTTCATTATTAAACATATGTATTATAGCGTATCAGAAAATCGGTTCGGATACATCTATCGCTTTGAACAAAGCATCCACTTCTCTTTGTTGTAAACTTTTCCATTTTGCCACAATTCCCAGCTGCTTAGCAAGCAGATTTAAATCGGCTTCAGCTGCTTTGGTTACATTATTAGTGCATAAGCCGTTTTCTGTTAATTCATATAGTGCGGTTCGCATAGTCTTTTTTACACCGGGTAGAGTTATTGTAAAATCACTGCCTTTACCGATTTCACTTTTCAAATCAATTTGTCCTAAATGTAAATCAACCAATTCTTTGACAATTGCCAGCCCCAAACCTGTTCCGCCATGAGCTCTTGAGCCGGTTGAATCAACACGATAAAAGCGTTTAAAAATATTCTCCTGGGCTACTAACGGTATACCAATTCCATTATCTGTTACCCTGAAATAAACCTCATCCACCAGCATACCGACATAAACTTTTATTTCACCGTATTCCTGAGTATATTTGATTGAGTTATTTATCAGATTAAGAATTATACGTTCCAACGCAGAACGATCTGCGTAAGCAACCGGTTTTTCAGATATGGTATAAGATAAGAATTCAATATGCTTTTTCTCCGCTTCCGGATACAGCCTTTCAATACATGAGCGAACTATAGGTAATAATTCAACCTTTTCTATTCTGGTATAAATTGCATTCCCGTCAATTCGCGAAAGTAAAAGCAAATCATCAATCAAAGTCTCCATGCGTAAAGATCCGTCATAAAGTCTGTTAATATCCTTTTTGATTGACTCGCGGGTCTTTTCATCTATTCCCCAATCCAAAAGCGATTCGCTGTAGGTTTTAATTGTTGTTAAAGGTGTCTTTAATTCATGCGAAACATTGGCAACAAATTCTTTGCGCTGTTGTTCCTCTCTTACCTGCCTTGTTATATCCTGGATGACAATAATATGACCGGGATTTTTATCGCGCGATAACTCTCTTTTTTGCACAGATAGACGATATGATCTGTCATTATATACATAATTAATTTCAACTTGTTTTTTGTCCAAAAGAAAACCGGATCGGATTTTTTGATCCACATCATATTTATCTAAAAAATCAGCAAAATAATGCGGAATCTCTTCAATCATTTGACCCGATGCCTGATTATTCAATAACAAAACTCCATCACTGCTGTATGCTATAACTCCCAAATTTAAAGAAGCTAACACCATTTGTGACTCATTTTGTTTTTGGGCAACATGCTCCAACATTTCATGAACTGCACGATCTTCCTTTTTTTTACGCCGCAAAAAATAAGACCGTGCGAAAAGAGCACAGCCTCCACTCGTAATTATCAAAGTTAATAATATCGCAATAAAAATTTCCACAAAAACAACCGAAATAAATTCACAAAATAATATTGTTTTTTTGCTTCATGCTTGAAATTATCGAAAACTTAAAATTATCGAAAAAAGGAAGCCGGAAAAGGCATCTATTCAAAAATTATTGTTTTTCAGCATCACGATTGAAATAGTAACCTACTCCACGTTTAGTCAGGATATATTTATAATTATCCTGATCCGGTTCCAGCTTTTCACGAGTTCTTCTTACCGTTACATCAACTGTTCTCACATCACCAAAATATTCATAACCCCATACTTTTTCCAACAAAGTTTCGCGTGAAAAAACTTGTCCTGCGTTGCGGGCTAAGAATAAGACCAATTCATATTCACGTAAAGTAAGATTAATCGGCTGATCATTCATCGAGATTTCATAAGCTTTTTGATTGATTTTCAAGTCACCATATTCAATAATATCGGAAGTTTCCTGCAATCCTGCCTCAGAAATATGGCTTCTACGCAACAGTGCTTTTACTCGCGCCATAACTTCGCGCATGCTGAACGGCTTAACGATATAATCATCAGCACCTAATTCCAAACCCAGAACTTTATCAATTTCTTCTGATTTTGCGGTAAGCATAATGATCGGAACCAAAGTCTCCTGTCTGAGCTTACGGCAAACATCAAATCCATCCATTTCCGGTAACATACAATCTAACAAAATCAGATCCGGATCATCCGACAAAGCAAGTTCCAAAGCGGTTTTACCATCGTATGCTGCGATCGTTTCATATCCTTCGCGTTCCAAATTTTCTCGCAAAATTTCCACGATATTCTGTTCATCGTCAACGACTAAAATTTTTGCAGACATCTTATTGGCTCACTTCCTAATATTTTTTATACATTATAGCATAACAGAAATTTCACTGTTACTAAATTGTAATAATAATTTCAGCAATTATTTCAGCAGTAAAAATTTCAGCTAAAAATTTCAACTGTTGAATTTTTCTGCCGTTAGCGGCACTTTTATTTTAATTTCGTTATAGACATTTTGGTTCAACGGAAAACTCCGTTGAATTTTTTCGCCATTAGTGACTTTTTTATTCAGTCATTGGAGTTCCTGTTTGTTTGGCAATAATAAGATCCAAAGTACGCCATGCTAAAACTGCACAACGTACTCTTTGCGGCATTGTCGAAATATTTTTGAAAGCAATTGCATCTTCCAATTCTTCTTCCAGAATTTCATCATCTGCAATTTCACCCTTGATCATGCCCAAAAATGTTTCAATTAAATGTTTTGCTTGCTGAAGCGTCTTGTCTTTAATTAAACCGCAGAGTAGAGAAGCTGATGCTTGAGAAATAGCACAGCCTGTTCCGGTGAAAGATGCATCAACAATCAGATCATTTTCTATTTTTACGGAAAGATGGATATCATCACCGCAGCTCGGATTGTAACCACGTTCAGTTGCTGTTGCATCCGTCATTTCATGACGATGCTTGTTTGAACGCGAATTTTCCATAATTATTTGTGAATATATTTGCCTTAAATCCATAATATTACCTTAATTCAAAACTTGGCTTCTGCTCGAAATTTCGAGTTGAGCAGATTTCCTGTATAAACTTAAAAAGTGTGCAATCACAGCTCGTAAACCCCGGTTTTAGAGGATAGCATGCACACTATTTAAGGTTATACAGCTAAATTCTCGTATAAACTTAAAAAGTGTGCAATTACAGCTCGTAAACTCCGGTTTTAGAGGATAGCATGCA
>JAAYRL010000015.1 GCA_012518795.1 Clostridiaceae bacterium
AAAGGACCTGCACACTATTTAAGCTTTTACCAGATAAATCTCGACTGACCTTAAAAAGTGTGCACGATCAGCCCGAGAAAGCCGATTTAATCAAAGAACCTGCACACTATTTAAGCTTCTACCGTGGAAATGCAGAACAACCTTAAAAAGTGTGCACCTTGATGAATTTCCGGGAAAATTGAGGTTGAAATTCCGCAACATAGCATAGTATAATGAACAATGCGGTTTAGAAAACTGAACAGTGCGGTTTAGAAAACGAAACAGTACGGTCTGCAAACTGAACAGGTGTAGTTTAAAAGATGAAACTGAACTGTATAGTTCAGAAGACACAGATATCTTAACTTATAATGATAATAAGTAATAACTTAACTTTAAAAATAATGAACGAGGGGGATCGGATATGAAAAGTTATCCAGCTAACAAAATAAAAAACATTACCTTTATGGGGCACGGAGGATCCGGAAAAACGACAGTAATTGAAGCAATGCTGTTCAACTCCGGTGCAATTCAGAGAATGGGTAAAGTAGAAAGCGGTAATACTGTTACCGACTTCGATGTTGAAGAAAAGCGTCGTGGTATTTCTACCAATACTTCATATGCTGCTTGCGAGTGGAAAGACAATAAATTTAATTTAATTGACACTCCGGGCGATTTTGATTTTCTGGGTGAGCAAATGCTCGGTATGCAAGTCGGTGATGTAGTTTTGTTAGTAGCAGCAGCCAAAGACGGTGTTGCGGTGGGTGCTGAAAAAGCGATCCGCTTGGCTTCACAGAATAATAAGCCTTTAGCAATTGTGATTAACCAGGTTGATGAGCCGAATGCTGATTACGGAAAAGCAGTGTCAGCTTTTCAAGATCAATATGGTAACAAAGTCGTACCGCTTGTTTTGCCAATTATGGAAGGCGAAAAAATGAAAGGTTTAGTAGATGTTTTAGCTAAACAAGCTTTTCAATTTACCGATGGCAAAAGTTCTGAAATAGAAATTCCTGCTGATTTACAGGATCAAGCTGAGGCATACCATGAAATGCTTATCGAACAAATTGCTGAATCCGACGATGATCTGATGGAAAAATACTTTGAAGGCGAAACTTTTACGCCGGAAGAAGAACAAGAAGGGCTGCGTAAAGCGATTCAAAGCCAAGGTGTATATCCGGTTTTAGCAACATCGGCAGCGGATAATAAAGGAATTATTTATTTGATGGATATGATTGCAAAATACTTCCCTTCAGCAGCAATGCAGGAAAGTATAGTAGCTAAGAAACCTGACGGTACGGAAGTAGAATTACCATGTGATGCCAACGGACCGTTATCTGCATTCATTTTTAAAACAGTGATTGATCCGTTTGTTGGCCGCATTTCAATCTATCGTGTATATTCCGGTAAGGTTAAAGATGGAGTTCCGGTTTATAACTATACGAATGATCAGGAAGAAAGAGTAAACGGAGTTTATTACTTGCAAGGTAAAAAACAAATTTCGACCAATGAAGTTGTTGCCGGAGATATCGGTGCTTTAACTAAACTCAGCGTTTCATCCACCAATCAGACTTTAACCTCGAAGAGTAATCCTTTGTTGATTCAACCGGTTGATTTACCGTCAGCATGTTTAACATTAGCGGTTGAAGCTGTAACAAGCGGTGAAGAAGATAAAGTCATGCAAGGTTTGAACCGTATGCGTGATGAAGATCCTACTTTTGATATACGCAATGATGCTGAAACCAAACAAATGTTGATTTCCGGAATAGGTGAAGTTCAGCTTGATGTTTTATGTCAAAAACTCAAAGCTAATTACGGTACGGAAACAAGATTAATTGAAGCAAAAGTTCCTTATCGTGAAACAATCCGCAAAAAAGTTGAAGTCCAAGGTCGCCATAAAAAACAATCAGGTGGTAGCGGTCAATTTGGTGATGTTTGGATCAGATTTGAACCCGGCACGGAAGACAAACTGGAATTCGATGAAGAAATCTTTGGTGGCGCAGTTCCCAAGAATTACCATCCTGCAGTAGAAAAAGGATTGGAAGAAGCTTGTGAAAGCGGAGTTCTGGCAGGTTATCCGGTAGTAAAACTTAAAGCGACTCTCTACGACGGATCAATCCATCCGGTTGACTCTAATGAAATTTCATTTAAATTAGCTGCCAAACTTGCTTATCGTAATGGTCTGCCGAAAGCCGATCCGGTATTACTTGAACCGATTGCAAAATTGAAAGTAACCGTACCGGATGATTATTTAGGCGACATTATGGGTGATATGAGCAAACGTCGCGGCCGCATTTTAGGTATGGGTGCTGATTCTAATGTCGGTTTCCAAAGTGTCGATGCTGAAGCTCCGATGTCTGAATTAGGTAAATATGCTACAGACCTCAAATCAATGACCCAAGGACGTGGTTGGTTCACTATGGAATTTGCTCGTTACGAAGAAGCTCCACATGATGTTGCGGAAAAAGTTATTGCCG
This sequence comes from Clostridiaceae bacterium, assembly GCA_012518795.1. Taxonomy (GTDB): domain Bacteria; phylum Bacillota; class Clostridia; order Saccharofermentanales; family DTU023; genus UBA5436. The sequence continues at coordinate 2,451 of JAAYRL010000015.1, forward strand.
AAGCCAACCGTGAACAAGAGTGATTTTTGTTTGAATAAGATAATATTTTAAGTATCTTTGTATAGGTAAAAAAATTTATCAGAAGTGATTAAATAATTGGAAATAATAACAAGGCTGTCTCGAAAAATTGAAACAGCCTTTTTGCTTTTTGCTGTTAAATTGTTTGACTAATTTATAATCTTTCATAAAAATGCCTTTTATATTGCCTTATATATTTGATGTATTTGTAAGTTAATAATGAACATGATAGGCTAAATAAGCTAAAATATGCTGAATCTAAATTGCTAATCATGCTCAGTAATTTAGGTTCAACAAGAAATAGTTTAATCAGGAATCAATGTTGAAAATATTTACCAGGCGGTAAGTAGGATATATTTATGAAGGAGCATATATGCAAATAGACGGTATATTATTTGATTTTGACGGAACCTTGTTTGATACAATTTCTTTAATTGTTGAGAGTTATCAATATGCTTATCGCAAACATAATAAACGTGAACATTCTGCAGAAGAGATCAAAGCGGGAATCGGATTGCCTTTAGAGACAATTTTTAATAGTGAATATCCGGAAGACGGTGCAGATTTGTTGAAGACTTATCTCGAATATAACAATCAACATACAGCTACCGGATATGGTATTTTTTTAGGGATCGGACCAATGTTGGATGGTTTACGCGCACTGAATGTTCCTTTAGGAATTGTCACGGCAAAGCGTTACAATAATGCAATTGTTACGCTTGAAACGTCGGGATATAAGGATCATTTTTCCGGTATTGTAACAAAATATGATACCGAAATACACAAACCGGATCCCGAGCCTTTATTTTTAGGTATGAAAAAACTGGGTCTCAGTGATCCGACCAAAGTTATGTATGTGGGTGATAGTGTTTTTGATATTCAAGCAGCCAATAATGGCAATTTTATATCTGTAGCTGTTGATTGGACCCAAATTTCTCCTGAATTAATGCGAGCTGAAAATCCGGATATTTGGCTGGAGCATCCGTTAGATTTAGTGGAAATAGTAAAAAATAATCAAAAAAACAATCAAATTGCCTGAATAATTGATGACATATTAAGGTTTTAAGAAGAACACTACTTGAGAAATCAGATTAATGATATATAATAATTGGGTTAAAACAAATTTTTAAGTGAACAACTTCAATTTAAGGTGAAAATCGATGAGTTTCAAAAAAACAAAAAAAGAAAATGAAGTCTGGAAATCAGATCAAGTGCGTCAAGAGCGCAAAGAACGTTTAGCAAAAATGAAAGCCAAAGATGGCTATAAAAAACCGATACGAGATAAGAGCAAGACTATTCGTATAGTTTCGATATTGGTTGTACTAGCTATAGTTGTAGGCTTTGGTGTGTGGATGGCAATGAAAAACGGTCTGCGCCAAAGGTATGCTAAGGCATTCACGGTTCGTTACGATGCTGATGCAACAGCAGCAAATGAAACTGAAGAAAATTCTGAAAGCGGTGAAGCTGAAGATCAGGAAAATTCTGAAGAAAATGAGAAAGCTGCTCCTAAAGGTGAAGTGATTGATACAATTACTGTTGCAGAAGCAAATATTTATTTGGGTAATATCAGTCAACAAATTTTGCAAGGTGCAGGAGCCTTTACCCAGCAAGGTCAAGATATGTTAAGCCAAGCTTCAATGTTCAGTCCGGAAGGTACATTGCGTGATGATCTCTTGTTGAGTATTGAACAATCTGTTAAAAACAGTAGTTATTTTTATTGGAAAGCAAAACAAGAAGGTTTGAAACTGGATGAGGGAGATCAGGAGATTATTGACAGCAATATTGAGCAGTTGGAATCTATTGCCAGTCAAAGTCAAGTTACTTTAGGTCATTTCCTCGGGGCTATTTACGGACCGGGTGTTAACGAAAAAGTTTTACGAGATTTCTTAGAAAAAAATCAATTGGCTGCCAAATACGCCAAACAAGTCATTGATACATTTACATATGATGAAACAACTATCAAGCAAAAATATGATGAAAATCCTGATGCTTATAATGAAGTGAATTATCGTAGCTATCTATTCGCCGGTCAGGATACATCAACGGACATATCTGAAGACTCAAATGCAGCAGATTCAGCTGAACAGGTCATCGATATGGAAACAGCCAAAAAGAATGCAGAAGAATTCGAAGCAAAAGTTACTGATGAAGAAACTTTCAGGTCAGAGGTAAAGAAACTTAATTCAACTGATGCTGAAAATGAAGACTCGGCTGATGCAACTGAAAATTCTGATGAAGATACAACTTTGACTAAAGCTGCGAAAAAAGCATATATGACACCTGAATTAGGAGAATGGTTATTCTCGGATGAACGTGTAGCTTTAGATAAAACTGTAATTGAAGAAGCCGGTGGATATCGAGTTGTAATGTTTATTGAAAAATACAAACCGCAAGAAAAATCTTATGATTCACGCCATATATTAATTGGAGTCGACGAAGAAGATCCGGAAAAAACCGATGAAAAATCTAAAGCTAAAGCCGAAGAGATCTTGGCAGAATATGAAGCCGGCGAAAAAACGGCTGAAGCTTTTGCTGATTTAGCAGAAAAATATTCTGAAGATCAAGGTTCTGTATCCAATGGCGGACAATATAAGGGAACTGCTATCGGGCAATTTGTTCCGGAATATGAAGAATATTGTCTGGATCCGGAGAGAAAACCGGGTGATGTAGAAATAGTAAAAACAGTACATGGTTATCATATTATTTATTTTGAAGGCACGATGGAAAAATGGTATTTAACAATTGAAAATGAATTGCGACAAGCTGATCAACAAGAATTCCTGACTGATGTAGATTTACATACAAACATAACTCAGGAAAAAGGAATTAAATATTTCGGTAAACCGTAATTTCTAAATTGAGAAACCAATTATAAAAAACACAATTAAAAAAACAGTTATAAAAAATAATAATGACACGGTGAGTTGTAAAATATAATGTAATTACATTTCAGTTTAATTTAAATTACAATTAAAAATTAAAAAAAGATTAAAAAAAGTTATAAAAAGTTATAAAAAGACACAAAAAAATAGTGTTGACATCAAAAAAGCGACATGATAAAATACTCTACCGTGTCGCTGTTTATGCACAATAAATTACACAAATTAATTTCTTGTGAAAATAGTCAAAAAAATGACTCGTTAATTCTAATTTAACAGTTATTATATCATTTAAAGCAGTGCGGTCAAGAAGAATAATTTGTGACCTGTACATGCCACATTTCCGTGTGGTCACATCGAGAGGTGATTATTGATGGTAAAGCCCGTTCAGTATGGACGTGTTGAGAGAATATCTTATTCGAAAATCAATGAAGTACTTGATATTCCGGATTTAGTTGAAATACAAAAAAGTAGTTATCGAT
>JAAYRL010000016.1 GCA_012518795.1 Clostridiaceae bacterium
ATGAATTATTTGATATACTTTTCATAGAGATCTGAATTGTCCTTTCTCGGAGGTAAATGTGTTTTAACAAAAACATTGTACCAGAGGCTTTTCAGATCTCTTTTTAGTTTTTAACTTAACAGAGCAGTAAAAATAGAATGGAGAATTTATGAAAATAGCTATTCCGGTAAATGAAGAAATTTTGGAGTCGAATGTGAGTTTATCCTTTGGTCGTGCTCCCTATTTCCTTATTTACGATGTAGAAACTAAAGATAGTATCTTTATTAACAACAGTGCGACAAAAAGCACCGGAGGAGCAGGGATTAAAGCAGCACAAATTATAGTAGATAACAAACTAAATGCTTTACTCACTCCTCGTTTAGGAGAAAATGCAGCCGATGTACTAAAATCAGCTGAAATAAAAATTTATAAATCATCAAGCAGTTCAGCTAAAGAAAATATTGATGATTTTATTGCCGGAAAACTTCCTTTGTTAAATGAAGTAAGGACCGGATTTCAGAGACACGGAGACGACTAATATGAGAATAGCTGTGCTAAGTGGTAAAGGTGGTACAGGTAAAACATTAGTATCAGTAAATTTAGCCGCAGCAGCCAAAATATCGACATATATAGACTGTGATATCGAAGAACCGAACGGATATTTGTTTTTTAAGCCTGAAATACTCGCAGAAGAGGAAGTATCGGTAAAAATTCCAAAAGTTGATTACGAACTATGTAACGGATGTCGAAAATGTGTTGATTTTTGCAGATTTAACGCTCTTGCCTATATCAAAGATAAGCTGATTGTTTTTGATGATGTCTGTCATTCCTGTGGCGGATGTACTTTGGTTTGTCCCGAAAACGCATTGACAGAAAAAGAAAAAGTTATCGGCAAAGTTCAAAAAGGAAGATCGGACAAAGTAGACACATATACAGGAATACTGAATATCGGTGAAGCTTCAGGAATTCCAATCATCAAAAAACTGCTTTTCGATAAAGAAACAGCAGCAAATAAACATACAATTATTGACTGTCCTCCGGGAAGTGCTTGCATTGTAATGGAAAGTATTAAAGATGCGGACTATTGCATATTGGTAACTGAACCTACATTGTTCGGCAGGCATAATCTCAATATGGTATATGAACTGGTCAAGCTATTTAATAAACCTTTTGGGGTGGTTCTTAACAAGTGTTTGACTGAAAATAATCCTGCAGAAGAATATTGTCTGGAAAAAAACATTAAAATAATAGGACGAATTCCTTTTGACAATGAATTGGGAACCTTGAACTCCAATGGAGAAATTGCCGTTAAGATAAATAAAAAATACCGAAAATTATTCACTGATTTACTGGAAACTGTTATCAGGGAGGTGCCATATGAAGCAACTACTCATCCTCAGTGGTAAAGGCGGCACCGGAAAGACCACCATAGCGAGTGCATTTATTAAGCTTGCTAATGCAAAGGCATATGCGGATTGTGATGTTGATGCGCCGAACTTGCATCTGATAACTGAATGGAAAACTGAACCGAAAAAAACAGACTATTACGGATTGCCGAAGGCACAGATTAATGACGAACTATGTATTCAATGCGGTCAATGTCTGGGAAAATGCCGTTTTGATGCAATTTCAAACCATAAAAAATACAGAATAAATCCTTTTACCTGTGAAGGCTGTGGCGTTTGCGAATACATATGTCCTGTGAAAGCAATTACAATGGTACCATCGGTAGATGGGGAAATGATGTTGTATTCCGATTCTGAACAAGTTTTTTCGACAGCAAAACTCAAAATGGGTAGCGGTACTTCCGGATTGTTAGTCACAGAAGTAAAAAAACAAATGAAGTCAGTAGCTGTTGATGCCCGCATGGCGATTATCGATGGCTCGCCCGGCATAGGCTGTCCGGTTATTGCATCACTTAGCGGTGTGGATATGGTTTTGATTGTCGCCGAACCGTCAATATCGGGTATTAGCGATATGGAGCGTATCATAAAAACAGCAGCAAATTTTGCAATAAAAACAGCCGTGTGTATCAATAAATACGATACCAATCTTGAGAATACAGAAAAAATTGAAGAATTTTGCAAAAAACAGAGGTTGCTTTCTATTGGCAGGATACCGTTTGATCCAGACGTAGTAAAAGCTATCAACAAAGGACAGACTATTATTGACATAGAATGCGCCGCAGGCATTGCTGTTAAAGAAGTTTATGAAATAACAATGAATATACTTTTTGAAAAAAATAAAAACAATTAAAAAATAAAGGAGGCATAAAATGTTAAAAATTGCTGTAGCACATGAAAACGGAATGGTAAGCGAACACTTCGGACGCAGTGAAGGTTTCAAGATTTTTGATGCTGAAAACAATCAAATCCTTGAGAGCGAAACCATTGCCAATCCCGGACACAGACCTCGATTTTTACCGAACTTTCTTGCTGATCGTGGTGTAAATGTAGTTATCAGTGGAGGCATGGGCGGAGGCGCTGTCGAGATTTTTAATGAAAAGAATATCGAAGTTGTGCTGGGAGCTTCCGGCAATGCGAAAACTGCTGTAGAAAACTATCTGAAGGGTGAACTCAAATCAACCGGTTCTATCTGCAACGAGCATCGGTTCCATGATGAGTGTGGAAAATAATTATCGGCGATCTCGATACAATTTCAACTTTGCATCGGTACCATGATGAGTGTAGAAACTAATTATCGGCAATCTCGATACAATTTCAACTTTGCATCGGTTCCAGGATGAGTGTAGAAACTAACCCATTTGATCATAAAAATGGCTAAAATGCGATCTCATCTTATTTTAGTCGGAAATAATCCTGAAAGAAAGGTAATATCCAAAAGACAATTCCTCTAGCATTGAACTGCTCACTATTCGGCGTTGTGCAAATTATTAGAGCCGGCATGCACACTTTTTAAGGTTGGACCGCGAAAATCCTGCATAACCTTAGAAAGTGTGCAAGTTCTTTCGATAAACCGGCTTTCCTTAGCAGTGCATGCACACTTTTTAAGGTTGGACCGTGAAATCTCTGGTATAGGCTTAAATAGTGTGCATGACCTTTGATAAAACCGGCTATTATGGGCTGGCTGTGCACACTTTTTAAGGTTGGACCGCGAAAATCCTGCATAACCTTAGAAAGTGTGCATGCTCCTTGGTAAAACCGGCTTTCCTAGGCTAACCTTGCACACTTTTTAAGGTTGGACCGCGAAAATCCTGCATGAGCTTAGAAAGTGTGCAAGTTCTTTCGATAAACCGGCTTTCCTAGGCTAACCTTGCACACTTTTTAAGGTTGTGCTCAGTTTTTAGAGGTCAGCGTGAATAAATTTGCACAGTTCAAAATTTTGAGACAACCTCTTTCTGTTTCGTGACTCGATATTCCAAAATATCTCCCGGTTGGCATTCTAAAACATCACAAATTTTTTCCAAAGTTGAGAAGCGAATCGCTCGGGCTTTGCCGGTTTTAAGAATAGACAGATTATTCAAGCTTAGACCTATTTTTTCCGAAAGCTCGGTCAAAGTCATTTTTCGCTTAGCAAGCACAACATCTAAATTTACAATAATAGACATAAAAATTCCTTTCTAGATCGTAAGCTCATTTTCTTCTTTATATTTAAGTCCTTGCTCAACTATATTTGAGATTAAGGTGAAAATACATGCAGCAACAAAACTGATGACAATGCCGAACATAACCCAAAGATTAGTTATTGAACCAGCAACATTTTGCATTGTGTAAATTATTAAAACAACACAAGGGATAATAATCAATGCAAAACAAAGACTCATTATGCGCAAATAAATTACGGAGCTTTTACTGAAAATACGATCTTTCCAATAGTTCAACAATACTCCGAAGGACAAAATGCAAGCTATTAAGAATAATCCGACAATTATTTCAGAAATGATCAATACCGGAACTCTCATGTATGCTACCTCCGGATTTTCTATTGCCACTTCATGACTGAATATTTCTAAATAAAAACCGATTCGTATTGTAATTAACACAATTCCCAACATTCCTAAACTAACAAAGCCGATTAATACTTTGGAAAATCTATTTGTTTTAATAAGATGATTTTGCATAATAACACCTCCGATTTTTTATTAATGTCCTGTCAACTTAAAAAATTATCTTTAGTTAACAGAACCTTTATTAACTTTTTTGCATTATTGATACTTGATAAACGTTTATAATTGAACATTACATGATAATCATGGAATATTCAATCTTAATTATTGATTTTTAATAAATTTAAAACATAAAAAAATCTAAAATTTAAATTGTGCTGTTATACATCAGTTATATTCTCGATTTACTTAATGATGTTTCAGGCGTCGAAGGTGGGAAAAATGCTATAATAGTTGTGGGTATATCACACCGGAAAGAAAAACCAAAAATAGTTTAAAATATAAAGCAGAAAACAGTCATCTAAGTCCCACAACTGTGATGAATATTAATATACCAAGGAGCACCGTAAAGATGAATGAGTTTATTCAGGCTCTAAGATCCTCAAAATATCTTCTGGCATTTACGGGTGCCGGAATGGATACCGAAAGTAATCTACCGGATTTCAGGGGCCCCGGCGGTCTGTGGAAAAATCATGATCCGAGGAAACTTGCAAGTATTCAGTCTCTTCATAAAAATTACTCACTGTTTCGTGAGTTTTATACACAAAGGATAGCTAGTCTCGGTCACGCCTCCCCGCACAAAGGTCATAAGATTTTGGCAGATTGGGAAAAAGAAGGATTGCTCAAAGGGATTATTACTCAGAATGTCTCAGGTCTTCATATGGCAGCAGGAAACAAAAATGTAATTGAGCTTCACGGAAGCATCAGACGCGTTTTTTGTCTTGAATGTAAAAAGGAGTATGCGGAGAAAGATTTTATTGATGGGAAAAAATGTGACTGTGGAGGGCTCTTAAGACCGGGTGTCACACTTTTCGGAGAACCGCTACCTCAGGAGTCATTCCAACACGCAGTCGATGAGCTTGCACAAGCAGATATGATAATAATACTGGGTACCAGTCTGGAAGTATTTCCCGCGGCACAACTTCCTTTCATGTATTCCATGAAAAGAGCATATATCGATCTTGAGGCATATCCGGATGAAAGAATTGATTTTGTGTTCAGAGAGAAAATAGGACCGTTTCTTGATAAAACGGCTCATCTGCTTATGGATACCTAATGAATATACTTTTTGAGAAAGGTGGCGACTAAAATATGTTAATTAAAACTTTGGTGGAAAACACAGCAATGTCAAAAGATTTTGGCAGCGAGCACGGTCTTAGTCTGTATATTGAAACAAAAAAACATAAAATTTTGTTCGATGTGGGCGCAAGCGATTTATTTCTGCAAAATGCAAAAACACTTAATGTGAATATTGCTGATGTCGATTTTCTGGTTATTTCTCATGGCCATTACGACCATGGCGGAGGACTAAAAGCATTTTTTAATGAAAACAAAAAAGCCAAAACATTTATGCATCATCTAGCTTTTGGCAAATATTATGCTACCCGTCCAAATGATAAAAAAAATCCATTAGCTTATATCGGACTTGATGAAAATCTGAAAGAAAACAAACAAATAGTTTTCACGTCAGATAGCCTTTTGATCAGCGATGGAATCGAGGTGTTCTCAAATGTCATTCCGAAAGGATCTCCGCTGAAAGCAAATAACGGTTTGCTGATGGAACAGAACGGACAAAAAGTACAGGATACCTTTGCGCACGAACAAAATCTCATGATTGAGGAAGAAGGAAAGATTCTTTTGATAACAGGCTGTGCTCATAACGGTATTGTAAATATTCTTGAGCATTTTCATTCGATCAAAGGACGAATGCCCGATTATGTGATTGGTGGATTTCATCTTTTCAGCGGCTCCGGCGGTTATGAGATCCCTGAAAAGATAGACGAAATTAGTAATTATCTAATGGATACGAAGACAAAGTTTTATACTTGCCATTGTACAGGTATAGAACCTTATCAAAGGCTGAAAGCTGCGATGGGCGATAGAATTGATTACCTGGCAGCAGGTAGTGAAATTACAATCTAATTCTTCGCTTTATAACTGAGATTGATTGTAATTTTCTTTGACCGTAGAAACTACTTGTGAACCGGTGTCTTGAACAGTAGAAATTGCTCTCGATTTGGTTTCCTTGACTGTAGTGATTGCCCTTGATCCGGTGTCTTTAACTGTAGATATAGCTCTAGAACCAGTTTCTTTAACTGTAGAAATCGCTTTTGAACCTTTGTCTAATGCTGAAGCAGCTACTTTGGAACCTTTCTCACGGATTTGATCAGTTATTTTAATTTTTTCTTGTGGATTGAAAGCTTTTTTCCCGGGAATGAAGGTTTTGTTTTTAGGTTTAATAGCAACTTTATCTGAATCTAAAGATTTTTCTGATAATTTGGCAATTTGTTCTTTTTGGATTGCTTTGATTGTTTTAGCCTGATCACCATATTCGTTTTTGATTGCAGTTGAAATCATCAGCTTGATTCTATTCAGCTGATTGACTTCACTGGCACCCGGATCATAGTCAATCGCTACGATATTACTTTCCGGATATTGATGGCGTATTTCTTTAATCATGCCTTTACCGGTTACGTGGTTCGGTAAACAGGCAAAAGGTTGGACGCAGATGATATTCGGTGCACCGGCTTCAATTAATTCAATCATTTCTGCTGTCAAGAACCAGCCTTCGCCCATGGCATTGCCTAAGGACACAACATTTTGGGCAGATTTAGCCATATCATAGATTGAATTAGGCAACATGAATTTACCGTTGGTTTTTGCCAAACAATTTTTAGCATGTTTACGATATTTTTCTAATATAGAAATGATCAGTTTACCACCTAAAGCAGCAAATTTACTATTGCCTAAGTAATCAGCTTTCCATTGCGGATTAAAACCGCAATATAGGAAGAAGTCAATCAATCCGGGCATCACGGCTTCGCAATCTTCTTGTTCAATTACATCGATTACCTGATTGTTGGCATCAGGATGGAATTTTACCAGAATTTCTCCGACAACACCTACACGCGGTTTGCGCGGAATATCCAACATTTCATAATTATCAAAAGCTTCAACTATTGCTGTGACCAATGTTTTGAAATTATAAGTGTTATCTTCCCGTCTTAAATATGCCCCGCTGATATCCATCCATTTGCGATACAGTTGATTCGCTTCACCCGGACGTTTTTCGTAAGGGCGAATTCTTAACAGACAAGTTAAAAACAAGTCACCTAAAACTGCTGCCTGAATTGCTCGATGCAAATCGGGCAGACCTAATTGCAGACCCGGGTTTGATTCAATCCCCTGAGCACTCAAGGCAATTACCGGTACTTGCGGCATTCCCGCATCCGCTAAAGCTTTACGTAAAAAAGCCACATAATTGGTTGCGCGGCAACCTCCACCGGTTTGAGTAATTGCTAATGCTGTTTTATCAGGATCATATTGACCACTTTGTAAAGCATTGATAAATTGCCCAACTACTATTATTGTCGGGAAACAAGCATCATTATGTACATATTTCAAACCGACTTCAATATCTTGAGCACTGGTCTTTTTCAAGATTTTCAGATTGATTTTGCTCGGCTTAAAAGCTTGCTCTATTAATTCAAAATGAATCGGTGCCATTTGAGGTGCTAAAACCGTATGAGTTTCTACCATCTCTTTTGTAAATTCAACTCGATTATTGATGTAGGGCACCGGCGCTTGGCAGCTTACATTACATAAAGGTGATTGGATTGATTTATCTTTTTGAATTACTTTATCATGTTGTAACGATTTTTGGTGTTTTGTCTGCTCTAATTCAGCAATTCGAGCAGCTTGAGTTAATTGTTTTACTTCCTTTTCAACTTGTTCTTTAGCGGACATTAAACTAGCAAAACGTTGCTTTGTAGCTTCCCGTTCTTCCATAGCAACTTTCAAAGAGCGCAAGCGAATACGAGCTGCACCTAGATTGCTTACTTCATCAATTTTTAAACAAGTATATAATCTGTTCTGACTCTCCAGAATTTCTTCAGTTTGATCGGTAGTAATTGCATCAATGCCGCAGCCGAAAGAATTGAGTTGAACTAATTCTAAATTATCATTTTCAGCCACAAAAGCTGCCGCTTCATATAGTCTGGAGTGGTATGTCCATTGATCGACAACTCTGATCGGGCGTTCCAAATAGCCGGGACGAGCAACTGAATCCTCCGTCAATACCGCCATACCTAATGAATTAATCAATTCAGGAATTCCGTGATTAATTCCCGGATCGATATGATAAGGTCTGCCTGCCAGAACAATACCTTTTTTCTGATTAGCTTTGAGCCAGGCAACAACTTCATCACCTTTTTGTTGAATATCTTCTTTATAGGCTGCCATTTCCTGATAGCCTTTTTTTACAGCTTGTTTGATTTCAGATTTCTTGATATTCCAATCTGCCAATACTTCAACCAATCGTTCAATCAGCTTTTTCTGATTGTGGAGAGGCAAATAAGGAGTCAATAATCTGATTTCGGATTCAGCTACACTATCCATATTATTTTTAATAACATCCGGATAAGAAACTACAATCGGACAATTAAAATGATTATCACTATTTTTATCTTCTTGTACCTCATACGGTATACCCGGATAAAAAATCGTCTTAATTTTCTTATTAATTAAATCTTGGATGTGACCGTGAGTCATTTTTGCCGGATAACAAACACTCTCACTGGGTATTGTACTCATACCTTTTTCAAACATTTTGTGATCGGATTTTCCTGATAAAACCACTCGGAATCCAAGCTCAGTAAAAATTGTGAACCAGAGCGGATAATTTTCATACATGTTAAGTGCTCGGGGCAGACCGATCATTCCATGTTTAGCTTCCGCCGGTTTTAAAGGCTTATAATATTTGAAAGTTCGCTGATATTTATATTCATAGAGATTCGGTAATTTGTCCTCCGCTTTAACCTCAACACCGGCACCGCGTTCACATCTGTTGCCTGAAATAAATTTACTGCCATCAGAAAAAGTAGAAATAGTTAATTTGCAATTATTCGGACACAGACCGCAATTATCAAAAGTCGCATCCATACTGAATTCAGCAAGTTCCTGTAAGGTCAGAATTGCAGATTCCGAAACATGATCCCAACGTTGTCTCGCTATTAAAGCTGAACCGAAAGCTCCCATCAGCCCTGCAATATTCGGTCGCACAACTTCTCTGCCGCAAATCTGTTCAAAACAGCGCAACACGGCATCATTGAGAAAGGTTCCGCCTTGAACCACGACATGTTCACCCATATCTGCCGGATCTTTGATTTTGATAACTTTGTAGAGCGCATTACGCACAACGGAATAAGATAGACCGGCGGAGATATCACCGACTGTAGCACCTTCTTTTTGTGCTTGTTTTACCCTGGAATTCATGAATACCGTACAGCGCGAACCGAGATCAACCGGATTTTCCGCCTCTAAAGCAGCCTGAGCAAAATCGACAATTCCCAAATCAACAGATGAAGCAAAGGTTTGGAGAAATGAACCGCAACCTGAAGAACAAGCCTCATTAAGCATAATATGATCAATTACACCGTCTTTGATATGCATGCATTTCATATCCTGCCCACCGATATCAATGATAAAATCCACACCCGGCAAGAAAAATTCAGCACCGCGATAATGAGCCATTGTTTCAATTTCGCCCTGGTCTACTTTTAATGCAGCTTGGATCAGTTTTTCTCCGTAACCGGTTACACAGGAATTAGCGATCCATGCATCCTCCGGTAAAATTCCGTAAAGTTCTTGCAAAATTTTAATGGTACTTTTAACCGGACTGCCGCCGTTGCTGCCGTACCAACTATAAACTAAATCACCTTGCTTATTAATTAAAATAGCTTTCGTGGTTGTGCTGCCGGCATCAATTCCCAGAAAGCAAGGTCCTTTTGCAGTTTTAATATCATGAATTTCAACCGAGGCTTTAGCATGACGTGCATTAAAGTTTTCTCGTTCTGTTTGATTTTTGAAAAGCGGTGACATCGTTAAGACATCACTGCCGATTTGATCAGCCTCACGAAAACGAGCAATAGCTTCATTCAGATCAACCAGGCGACTTTCATCAGACAACATTGCTGCTCCGATTGCAACGTAAAGCTGGGCATTCTCCGGCACAACGAATTTATCGACCTGATCCGCCAAAGTTCTTTCAAAAGCTACACGCAATTCAGATAGAAAATACAGCGGTCCTCCTAAAAAAATTACGTTGCCCTTGATTTGACGTCCTTGTGCCAGACCGGCAATAGTTTGATTGACTACTGCCTGGAGAACTGATGCTGCTAAATCAGCTTTTGGTGCACCTTCATTCAACAAAGGTTGTAAATCACTTTTGGCAAAAACTCCACAGCGTGAGGCAATCGGGTAAATAGTTTCATATTCTTTTGCCAGTTGATTAAGACCCTGAGCATCTGTTTGTAAGAGCTGTGCCATTTGATCAATAAAAGAACCGGTGCCGCCGGCACACGTTCCGTTCATTCTTTGCTCAGTTTGCGGTTTGAGGAAAGTAATTTTGGCATCTTCACCGCCCAGTTCAATGATACAGTCGGTTTCCGGATAATAACATTCAATAACTTCTGTTTCAGCAATCACTTCTTGCACAAAGGGAACATCCAGAACTTGAGCAACTGTTAAACCACCTGAACCGGTCAGACTTATTTTGAACAATTGTCCCGGAAATTCAGCATTGATTTCTCCGAGAATCAGATCAATTCCGCCTCTAATATCGGAATTGTGTCGTTGATAAGAATTAAAAATAATATTGTTTTCTGAATCTAAAACCACAGCTTTAATCGTAGTTGAGCCGATATCAAACCCTAAACGGACATAATTATTGTGATTCAAATTATTATTCCTCTCAAAACTTTTCTTACAAGCCTTTTGTAAATATATTATAAAATATGTTGCTAATCTATTATATGTTTTTAACAAATCTTATAATAAATCTTTTTGTAAAATCTTATTATAAATGTTTTTGTAAAATCTTATTATAAATGTTTTTGTAAAATCTGATATCAATTATTTATAAAAAAAGATGCTGAATCGGGTTTAAACAAACCCTCATCAACATCTCCTCTTAAAAAAATCAAAATACAATACGCTTTAATAATAAGAATCTTCAAAAAATTCTTTGTTTTCTTCAATTACCGGCGCGGCTGAAATGTCACGATGTTTTTGCAAGCCGGTTCCGGCCGGAATCAGTTTTCCTAAGATAACATTTTCTTTCAAACCGCGCAACTCATCAACTTTGCCTTTTACAGCAGCATCGGTTAAGACTCTGGTCTGTTCTTGGAATGAAGCGGCAGATAAGAATGATTCCGTAGCCAAAGAAGCTTTGGTAATACCGAGTAGCACTCGTTCTCCTTCAGCAGGCTGCAAACCTTCACGTTCGGCCAGCTCATTAGCTTCTTCGAATTCGAACATGTCAACCATTGTTCCGGTCAGGAAATCAGTATCACCCGGATCTTCAATTTTAATCTTTTTCAGCATTTGCCGCACAATAATTTCAATGTGCTTATCATTAATATCAACACCGTTGTTTTTATAAACTTTTAAAACTTCATTAATGATGTAGCGTTGGACACCTTGAGCACCCTTAATTTTCATGATATCGTGCGGATTTACCGAACCGTCGGTAATTAAATCGCCGCTTTCAATCGTATCATTTTCTTGGACTAATAACGGAGTGGAAATCGGAATCTTATATTTCTTAGATTCGCCTTCTGCGTCGACAACCGTGACTTCATTCATTTGCTTTTTGGTTTCTTTAATTTTTACAATACCGGTAAGCTCCGAAAGAACAGCTTGACTCTTAGGCTTTCTGGCTTCAAACAATTCCTCTATTCTCGGTAAACCTTGAGTAATATCATCACCTGATGCAATACCGCCTGTATGGAAAGTACGCATTGTCAATTGGGTTCCCGGTTCACCGATTGATTGAGCAGCCATAATACCGATTGCTTCACCAACAACTGCCGGACCGCCTGTAGCCAGGTTAAGCCCGTAACATTTTGAGCAAACGCCATGTTTACAATGGCAAGTCAAATTGCTGCGTACTGCTACTTTTTCAATTTTAGCCTCTTCAATTTCACGTGCCATCCGGTCTGTGATCAATTGATTACGACAAACAATAATTTCTTTTGTTTCCGGATGAATAACATCTTTCGCTGCATAACGACCGTTAATTCGATCATACAATCTTTCGATAATTCGCTTGCTTCTGGAACTACCGACTGTAACAGCTGAAACTTCTATATATTCATCAGTTCCGCAATCATCTCTGCTGATAATCACATCTTGAGCGACGTCAATCAAACGTCTGGTTAAATATCCTGATTCAGCAGTTTTGAGAGCTGTATCGGAAAGCGATTTACGAGCACCATGTGATGAAATAAAGAATTCCGCAACATTCATGCCTTCACGTAAATTCGACTTAATCGGAATTTCTAATGTTTTACCTGAAGTATCGGTCATATTACCGCGCATACCGGCTAACTGTTTAATCTGATTGATGTTACCGCGAGCACCTGACTCGGACATCATATAAACAGGATTGTATTGACCTAAACTATCTTTAAGAGCTTTTGTAATATCGTCGGTTGTTCTCATCCAAGTATCTACAACTGCACGGTAGCGACCTTCTTCATTCAACAAACCACGTTCGTGCTGACGATTGATTTGAAGAACTTTTTCTTCTGCTTCTGCAATATATTTTTCTTTGACATTAGGTACAACCATATCAAAAACACCAATTGAAATTCCGCCGACAGTTGAATAATGAAAACCTAAATCTTTGATTTCATCTAAAATTCCGGCAGTTTTTGTAATACCGTGTTGATGGATACAACGTTGAATAATCTGACCCATATGTTTTTTATCGACTAGGAAATCACATTCTAAAGCGAACAGATTTTCTTCTTTACTGCGATCAACAAATTCTAGATCTTGTGGAATTTTACTGTTTAAGAGGAAACGGCCATAAGTACTCTCCACAATACCGGATTTAATTTCGCCATCGATTTCTTTCTTCATGCGAATTTTAATCCGAGAATGCATCTCAATTTCATTTTGTGAATAAGCCATAATCGCTTCATTCAAATCTGTAAATGCTCTACCGTCACCTTTACATTTTTCTTTGCTGATGGTCATATGATAAATACCCATAACCATATCTTGATTCGGTACGGCAACCGGTTTACCGTCTTGCGGTTTCAAAATATTATTGGACGAAAGCATCAAATAGCGTGCTTCTGCCTGAGCTTCAGCTGAAAGAGGTACGTGTACAGCCATTTGATCCCCGTCAAAGTCAGCATTATAAGCCGGACAGACCAGAGGATGCAGTTGAATCGCTCTTCCTTCAACCAACACCGGTTCAAATGCTTGAATACCAAGTCTGTGCAATGTAGGGGCACGATTAAGTAAAACCGGGTGATCTTTAATAACTTCTTCCAAAATATCCCAAACTACATCCGAGGCTTTTTCGACTAAACGGCGAGCTGTCTTAATATTATGTGCATATCCTTCATTGATAATCTCACGCATTACAAACGGCTTGAATAATTCTAAAGCCATTTCTTTTGGCAAACCGCATTGATGTAATTTTAATTTCGGACCGACAACAATAACTGAACGACCTGAATAGTCAACACGCTTACCGAGCAGATTTTGACGGAAACGGCCTTGTTTACCTTTCAAAAGATCGGACAAAGATTTCAAAGCACGATTGCCGGCTCCGGTTACGGCACGACCGCGACGACCATTATCTATCAAAGCATCTACTGCTTCTTGCAACATT
Source organism: Clostridiaceae bacterium (assembly GCA_012518795.1). Classification (GTDB taxonomy): domain Bacteria; phylum Bacillota; class Clostridia; order Saccharofermentanales; family DTU023; genus UBA5436. The sequence goes on from JAAYRL010000016.1 coordinate 13,794, forward strand.
CTTTCTTCATTACGAATAATAATGTTCGGAGCACCTAATTGCTGCAAATTAATCAAACGGTTGTTGCGATTGATTACTCTGCGGTAAAGATCGTTAAGGTCTGAGGTAGCAAACCGTCCACCGTCCAATTGAACCATCGGACGTAATTCCGGTGGTAGTACCGGCAAGTTTTCCAGAATCATCCATTCCGGTTTATTGTTAGATTTCAAAAATCCTTCAATAACTTCTAAACGTTTGATTATTCTAACCTTTTTTTGACCACGTGATTCACGCATTTCAATTCGCAAATCAGTCGCTAACTCTTTAAGATTAATTCTTTCTAAAAGAACTTTAATCGCTTCTGCGCCCATTCTGGCATCAAATGCATCACGACCGTATTCAAGGTATGCTTCGCGATACTGTTGTTCAGTAATAATTTGTTTGACAACAAAATCAGTCTCACCACCATCTAAAACTACATATGAGGCAAAATAGAGAACCTTTTCAATGTCGCGCGGTTTCATATCCAGAATTAAACCCATTCTGCTGGGAATTCCTCTGAAATACCAAATATGTGAACAAGGAGAAGCCAATTTTATATGTCCCATACGCTCACGTCTGACAATTGCTCTGGTCACTTCAACACCGCAGCGATCACAAACAATCCCGCGATAACGGATTTTCTTATATTTACCGCAATGACATTCCCAATCTTTGGTCGGACCGAAGATTTTTTCACAGAAAAGTCCGTCGCGTTCCGGTTTTAACGTCCGGTAATTTATCGTTTCAGCTTTAGTTACTTCCCCATGTGACCATTCCAAGATTTTTTCGGGTGATGCTAAGCTTATTCTAATTGAATCAAAGTTTTTAATATCTGACATATATCCTCTTATCTTTATCAAGCAAAATGTTAAATATAATTACAATTATTGAGCAAGTAATCATTGTTAATGATTATTCATCCGGATCAAGCGTACCGTCTTGTTGTAAGATACCTGCCATAAATCCTGCTTCTACCAAACCTTCTGCAGTCGATTCACCGAATAATTCCTCCATCTGCTCACGGGAAATATCCGATGTTTCATCTGTAACAATTGATTCTTCTAGTTCAATTTCTTCTTCAGAAGATGAAATTTGTACATCTAATGCCAGACTTTGTAACTCTTTAACTAAAACACGGAAAGCTTCAGGAACTCCGGGTTCAGGAATATTCTGACCTTTGACAATTGCTTCATAAGTCTTGGTACGACCAATGATATCATCCGATTTCACTGTAAGCATTTCTTGTAAGGTATAGCTGGCACCGTATGCTTCAAGTGCCCAAACTTCCATTTCACCGAAACGTTGACCGCCGAATTGGGCTTTACCGCCTAGCGGCTGTTGAGTTACTAATGAGTATGGACCGATTGAACGGGCATGAATTTTATCATCAATCAAGTGGTTCAATTTCATATAATACATGATACCTACGGTGATCTTGTTTTCGAAAGGCTCACCGGTACGTCCGTCATATAGCACCATCTTGCCGTCTTCGCTCAAACCTGCTTCCTTCAATGCTTCAACAACATCATTTTCGTTGGCACCATCAAATACAGGAACTGCAACTTTCCAACCAAGTTTATTAGCAGCTAAACCAAGGTGGACTTCTAAGAGCTGTCCTATATTCATACGCGAAGGAACACCTAACGGATTCAGAACGATATCCAACGGTGTGCCGTCTTCCATATAAGGCATATCTTCTTGAGGTAAAATTAAAGAAACAACGCCTTTATTGCCGTGACGGCCTGCCATTTTGTCACCTACGGAAATTTTTCTCTTTTGAGCTACATAGACTCTGACTAATTTATTTACACCATGTTTAAGTTCATCGCCGTTGTCACGATCGAATACATTAATTGCAACAACTACACCTGCTTCACCGTGAGGAACTTTAGTTGAAGTATCTCTGACTTCACGCACTTTTTCACCGAAAATTGAACGATACAAACGTTCTTCCGGAGTCAATTCGGTTTCTCCTTTCGGAGAAATTTTTCCTACTAAAATATCACCGGCTTGAACTTCGGCGCCAATTCTGATAATACCTTCTTCGTCCAGATTGCTAAGAGCTTCATCA
>JAAYRL010000017.1 GCA_012518795.1 Clostridiaceae bacterium
AAGACGGTTACGAAGTTTATTTACCTGTTGCCGATACGGTCAAGCTTTGGCAGAATTTATTACAGGAAAGGATCAAGCCTTGCGGTTTGGGAGCACGTGATGCTTTAAGACTGGAGGCAGGATTGCCCTTGTATGGACATGAACTGAGTTCAGAAATTAATCCTTTAGAAGCCGGCTTGAGTAAATTTGTTGAATTAGAGCGTGATTTTGTCGGCAAAGCGATGGCGGACAAACAGCAAAGGCAATTGATTGCGCTAATTTCTCAAGATAAATCGATACCGCGCGACGGTTATAAAGTTTTTGTTCAAGACCAAGAAATTGGCTATATTACATCCGGCAGTTTTTCGCCGACTTTAAATAAAGGTATTGCCTTTGCATTAGTTACAAAGGACTTAGCAAAAGATACCACAGAAGTTGAAGTTGCAATCAGACGTAAAAAACATACTTATAGAATTACAACAACACCTTTTGTATAAATGTATTAATAGTTTAAATTAATTACTACGGAGGGATATATGGCAGAGTATAGAGATGATCGTTATTATGTCGATACGCATGAATGGATCTTGTTGGACGATGATACCGCAACAATCGGAATATCGGATTTTGCTCAAGAAGAGCTGGGTGATATTGTTTATGTAGAAGTTGATTCAGTTGGTGAAGAATTGGAGAAAGGTGAAATTTTTGGCAGTGTTGAATCGGTCAAAGTTGCATCGGATCTTTTCATGCCGGTCGACGGAGAAGTGATGGAATTCAATGAGGATCTGGAAGAAGAACCGGAATTGATTAATGAAGATGCATATGCTGCTTGGATTATCAAAATAAAAGTGACCGATCCTGCACAAATAGAAGATTTGTTAGATGCAAAAAAATACCAAGATTTAGTCGAATAATTTAAGACATTTAGTTTTGTTGGTTAAAGATAATAAAGGTTTTTAATTTTCCTTTTTATTCGATCTTAAATTAACAGAACATTCATTATCGATCGGAGAAATATATGAGCGGATATATACCTATCAGCAGGGAGAAACGTGCTGAACTATTAGAGTCGGTCGGATTAAAATTAGAAAATCTATTTGATGTGATTCCGGATGAAATCAAAATCAAAGATGTGAATTTTTCCGGTTTAAATGCTAAAGGCTTGAGTGAACAGGAAATCATCGCTCAATTAACCAACTTAGCTGAACGCAATCAAAGAGTTGATCAATACGATTCATATTTAGGTGCAGGTTTTTATGATCATTATTCTCCGGCAGTTATTGATCATATAATTAATAGGCAGGAATTTTTAACTTCTTATACACCGTATCAAGCTGAAATGTCACAAGGAACCCTCCAAGCTATCTTTGAATGGCAAAGCTACATCTGTCGCTTAACCGGCCTCGATGTTTCAAATTCCTCCATATATGATGGTGCCTCTGCAGCAGCTGAAGCTCTACTTTTAGTGTGTCGTCAGACAAAAAAATCTAAAGTATGGATTTCTGAGGGCTTGAATCCTGAATATTTAGCAACAATCAAAACATATTTTCATGCTGCCGGTCTGGAAGTTGAAGTAGGTGCCTTGAATGAGTATGGTACTGCTGCCGGAACTTATCCTGCAGGTGATGATTATGCAGGTTATCTGATTCAAAGTCCGAATTTCTTCGGTATCGTTGAAGATATGAGGGAGTTAGTAAAAAAAGCGGAACAAAATCAAGCTTTATCTGTTGTGTCTTGCGATTTAATCAGCCTTGCAATGTTTAAATCACCCGGAGAAGTCGGGGTAGATATTGCATGTGGCGAAGCGCAACCGTTGGGGATTCCTTTGAATTTCGGCGGACCGGCTGTCGGTTTTTTAGCAGCAAAACAAAAATTGATGCGCAAGATGCCGGGCAGAATTGCCGGACAGACTACGGATACTGAAGGGAAAATAGCTTATGTTCTAACTTTACAAGCTCGTGAACAGCACATTCGTCGTGAAAAAGCTACTTCTAATATCTGCACAAACCAGGCTTTACTGGCAACTGCAGCTACAATATATCTAGCTCTAAATGGCAGTGCCGGTTTGAAAGAAGTGGCGGAACAATCTGCAGCCAAAGCTATTTATTTGCACGGAAAATTAATCCAGACAGGTTTATTTGAAGCAGTTTATGACAAACCGTTTTTCAGAGAATTTGCAGTTAAATTAAAACATGGCGGTTCGCTTGATTTGTTAAATAAGAAATTATTAGAACATCGGATAATTGGCGGTTTGGCATTATCTGATGAGATATGGTTGTTGGCAGTAACTGAGAAAAAATCAAAAAAAGCAATGGATGACTTTGTTGCCTTGGTATCAAATTTGATTCGTGATGAAAACGTATTGGGGGACTGACATGAAACATCAAACAAATTTAATTTTTGATCTGCCACAAACCGGAGAAAACAAAAATCGCATTTTGCAAAAATGTGATGTAATTAAGCCGAATTTTCCGGAATTCTATGGTGAGGATCTCTTGCGACAAGAAGATTTAGATATACCGAATTTGTCTGAAATTCAGGTGTTGCGTCATTATACCAATTTGTCTGCGAAAAACTATGGTGTTGAAAACGGACCTTACCCTTTAGGTTCCTGTACGATGAAATATAATCCGAAAGTCAATGAGAATATGGCAAATTTGCCCGGATTTAAAAATACGCATCCGCTCCAACCGGTAGAAACGGTGCAAGGCAATTTAACTTTGCTTTATAATTTGGAACAACAGTTGAATGCTATTCTAGGCATGGATCATTTTACTTTTCAGCCTTCGGCGGGAGCTCATGGCGAGTTGACCGGAATTATGATGATTAAAGCCTTCCATGAAGCAAATGGAAATTTGGAACGGACAGTTATGTTAATCCCCGATTCGGCTCATGGAACCAATCCTGCATCAGCTGCTATGGCGGAATTCGAGATTAGAGAAATTAAATCAAATGCAAGTGGTTTAGTCGATGTCGAAGATTTGAAACAAAAAATTGATGACAAAGTTGCAGGCATCATGTTAACTAATCCCAATACTTTAGGTTTATTTGAAAAAGATGTTAAAGAAATTACCGGTTTAGTTCATGCTGCCGGCGGTTTATGTTATTACGACGGTGCGAATGCCAATGCTATTTTGATGCAAACCAGGCCGGGTGATATGGGATTTGATGTTGTACATCTCAATGTGCATAAAACATTCGGCACACCACATGGTGGCGGTGGTCCCGGTGCAGGTCCGGTCGGAATCAAGAAAATTTTGGAGCCCTTTTTACCAAAACCGGTGGTTAAAAAAATAGATAATGCCAATCAGCCAAAATATGTTTTGGACTATGACCGTCCGCAGTCAATTGGCAAAGTTCGGGCATTTACCGGATCTTTTTCGGTTTATATCAAAACCTATGCCTATATTTTAGCCTATGGTAAACAGGGTTTAGCTGAAGTTTCGGAAGCTGCTGTTGCCAATGCGAGATATCTTTTGGAACGCGTGCGTGATTCGTATCACGTTCCTTATCAAGAACCGGCAATGCATGAATTTATTATTACTGCAGCTTGGCAAAAAGAGAAGTACGGCGTGATAACAACTGATATTGCTAAACGTTTGATTGATTACGGCTATCATCCGCCTACAGTATATTTCCCTTTGATTGTCCAAGAAGCCATGATGGTAGAACCGACAGATACGGAAACTTTAGAAGGCTTGGAAGGCTTGGCAGATGCTTTCAATTCAATTGCTGAAGAAGCGGCTGAGAATCCTGATCTGTTGAAAAATGCACCGCATGATATGCCAATTACCAGACCGGACGAAACCAAAGCAGCCCGCAATCCGATTTTAAAAGCCTGATTTTCTATGTGCCATGCACACTATTTAAGGTTGAACCGCTGGATTTATCGGATAAGCTTGGAAAGTGTGCATGGCGGGCCTGAAAAAGCCGATTTAATCAAAGGGCATGCACACTATTTAAGGTTGAACCGCTGGATTCTCGGATAAGCTTGGAAAGTGTGTATGGCGGGCCTGAAAAAGCTGATTTAATCAAAGGATCTGCACATTATTTAAGGTTGAACCGCTGAATTTATCGGATAAGCTTGGAAAGTGTGCACACAAAAAATCATTTTAAGAAATATAGAAATAAAGCTTCGCAATTGCAAAATAGTTTGAAAAGCAATGCATAATCAGGTAGAATTAATAAGGTTAATACCATAAGATTGAAATAATGCATAGCATTATTTTTATGAAGAATTTAGGAGGAATATTTAATGGCAATTAAAGTAGGTATAAATGGTTTTGGTCGTATTGGACGTATGGTTTTCCAAGCAATTTGCGAGCAAGGATTGCTGGGCAATGAAATTGATATCGTAGCAGTTTCTGACATTACTACAGATGCTAAATATTTTGCTTATCAATTAAAATATGATTCTACACAAGGTAAATTCCAATTTGAACTGGATACAGAGAAATCAGATCCTAGTTTGGAAGAAGATGACATCATTATTGTAGACGGTACACATAAAACTAAATGTATCATGGCTACAAGAGAACCAAGTGGTTTACCCTGGAAAGAATTAGGCGTAGATTATGTTATTGAATCAACAGGTCTATTTACTCATTCAGATCAAGCTAAAGGTCACTTGGAAGCCGGTGCAAAAAAAGTCATTATTTCAGCTCCCGGAAAAGGTGAAGTTAAATTAATGGTTGTAGGTGTTAATGAAAACGAATATGATTCTGAAAAACATGATTTGGTTTCAAATGCTTCTTGTACAACAAACTGTTTAGCTCCGGTAGTTAAAGTAATCTTGGAAGAAGGAATTGGCATCGAAAAGGGCTTGATGACAACAATCCATTCCTATACAGCTACCCAAAAAGTCGTTGACGGTCCTTCCAAGAAAGACTGGCGTGGCGGACGAGCTGCAGCTATTAATATTATTCCTTCCACAACCGGTGCTGCAAAAGCTGTCGGTCAGGTAATTCCGGAAGTTAACGGCATTATGACCGGTATGAGTTTCCGTGTTCCTACACCTACAGTATCAGTTGTAGATTTAACATTCACAGCTAAACGCGTTACCTCAATTGAAGAAATTGATGCATTGATGAAAAAAGCTTCAGAAACTTATCTCGACGGTATCCTGGGATATTGTGATGAAGAAGTTGTTTCAACTGACTTTATCGGTGATCCGCGTTCTTCAATCTATGATTCACTTGCTACATTGCAAAACAATCTGGCCGGCGAAAAACGTTTCTTCAAAGTCGTATCTTGGTATGATAATGAATGGGGTTATTCAAACCGTACAGTTGATCTCTTAATGCACATGGCAAAAGAAGACGGAGCTCTGTAATATTATTAATAATTAATAATATTTTGAATAACTATCTAATAGATATTAAATAAGAGCTGTCCTACAAAGACAGCTCTTTTTAATGTGCGCTGATTATGATTTTATATGTGGTCCGATCATACTATTAATTGCTTGTGCTTGTATTTAGTTAGAAATCGAAAGTAACCGGATCGAATGAAGTTCTTTCTCCGGTATGTAGAGCATTGATTGCTTCAATTTCTGATTCGGTTAATTCGAAATCAAATATTTCCATATTTTCTGATTGTCTTATTGGGTTTTTGGAACGAGGAATGACTATTACATTACTTTCAATATTCCAACGTAAAACAATTTGTGCCGGAGTTTTATTATATTTTTCAGCAATTTTGATGATGACATCACTAAGGAAATTACCTCGTCTTAAAGGTGCCCAAGCAATTGGTACAATGTTTTTTGTCTGTAATGCAGGGATTAATTCCGATTGTGTTATCAAGGGATTACGTTCAATTTGGTTACTCATAGGTTTAATATTTCCGGTCTTTTCAATAATAGCTATGTGTTTCAAGGTAAAATTACTGAGCCCGATAACTCTCACCAATCTTTCTTCGTAAAGTTTTTCAAATGCTTTCCAAGTTTCGGCAGTACGTTGCGGATTTTGTCCCGGCCAATGAATTAACAATTGATCAACATAGTCAACCTGGAGATCTTGACAGGATTGTTTGAAAGATTTTAAAGTTTTTTCATAACCTTGATTCAGGTTATCAATTTTTGTCGTGATTAATAATTCTTCGCGTGGAACATTTAATCTTTTGCATGCTCTACCTAAAGATTTTTCATTGTGGTACATTTGAGCCGTATCAAAATGACGGTAACCATTTGCATAGGCAGATTCAATTACTTGATCCATCATCTCATCTTCGATTTTGTAAACTCCCAAGCCAACTAAAGGCATTTCAACATTATTATGAAATTTAATATTTTGCATAAAATTTCTCCGTTCCAAAGAATCAATAAAGAATTCTCAAACTGTTCAACAGCAGTCAAAATTGATGTTAAGTTAAGATTTCATAACAACTATTTGAAGTTATTGAATTAGTATTTGGCTATATTTATTCTACACCTTGTTAAAAACATTATTCAAATAGTAATTGTTCGGCACCGATAATACCGAAAACAATATGATTATGTTGATGTGTTGATGGGACTCGATAAAAAGGAGCACGAAAACCCATGGAGCAATGCAGGTTAATTTTTTCTGTGTAATCAATATTTTTAAAATGAATTTATAATATATGGACATCCGAAAGGTTTACATGGGTTAATGTTTTTCTGCAATTTAAATGGTAAAAATGTATGCAATAAAATCATCCAAACAATAAATATTAGACAAAACACACAAAATAATCTGAACTGAATATACTTTACACACAAAAAAATAAAAATAATAAAATCTAGCTTGCTCTTTTTCGACTAAGAAAATAGAATAATTATTAAAGTGGCTTTAATAATTAACTAAGAACATAAATATAACATTGAATTTACTTTCATATTATTAATAAAGGACGTAAGCATGAAAAAATCTATCAATTATTGGTCATTTAAGAGACAACACCCTATTGAAGCAATGAAAATTGCCAAGGATGCGGGTTACGATGGCATAGAATTGACCATAGATACTTCTACCGGGCTTACTCCAGATACATCTGTAGATGAGTTGCACTTAATTCGCGAAAAAGCAGAAAAAATAAATCTGGCTATACCAAGTGTTGCTTGCAGTATACATTGGCAATATTCGCTTGTATCTGATGATCCGTCAGAAAGACAACAAGCCTATGAGATTGTAGTAAAACAAATTAAATTTGCTAGTATATTGGGTTCAGAAACAATATTGCTTGTTCCAGGAAATGTCGCTAATATTTTTGTGCCTGATAGTCCGGTAGTAGATTATGAAAAATGTTGGACTAGAGCACTTTCAGCACTTGATTTACTAAAACATGTTGCTGAAGAACATGATGTTCAGATCGGTGTTGAGAATGTTTGGAACAAGTTTTTACTATCTCCTCTTGAATTTAAACACTTTTTAGATGAAGTAAACAGTGAATATGTGGGTATGTATTTTGATGTTGGTAACGTGATAGCATCAGGATTTCCTGAGCAATGGATCAGAATATTGGGTAAATATCTTCAAAAAGTACATTTTAAAGATTTCAGATCAGATCCGGGTGGGTTAAATTGTTTTGTTGATTTGCTTGCAGGTGATGTAAATTGGCCTGCAGTTATGCAGGCACTGCAAGATGTGAATTATGATGGTTGGGTTACTGCAGAAATGACTCCATATCAATATGCTTCAGATCAAATAATTTATAATACAGCGGTTTCTATGGATAGAATAATAAATCAAGATTTTTGAATTATATTTTGTGCTTGTATCGATTTCAGATGAATAATATCTGATTTTACAGCAAGTTATTAGTTGATAAATAAAAATTTTGGTTGCACCATTCGATTGATCCCAATGTGGTTACGGGAGATAAAACTAACAGTCATCAATGTACCACGACCTTGATGAATAAAATTAAACAAAGTAGGAGGAAAATAATCAAATGTTTAAAATTGCAATAATTGGCTCAGGCTATATAGCAAAGCAACATGCTGAAGTTATTAGCAAATTCAAAGATGCGAAATTAGTAGCAATCATCAATCCCAATCCCCGAAACGCTAAAAAAATAGCGGATCAATTTGCTTGTAATTATTATTCTGATCTTGCCGGTGCTTTTGCAGCTGAAAAAATGGACGTTGTAGATATTTGTGTACCGACATATCTACATGAAGAATATGTAGTAGAGGCTGCTGATCTAGGTTGCCATGTGTTATGTGAAAAACCGGTTGCATTGAGTATTGATTCTTATGATCGAATGGTGAAAGCTTGCGCAGATGGAAACGTACGTTTTATGGTAGCACAAGTGGCGCGCTGGTGGCCGGAGTTTGTGACAATTAAAGAATATCTACAAAACAATCAACTAGGAAACCTTAGAATGATTTATGAAAAACGTTTATGTCAATTGCCTGATTGGAGTAATTGGCATTCTGATCCTGAGAAGAGTGGTGGTGGACTTTATGATCTTAATATCCATGACATTGACTTTTTGATGAGTGTTTTTGGCAAACCGGATACGGTATATGCTGTGGGTTGGCAAACGGAAAGAGAAGCTTGGATGCATGTTGCAACTTCTCTTGCTTGGAATACCGGCTTGAAAGCTGTAGTTGAAACTTCCCTGCAAATGGAGGGAGATTGGCCATTTTCAGTCGAGTTTCGAGCAACCGGTAGTGAAGGAACTTTGCATTATGAATTTACTGCGGGAGTTAATATTTTGGATGCAGAGCCTACCTCCAGATTTACAATGTATCCGAAGGATAGTGATGCAATGGAACCATCTGTACCTGCTATAGATATGTTTGAAAGTGAAATTAGAGAGTTTCTTGATTCAATTAAAGAGGAAAGAGAAGCATCTGTTACAATTGCACAAGTTCGTGAAGTTCTACAAGTCATAGAAGCTACACAGAAATCTTTAGAAACAGGTGAAGTGATCAAATTGTGATTCAATTATTTGGTCAGATAAATTAGTTATTAAATAATTAAAACAAAGGAGGATTTATGTTAAAAAATTTTGCAGTTAGTACTAATACTTATCACGGCTTTTCTGTAGATGAAGCCTTGACTGGTATTTCAAATGCTGGTTTTTCATTTGTAGAACTTGCTGCAGTTCGTAATTGGACTGAGCACGTAATGCCGGAAATGTCAGCTGCTGAGATCGAGCAAGTAAAAAAGCAACTTTCTCAATTGAATTTAAGTTGTCTTGCTGTGAGTGGACATTGTAACCTTACCGACAAGGAAAGGCTAAATGATTTTAGGCGAAATATGAAATTAGCTAATGATTTGGGAGCAAAATATATCATTTCTTCAACCGGAGAAGCTCACTTTGGAGAAGATGAGCAATTTACCGATGATGTACTTATTAACAATATTAAGGACTTATTGCCCGATTTAGAAAAATATGATCTGCAACTTGGTATTGAAGTACACGGAGAATATGGAACGGGTGAAGATGTTGCAAGAATTGTTAAAGGTGTCGGTAGTGAAAGAGTAGGTATAAATTTCGATACTGCCAATGTAGTCTTTTATGGTAACGTTGACCCGGTTTCTGATCTTAACGCCTGTCTTGAGTATGTTAATTTTATTCACTTAAAAGATAAGATAGGGTTTGATAATGTGTGGAATTTCCCGGCAGTGGGTAGTGGCGAGTTGCCTCTCGTTAAAATATTGCAAATTGTTGATTCCGTATCTAAAGAAATTCCTGTATCGATTGAAATAGAATTTACTGAAGATTTTACGATGAGAGATAAAATTGCCGGTGAAGTTGATGTTGTAAATAAGTCTGTTCAAGATTCATTTGCCTATTTAAAAGAGCAAGGCTTTGTCGGCTAAATTGTAGGATTAAGATTTGGAAGAATTTAAATAAAACTAAAAAAACAAACAAAAATTGGTTTATAGAGGAGGAATTTATGAAAAACAAAACCAAGAAATTGTTATCTATTGTCTTATGTATGATCATTCTTTTTGCGATGTCTGCTTGTGGTTCAAGTAAAAAAGATCCTGAACCTAAAGAAACAGAAGCTGCTGAAGAAGCTGTTAAGGAAAAGGAAACTGATGCGGATGCTACTGAAGCTGAAAAGGATAGTACTGAGGATGAAGATGAAGAATCAGCTGAAGCTGAAGAGTCTAGTGATGATTTAACATTTGGTTATATAGCATATCAAATGTCGGATATTTGGAATGAGTATTCTTCAAAAGCTTTTGAGTATGCTGCAAAACAGCATGGAGTTGAAGTTGTAGTTTTAGATTCCCAAAATGATATTGCGCAATCAGTATCTGCTATGGAATCTTTAATTCAGCAAGAAGTGGACGGGATTTCAATATTCCCAATTTCACCAGAACAAGCAGCTCAGTTGATTAAAATGGCTAATGAAGCAGATATTCCAATTACTGTCGAGAATATTGATGTTGCCGATGTTGTAGATGAATCGCAATATGTTGCTGCAGTAGGTTGTGTATATGGTGATATAGGATATTCTGCAATTGAGTGGTTAAGTCAGAATGTTGAAGATGCTAAAGTGTTTTATTGCGCCGGTGCAGTAGGTGGTGGTGTATTTGAAGCTTATAAAGTAGGTGTAGATCAAGCGCTGGAAGATTATTCAGATTCAATTGAAATGGTTGGTATGTTAAATGCAGAGGCTTGGTCAACAGAAGATGGCTTGAATTTAACCACGAATTTTATCAATTCCGGAGTAGAATTCAATTGTATTTTTGCTAATAATGACCAAATTGCTCAAGGATGTTATCAAGCTTTAGTAGAGGCAGGTATGGAAGATACACCTGTTGTTTCCACAGGCGGTTCTCCTGATGCCTATAAATTCTTAGAAGATGGCATAGAAACAGCTAATATGACTGCACCTGTTTCAATTCAAGGTGTTCAGACTTTCAAAAATTTACATGATTATGTTATCTCAGGAACAATTCCTGCCGAAAAATTTCAGAGTGTTCCGGTCATTCCGGTAGCAGCAGATGATTTATCTGAATGGATCGATTGGTCAGATTTTGAGGGTGCATACGATTTTGTATATTAGTCTGATGTATTGTTTTTGTTGAATGTTGCGCTGATTGTATTACCAGCGCAACAAAATACTAGATACATAGAGGTGCAATAATTCAATGAATAATATGAATGTTCCCTTAATTACTTTACGTAGTATATCTAAAGAATTTCCTGGTGTTTGTGCACTTTCAGATGTATCTTTAGATCTTTACTCAGGGGAAATACATTGTATAGTTGGAGAAAATGGTGCTGGGAAGTCAACATTGATGAAAATACTCTCCGGTGCATATTCACCGACTTCTGGTCAGATTGTGCTAAACAACGAAATTTATGATGAATTAGACCCTGAAACAGCTCAAAATCTAGGCATTCAAATTGTGTATCAGGAAAACGATTTAGTTCATTCAATGAACGCTGTTGAAAATATATTTATAGGTAGAGAAAAAACGAAAAAATTAGGTTTTGTAGACAAAAAATCCATGTATTCCGAGGCAAAAAAGATAATGCAGGAATTTGATATTGAGATTGATTTATCTGTGAAAATTGAAAATATGTCGGTATCGGATCAGCAATTTGTAAAAATTCTCAAAGCTTTGGTTAATAATAGTAGACTTTTAATTTTAGATGAACCTACTTCAATGTTTAACATAGAGGATTCGACAAAAGTATTGGAGTTAGTAAAGAAAATTGCTAATCAAGGAATAAGTGTGGTATACATTTCGCATTTTTTACAAGAAGTTTTGGATATCGCCGACAGGATTACTGTTTTACGTGATGGAGTTGTTGTTAAAACCTATGAAGAAGTAAAAAATATTACGATGGGTGATTTAACATTGCATATGGTAGGACGTCCCATCGACAAATTTTATCAAAGAGATAAAATTAAAATTTCAGAAGAAAAACGCTTAGAAGTATGCGACTTAAAATTAAATAAAAATTCACCGGAAGTTAATTTTTTTGTAAAAAAAGGTGAGATTGTAGGTATCTATGGATTGGTAGGTTCCGGCAGAACTGAGATAGTTCGTACAATATCCGGCGCCGATCGTTTCTATTCCGGTACGATCAAAGTAGACGGAGTATCTGTAAACATTAATAGTCCTAAAGATGGAATTGCAGTAGGTATTGCTCATATTACTGAGGATCGGCAACAACTCGGTTTAAATTTGTGTCACAGCGTTCTGGAAAATTTATTAATAGTCAAGCTGCAGCAAATGCGAAAATCTTTGTTATACGATTATAAAAAACAAGGTTCGCGAGTACAATCTATTATAGATAAACTGAAGATTAGAACTCCTAATTTGCTGCAAAAGGTAATCTATCTATCTGGTGGCAATCAACAAAAGGTTGTTTTAGGTAAATGGCTGATAACTGATGCGCAGATATATATATTTGACGAACCTACACGTGGAATAGATATTAATGCAAAATACGAGTTTTATGAATATATGACAGAGCTGGTGAAGCAAGGTAAAAGTGTTATTATGATCAGTTCTGATATGCCTGAGATTATTTCTATGAGTGATAGAGTTCTGGTTGTACGTGACGGTTCTATTAAAGATGAATTTACGCAAGATGAAATTAATGAGCAAAATATAGTATGTAGTGCATTGGGGGTAGCAATATAATGAGAAAAGCCAAAGCGATCTTAAACGATCAAAGAATACTATTGGCTATTGTGATATTACTGATGGTCATAATAGTTGGAACGATCAGTCCTAAATTTGTTCAGTTAAGCAATATAATGGCTATATTCCAACAAGTTTCGGTTTTAGGTGTCTTAACAATGTGCATGTCTTTGTTAATCATTAGTGGAGGAATAGATTTATCTCTCGGTAATATGATGGCACTTTCTGCTGTAGTTGTTGCATCGTTATTAATGCAAGGAAAAAGCTTGTTGTTGGCGGTAACTGCCGGTGTTCTTACATCTACGGTTTGTGGTTTGTTTAATGGTCTTATTATCACCACTTTTCAAACTATCCCTCTAATTATTACTCTAGGTACAGGTCAAATTTTTAATGGTATTTCTTTATTGATTGCGGGTGGTTCTTTCCTGCAATTTGAAAATAAACTTAATTTTTTGCGAGAGATCAAATTATTTAATTATATTCCTCTAATGGTAGCTATTATGCTTCTCTGTGTGGGATTTATGGGAGTTCTCGTCAATAAAACTAAATTTGGCAGGCGTGTTGTAGCAATTGGTGGTAACGAAAAGAATGCTTATTTATCAGGCATAAACGTAAAGCTATATAAAATTATTGCCTATACATTAAGTGGTGCAATGGTTTCAATTGCCGGATTAATTCTTGCTTCTAGATTAAACTCAATTACGGCCAATGCAGGTTCTGGATATGAATTAGATGCTATGGTGGCATGTGTTATGGGAGGTGTTACACTGGATGGAGGACGAGGTACAATTATTGGTGCATTCCTAGGTTGTCTTTTAACAGGGGTGATTTCTAATGCACTAGATATTTTAGGAGTTCATGCTTATGTAAAAATAATTATTACCGGTGCCATTATTGTTACAGCTGTGGTACTTAGCAATATATCATCTTTAAAAAGAGAATAAAATTTGTACTGCAACGAAATTTTTTACATGGGCTAGATATTGGTAGAGTATATTTATAAGAAACATAAATACAAAGTGATTTAAGTAACAATATTTATATGATATGGAGTTAAAAAATGAATTTGATTGAAACAATACAAGGTTCATATGTAGAAAAATTTTATCCATCAGGATGGGATTTTGCCAAAATTGATCAATGTGTAGGGAATGGTGTAGAAGATGCTTCTATGCGACAAGAGTTCTGGCATGAAGATTTTAAACCTATTGCTTGTGAATCATTAGATGAGTTTGGTGTTTTGATGGGGCATGAAATAGCTATGGAGATTAAGAATACTTATGATAGTAAAATAAAGTTAGCACTTATCTTGCCTGTAGGTCCGATGGGAATGTATAAATGGGTTGCTTTTTTTGTAAAGCAATGGAAGATAAATTGTGATCATGTCTACACATTCAATATGGATGAGTGGAGTGACAAAGCCGGGAATACTTTAGAAGGAAGTAAAAATGGTTCTTTCCAATATGCGATGGAAAAAGGATTTTTTGATTTGTTAGAAGATAGAACAGTTCCGAGTAACCAAAGATATTTTGCAACTAAAGAATCCTTGCCCACGTATTCAGAAAAAATACATGCTATTAAAGACAGCGGTGGCAGATTAGTTACAGTGTATGGTATAGGAAGAGCTTTTCATATAGCATTTTGGGAACCTCATTTTGCTGAAGATTATGAAACAGATGAAGACTGGTTAAAAGCAGAATATAGAATAGGTGCTGAATTACATCCATTAACTTTAGAACAAAATGCAATTACAAGTTATAAGAGTAGAACTACTTTGATGTCAGCCTATGCAAATACAGTAGGACCGGGGCTTTATTACAAATCAGATAGAATGATTGGTGGTTGTGACGGAATTTTAGGACGGGGTATGCAATGGCAAGGTTTATCTTTTTGGGTGACTTTAAGACATGGTCCCACTCGTTGGGCTACTTCGACTTATGTTCCTACCAAACCAGGTGTTTTATATTATTTGAAAGATCTGGCTGGTCCACTGGAACCGGAAAGTAATTAAGTATAAAAAATGTTTTTAAGCATATAATTATGTTACAGTTATACTGTTGATAATCAATAGTATAACTGTAATGATAAGAGATGGTGTTTTATTGAAAAGTAATATTAATCAGCTGAATCAAGAATTCATTAGAAATCGAAACTTAAAAAGAGTTTTAAGAAAAATCATTGAAAAAAGAACTGCTACGATTAAAGATTTAGCGAGTGAATTAGATTTAAGTGTCCCTACAATTATTTCTGTTATAGATGATTTTTTAAGTCTAGGCTTAATTGAAGATTGTGGTTTGATTTCTACCAAAAATGGTAGAGGGAGAAAACCGATATGTTATTGCTTAAATGCAAATTATAAATATATTGTATCAGTTGATCTGGGGCGAAAATCTATTTATATTGGTTTGGCAAATCTTTGGGGAGAATTGATAGATGCCGATGTATCTATCCTTGATACAGAACTCCAAGATGTAGCATTTGTAGAAAAAATCATTTTTTTAATCAATAAAATTATTGAAAAAAACGATATTGGAGTTCGCAAATTGGCTTCAATCGTAGTTGGTAACGCAGGTGTAGTAGACGAAAATACCGGAGAGATCTCGTATGCTGCCGGTAATGCAATTTGGGATAGTCAACCATTAAAATTACACTTGCAGGCAAGATTTCCTTGTGATGTGGTTGTGAAAAATGATGTCAATACGTCAACGATTGGTGAGTTGAAATATGGTATAGCAGTTGCTGAAGAAAATTTTGCTTTTTTTAGATTTGACGTAGGTGTAAAAGCGGGAATTGTAATTAATGGTAAATTGTTTGAGGGATCTAATGGAGCTGCTGGAGAAATAGGTTTTTCTGTTACTTCAATGATGAAAGATGCTTCCCGTGGAGAAAGCAGGTTAGAGAACGAAATAACTGTTGATAAGTTGTGTAAAAAAATCTCTGTGTTGATAGAAAAGAATTTTAATAGTCCATTGTTTATTTTATGTCATGAAAACAATAAAACAGTAACTCCTGAATTGCTTGGTGAATTTTATCAAAAAGATCATATAGTGAATAATTCTTTATCTAAATATATTATTGTTTTAGGCAACTTAATTATTAATTTCACGGCTGTTATCGACTTGCCGATTATTATACTTGGTGGGGACATAGTAGATTTTGGAAATGATTTTCTCGCTGATTTACAAAAATATGTAGATAAGAATTGTTTTTTTGCACCTGAGATTAAATATTCTTCAATTAAAGAACATAGCGGTCTTCTGGGCGCTACATATATTGGCATCAATATGTTTGTCGAATCTATAACACAAGAATTAAAAAATATTTAGAAAGGTCTAGATTATGAGAGTTTTAGCTATCGGTTGCCATCCGGATGATTTAGAAATAGCTTGTTTTGGAACGTTACGTAAATATGTAGAACAAGGTGCCAGTGTTTTTGTTTGTCATGTAGCAAACGGTGATCAAGGACATGTTGAAATTTTACCTGAAAGATTAGCTGTGATTCGAGCGCAAGAAGCTGTTGATGCGGGTAAATTAATTGGAGTTGAAGAAGTTTATAATCTTGGAGTTTCTGATATGCAAGTTGATTCGCATGATCAATCTATATTAGATGATTTAGCGGATGTCATAAGAATTACCAGACCTGATGTCATAATAACCCATAATGATCGTGATTACATGCAAGACCATGTTGAAACTAGCAGATTGGCAACAAATGCTGCTTTCTTATCTGGTCTTCCGCATAGATCGATAAATGAATCAGTATATAAAAGCTTTATACCTACATTTTTTATGGATACATTAGCTGGCGTTGATTTTGAGCCGACTCATTATGTGGATATTACTGAGCAAATTGATTTAAAGTTACAAGCTTTAGCTATGCATGAATCCCAAGTAAAGTGGATGTTGGATCATGACAAAATTGATTTCTTGGATATGGTAAAAACATGTTCAAAATATAGAGGATATCAATGTGGAGTCCCTTATGCAGAAGGTTTCAGACCATATAATGTATATCAGCGTCACAGTGCAAAGAATTTACTGCCCTATTAGGTTTATATAAATCTCAAAAAATAAATTAGCAATGATTTAAAATCTTAAAAGCAAAGAACCATAAGTGATGGCTGCATTAAGTATGCTTAATTAAGCATGTATTTCTATGTGAAAAATTTATCATAGATAAATTATCAATGTTTTAAAGGAGTGTTTTGTGTGAAAAAAGGAATCACTGTAGCAGGTAATTTACTTGTAGATCATAATAGAGAAGTTGACTTTTATCCTGAGCATTCTTCTTTGGTAAAAATTAACAAGTCCTATAATACATTAGGTGGAGCTGTATGTAATTCCGGAATTGCATTAGCAAAATTAGATCAGGATTTACAGGTGAATGCTCTAGGTATAATTGGTGATGATGCTGATGGTCATGAAATTTTAACCACAATGCAGAAATATCCTAATCTTGATTGTAGTCAAATTATTTTTGGACAGTCTGATACATCTTATACTGATGTAATATTAGACATGACAAATAATACACGTACTTTTTTTTCTTATGCCGGTACGAATGCAGAACTTGGACCGGAGCATTTTGATTTTGATGCTATTGACTCTGATATTTTACATATCGGATATATTTTATTACTTGACCGATTGGATGTTTCAGATTCCCAATATGGTACAAAAATGGCTAGAGTTTTATATGAAGCTCAGATGGCCGGTTTAAGAACATCCATTGATGTTGTTACAGAACAATCAGATAGATTTTCAACAATAGTTCCTCCTGCCATAAAATATACGAATTTTTGCATTATAAATGAAGAAGAGGCGGCGAGAACAGTTAAAAGAAGTGTTCGCGATATTAGTGGCAATTTAAAAGTAGAAGAATGTAAAAAAGTATGTGAAGAATTATTTGAGCTCGGTGTTCAGGATTGGGTAATTATTCATGCTCGTGAAGGAGGAATTGGACTAGACAATAACGGTAATTTTTTCGCGGAAGCTTCCTTAAATATTCCGCCAGAAGACATAAAAGGCACAACTGGTGCCGGTGATGCTTTTTTAGCAGGTGCATTATATGGTGCTTGGAAAGGATATGATATTGAAAAATCTCTAAAACTAGCAATTGGTACATCAAATGCATCACTTATTGAATCCGGTCCTACTGAAGGCATAAAATCCGAAAAGGAAATTTGGAAATTTTATAACAGCATGGAAAAAGAGCAATGGGAAGGTTTCAATTAATAGTTAAAGAGGCAAACAAAATGAAAGGGGTAATTATCGGTGCTGGAAGTGTTGGGAGAGGTTTTATAGGGGAACTGCTTTCTGATGCTAATTTTGAAATATGCTTTATTGATATTGATGAAAATATCATTGATGGAATTAATTTAGATAATTCATATCCACATATTACGGTTTCTAACGACAAGAAGAAATTAAAGTGGATTAGAAATGTAAGAGCCATTAATTCTCAAAATGAATCATCAGTAATCAGAGAAATAGCAAATGCAAATTTAATTATTACTTCACTGGGTGTAAATGCACTTTCTAATATTGCACCCTTATTAGCTAAAGCTATCTTACATAGAATTAACACTACAGGCAAAGCAATCAATATCCTATTGTGTGAAAACTTACATAATGTTGATCAATATATGCAACAATTGTTACTTCAATATATTGAGCCGGATTTACATTCTGTTTTTCTACAAAAGGTAGGTCTTCTTGCAACAGCCATTGGTCGTATGATACCTCTGGCTACGGAAGAAGATAAAAAAATTCATCCTGCTGTAATTAAAGTAGAGCCATATAAATTTTTACCGTATGACGGTTTTGCAGCCAAAACGGGCATGCCGAAAATACAAAATTTAATATGGGATAAGAGTGTAGATTTTAATTATTATTCAGATAGAAAACTGTATATACATAATTTTGGACATTGCTTGACGGCCTATTTGGCCAATTATTTCGGATATGAATATATTTGGCAAGCAATACAAAATAATGAGATAAGATATTATGTAAGAACAGCTATGCTTGAGGTAGCCATTGCATTATCATTGCAATATGAAAAATCTATTTTACCTATTTTGGATCATGTTGATGATTTAATTTTTAGATTTGCAAATAGAACACTTAATGATACTTGTGAAAGAGTAGGTAGAGATCCACAGCGTAAACTTAAAGCGGGAGATCGATTTTTAGGCGCTCTACAAATGTGTTTGGAAAACAAGGTAAAAGCTGATTTTGTGTTAGGTGGTGTAGCAATAGGTTTAGTTGTTTTAGCAAATAGCTGTAAATTATCCGACGTAAATGACATCAAGCTTTATTTGGAGCAGGAATGTCCTCTGATATTTGATGACAAATATAAAAGAGAAAAGAGTTTATTATTTGCTTCTTTCAAATTTTTTCAAAATAAATTTGATACTAATTCATTTTTTCATTTATTGGAACAACATAGCATTAAAGGCGTTATTTAAAAGCTTTGTATTGTTATAAATTCATCCTTGTATTACTGGTTACGGTTGTTTTATGAAAAATGCTGTAAATTATCATTAATCAGATCATTAATCAGATTAATAAATTTAATCAAGTTTTGTTAAAAACAAATTGTCAAGGGTGATTTTATGCGTAAATTAATGATTTATTATACAGTGCCTTTTTTAATTCCTCAGGAAGAAAAAGAGTCTTATGAAGATTATCTTGATTATGCTGCCATAGCGAAGCGTGACGGTATTCCTTTTGAGATGATAAGTTTTCAAGATTCGCCCGGCAGATTTTTGACAGATTCTGTAATTTACGAAAAATTATCTGAAATAGGTGATGATGCTTTCCCGATTACTGTTTTAAATGATGAATTTGTAAAATGTTCATCCTTGCCAACCAAAAAAGAATTTGCGGTGTGGTTCGAAAGCCTGGAAACGATAAGCTTTGATAGATTGGTTGAGGAGGCAAGTAAAATAGAGCATCATCATTTTCCCGGTGAGGAAGAAATTATGAACAGTTGTTCAGGCGGATGCTTGTCCTGTGATCCAACTTTATGTGGCTTATATGATTTAAATTTTGATAACTGATGAACTGATGGCGAGTTTTTAAATGAACTTAATTTAGTTCTACTTATAATCCGTTTTTATAGTTCTACTTATAATTCATTTTTAGGTATCTAGCTATATTAATCTCTTCCAAAGCGCTTTATTTTTGTATATAATATACATATTAGATCTATTAAGACATCTGCAAGTAATAAAAACTTTATTCTGCGTGAGCAGAATGCGGAAGGGAGTACATAAAATGAAAATCAATATAGTAGGACAAGGTGTAAAAATTACGGATCATTTAGAAAACATGATAAAAAGCAGATTGGATAAATTTCATCGCTATTTTGATGACAGAACAACTGCTGAAGTCAAATTACAGCCTGTTCAAGAACAACTAAAAGTAGAGATTACTTTGAATATTGATCGTCATTATTATCGGGCAGAAGCTGTTGCACCGGATGCACTTTCGGCTATGCAAGTTGCGGTAGATATTATGGAAGGTCAAATCCGCAAGCATAAAAGCAGAATCAAAAGGCAGCGTAAACAATTCGGTTATATGAAACAATATTTAACTGAGGAAGCATTTGAATCCGATATTCAAAATGAAGAACATTCGAGTATCTCGCGGCGTAAATCTTTCCAAATTTTACCTATGGATCCGGATGAAGCAACTCTACAAATGGAAATGTTAGGTCATGACTTTTTTGCTTTCCTCAATGTGGATACCGGCATGGTAAATCTTGTCTATAAAAGACATGATGATGCGGATTACGGTTGGATAGAGTTTGAATACTAATGTTAATTAATTTTGAATACTAATATGAATCAATATAGTTTAAAATAAATTAATATAGATTAAATATCAGATTATTTTATTTCATTTAAAATCGCCTCCGCTGAGGCGATTTTGTTTATGTCAGTATGCTAGAATAAGAAGGAAACTTTTTGCTTGGAGTGTATATGAACAAGTCGGAAATTCAATCGAAAATATTAAACAAGGCTGAATTGGAAGAATTATTTACGGACGATTTAAATCCGATTCAAAAAGAGGCAGTTTTACATAAAAACGGACCTTTATTGATTTTGGCAGGGGCAGGTTCGGGAAAAACCAGAGTGATTACCTATCGTATCGCTTATCTGGTTAAGTTTTGCAATATTTGGCCAAGTGAAATACTGGCAATTACTTTTACTAATAAAGCTGCCAACGAAATGAAGGAACGAGTCGAGCAATTATTAGGTTTTAAGAGCCGAGGAATTTGGATCGGTACTTTCCATGCGATGATGTTGCGTATACTTCGTCAACATGCGGATCGCATCGGTTTTGAAGCAAATTTTACGATTTTAAATACTGATGATCAACAACGTGTGATTAAAGAAATCATGACTGAGTTAAATATTAACGATGATCTTTTGAATGTACGCTATGTACAAAATCGAATAAGTAAAGCTAAAAATCGTATGCAGACTTGGCAGGAACTGGAACGGGAATCCGGTTATGATAAGCTGCGCAAGCAAATTGTCGAAATCTATAGGCGATATCAAGTAGCTTTGAAACGTGGTAACAGCATGGATTTTGACGATATTTTGGTTTATGCGGTAGAACTGCTGCAGCAGAATCCGGATGTTCTGGATGCTTATCAGACGAGATTCAAACATATTTTGGTTGATGAATATCAAGATACAAATCATGTGCAGTATTTATTGGTGAAATTATTATCCGGCAAATATAAAAATATTTGTGTGGTAGGTGATGATGATCAATCGATCTATAGTTTTCGTGGTGCTAATATAGAAAACATTCTTAATTTTGAAAAAGATTTTAAAGATAGCAAAGTCATTAAATTGGAACAAAATTACCGCTCGACTCAGATGATTCTTGCTGCTGCGAATTCAGTTATTAAACAAAATGCAGGTCGTAAGCAAAAGCGTCTCTGGACAGAAAAAGTTGAAGGAGATCCGATTATCTTTTATTTGGCAAAAAATCAATATGAAGAGGCTCGTTATGTGGCAACAGAGATCAGACGCTTAACCAATCGGAGAAAAGACCCGATCTTGGCAGGTAATATCGGAATACTGTATCGTGTGAATGCACTTTCCAGAAATTTGGAATTTGCTTTAAGAGAACAAGGTATTAAATATAACATTTATGGTGGTTTGCGCTTTTATGATCGTAAAGAAATCCGAGATTTTTTAGCTTATCTGCGTGTGATATTTTCAGATAATGATGAATTGGCGATTGCTCGGATAATTAATGTGCCACGCAGAGGTATCGGTGATTTAACAATAGAGCGTTCACGTAATATTGCCCACAGAGAGAATTTATCTTTGATGCAAGTACTTGCAAACGCCGATAAATTTCCGGAATTATCACGTACTGCCAATAATATCCAGCAATTTGTTCGGATTATTGCCGAATTACGTACAATAATGTTTGATAATCAAATTTCTTTTCCGGAATTTGCTCGGACTATACAAGAAAAAAGTGGTTTGTTACAGGAATTAGTTGAGCAAAAAGAAGGAGGCCAGAAACAAGCTATTAGCAGAATCGAAAATTTACAGGAAATTCTGTCTGATACAATTGAATTTAATGAAAGAATCAAACATGAAATTGAACAATTCAAATTAGTGGATGATGATTTTGATCAAGCAGCAGTTCCCCGATTAGCTCAAGATAATCTCGACATTTATCGTCAGGACTTAAGTCTATATTCATTGACAGAAGGATTTTTGGAGCAGACAGCTTTGTTTTCTGATTTAGATCAGGATGAAGCAGAAAACACCGTACGTTTGATGGCTATTCATAGTGCAAAAGGTCTGGAATTTGATGCTGTGTTTTTAATCGGTATGGAAGAAGGATTGTTTCCGGGCTATCGTTCGTTTGAAACACCTGAACAAATGGAAGAAGAGCGTCGTTTGGCCTATGTTGGAATTACCAGAGCCAGGCGATATTTACATATGACAGCTACCAGATCTCGTTTACTATACGGTCAGACTAAATATAATTTAGTTTCCCGTTTTATGTCTGAAATTCCGGATGAATATATTAGAGAAATAGGCGGCAGCAGGCAAACCAATATTGACAGTAATCCCGGCATGCGAAGTTTCGACAGGAATTACGAGACGAGAAATTTCAGTAGCAATGATTCCGATTTACGAGTTTTTAGAGGTAGAGGCAACTATTCCGGTACATCGATTCCTGATAAAACCTACTATTCGAATCATAGCCCGGGCAGAAAATCCAAAATTTTGGGTTCGTTCGGTTTAAGAGATAAGCAACAAGCAAATTTTAATAAGCATAATAAACTGGATTTAAATAATATTTCAATCGGACAATCTTTTAAGCATAAAAAGTTCGGTACAGGTATAATTGAGAAGATAGATTATGTAGCTAGTGATGCTATCTTGACTCTGAATTTTAATGGTCAGGTAAAACGCATGATGGCAAGTTCGGCACCTCTCAAAAAAATTGATGAATCGTAACGGAGAAAGCATATGCAGATTATTCCGCGCAAACTTAAACAACAGAGAGAATTGGCTCACTTGAGCAAATATGCTACGGCCAGTCTTAACACGCGAGGACGTCAAAGGCAGGAAGCAGATTGTCGGATCAGAAGTCCTTTTGAACGCGATGTTGGTCGAATTTTGTACTCGGTTGATTTCAGACGTTTAAGGCAAAAGACCCAAGTTTTCTTTAATCCTCGTAATGATCATATCTGTACGCGAATGGAGCATGTTTTATATGTGAAATATATTGCATCAACTATTGGCAAAGCGTTAAATCTGAATGTTGATTTGATTGAAGCAATTGCCTTAGGTCATGATATCGGTCATACTCCTTTCGGCCATACGGGTGAAAAAGAATTGCAAGCATGTTTAGATAAATACAATGCGGATTTCAGTTTTCAACATGAATTACATAGCTTGCGTGTGGTTGATGTTTTAGCCCAGCGCAAACCAAATCAAAACGGGCTTAATTTAACCTTTGAAGTTCGAGACGGTATCGTTTCACATTGCGGGGAAAAATATAACGAGTATGAATTAAAACCAAATCGGGAAAAAACAGAATCAGAATTAATTCCCGGAGCTCAAAAACATAAACCTCCGGCAACTTTAGAAGGTTGTGTAGTGCGAATGGCTGACAAAGTCGCATATGTAGGACGTGATATTGAAGACGGAGCAAGAGCAGGTCTGATGAGTTTTAATGCTTTGCCGGTAGCTATCAAAACCGAACTTGGCACAACGAATGGCGAAATCATTAATACGCTGGTTGAGGATATCATTGAGCATAGTTACGGTCATGATGCTGTCATAATGTCACAAGCTAAGGGACAGGCAATGGAAGAACTTCTGAATAACAATATGCGCTATATTTATCGTTCGGATCGGATTCAGCGTTATGATTTTACCGTGCGCAATATAGTACGAGGCTTATTTGAAATTTTTCTCGAATATGCACACAAGCCGGACCAATTGGCAAAAGAGTCGGAATACAACATGATGTTTCGTAATTTCAAAGAATATCTTGAAAAACATCCTGAACCGAAAGCTGAGATAATTCGTAAAGTTACAGACTATATAGCAGGAATGACCGATCATTTTGCTCAAACCTGCTTTAATCAAATTTTTCAAATCTAAGCTCTAAGGTAAATAAAATTAGATTTTGTAAATTTAACATAAGAACAAAATCGAGAAATCTATCTCGATCAAAATAATATTAAAAGGTAATATTTCAAGATTTTAAAAGGTTAATTTGAGGTGATAATGTGAAAGATGATTATCCCGTAACATTCTTCGCAATGTTGTACAGAATGAAATATATTGAGCGCTGGGGCTTGATGCGTAATACGGAAAAAGAAAATTTAAAAGAACACACTTTTGATGTTGCATTACTTTCTCATGCTTTGTGTGAAATACGCCAAGTCTATTTTCCGGAAGAACAGCCACAACTGAATTCAGGCCAGGTTGTTTTGTATGCTCTTTACCATGATGCAAGTGAAATCATTACAGGTGATTTGCCTACACCGGTCAAATATTTTAATTCGCAAATGCGTTCTCAATACTCCAATGTCGAAAATTATGCAATTACACATTTACTAAATATGCTGCCTGAAAAGCTGCAACAACAATATGCTGAATATTTTCCTTGTGATGTAAATATTTTATCGAAAAATTCTAATTCGAACGAAAACGAGATTTCTGCAAGTAATGAATATTCTATAAATCAATCAAATTCTGCTGATATAGAAATTTCTGAAATTATTGAAGATAAGGGAATTTCCGAAAGGAAATATCTGCAAAAAATGCTTAAGCAAGCGGATCGGTTAGCGGCATATATTAAATGTATTATTGAAATAAAACAAGGTAATACCGAATTTGCAGATGCAGCAGAAGCAACTAAAGCAAAGTTGCTTAAGGACAGTTCGCCGGAATTACAATGGTTTATTAAGAATGTTTTGCCGGCTTATCAGCTAAATCTGGATCAATTGCAAGGAATGCAATCCGAATAAATTCAATATTGAATTTCATATTTCTATAAGACATATTTGAGATAAAAGTTTTTTCAATAATAAACCGTCTGAGCGAGAGATTGCTGGAAAAATTCTAAAAAACTTGGCGAAATTAACGTTAGTGAATCGCATGTTCGAGGGCGTAAGCCCGAGTTTGCGATTCATAGGTAATGAGCCTTAGTTTTTGAATTTTTATCAGCACATGAGATCAGACGGTTTATCTATTGAAATGAATATTTTATTACAAAACAATCTCTGATTTTGACTATTATTGCAACCAGTTTACAGACATAATAAATCTGTATCACGTACCGATTATCCTGTTATTAAGAGCTTTTCAACATGTTAAAATAATTTTTATAAGAACAACTGTTTGGAGTAGCTGATGGATAGAGAACGTGCCAAAAATATCAGTACAATTATTATTGTTGTCTTTTTGTTAAGCATAATTCCTTTCACTTTGCTTCTGAATCGAGAAACTGTAGCCGAATTAAATTTTCCGATTGAAGCGAAGGTTATTGCTGTGCCCAGCCTTAATATCAGAAAAACTCCGGATTTATCGCAAAATGCGATTGGTTCAATTCCTACCGGGCAAGAGATTCTTCTTTTAGAACAGACTGAAGGTCAAGCGATTAACGGCGATACAAATTGGTATAGAATCGACTTCAAAAATCAGGATGGTTATGTTTCTGCTCAATATGTTGAATTTGCACCTTGGGATATTGATTTACCTCCGACGGCAAATGATCAGGATTTTGAAAACTATCTTGAAGAGCAGGGTTTTCCTTATTCTTATCGAGCCGGACTACATAAATTACATGAAAAATATCCGAATTGGATTTTTAAACCGATTAAATTAAATGTTGATTTTGACTCTGCAGTTAATGGACAATATAAACCTGACAGTTCAATTAATTTTGTTCCTGCTACATCAGAAGATGCTTTAAAGTCAACCTCATCTGCGGATTTTAATAAGGAAACTAATGAATGGATTCAGAAAGAATATGGTTGGGTTGCCGCGAGCAAAGAAATAATTGCTCATCAACTTGATCCGAGAAATTTTTTAGATGAACAGCATATCTTTCAATTTGAAAGTTTGAGCTATAATCCGGATGTTCAAAATTGGCAAGGTATTCGCAATCAACTGGCAGGAACATTTATGGATTCCGATGAATATGCCAATATTTTCTATAATGCAGCAGTGACTTCAGCAGTATCTCCTTATCATTTGATAGCCAGGGTCATCCAAGAAGTTTCACCTAACGGTTCCGGTTCTTCAAGCGGTACTTATCCCGGAGTTGAAGGTTATTACAATTTCTATAATATAGCTGCTTATGGCGCCGATCCGATCTACGAAGGTTTAAAATTCGCTCGAGACGGTTACCCAAAATATCCTGCCGTTAATGAGCGAATTCTGATTCCTTGGAATACACCTGAAAGATCAATTAAAGGAGGAGCTATCTTTTTAGGTAATGATTATATCAACAATTTGCAAAACACTCTGTATTTTCAAAAATTCGACTTAAGACATGGTCCTGATTATTGGCATCAATATATGGCCAATGTATTTGCCCCGCAAAGTGAATCACGCACAATTTATAATGCTTATGCAAGAGAAGGCAGTCTTACTGAACCGAAGGAATTTTTAATTCCGATTTTTACTTCGATTCCTGATTTACCCATACCTTACCCGACCGGAGGTTCGGGTACCCCGAATAACTGGTTGCGTTCAATCTCAATTGACGGTGCATTATTACCGGGTTTTCAAAGTTCTACCTATTCATATCAGTTGGAAGTAGATGCACCGAATTCTGAAATTACAATAGATGCAATCCCATACAATCCTTATGCCGGAGTTACCGGTCGAGGATCTTATTTTTTAAAAGAAGGTAAAAATCCGATTTTAATTACGGTTACTGCAACTAACGGTGAAATTCGTAATTACGAAATAATTATTAATTACCATGGCGAAACAATGGCGGAAGTTCCGCGAGTTGAGAGTACGGTCTATCAAATCCAACAGGATGGCAACATTTACGGTTTAGATCCTGCACAAAATTTAAATTTGGTAGAAAATGCCTTGAGTAATATTACGACTACAGACCAATATTCGTTGAGCATAGTGGATTTGTCCGATCAGGAAGTAACTCAAGGTTCAATTGCTACCGGGTATAAATTATTGCAAAAACAAAATGATAATGTGGTAGGAAAATATACCTTTGTCGTATTGGGAGATGTGAATTGTGACGGTGATGTTGATATTTTAGATGTAGATTCAATTTATCGATACATCACAGGTTATTTGAATTTGAATGATGTGCAGCTGCTTGCTGCAAATGTTTTGCAAGATTCGGAAGTGGACATTTTAGATGCAGATCAGATTTACCGTTCTGTATTTGGTTACATAAAAGTTTCTCAATATTTAGAACCGTTATCCGAGTAGTACAAGGAGTAAATATGAACAAATATATAAAACGGTTATTTTTATTATTAATAAGTTTATTGTATCTCGGAGTTTTGACGATCCGTCCGGTTTATGCTGCGAGTGCAGAATTTGTTATATCGGCGGAAAATGTGACTCCCGGTGAAAATATAACAGTTTCAATTGTCAATCATAGTGGTATTGCGGTTACATCAGGTCAATTTGATATAGTGTATGATCCTGAACGTTTTGAAATTGTTGGAGCAACTTTATTCCAAGAAAGTGTAATGCCGGTTTATCTCAAAGAGGGAAGAACGGATATTTTCAGAATCTCCACATTACCTTTTGCACCGAATAATGCATATAGCGATGAGATTATTACTTCAATTACTTTTAAATTAAAAGATTCGGCAGCCGGACAAGCAACTTTTAAATTAGAAAACTCGAAAATAGGTTATGGTGGTATTGATGAAAACGTTCAAAATCTGCCGGTTAGTGGAAAGGATTTAGGGGTGAACATTCTCAACCCTGAACCCGGAGATTCGGTTGATCCGGGAGTGGAAATTCCTGAAAAACCGGATCCGGATCCGCCACAACAACCGACAGAAACAGATCATTTACAACCGGAAGAACCTGAACCGAGCGAATCAGTTGAATCGAGCGAATCAACTGAGCCGAGTGAATCAACTGAGCCAAGCGAATCCACTGAACCGAGTGAATCAACTGAGCCAAGCGAATCCACCGAGCCGAGCGAATCAACTGAGCCAAGTGAATCGACTGAGCCAAGTGAACCAATTGAGACAATTCAATTGATTGAACTGATCGAGTCAACTGAATCAGAAAAACCGATGGAGACTTCCCAACCGGACAGATCTGATAATTCGGATAACGTTATGAATAATCCGTCAGACAATGAAAACAAAGAAACTAATACAACAAGTTCGGATATTTTGGCAATTCAAACTGCCGATACAACACAAGATGAAATAAAAATTGTTTCTACTTTAGCAGCCCCCGTTGTCACGGAAACAACAACTGCTCCGATTACCGAGCCTGCGATGAGCATGACTGCAGTTCAATCTATGGAAACTATCCCGACAATTGCTTTGGTTGCAATCACTTCAGGTGAAACCGAAGAAGTCATCCAAAACAATACTCAAACTACAACTGAACAAGATCAAGTGATTACTACTAAAACTGAACCGACGACGAGTGCTACAACTGTAAAACTGGTTCCTACAACTGTACAGCAAATTGTAGAAAATAGTCAAAATACTGAAATTAATACAATTAATACAAAAGAACAGAAACAAGCTAAACAAGAACACGCTTTCAAATTGACAGGTAATGAATTAAATCTTCATAATAAACTGATGATGGGCGGCTTGGCTATCACAGCAGTAGGATCCTTAGGAACTCTGATATTTTTAATTATCAAAAATAATCTTAGACTAAGGTAGGAAGGCTATCTGTTCTTAATGAATAAAACGGCAGTGGAGAAATTCCGTCGACGTGAATTTATTTTATATTTAATCAGTGGAATAATTGTTACGTTAACAAATTGGATAACCTATTTTCTATTAGAAAATTTGGTTAAATTTCCTAGTTGGCGAATTTCAAATTTTATTTCAATCGGTTTTTCAATTTTGGTTGCGTATCTTTTGAACCGAATTTTTGTTTTTCGATCTGAACAAAGTATTTTTCCGGAAATATTCAAGTTTTTTGCCACAAGATTTTTGATTTCTTTTATTTTTGAGCATGGTTTAATGGAACTTTTGCTGACTGTAATCGGTTTTGATCCGAGAATATACATCTTCGGTTATGAATTACAAATCGTAAAAGTCTTGGGTTCAGTTTTTGTAGTTTTAGGAAATTATTTCGTTAGTAAGTATCTGGTATTCGGAAAAAACAATGAAAAAAGGAATTAAAGTAATGACCGTAAAAGTATGTAAAAAAAGATATAAGAGTAGAAAAATTGAAGGTATATATTGGTCTTTAGAAAAATCACTTGAATATTTGGCTGAAGCCAGAAAATTAGGGATCAGACCCGGTTTAGAAAGAATTGAAGAATTATTAAAACGCTTGGGAAACCCGCAAAATGCTTGTCAGGTAATTCACATTGCAGGCACTAACGGCAAAGGTTCAATCAGTTCCATGTGTGCTTATATTGCAGCAAATTCAGGTTTACGTACAGGTCTTTTTACTTCGCCGCATTTAACAAATTTCAACGAACGGATTCGAATTATTGATGGACATGAAGGAATTCAAAACTTATACAAAGATCCACGGTCATCAGAAATCAGTGATGACGATTTCGCGAAAACTTTAATGTTAATCGCTTATGAAATAGAAATAATGAGTGTCAAAGGTTTTGACAGGCCAACCGAATTTGAAATGATTACTGCTGCTGCCTTTGTATATTTTGCAGAAATGAATTGTGATTTAGTTATCTTGGAAACAGGTATGGGCGGCAGGCTTGATTCTACTAATGTTGTTGAAAAACCAATTGCAACGATTATTTCAGCCTTGAGTTATGAACATACAGGTAGATTAGGCAGTAAGATATCACAAATAGCCTCGGAAAAAGCCGGAATTATGCGACCGAATGTACCTGTTTTTGTGTATAATCCTTTTGATACGGAACTGTCGGAAGCGGATGCATCTATTGTCAAACAAACATTAACAGAGCAAGCTGCCAAAATCGATGCACCGTTGTCAATAGTCAGCAGGTCGGATATTGAATATCAATCGTCTTATTTAACAGGTCAAACTTTTAGCTATAAAGCGTCCGAACCCTTTCATATCCAATTAAGTGGTGACTATCAAGCCCAAAATGCAGCTTTGGCGATCGAAGCATGTCGTTTAATTATTAAAGATGAAAAATTGATTCAGAGTGGGATTTCTTTAGCAAAATGGGCGGGACGTTTGGAATGTATTTCACAGTCGCCTTTTATTTTGATTGACGGAGCTCATAATCAACAAGGAGTTTACGGTTTAAATCAACATTTGGAAAAATTCCTCAAAGGTCGTAAGTTAGTAATTTTAATGGGCGTTTTACACGATAAAGATTATAAAGCAATGCTGGAGATTATTTGCAGTTCCAAGCTTTATGATATTGTTGAAATTATTTGTACTTGTCCGGATTTCCCACGTGCTCTTCAGGCAAAGAGCTTAGCGTTAGAATTTGCAAAATACTACAATCGGGAGAATTCACGTAATAATTCTCGAGAAGATTCAAGGAACCAATATGAAATTAAGGAATTGACTGAGCTGGAATCGAAAGATATTCCTCTGTATAATGATAAACAAATTTGGTTTACATCTGACAGAAAAATGGCAACTGAATTTGCTTATGAATTAGCATACAAAAAACGTTTACCCCTGGTAACATTTGGTTCGATTTATTTAATAGGCGAAGTCAGACCATATTTGCTTGATTTGTTGGAGGGATTAGATAATTGAATTGGCAAAAACAATATCAGTTTTTTGAAAAATTAACAGCCGATCAGGTAGGGTTATTTGCGACACCGCGAGAATTGGAACAAGCTCTGAAAACCTACAATCACGCTTTGGATTTGCTGAAATCCGGTAAGCAGGCGCAAGCGATTTCATTGCTGAAAACGGTAGCTGATGATTTTCCCATGTTCTCATATGCTTCACATCTTTATGGCACCGTCATGGCTGCACAAAAAGATTTTAAACAAGCGAATGATTATTTCAAAAAGGTTGCCCTGTTAGATATTGATCAAGATCAAGCTGATTTGTTGCAACAGCAGATGAAACTTGTTGCTCATGAAATAAATTTGCTTGAACATCAAGAAAATTTGCTGAAAAAACGCAATACTGCATTTAGTTCAGTTAAGAAAGAAATTTCAATTGCTGATATTTTAGAAAAAGCACCACGTAAAAAACATGTTCCGGGTGCCAATCAAGAAGAAATAGCTTTAATCAATCGTCGATTAGGCAATGAAGATCCGGCAGATTTATCCGGAGAGTTAGCTTTAGAAAATCGGAGAGCGAATTTAAAGTTTGCTGCAATTGTAATTGCAATTGGGGGAATCGTTTTTTTGATTTTTTATTTTGGTATTCGACCGATTATTTTAAGTTCTCGTACTGAATATGATCAATCTTATAAGCGTTTGCAATGGTTGGAACAGGAAATGGAATTCAGAGCTGAACAAGGTCAAACGGAAATCGAATTATTATTGACAGACTATCAAAAGAAATATTCTACCGCCGAGTCGGATAATGCAACCGGAAAAACAGATAAAGCTGATCTAACTGACCCAACTGACCAAGATACTTCTGATATAACAAATCAAGAATCAGATCAAAATACAATACAAGAATCTGCAGAGGATACTGCGATAGAGTCAGCAGAAGAAACGACGCAAGAATCTGCGATCGAAACCGGAGAAACGGAAGAATAAAATGCAATATCAATCAACAATCCAAGCGAGTAGAAAATACACATTTTCTCAAATGCTGCGTGAAAGTGTACCAATGCATGGAGGTCTTTTTGTACCTTGCGAGTTGCCTCAGCTTGATCAAAAATTCCTGAATCAACTTAAACCACTCTCTATTCAAGATAGAGCTATTCGAATACTGGGATTATTCGCTCCTGAACTGTCTGAAATACAAATTAATCAAATATGTCAAACAGCATTTAATGCAGCAAACTTTCAATCAGAGTTGCTTTACCAAGTAAAGCCGCTCAATCCGTATGTAACAAACCCTTTATTTTTGTTTATGGAGCGTGGACAAACTAGTTGCTATACGGACTTAACTCATGCATTCAGTTTAGCTTGTCTGCAAACTGTGCTTAAAGAAAATGAGCAATGGTTTATAGTTGCCGGGGAATCGCTACAAAGTATTAAAAGCTTGGTTGCACTACACCTTAATAATTCAGCATGGCAACCTGTTTTAATTACTGATAATAAAGCGACTAATAATTATATCCTTAAAGAAATCCAACATATCCATAATGTTGTTGTTCAATCTCAAGATTGCTTACCTTTAAAGTTATATACGGCAAACGGTAGAGTTCAGGATGTGGAATATTTTACACAAAATCTGTTTTATCAGGAAAAATTACGTTTAGGACTTAAGGAGCAAAATAAATTTGTTGCTGCAGTGGGAAGTTTGTCTTTTACGCATCATTTAGCACTGATCATAATATTATTATCAGCTTATCTTGATTTATTGAATCAAGAATTAATTGATGAAAGAGAAGATTTTGGTTTTGCCTTCCCCAATATGAATCTTGATTTTTTATATGCAGGTCAACTTTTACAAAGCATGGGTTTACCGATTTCGGACTTGATTGCAGCTTCTAATAATAATCGGGCAATTGATGATTTTCTGCGTCAGGGGAAATATAAACTGAAACGTAGATTTTCACGTACGATTACACCGGCTCTTGACCAAATCTATATACCTAATTTGGAACGTATTTTATTCGAGGTAACAGAGCACGATTGTCAAATTACGTATCAAATAATGAATGAATTATTTAAATCTGAGCGGATTAATTTAGTGCCTGAAATTAAGCAAAAAATATCTGATTTGGTTCAGTCCGGCTATGCAGGCAATAATCAAATTGTAGAACAAATCAGGGATTGGTATCTAAGGACAGATTATCTTTTTGATCCATATACAGCTTTGACCTTGGCCGTATTAGAACGTTTTGAACAAAATTCATCAAAAACAAAAAAAATGATTGTACCTGTGACTGAAAGTCCCTTATTATCTGTTCAAGTTTCAGCCGAAGCAATTTTTGAACAAGATAAGAAAGAAAATAGAAATTACAATCAATTATTAGAAGAAGTATCAGAAGAATCCGGTATTGAAATTCCTTTTGCTGCTCTTTCCGACGAACAAGCACCGGAAGTTGTCAATCTAGATCTCGAACAGATGAATGAGCGTGTTCAAGCAGATTTATTGAAGGTCGGTCAAGATTGAATCAGAAAAAATTGATTATCAGCTCTGTCTGAATAATTTTTTTCCAACATTTTTACATGTGAGATAAAATCAGCATCCGAAAAAAATTTGGCATTTGCGGGACATATTTTGATGCATGCTTGGCATTTAATACAAATTCCCGGAATTGAACTGACATCATCAATTTCAATAGAACCCATCGGACATACTCCGGCACAAGCTTTACAATCAATACATAAACTAAGATCAGTATTCGGTTTGGCTTTTAAAAAAAAGGCCGGCTCACCATCTATGCCGAGCGGTGTATAATAAGGTCCAACCGGATTATGTCCCGGTAAATCAAGATCGGCAGGTTTCGATTTGATTTTGGTTTTCTGATTATTGAGTATCATTTGGCCTGAATAATTTTGTTCGGAATTGGAATCCGGGCTTTTAGTTTTGTGTTTTGTCTCTAAAATCTGTTTAGTTACGTCTTTAATAAATTGTTGAATTTCTTGCAGATCCTGTTGATCCGGTCTGTTCTTAGCGATTTGCTCGGAAAAAACATGTTGGCTGACAATTGCAGCAGCCGCTACAGCTTTAAAATTTTGTTTTTCCAATTCGATTTTAAGCTCCATTAAAGCTTCATCAAAGTTACGATTGCCAAATACTGAAATTAATACGACGGGAGTATGTTCTCCTATAAACAAGCTCTGAACAAAGGGTAAAATTTTATTTGGTATGCGCCCGGCATAAACCGGCATTGCGAAAATCACAAAATCTTGTTCGGTAAAATGATATTTATGCAATCTTTGTTGAGGTAAAGTAAAATCAATCTTGTTATTTGAAACAGCTAATTGGTTTGCAAGTCCATCTCCAACAAGACAAGCTATCTTTTTGGTACTGCCTGTAGGACTGAAAAATATGGTATAAACATTTTTGATGTTCATCTGCATTTTTGTCCTTTCTGATTTTTTATTCGTAAATTATACAACAAATGAACAGATGTATATGAAAACTAATAATATGTTTCCAATTAATACAATTATTTCTAACCTTGAAATTTGTTCTGTTTAATTACAGCAAAAATCGTTATCAATAAAAATTATGCTATACTATCTAAGTTAAGATAGGTTTATTTAATTTTATTAAAATTGAATGTCTTTTAGCAATTGTTTTTTCTAATTATTAAATTATTAAATTATAAATTGCAGAATTGCAGAAATTTTAAATTGTTTGGTGGTATTTATGAAAAAATCGATAAGAGTATTTCCCGAAATCAGCAAAATATTTACTTTGATTTTGGTTTTGATGTTTTGTGTACAATTATTTACGCCAACTGTCTTAGCTGAAGAAAATGCGGGACAAGTTGAGATTTCGATTCAACCGGATGAAACAATAAAAGTAGTTACTGACGACGGAACTTGGCTTTTCCCACGCAAAGTTGTGGCAACACCGACCGGCGGTAGAGAAAAACATGTTTATCCCACTTTGGATCAAGTTGCAGCATCGAATTATATTGTTGCAGATTTGGAAACGGAAGAAGTTATACTAGGATATCGTGAAGATGAGATAGCCTATCCTGCCAGTATGACTAAAATTATGACGGCTTTGACTGTTATTGAATCTCCGGATTTTGATTTGAATAAACCGGTTGTTTTTTCCGAATATGCCGTAGCATTACCTTCGCCTGTTTCTGCCAGAGCAGGTTTTGTTGCAGGAGAAGAAACTACGACGGAAAATGCTTTATATTTAATGATGGTTCTATCGGCAAACGAATGTGCCAGAGCACTTGCAGAAACTTATGGAGGCACAGAAGAAAATTTTGCCAATATGATGAATGAACTGGCAGCCAGTATCGGTTGTGAGAATACACATTTAGTTGATGCAGCCGGGTTCGGCTTAGAAGATCATCATTTCACACCGCGTGACTTGGTAAAAATAATCAAAAGAGCGATGACTCATGATATTTTTCGCAAATTAGTAACGACCAGAGCCTATGCTTCCGAGCCTACAAGCTACAATCCTTATACAGCATGGACAATGGCTATAAACAGCAATTATTTAATGTTGCAAGGTGATTTTAATTTAAGCTCGGAATATTTACATACTTTTGATGGTGTTAAAACCGGAAATACAGATATTGCCGGGAATTGTTTATCTGCTACGGTTCATACATATGACGGAAGACATCTTTGCGGAATTATCTTTAACGGAAGTTTAGCCGATCGTCCCGGAGAGTTTTTCAGTGTTTCGGTTCTCTTACGTACCTTGTTGGAAGAGGGTGCTAAAGCAGCTGATTGTCCGACTGAAAAAGAGGCATATCAATTTTTGGCTGATAATCCTCAAATAGCAAAGGAAGTTGGCGGTTTCCAAGATCTATGTCATATTTCTCAGCTTTACGAAGAGGGGCAATTGTCTGAGGAACAAATTGCTGCTTTAGTGGAATATACGAATCAGGAGAAAGGTATTGTTTCGGAAGAACCATCTCAAGCTGATGCTACAGAAGAAGACAGTGGAGAACAAGCGGCTCAAAAGGGTGAAACGGATCCAAACACACAGAATCGAGAACAATCAGCTGATGCTGATAATGAAGACTCTGCATCTCAGGCAAACAATTCTTTCTTATCTTTTTTAGGGCAGAAAAAAATGCAGTATCTTTTATTAGGAATGTGGATTTTGTTGTTTTTAGTAATTATTGTGCTGATAATCCATACAATCCTAAAATCCAAGTCGGAAAAAACTGCCTCGAGAGAAAACATAAGTAAAACAGAGCAATAACTTGAAAAACGAAGGTTGCTTGCTGTATTTAACAAAAAGCTTGACAACTCAAAATTGCTTAGGTATATTCATAAAGCATGTTTTTTGTAAAATAGTATTTTAAATATAATTTCGATTGGGAGGAAAATTCATGAAAACATACGTTGCGAAACCATCAGAAATTGAACGTAAGTGGTACGTAATTGATGTTGCAGACCAAATTTTAGGTCGTGTTGCAACAGAGATTGCAACTGTTTTGCGTGGTAAACATAAACCTGAATATACACCGTTTTTAGATACCGGCGATTACGTAATTGTTGTTAATGCAGATAAAATCAAAGTCAGCGGTAATAAAGAAAAAAATAAAGTATATCGTAGACATAGTGGCTATCCGGGTGGTCTAAAGGAAGTTACTTTAGATGAAGTCAGAGCAAAACATCCTGAAAGAATAATTAAACAAGCTGTTAAAGGTATGTTGCCGAAAAACGCTTTGGGTCGTCAAATGCTGAAAAAGTTAAAAGTTTATGCAGGACCTGAACATAATAATCAAGCACAAAAACCTGAAGTTTGGGAAATATAGCGAAAGGAGCGATTAAATGGCAAATCAAGATTTTT
This sequence comes from Clostridiaceae bacterium, assembly GCA_012518795.1. Classification (GTDB taxonomy): domain Bacteria; phylum Bacillota; class Clostridia; order Saccharofermentanales; family DTU023; genus UBA5436. The sequence goes on from JAAYRL010000017.1 coordinate 36,821, forward strand.
ATTATGGAACCGGTCGTCGTAAACGGGCAATAGCAAGAGTTCGTCTATACCCCGGTACAGGCAATATTGAAATTAACGGTAAAGAATTTGAAGATTATTTTGATATCGCAACTTTGCGTTATATTGTGATGCAACCATTGAATGCTACAGGTTCAAGCAATAAATTTGATATTAAAGTCAATGTTCACGGCGGCGGAATTTCCGGTCAAGCCGGCGCAGTACGTCACGGTATCTCAAGAGCATTGGTTGAAGCAGATTCAGATGAATATAAAGCAACCCTTAAGAAAAACGGTTTCTTGACCAGAGATTCCAGAGTAAAAGAACGTAAAAAATACGGTCTTAAGAAAGCTCGTAAAGCATCTCAATTCTCCAAACGTTAATAGGCTTTTTAGTTCAATTATTAATACGAAAATGGAAGGGAATGGTTCAATACATTCCCTTTTTTGTGTATGACGATGCAGTTTTGCTAAATTCCCTTTACCTTCAAGTTAATAGACCGCACTTGTCTAAAGTAACAAGCAAATAATAAATGTTTTGACTTTACTGCAGTTTTAATAGAAAATTAAACAGCTTATAGTAAACAGCTTATAGTAAATTTTAAAATGGAGTTTAGGATTTATGCCAATACAAATTGTTGAAGGTTTACCTGTAATTAAAAAATTGGAAGAGGAAAGAGTCTATACGATTGAAAAATCGCGTGCTTTGACTCAAGATATTCGTCCGCTTAAAATTTTGATTCTGAACTTGATGCCAAAAAAGGAAGAAACTGAATTACAGCTTTTACGCTTGCTCGGCAATACTCCCTTACAAATAGAAGTTGATTTTATGTATACGGCAACTCATGAAAGTGTTAATACCAGAATGAGTTATCTGCAAAAATATTATGTAACTTTAGATGAGGTTAAAGATCGTTTCTTCGACGGATTAATTATTACCGGAGCGCCGGTTGAACATTTGGAGTTTGAAGAAGTCGATTATATTGATGAGCTTGATCAGGTTATGGAATGGGCTCAAACTCACGTTTTTGCTCGTATGTTTGTATGCTGGGGTGCACAATATGCTATCCATTATTATTATGGGATAAACAAAATTGAGCTGCCGGAGAAATTTTTCGGAATTTTTGAATACGAAAAAATAATGAAAACAAATCCTCTGGTGAGAGGTTTCGATGAGTTTTATAAAGTGCCGCAATCGCGTCATACCAGAATAGATTATGAAAAAATACATGAAGTTGAAGAGTTGGATATTTTAACCGGACATCCCGAATACGGTCCGGATATTGTATCCACTAAAGATTTGCGTGATCTTTTTATTTTTGGTCATTTGGAATATGATCGCAATACATTAAACAATGAATATATAAGAGATCTTGAGCGAGGCGATGAAATTCAAATGCCGAAAAATTATTTTCCGAATGATGATCCCAGTCAGAAACCAATTTTTATTTGGAGAAGTCATGCATACATTTTATTTAACAACTGGATTAATGAAACATATCAGAATACACCATATGATTTGACCGAAATTAAAGAAAACCACAAACCGCGTTGAAAAGATAACAATAAAACTTAAATTACATAATTCTGATAGAGCTGCAAAACTAATTATTATCAAGAACTGTGTCTTCAGATAATTGCAGAAAATCGTGTGATATGGTAATCTTTTCTATCGAGAAATAAAGATAACATAATACGTGTTTCCGTGAAGATTGATGACAAGATATATTATTAACGGATACGCCAATAAATAGCAGGAGGAAGTTTATGGCTTCGCAAGTAGAACATTTAGAGAATAGTATGGTAAAAGTAACGGTTGAAGTATCGCAAGAAGATTTTAAAAGTGCTTTAGAACAAGCTTTTAGGAAAAATGCGAAACGATTTACCATCCCGGGTTTCCGTAAGGGTAAAGCTCCAATGAAATTAGTCACGAATTATTATGGTGAAGGAGTTCTTTATGATGATGCGATAGACATTGCAATCCAACCTGCCTACGATAAAGCTTTGGCTGAACTTGAGATTGAACCTTTTTCACAAGCTGACATGCAAATTGAAGAAATCGGTTCAGATAAAGGCATGACTTTTATTTGTACTTTTGCGATTAAACCGGAAGTCAAATTGGGTGATTATAAAGGCGTAGTAGCTTATAAGCCTGATACAACAGTTGATGAAGATTTGATTGATCAAGAAATTGAACGTGCCAGAGAACAAGTTTCACGTTTGGTGCCGGTTACGGATCGTGCTGTGGAAGACGGCGATACGGTTCTAATTGACTATTCGGGTTCTAAAGATGGTGAATTGTTCGAAGGCGGACAAGCGGAAAAATATGAATTGGTTATCGGCAGCAAATCTTTCATTCCCGGTTTTGAAGAAAAATTAATCGGTCATGAGATTGGTGATGAATTTGATATTGATTTAACATTCCCGGAAAAATATCATGCGGAAGATCTGGCAGGACAAGATGTTATTTTCTCCATAAAAATTCATGAGATTAAAGTTCGCGAATTACCTGAATTGGATGATGATTTTGTTAAGGATGTTACCGAAGATTGCGATACCGTAGAAGAGTATCGTGAAAGCATTAAAAGTCGTTTGACTGAATCAAGTGAAAAACATGCTAATGATACTTTCAAGGGTCATGCAGTTGATGCGGCAGTAAAAAATGCTGAAGTTGACATACCGCATGTTGTGATACATGAAGAAATGCATCGCATGTACGATGATCAGGCACGTCAAATGCAAATGCAAGGTTTTAGTATGGAGCAATATCTGGAAATGTTAGGGCTGGAGCAACAGTCTGTCATGGCGCAATTGCATAGACCTGCTGAACAAAAAGTCAAAACCGGTTTAGTTCTTGATGCGATTTTTGAAACGGAAAATCTTGAAATTACAGATGAAGATCGTGATAAACAAATACAAAAAATTGCGGATATGTACGGCATGGAATTTGAAGATCTGAAAAAGAACTTTGAATCAGATACTGCACGTGAAATGTTGGATTCCGATTTGAAAAAAGAACTTGCGATGGATTTGATTGTCGAATATGCTGAAGCAACCGATATTGAACCTGAGCCGGAAGTTGCGGAACATGCTCACGACCACGAACATGGCGAAGACTGCGATTGCGGTCACGACCATAGTCATGACCGCGAATCGGATACCGAAGCTGATTCTATTGATGAACCTGATAATTCAGATGACTCTGATATCACAGAAGAAGCAAAAAATGAAGATGCTATAGATAATAAAGAAGATGCTGATAATAAAAAAGATAATAAAGAAAATGTTGATAATAAAGAAGAATAAACAATAAAATATAAAGTAGTTAATGATGTTGAAGAGGTTCATTAAAAATGTATTGAATGATTGTAAAGATACAATCAAGAAAGGAACCAAAAAGAAATGCAAAACAACTTAGTACCAATGGTAATCGAGCAAACTAATCGCGGTGAGCGGTCTTATGATATTTTTTCCAGATTGTTAAAAGAAAGAATTATAATCTTGAGCAATCAAGTAGACCATGCTTCAGCCAGTTTGATAATGGCTCAATTATTGTTTTTAGAAGCAGAAGATCCGAATAAAGATATTCAATTTTACATTAATAGTCCGGGCGGTGAAGTATCTTCCGGTTTAATGGTTTATGATACAATTCAGTATATTAAATCAGACGTTCAAACAATTTGCATGGGTATGGCAGCAAGCATGGGTGCTGTGCTTCTATCTGCAGGAACCAAAGGCAAAAGATTCATTCTCCCGAATGCCGAAGTAATGATTCACCAACCATCAGGTGGTGTACAAGGTCAAGCTTCGGATATTGAGATTACAGCAGAACATATTATTAAAACCAGAAATCGTCTTAATCAAATTTTAGCCGAAAGAACCGGTCAACCGCTTGAAACGATTGAAATAGATACTGATCGAGATAGATGGCTTGATGCGGAAGAAGCTGTTGAATATGGGATAGTAGACCATGTTATGGAGAGCAGGGTATAGAAAAAATGTCTGACTTCGATGATAAATTCAACAAGGATTCCAAATTTGGAGAACATTTTCCTCCGTTAAAATGTTCTTTCTGTGGCAAAGATGAAACACAGGTCAGCAGATTAATTGCGGGACCCGGTGTTTTTATTTGTAATGAATGTGTCAGATTATGTGATGAAATTTTGGGCGATGAAATATTTTTTCCGAGTAAAACTGAACAAGATGAATATGAAGAAAAAGTTTTGTTGAGTCCGGTTGAAATTAAAGACGAATTAGATAAATATGTAATCGGACAGGATTTAGCGAAAAAGACCCTCGCAGTTTCGGTTTATAATCATTACAAAAGAGTTTTCAGGCCTTTGGATATTGATCCGGATGATGATGTTGAACTTTCCAAGAGTAATATCTTAATGTTGGGACCTACCGGGAGTGGAAAAACTTTGTTGGCTCAAACTTTAGCTAAAATTCTGGATGTGCCTTTTGCAATTTCTGATGCAACAGCTTTGACTGAAGCAGGTTATGTCGGTGAAGATGTTGAGAATATTTTGTTGCGTTTAATTCAGAATGCCGACTACGATATCGAAGAAGCCGAACAAGGTATAATTTATATCGATGAAATTGATAAGATTACGCGCCGTTCCGATAATCCCTCGATAACCAGAGATGTCAGCGGTGAAGGTGTTCAGCAATCTTTGCTCAAAATAATTGAAAGTACGATTGCCAATGTTCCCCCGCAAGGTGGACGCAAACATCCGCATCAGGATTTTTTGCAAATTGATACAACCAATATTTTGTTTATTTTAGGCGGTTCTTTTGATGGTTTAGAAAAAACAATCATGAATAGAATTGGTAGAAAATCGATAGGTTTCGGTGCCAATATTGAAGGACACGAAGCAAAAGAAACCGGAGAAATTTTAACACACGTTATGCCTGAGGATCTTTTACGTTTCGGTTTAATTCCCGAATTTGTCGGTCGTGTTCCGGTAATTGTAACGCTCGAAGGTTTGGACAAAGCTGCTTTAATCAGAATTCTTCAAGAACCGCGCAATGCTCTGCTTAAGCAATATCAAAAGCTCTTACATTATGACGGTGCAACTTTGGAATTTACCGAGAAAGCGATTGAAGCTATTGCTGATAAAGCACTTGAATTAAAAACCGGTGCTCGTGGCTTACGCTCAGTTCTTGAAACCATGATGCTTGACATCATGTACGAAGTTCCCTCAAAAGGTAATGTCGAAAAAGTAATTATCAGAGAAAGTACGGTTTTGGAAGGAACCAAGCCGAAATATATTTATAAAAAAGACGAACAAACAGCATAAAATAAATATAGTTGATTATGGGTTTTATTTGCTGAACACTTTTAATAAATTTTATGCTGATTAATTATCTACTTGATACTTTTGACGAAATTATTTAGAAAAATCACTTAGAGATACATTTGCTGGAAAAATTCAGTAAAAACTTGGCGAAATTGTCGTTAATGAATCGCATGTTAGAGGGCATAGCACGAGTTTGCGATTCATAGGCAATGAGCTTTAGTTTTTAGAATTTTTATCAGCTTGTATGAATAAGTGATTTTTAGCTAAATAATTTCAGGATAAGTAAATAGAGTTGATAAATCTAATTTTTCAGATAATCTAATATATATTGATAAGGATCGTCAATCACAATATCTGCATCGGCTTGAATTTCAGGATCTGAATTTGACATAGCTGCAGAAAAGCCGGCAAGTTTTAACATTGTTTGATCATTGGTATTATCGCCGAATGCCATAACATCTTTCATTGTGAAATTTTTTAAACCGGATAATTTACTCAAAGCTTTACCCTTATCACTATTGGTGAAATCTATCCAGTCGAAACCTGATCTGGCCACTTGGCAAAGATGCCTGAATTTTTCTTTGAAATATGAAAAATATTCTTCGGCTCCATTATTGTGATTCGATTGCATTGAAACTTTAACAATCGGGTCTTTAATTTTTTTAATATCTTCTAACTGATCAAGAAATACAACGCCCGGTTCATCGGACAGCCAATCACGAATTGCCGGATCACGCGGGCTGGTATAGATATTATTTGTAGTTGAAACAAAATAATTGGCACCCTCAATTTGTAGAATGTCCTGACAGATTTGTAGGGGATCCGGTTGGGTCAATGGAATTTCAGCGATTAATTCATCTTTTTCGATAACTACACTGCCGTTAGCGGCAATATAAATAATTTCTTGTATCAGTTCAGGAGCGAGAACAGTTAAAGCACTATATTGTCTACCGGAAACAAAGCTGAACAGGATTCCCTTTTTTTGCATTAAACGGAATATTTCAAAAAAACGGAGATCAAGATCATTTTTACCTTCAGGAACCAAAGTACCATCAACATCACAAGCAATCATTTTAAATTTTCTTTCAGTCCATTTCATAAAATATAGTATTCCTCCCGCTGATCCTTTGCCAAATTTTCTTTATGATATACAAACTTTGTTAAATGCCAAACTTTTGGTACATATGCCGTAAAATTGAACAAGCGTTCTCGGAAATTACTAAGTTTTATTAAGACAAATGGTGAGTTTTGTTAAATTTTTCAGACAATTTGCATCGCTTTACAGACTAATAATTTCTCTAAAAATATTTCTTGTAGATTTAAAATAGTGAAAATCCTATTTTTATTACTCTTTGTAAAAATATCATCTGATATCGGATTAATAATGATATAAGATTAAAAGAAAACAGGAGTTTATCGTGAAATTACCGCAACTTGAAGTTTATGCTATTGAAAAAACAGGTCGTAAATCAGCATATGGCTATTTACAACAGGATGGCAGCAGAGTGATTTTGAAGCCGAAAAAGGATTTTTCCGATCAACAAGTAATCCGTTATCTTTATGAAATTCAGATGCAGGGGATACCTCATATCTGGGGAGAAACGAAGTATCAAGAAGAAGAATACCTAATTGCATCTTGGATTGATGGTGAACAGATAAGTGCCGTCAATTTATCGAACGATAGAATTAATCAATTAATTTTTGATGTACTTGCTTTAATTGATAGATTGCGGGTAATCACCGGAATGTACTGGTTTTTTCTTGATCTGAAACCACAACATATAATTTTAGATTCAGCCGGACGAATCAGTTTAATAGATTTTGAACATGTTGTAGTGTGCAAAGAGAAGAATATTTTGGTAGAGAACCTTAATCAGCTTGGCATTTCACCGATCTACAGTTCTGCAGAGCTGAAGACAGGACAATTTTCTCAACAACACCATGAATACGCATTGGCGTTAATTTGGTTGAGCCTATTGAGTAAAAAGTCTATTGAGGATTTAACAATTAAAAACAGAAAAAGAATTTTACGCCAACTTGATCCACATATTAGGTTGAGAATAGAATCCGGTTTAAGAGGTGAGGGTATTCGCAAAAAATCAAAGGGGTCAAATGCTAATTCGAAAATTGTTGAAAACCTAACAAGTGAAGAAGTCATGGAAAATACTTCGACAATTGTGGCATATGAAAATGATGTTTCGCAAACTACTGAAAATGGTGATTCGCATACAACTTGTCTTGTTGATTCGACAACAGCACAGAATACTTTGCAACATAAATTGCAAAGTACAGCTCAAAATATTCCTGAGCAAAATGTGATTCAAAATAGCATTCTGCAAATAGTACAAAAACACATGCAAGATAATTTACTGATAGTTTCAGAAGATTATATCTGTGGTTATAAAGAACATAGATTTTTCGAATGTTATGATTCGAAGAAACAAGAAATTGTGATGCTTACAAATATAAAATCGATTATGCTCTGTGACTGTCATGCTTTACCGATTTTGGTTAATCTAAAATTGGCTTTTCTTAACTTTGGGAATGGTGTACCTGCTACATCTGAAATATTCCAAGAAATTAATTTGTTTTCTCATGAATTACAGACTATAAATCTATTGACTAAGAATTTAGCTTCTCATATAGTTAAAAAGTACTTTATAACTGACTTGTATATATCAAATGAGTATCTGAATTTATGTGGTTTTCCGACTTGCAGAAATTTTGATGCTCGACAAATTCAAGAATACAAATCAGGTGAATTTGCAATTAATTCAAAATTAAGAGATAAAATTTCAGAATATAAACACAGATTATGGAGATAAGTTTATGTATCAGATTATTTTAAAAGACTTGCAATTCAATTCACACATCGGTGTATTTGATTTTGAAAAAGAACAAGGTCAAAAATTTGCAGTTGATTTGATTTTGGACATGGGATATGTAGAGGCAGCGGAGCAAGATGATCTGAATAAAACAGTTAATTATGCTGCAATTTTCAAATTGTTGGAAAATTATTTTGCAAGATCAAGAGTCGATTTGCTGGAATATGCCTGTGGGGAGATTATTCAAGAGATTTTAGAATTTGATTCAAGAATCCTCGGGGTTGACCTGACATTAAAAAAACCGCAAGCTCCGATTGAAGGTGATTTTGCGTATATGGCAGTCAGACAGCAACGAAAACGCTATAATCTGGTTTACTTGAGTATTGGCAGTAATATGAATGATCCTGTTAAACAGGTAGATGATGCGGTGGAATATTTGCAGCAAATTCCGGGAATCAGTCATTTCAGATGTTCTAGCTATATCGCGACAAAACCGTGGGGCAAAACGGATCAGCCGGATTTCATCAATGCTGCTACAGAATTTATTTATCAAGGTACACCGTTTGAGTTATTGCGTGCCTGTCAACAGATTGAAAATAATATGGGCAGAACCAGAGTTGAAAAATGGGGACCACGTTTAATAGATATTGATATAATCTTTTTTGGCGATTTAGAAATTAATCATCCTGAATTAATAATTCCTCATCCATATTTCCGAGAAAGAGATTTTGTGATGGACCCGATTATGGAATTGAAACGACAAGCGAAATAGTGAAATACGATGATAGATGATAAACTATGATTTAAATTCAGTTGGAGGAAATAATATTGAGCGAAAAATTTACATTGTATGGCTATAATAATCTTACAAAAAGCTTAAGTTTTAATATTTATGATGTATGTTATGCCGCTACAAAACAGGAAAAAGAAGATTATACAGCTTATATAGACGAGCAATATAATTCCGAACGCCTAACCTCAATCTTATTAGAAGTTACAAAAATGATCGGAGCCCATGTCCTGAATATTTCGAAACAGGACTATGATCCTTCAGGTGCATCTGTAAATATTTTAATTGCTGATGATAAATTAGAATATGATTTAATTGACAGTTCGAATAATTTGGGTACAGTTGACGGTCAACGTTTAATTCATGCTCATTTGGATAAAAGTCATCTCACGGTTCATACATTTCCTGAAAGTCATCCGAACAAAAATATTTCCACTTTCAGAGTGGATATCGATGTTGCCACTTGCGGTAAAGTATCACCACTCAATACTTTGGATTTTTTAATTTCGCAATTTGAATCTGATATTATGACTTTGGATTACCGGGTCAGAGGCTTTACACGTGATAAAGACGGTCAAAAAATATTTATTGATCACGACATTACTTCAATTCAAGATTATATAAGTAATCAGACTTTGGAAGCTTACGATGCTACAGATATTAATGTGTATCAAGCGAACATATTTCATACAAAAATGAAAATAAAGGATATTGATTTGCCCCATTATTTATTTAATAAAGATTATGCAAATTTATCCACAGAGAAAAAAGAAGCAATCTATATGTCTTTGAAAAAAGAAATGCTCGAAATCTATAGTGGAATAAATATCTACGGTTAGATGTTTTTACTTGGTGTCAAGCGACTGAATATAGTTTAGTGGAATAAATATTAATGATAAGAGAGTATCAATTAAATCAAGAAAAAGCACCTCTATATAATGCTTTGTCGGAATATCGCAAACAGAGAATGGTTTCATTTGATGTGCCGGGGCATAAGCAAGGCAGAGGCAATCCCGAGCTGACTGAATTTTTAGGGAAATATGCGATGTCGGTTGACGTCAATTCAATGAAAATGCTTGACAACTTAATCCATCCTGTCGGTGTAATAAAAGAAGCACAAGAATTGGCTGCCGATGCATTTGGTGCGTACTCGGCATTTTTTATGACTAACGGCACTACTTCCGCTGTTCAAGCGATGGTGTTGGCTACGGTTAATCCGGGTGAAAAAATTATCATGCCGCGAAATGTGCATCGTTCAGCAATTAATGCTCTGATTTTGGCACGGGCAATTCCGGTTTATGTAGATCCCGGAGTTAACGAAAAATTAGGTATTCCTTTAGGAATGTCAATCGAAAATATCAAAAAGGCAATTCAGGAAAATCCGGATGCAAAAGCAATCTTGGTCAATAATCCGACATATTACGGAATATGTCCTAATTTAAGAGCAATTGTTATGCTGGCGCATCAAGCCGGTATGAAAGTATTGGTAGATGAAGCTCACGGCACACATTTTTATTTTGAAAAAAGCGGACCGGTTTCTGCAATGGATGCCGGTGCGGATTTGGCAGCGATCAGCACTCATAAAACAGGGGGGTCTTTGACTCAAAGTTCTATTTTGTTAAGTGGGCCGGGAATGGCTGATGAACAAGGCTATTTGAGACAAATTATCAACTTGACGCTGACTACGAGTTCTTCTTATCTTCTATTGTCTTCACTCGATATTACAAGAAAATATCTCGCGCTTCAGGGTGAGAATATTTATCAGAGAGTATTGGAATATGCGCATTATGCCAGAAAAGAAATTAATAATATCGGTGGCTTTTATGCTTTCGGCAAAGCTGAAATCGATCATGATGCATTTTATGATTTTGACAATACCAAATTATCGATTCATACACGGGATATCGGTTTGGCAGGAATTGAAGTCTATGATATTTTACGTGATGAATATCAGATTCAGGTTGAATTTGGAGATTTAGGCAATGTTTTAGCAATTCTTTCGATCGGTGATCGCCCAGTGGCAATAGAAAGACTTTTAGCTGCATTATCCGATATAAAAAGACGTTACGGGAAAAAAGCCGATCAAATAACAGTAAATGAATATAATCAACCGAAAGTTGTGATGTCTCCTGCAGAAGCTTTTTATGCAAAATCAAAACAAATTCCATTAGATCAAACTATTGGAAAAGTTTGTACTGAATTCGTGATGTGCTATCCGCCCGGAATTCCGATTTTGGCACCGGGAGAAGAAATAACTGCAGAAGTACTTGAATATATTAATTATGCTAAAGAAAAAGGCAGCTCAATGACAGGTGCCGAAGATCTTGCAACAGAAAAACTCAATGTAATTGATCAATTGTAACCTGAGATTTCAGGGAGGATTTTATGACTATGTGGTTTACTGAAAATCATACAAAGGATGTCTATTTTGCATTTAAAGCAAAACAGCTGTTCTCAACCAGAAGTGATTTTCAACAAATTGATATATATCAAACTAAAGATTTTGGCAAAGTTCTTGTGATGGATGAACGAATTATGCTGACCGAAAAAGATGAAAAAATATATCACGAAATGATTGTTCATGTACCGTTAGCCGTTCATCCGGATGCAGAAGATGTGCTGATTATCGGTGGTGGTGATGGCGGGGCATTACGTGAATTACAACGTTATCCCGGTATCAAAAGCATTGATATGGTCGAAATAGACTCAGCAGTTCCGGAAGTAGCACAACGTTTTTTGCCTGAAATAACGGGAGATTTTCTAGATTCACGCTTTACACTGATGATTGCTGACGGTTTGAAATATGTCAGAACTACTGAGAAAAAATACGATTTAATTATTGTCGATTCAACGGATCCGTTCGGACCTGGTGAAAGTTTGTTTACTCGAGAATTTTACGGTAATTGTTTTGATATTTTATGTGCTGACGGTCTGTTGATTAATCAACATGAAAGCCCTTATTACAAGTCAGATGCACGTGAGGTTAAATCGATATATGAGAAAACGAATACAATCTTTCCGATTGTCAAATTATATCAGGCACATATTCCGACTTATCCGTCAGGTCATTGGTTATTCGGATTTATGTCGAAAAGATATGATCCGTTAGAGGATTTGCAAGCTGAAAGATGGTTGAAACTGGGATTAGATACCTATTATTATAATTTAGCTTTGCATCGTGGAAGCTTTGCTTTACCAAATTATGTCCTGGATTTAATTGGCAAAAAACAAAATATCGCAAATAGTTAAAGTAGTATAACTTATCGATAAGAAGTTGATCATTAACAAGAAACAATAATACAATAATTAATGGAGAAAATATGTTAACCAACCATACAAAATTTTTCGGATATGACTATAGTTTAGAACAAGCTGATCTGGCAATATTTGGAGCTCCTTTTGACAGCACAACTTCAAACAGGCCGGGAACGCGTTTTGCACCTGCTTTGATGCGACTGGATTCGATTAATTTAGAAACCTATAGTCCATATCAAAAAATTGATCTTACGGAGATAAAAGTTGCCGATATAGGTGATTTGGAATTGGCTTTCGGCAATGCCGAAAAAGTATTGGCAGATATTTATACACAAACAAAAGAAATTTTGGTTTCTGCTAAAATACCGATTATGCTTGGCGGTGAACATTTACTGACTCTGGGGGCAGTGAGGGCCGTCTATGAAGCATACCCTGATTTGAACCTGATTCATCTGGATGCCCATGCCGATTTACGCGAAGAATATCTGGGTGAAGAATTATCTCATGCTACAATAATGCGACATTGCTGTAATCTGCTGCCGCCAAAGACCATTCATTCTTTCGGTGTCAGATCCGGCTTGCGTGAAGAATTTGAATTTGCCGCGGAAAATTTAAATTTTCATCCTTTTGAATTAGATCATATGCAAGATATAGCAAACATAGTCAGAGATAAACCGATCTATGTGACAATTGATCTTGATGTTTTAGATCCTGCCTTTTTCCCGGGAACCGGAACCCCTGAACCGGGAGGGGTAACTTTTAAGGAATTACTGGATAATCTTCTGTACTTAAGGAACTTGAATATAGTCGGTTTTGATATCGTAGAATTATGTCCGCCGGAAGATTTAACAGGAATTTCCTCTGCTGCAGCCTGCAAAGTCTTGCGTGAGATGTTAATAATTGCAGGAAATGCTAAAAATAGCTTATAATATAATATTGTGATTGAAGCTTAATGATTGTTGATAAAGCTCATCTATGAGGAGGTCATTGTGACAAAAGATACTTTTTATATTACTACACCCATTTATTATCCGAGTGGTCGTCTGACTATCGGTAACTCATATACAACGGTAGCTGCCGATACAATTGCCCGATACCACAGACTGCGCGGTGCTGATGTAATGTTTTTGACCGGAACGGATGAACATGGTCAAAAATTACAGCAAGCTGCCGAAGAAAATGGTCTCAAGCCTCAAGAATACGTAGACAAAATGGTTGTTGGAATTAAAGATTTATGGCAACTTTTGAACATTTCATATGACGAATTTATTCGTACGACTGACGAACATCATGTTAAAGCTGTACAAAAAATATTTACCAGATTATATGAACAAGGTGATATCTATTTAGATGAATATGAGGGAAATTATTGTACACCTTGTGAATCTTTTTGGACTGATTCTCAACTGGTCGACGGTAAATGTCCGGATTGTGGACGAGAAGTACATAAGATGAAAGAGGAATCTTATTTCTTCAAAATGTCGAAATATCAGGACCGGCTTTTGGCACATATTGAATCACATCCCGATTTTATCCAACCAGCCAGCAGAGCAAAAGAAATGGTCAATAATTTCTTGAAACCGGGACTTGATGATCTTGCTGTTTCGAGAACTTCTTTTGATTGGGGGGTGCCGGTACCGTTCAATGAAAAACATGTAATTTATGTTTGGTTTGATGCGGTTTGCAATTATATTACTGCAATGGGTTATCCGGACAAGCCTGATAATATGAATAAATTCTGGCCGGCCGATATCCATTTGGTAGGCAAAGATATCGTCAGATTTCATACGATTATTTGGCCGATTATTTTGTTGGCATTGGATGTTGAACTTCCGAAGCAAGTCTTTGGCCATGGTTGGCTTTTGATGAAAGGCGGCAAGCTTTCCAAGTCGAAATTAAGTGAAAGTGAAGAACGCTATATTGTAGATCCGGTTGTTCTAAGCAAACTATATGGTGTTGATGCAATCCGTTACTTTTTATTGCGTGAGATTGCTTTCGGTGCTGATGGGAATTTTTCCAATGAAGCGATGATACTGAGAATCAACAGTGACTTGGCAAATGACCTGGGCAATTTATTGTCACGTACAATCAGTATGATCATGAAATATTTTCCCGAGGGTTTACCTGAAACGGGTGAAACCGATCCCTTAGATCAAGAAATTAGAGATTTAGCGGATCAGGTATACAGGAATGTAGAGGAAAGTTTTACTAAACTCTTCTTATCCGATGCATTGACTGCAATTTGGGATCTGATCGGACGCTGCAATAAGTATATTGACCAAACAATGCCTTGGGCTTTGTCAAAAGATGAAACGAAGCAAGCCCGCCTGGCAGAGGTTCTTTATACATTGGCGGATACTTTGCAACGTATAGCGATTATGATTGCACCTTTTATGCCGCAAACTTCAGATAAAATGTTTGCAGGTTTAGGTTGTGATCTGAAATATAGCAATGAATGTAATATCACTTGGGATATGGCAGGCAAATCTGCACAGTATCCGCGCGGAATAAAAGCTAAAAAAACAGATGTTCTGTTCCCGCGCATTGATGAAGCTGAAAACATGGAGAAATTCAAAAAACTGTCTGCTGATCTTGATGCCAAATTAGCAGGCGAATAGTAATAAGACTGTATAAAACAAGGATTGATATTGGCTGATTAAAGTTATTGAGGCAGGTGCTCAAATTGTCTAATTTAACGTGGTTTGATACACATTGTCATTTGCAGGATAAGGCTTTTGCTGCAGACCGGGCTCAAGTTTTCCAAAGAGCAAAAGAAGAAGGCGTGGAATATATTTTGTTATCCACATCTTATTTGGAAGATTCGAGAGCAGCGGCGGAACTTGCATTACAATATGAAAATGTATATTGTTCGATGGGTTTTCATCCACATGATACGAAAAGGTGGAATGCAAATTCTGCGCAGAAGCTGAAAAATCTTTATCAGAAAACAGAAATTCAGGCAAAAAAAATGGATAGAGCAAATCCGATTGTTGCTATAGGAGAAATCGGACTTGACTATTATAGAGATCTTTCGCCACGCAATGTTCAGCAACAAGTATTTCGTGAACAACTGTTATTAGCTTATGAATTGCAGTTGCCGGTCATAATCCATGAAAGAGAAGCTTTTCAAGCCAGTTATGAAATATTGCGCTGGGCATATGAACAAGGATTTTTGCAAAAAGAAGCCGGTGTAGCACATTGTTTTTCTGGTAGCTGGGAGAGTGCACAATTGATGTTGGCTTTAGGTTTTGTAATTGGACTGGATGGTCCGGTTACCTATAAGAATGCTAAACGACCAAAAGAAATTGCCCGGAAAATTTCTTTGGATAAATTATTATTGGAAACCGATGCTCCATATTTGACACCCGAACCCAAGCGTGGCAAACGAAATGAATCAGCTTATTTACCGTATATAGGACAGGAAATTGCTACATTACGTTCAGAAGAGCTTAAAATAATTGCTGAACAGACTACAGCTAATGGGAAAAGGGTATTCAATATTAAATAAGAATGGAATGTTATGAATAATCAAAACGAAAAAAAAGAATATAATATTGCAGCGGTACCTGCAACTGAAGTTAAACAATATACGTTCGGTTCTGAAAATGAATTGGAAAAAAGCAATCAAGTAAAACAGAATCCGCGCAACAGAAAGCGAAGATCGTCAAATAAACGTAATCAACAAAACAAAAACCAAACCGGAAAAAGAACTGCCGGACGCCAGACGGCGAAAACGGATAGTAGTGATAATACAGGAAAACCCGTTGGGAAAACGACATCCGGTAAGCAGCAAGTTTTTCAGAAACAACGCAAAAAAAATAAAAGCAAAAGAAATCTGCAAAGCAGTGTACAAGTGAAGCTGATTGAAACAGCTGCTGATGTCAAAAAAGACAATCAAAGAATCGAAAAAGAGATTATGCTGGACATTAAAGAAATCAGCAGAATTGAAATTTAAAACCTTAAATACCGGAAATTGTTATATTTGACTTGCAAGTAACCAACTTGTATAATCTTAAAGCTGAACGAACAAGACTTTGGGAGGTGATTAAAAGTGCCAAAAAGAACATATCAGCCCAAAAAACGCAAACGTAAACGCGTTCATGGTTTCCGTAAACGCATGCGCACTTCTGGTGGTAGAAGAGTACTTAAAAACAGACGTGCCAAAGGTAGAAGAAAGCTCTCTGCATAATAGCTGAGTTATGAAGCTTTCTTCGTATTTATACACCTGAATTATATTTCAGTATAAAACAGTCTAATGTTAAGGTGGTCAGCATGAAACGAACAGAGATGCTGAAGATGAATTATGAATTTAACCGCGTGTTTCGTAAAGGGATATATTACAATACAAAATATCTTACTCTCTATGTTCGACCACGTAATGATAACCGCTTGATGTTAGGAATAACTGTTTCCAAACAAGTTAAAGGAAGTGTGAAACGAAACCATGTTAAACGCTGGTTGCGTGAAATGTATCGAGCTACCGAGTCTGAAATATGTACCGGAAATGATTTAGTTATCGTCGGTAGATTTTTGCCACAAGATACGAATTATCACAAATTACTACTTGTATGGGAAAAATTGATCAAAGAAGCCAAGATATATTGTCCGAAAACTGCATATGTTTAATAAGTGAACCTGAACAATGTTGGGAAAATGGACGATAAAACTAATCAGATTATATCAGAAAAGAATTTCACCTACGAAGCCGCCGCGCTGTAGATATTTCCCAAGCTGTTCACAATATGCGATAGAAGCAATTCAAACTTGGGGATTTATCAAAGGGATCTTCTTATCGATTTGGCGAATACTGAGATGTAATCCATTCAGTCGGGGAGGATACGATCCTGTTCCGACCAGAAAAAGCAAAAACAGTGATACTTAAAGGAGTATGTTAATGCCAAATCTACCTGTCATGATGGGAATCATGGATCCGCTCTATAATTTATTCGGTTGGGTTCTCAGAAATATGTATGCCTGGTTAGAAAACTATGGATTGGTAATCATAGTTTTTACTATTTTATTAAATGTTATTTTAATTCCATTCGGAGTTAAATCTCAAAAAAGTTTGTTGAAACAACAGGGCTTGCAAGATGAGATTAATGAAATTAAACGTTTATATCCGGACGATCCGCAAATGCAACAACAACTGCAAGCTGAATTATTTAAGCAAAACGGCGTTTCGCTTGCCGGGGGCTGTTTGCCCTCGTTTTTGAGACTGATATTCATTTTGCCTGTTTTTAGAATATTTCAACAACCTTTACATTATATCGGTGGAGTAAGTCTTGAGAATATTGCGAAAATCGGTGAATATTTGACGAACAATAATTTAGTTGGTGAAACTGCCGCAAAAATGATGCAACGTTCGGATATTCCGATTCTTTCTGTCTTGCAGAACAATGCCGGAGCTTTAGGAGATGTTGTTGATAAAGGTTATCTCAAGCTAAATCAATTAATTGATTTAGATTTCTTCGGTATAAATCTCGGTATGACACCATCATGGAAACCGGCTGAAGTTTTCGGCGATGACTGGCGAGTCTATTTACCACTTTTAATTTTGCCTTTACTTACAATCATTGCTATGGTTGTTCAGATGGCTTTGACTCGCAAAACATCACAAGTAAAAGTAGTAGATAAAGCTGAAATCGAACGTGCTAAACAAAACCCTGCCAGAGCAGCGCAATCTCCGCAGGACAAGTCAAATACGGGAATGATGAAAGGCATGAATTTCTTCATGATTGCGATTATGATTTGGACGATGTTTACTTTGCCGTCGGCAATGGGAGTGTACTGGTTTGTTAATAGCGTAATGGGTATAGCTCAATCATTATTTATCTATTATTTTTATACAAAACCTTTCAGACTTGCTCTGGGACAGAACAATCAGAGTTATAATAAAAGGAGAAGTGTAAGATGACACAAACAATAGAAGTTTCTGCACGCACGATTGAAGATGCGATCAAAAAAGGAATAGCAGAACTTGGCATCTCAGAAGCAGATGCACAAATCGAAGTTATAGAAGAAGGAGACAGTGGCGGATTATTCGGTTTTGGTCGCAAAGATGCAATCGTTCGTATTTCCGCAATTGAAGAAACTGAATCAAGTGAAAAAGATTTCCCGATAGATGATGAAATTACTGAAATTACCGAAGTTACTGAAGTAAGTATAGAAGAACAAGAGGAAATTGAGCAATCTGCGGTAAAGTTTATTGCATCAATCATGCAAAATCTCGGTATCCATGGCAAAATGTCATCTTATTTTGATGAAGAAGGTACTTTGCATCTTAACATTGTAGGTCAAAATGTAGGCGGAGCCATCGGTCGCAGAGGTGAAACGCTTGATGCTTTGCAGTATTTGACAATTTTAGCTGTCAATAAAAATCGTGAAGAATATACCAGAGTTTCTTTAGATATTGGTGGTTACCGTGAACGTAGAGTCAAGAATATGGCACAAAATGCAAGGCGTTCCGCCGATCGTGTTTTGCGCACAGGCAAAAAATACACGTTGAAACCGATGTCTCCTGCAGAACGCAGACAAGTCCATATTGCTTTGCAAGATTATGAAGGTGTTAAAACATATAGTGAAGGTAAAGAACCCGAACGTTGCGTAATAATTGCTCCGGATAGCGAAGAATAAGCAAACGATTTTTAATGAAGAATAAACAATTAATGGATAATATTAATCATCAATCTCAAACAACAGCGGCCACGATAGCCGCTGTTTCTACACCTGCAGGGGTCAGCGGGATCGCAGTAATAAGGCTGAGCGGAAATGAAGCCGGTCGTATTTGCGATCAGCTTTTCAAACCGCTGAGTAAACGATTCAAACCAGCTTTGCAAATGCAACCCTATACGGTAGGCGTAGGTTATTGGTATGATGCTGAGCAAAAACATATTATTGATCAAGTAGTTTTAACATATTTTGCTGCGCCCAATTCATATACCGGTGAAGATCTCTATGAAATTTCTTGCCATGGGGGACAATATATAAAACAAGCTATCTTGGAGAGTCTCTTCGTTCTAGGTGCAGTCCCTGCTGAACCCGGAGAGTTTTCACGTCGGGCATTTATCAATGGGAAACTGGATTTGACTGAAGCGGAAGGTGTTATGGATATGATTTCCGCTGAATCGAGTCGTCAGAATCAAGTGGCATTGCAACAGTTGCGCGGTCAACTTGCAAAGGAAATCCAGTCCGTACGGGAAAGCTTGTATCAGATTATGGCTCAAATAGAGATGATCATTGAATTTCCGGAAAATGAAGATACGCCCGAACAAAGAGCAAAAATTTTAGCCGCAGTCAAGCGGGTTGAGCGGACTTTAAGTGATGCAGTTGCCAGTTTTACTCAAGGCAGGATAGTGCGTGAAGGCTTACATGTTGTAATTTCCGGCAGACCGAATGTCGGAAAATCTTCATTGCTCAATCAGATTTTAGGCGAAGAAAAAGCGATTGTGACTGCAATTCCCGGTACAACCAGAGATATTATTGAGGCACAAATTATTTTGCATGGTTTATCTGTTGTATTGACGGATACTGCAGGTTTGAGAACGACAGACGATATTGTTGAAAAAGAAGGTATAGAACGTGCTTATCAAGCAATTGAAAAAGCAGATTTAATTATTTATATTTTTTCACCGGAAAATGAAGAATTATGGTTTGAAGATTTAAGAGAAATTCAAAATCTGCTTGAACGCAATAAAAAGATTGTCTTGATTGCCGGCAAAAAGGATTTACCGGATCATAAAAAGTTATCAGATTGGCTCGAACAACATGTTTCAGCTTTGGAGCAAAAACTGGATATCTTAGATTTTTCTAAATTTGAAGATAAAAAAGCTGAAACAATTAAAAAATATATTTTAAATTTCTTTGAAAGTTTGGGTGACTCTGAAGGTGACTCAATTATGATTACCCATTTGCGTCATCATCGTATTTTGCAAAAGACACTGGAACAAGTTCGTCAAGCTCAACAAGCTTTTGAACAAGAAATTCCTTTAGATTTAATTTCCGGTTTATTACAAGCTGCTGCGGAAGAATTGGCAGAGTTGACCGGAGATCAAGTATCGGAAGAGTTAATAGAAACCATTTTCTCAGCTTTTTGTGTAGGGAAATAAATGGACAAGCAAGTAAATGTGAAGTCAGATTACATAATGTGAAGTCAGATTACATAATGTGAAGTCAGATTACATCTTGAAATATATTTTGAGATATAGGTAAAACTGTTTTATGAAAAAATCAGATTTAAAATCAGATATTTGGTATGCAGGTAAATATGATGTAATAGTCGTCGGAGCCGGTCATGCCGGAGTAGAAGCTGCTTTTGCTGCAGCAAGATTAGGCATGAAAACAGCTCTTTTTACAATGACCTTGGAAAGCATTGCCAATTTACCATGTAATCCCAATATTGGCGGTACGGCTAAAGGTCAACTGGTACGTGAGATAGATGCTTTAGGTGGAGAAATGGGCAAAGCGGCGGATTTGCATACAATTCAATTCCGTTTGCTCAATTCTTCAAAAGGTCCTGCCGTTATTTCATCACGTGCACAAATCGACCGTAAAGCTTATCAAGCTGAAATCAAACATCGTTTGGAAAAACAACCGAATCTATATTTAATTCAAGCTGAAATCGTTGATTTGATCTATGAAATTTCGGAAAAGGATTCTAGATTTGAAATATGCGGTGCAATAGCCAAAGACGGTATGCACTATTCAGCTCATAAAGTAATTATAGCAAGCGGAACTTTTTTGGAAAGCAAAGTAATTATTGGTGATGCTATTTATGACAGCGGTCCGGACGGGTTATCGGCTGCCAAAGGTTTGAGTAATGCTTTTCGTGAATTGCAAATTCCGCTCAAACGCTTTAAAACAGGCACTCCGGTTAGACTTAACGGGCGTTCGATTGATTACAGTCAATGTGATATTCAGGGTAACGATGACATTTCATTGCCTTTCAGTTTTGAAAATGAAGCTGATCCGAATTGGGAACCGAAAGCGAAATTACCTTGTTATATGACTTGGACCAGTAAAGCAACTCAAGAGCTTTTTATGGATAATATTGACAGATCGCCGCTTTACAGCGGAGTAATCAAAGGTCCGGGTCCGCGTTATTGTCCTTCTTTAGAAGATAAGTACGTAAAATTTCCGCATCATGAAACACATCATGTTTTTCTTGAACCAACCGGACTGGGTACGGATGAGTATTATGCTGCAGGACTTTCCAGTTCAATGCCGCAAGATGTGCAACATAAAATGTTAAAAACAATTACCGGTTTGGAAAAAGCTGAAATCATGAGGATAGGATATGCAATTGAATATGATTTAATAGATCCTACTTCTTTACAATTATCATTGGAATCAAAAACGGTAAAAGGTTTGTATTTTGCCGGACAGGTCAACGGATCATCCGGTTATGAAGAAGCTGCGGCAATGGGTTTAATTGCCGGAATCAATGCAGCGAGGGCAATTACTGATCAGGAGCCTATTATCTTGAAACGTTCAGATGCTTATATCGGAGTTTTAATTGATGATTTAGTGACGAAAGGTACCAATGAACCATATCGTATGATGACCGGTCGTGCCGAGTATCGTTTAATCTTACGCCAAGATAATGCGGATCGTCGCTTAACTGAATTAGGCTATCAAATAGGCTTAATTTCCGAAGAACGTTATCATGCATTTCAAGCAAAAATAAAGCGAGTTGATGCCGAGATTGAACGTTTCCACCAAACAAGAATTCCATATGCCGGAGCATTGAGTGAATTGTTGGCGAAGAAAAACAGTGCAATCAAAACCGGTAATGTCAGTCTGGCTGAGCTACTGCGGAGACCGGAAATAAGCTACGCGGATTTGGCACCTGTTGATCCGGAGCGACCGAATCTTAATTATGCCGAAAGTTTCAGTGTTGAAGTAGAAATAAAATATGAGGGCTATATCAAGGTTGAACGGGAAAGAATTGAACGTTTTCAAAGAATGGAAAAACGGAAAATACCTGAAAATATGGATTTTATGGCAATTTCCGGTTTGAGAGAAGAAGCAAAGCAAAAACTGACCGCTTTGAGACCTTTATCGGTTGGTCAGGCAAGCCGTATTTCCGGAGTTTCACCTGCGGATATTTCTGTATTGTTGGTAGCAATTGAAGAACAAGCACGCAGACAAAATGAAACATAAATAGACCTCAAATATCCAATAATGTTTTTATGCAGAATTAAAATACCCGTATTAAAAAACAAATTGGAGACAAAAGTCTATAAACAGAATCCAATATTCTCATAGATGGAATATAAAATTTATTGGAGATAAATTGTGGCAGATCAACTAAAACAAAATTTGTATAGAGAATTTGAAAACATATTAAGTTATAGTGAATTTGTTTTCTCTGAACAGACAAAAAAGCTTTTTGTGCAATATTTTTTTGACTTACTTAAAAAGAACAAAGTGATGAATCTGACTGCAATTACCGATCCGTCAAAAGTTGCAGAATTACATTTATTTGATAGTCTGTCCTTATTGTCAGTTTTACCTTCGCATTCAGATTTGAAATTAATTGATGTCGGGACAGGAGCCGGTTTACCGGGGATTCCGCTAAAAATTGCCCGACCGGAAATAAATCTTTGCTTGCTGGATGCGACAAGAAAACGTCTGAATTTTTTAGATGAATGCTTAACAAGCTTGGGTTTACGAACGAACACTCAAACGGTTCATGCCAGAGCGGAAGATGCTGCCAGAAAACCTGAATTGCGTGAGAAGTTTGATGTAGCAACTGCCAGAGCTGTTGCGCCACTCAATACTTTGGCAGAATACTGTCTTCCTTTTGTTAAACTTGACGGGTTTTTTATTGCGATGAAAGGGCAAGCCGATTCGGAAATTGAACAAGCGGAAAAAGCAATTAACTTATTGGGCGGTGACATAGCTGATATTTTTAAATTGAAGTTACCAATCAGTGGTGCCGAGCGTAGCCTGATCATGATTCAAAAAATTGCTTTCACGCCAAAACGTTATCCGCGTAAAGCCGGTATACCGAAATCTGACCCAATAGTCTGATTTTATCTAATTCATCTGCTCTAAGAGTCTAATTTTATCCAATTCATCTGTTCTCAGAGCCTAGTTTTATCCAATTCATCTGCTTTAAGAGTCTAATTATATCCAATTCATCTGTTCTAAGAGCCTAATTATATCCAATTTAATTGTAAAACATCAAAAAATATAATTAATAGTGATTTGAATCACTGCATAGCTATTATTTATTTCGTAAACTTAGTGTGAAATAAAAAAGAAGATTCAAAAGATAACAATATATTATCGTTTCGCATTGGTAATCTCCCCCGATTATCTGAACGCTGGAAAGCCGTAGAATTATGTTCTACGGCTTTCACTTGTATTACGGATATACCCTTTTAAATTTTTTGCGAGATAAAATTTGCTTTTCTAAGTTAGGCTTGCACACTTTTTAAACTTGTACCGTGGAAATCGAATCTAACCTTAAAAAGTGTGCATGATCAGCTCGGGAAAGCCGATTTTATAGAAAGTCATGCACACTATTTAAACTTGTACCATAGAAATCGAATCTAACCTTAAAAAGTGTGCATGATCAGCTCGGGAAAGCCGATTTTACCATAGAACTTGCACACTATTTAAGCCTATGCAGCGAAAATCCAGGATAACCTTAAAAAGTGTGCATGGTC
>JAAYRL010000018.1 GCA_012518795.1 Clostridiaceae bacterium
ACATTTAAACGGCGCATAAATAATCTTCTCCTTTGTATAATAAATGATCTTTTTTTTCATTATACTGATAAATAGTTAAATCTAAGTTAAGAAAAGGGAATTCCATTGGACCTAGTGCAGTTTCATATGAATAATTAACCAATATCTCTCAATTACAACAATAATAAGTTTTTAGCTGGCCCAGCATCGGACTATTCTTGATTGCTTATGTGAAAAATTGTCCGATGTATGGCTACATCAGACACATCCATTCCAAATCGATGCCAAAATGGGCGATGTGGTGGCGACATCGGACAGTTTCCTCCTTAAAAAATTTGATTTTGTCTCAAGTGAGTGAACATTGGACAATTTGACGTCATAATTTTGAAAAAATGTCCGAAGTTCGTCACCGCGTAACTTCTCAAGAAAAGTAGATCTTGAGTTGCTTCGAAACCTATATTTGAAAATAAATAAGAGAGAAAAAGGCATACTATATGCGAACTTTCTGCCAACGCGGTATACTTGAATTGCGAATATTCAATTAGTTGTTCGTATTCTCTTTTGCATTTCATTATAAAAAATGGAGGAATCATAATTGGGAATAGCAATCGTAACACTTATTGTGTTGATCTTGATCAATGCCTTTTTTGCTGCATCAGAACTTGCATTTGTTAACTTGAATGATAATAAAATTAAAAGAAGGGCTGAAGAAGGTGACAAGAAAGCTAAGAAACTGTATGATTTGACATCTCAGCCAGGTCTTTTCCTTAGTACAATCCAGATAGGGATAACATTGGCAGGCTTTCTTTCTAGTGCGTTTGCTGCTGATTTTTTTGCAGAACCTTTATCCCAAGCACTATATAATCTAGGTGTACCGATTTCTTTAGGTGCGCTAAATACAATTTCGGTCGTGGTAATTACGATTATCTTATCTTATTTTTACTTTAGTCTTTGGTGAACTCGTGCCAAAACAACTCGCATTACAAAAAGCAGACGCAATTGCAAATTTTTCTGTCGGACCGATTTCTTTACTAGCAAGAATAAGTTCACCCATTTTAAAATTCCTTACTATATCAATTAACGGTATTTTGAGACTGATGGGCATTGATCCGGATGCTGAAAATAATGAGGCAACCGAAGAAGATATTCGGCTGCTGGTCGATATTGGTGGGGACAGTGGAACGATTAATCAATCAGAGAAATTAATGATTGAAAATGTGTTTGAATTTAATGACCGAATCGTATCTGATATTACAACTCACCGGACAGAAATGTCAGCATTATCAATCGATTTATCTTTTGCTGAAATTATTGAGATTATTGATAAATATAGATATACAAGATTTCCCGTTTATGAAGAGACGGTCGATAACATTGTTGGTACGCTACATGTGAAAGATTTATTCACATATATCAATCAAGGGAATACAGATGCGTTCGATTTTAAAAAGATTCTGAGAGAGCCTCATTTTGCTTTGGGGTTACAAACGATTGATGTTTTATTTGCAACGATGCGTAAGGAACATAGTCATATTGCGATTGTCCTCGATGAGTTCGGTGGAACGGAAGGTTTGGTTACGATTGAAGATGTCATTGAGGAGATCGTAGGTGAAATTCCTAGCGAGAGTATTGAACCAGGTTATTTAAAAGAAGAAATTTCTCAAGTATCTGATAATGAATATATAATCCTAGATTATTCATAGCCCAATCATAAAACCTGAATAAACCGCATCAAATCAATTAAAAATAACCAATCAATCTTTCACTAATTAAGTGAAAAGG
>JAAYRL010000002.1 GCA_012518795.1 Clostridiaceae bacterium
GCTTCGCAATTTGTTCACCTAAGTAAACGCATCGCTAACTCCGTTCGACTTGCATGTGTTAAGCATACCGCCAGCGTTCATCCTGAGCCAGGATCAAACTCTCATTTTCTTTCTTTAATGAGAGCTCTCTTTAGCTCTTATTACTTTGTTCATTCTTCGCAATTTACTCTTAGTTCTTTAACTTGAGTCCGTCTTCATAGTTTGTCTGCTGTTCAATTTTCAAGGTCCGATCGACGCACCCGTTTTTTGAGTGCTTGACAATCATAGCAAACACTTTTTTTATTGTCAACTCTTTAGTTCCTTCTTTTTTTCCCTTTTTATTCTCAATAACAACTTCTCCGGGCGTTCACAAGCACAGAAACCAAATATAGAGATTTTGTCTTAATAAAAAACAACCGGTTTTCAGATTTAAAAACTTAAATCGGTAGAATTGCCATATAAGTAATAGCCACCGTAATCTATCGTTTGATTGTTGTAGAAAGTGATGTTATCCACATTTTCATGCGTACTCTTAATCTCGAAATTTGCACCAATTTGATAAACTTCAGCTGTAGAATCATTTTTTAAAACTGCAATTATTTTCGGATCATCGGTTAAAAAGAAACCGGAATAATCATCAGATAAATGATACTTTTTACTGCCTCTATAAGCAAAAACATCATTCTCTTGTGCATAAACAATAACAGAACCATCCGGTGCAATTGCAAAGTCATCTACGGCACGGTCTGTCGGTAATTTCTCGACATCTTCTGCACTTATATTACCTGACAAATCAAGATATTGAACTTCTTTTGAATCATTGATGAAGGCCAATAAATTACCTTGAATTCTTATCTCATCTGCATTTTCAGAAATAATAACAAGTTCCGATGCATATGTATTGGTTTTTTTATCATATTCCAATCCATATAGTACATTTTTGTTCCAAAAAATAAGGTTCCCTCTGATGTCAGTCTTAATATTAGTACTTGTGTACTTATCCGAATCAGTAATTTCAGAAATACTTAAATCCTCAATAAGAACACAATATAGTTTATCACCCGATTGATAAAATACTGCTTGATCACATACTGCCATGATCTGATCTACAGGTTGTGTCAGGCCGGTCAACTTATGTGTACCGGATGAGTTAGTAACTGTTATTGAAGTTTTACTATCTTTGGCAGCATTTGCTTTACCATCGCTTGAAAGAACTGTATCCTCCGATAATTCTTTAATTAGATTCGGCAAATCAGAATTCGGCGCAATTGCTTTCGGCAATTTAGGATAGTCTACCTTCTCTGCCGGTGGTGGCCAGATAGGCTCCAAATCCGAATCCGGATCGGGATCGGGATCGGGCTCGGGTTCAGGCTCGGTCGTTTCTGTAGTTGGCGTTGTCGTTGGTTCTGTAGTCGGTTCTGTAGTTGGTTCCGTAGCTGGAGTTGTGGTTGGAGTTGTTGTAGGTGTAGTAGTTGGCGTCGTAGTTGGTTCCGTAGCCGGGGTTGTGGTTGGAGTTGTTGTAGGTGTAGTAGTTGGCGTTGTAGCAGGTGTCGTGTTTATTACTTCACTTACTTCAATATTTTTCTTGGTTGTAGGAATTGTAGTATGACTGGTAGTAGTTGATCTATCCGCTGTATTACTAGGTAAATGTTTAGCCTTATTCTTATCCTTACTTTCTTCTGAAGTAGTTACATCCGGCAACATGGACTCTACGGGGTCTGTTAATTTAATTTCTTTACTGGGTATACTGGTATTTTGTTTTTTAAAAGACACATTGTTATCATCTGATTTGGTCAATGCACGAATTCCAAAAAACAAAACCACTATTAGCAAGATTGCTGCGACTGAACTTACAGAAATCCACAGTACCTTTTTCTTTCTCTCTTCAGCTTCAAACTCTTCTTCTGTATATTGCATATCTGATTCAAACGGTCCATAATCCGAATCAAAACCGTAAGAATTCAGATCGTAATCCAGTTCATTATATTCAGACAAATTTTCATCTGATTGATAAGAATATTGATAGTCTGATTGATAATCAATTCCTTCAGAACTATAAGGGTCATAATATTCATCAGTATCCGGGTCATAGTATTGTTGAAAGGAGCCTATGTTGTCATATACAGCAGTATCTGAACCGACAAAGGGCTCTTGGACACCGGAACCGAGATATTCACCGGTATCCGGATCATACAGCTCTTGAGGTATATTTGCATCTTCATTATGGTTCACGTCCGGAATTTGCACAGATTCAGAGTCTTGAGCATTATTCGAAGAGTCAGCACCCGACTTATTATACAAATCATCCATTTTTCACCTCTAATTATCCAATGCCGTTCAAACATATTACAATACAAAAATATGTATTGCTAAATAGATCTTTTACTTACTAAGATAATAGTTATAAAATGAAATGTAAATTAATCTGTTTAAAACATCTTTAAGTTTTTCTAAGTTTTTTCTAAATTTTCTATTTTTCAAACAAATCCATATATTGAGCAAAAGTCTCTAATGCTTGTTCTATTGGTTCTGCTTCTGTCATATCAATACCTGCAGCAGCTAAAGTTTCAATCGGATAATCCGAACTTCCTGCTTTCAAAAAATCAAGATAGTTCTTGACCGCTGCCTGATCTCCGGCCAAAATTTTCTTTGCGAATGAAGTTGCCGCACTGAAACCGGTAGCATATTGATAAACATAATAATTAAAATAAAAATGTGGAATGCGCATCCATTCTAAACTGATTTCCGGATCTGAGATCAGATACGGACCGTAAAATTCATGATTTATTCTCAGATATTCTTGGTTAAGATATTCTGCCGTCAACGGTGTCCCCTGCTGTTCAGCTTGATGAATTAAATGTTCAAACTTGGCGAATTGGGTTTGACGGAACATAGTGGCTCTGAATCCGTTCAAATAATGATTAATTATATAGCGTCGACGCTTAAGATCAGTTTCATGCTTTAAAAGATAATCCGTTAACAAGTTTTCATTTGTATTGGAAGCTATTTCAGCTAAGAAAATTGAATAACTGCTATATTGATATGGTTGTTTCTCATTCGAAAAATATGTATGTGCTGAATGACCTAATTCATGAATCAAAGTATATACAGAATAAAGCGACCCTTGCCAGTTTAACAAAATATATGGGTTCGAATCATAAGTGCCGGAACTATATCCGCCGGAGTATTTGCCTTGATTCGGGAACCAGTCGATCCATCTTTCTGCAAAAGCTTTTTCGATAATTTGAATATATTCATCACCTAAAGGTTGTAAAGCTTTGAGCACCAATTCTTGAGCTTCAGCAGGGGTGAATGTAAAATCAACATCTGCAACCATTGGTGTATACAAATCATAACAATGCAAAAATTTTAATCCTAAAGCTTTTTTGCGGATTAGCACATAGCGATGTAACAAACTGATATTATCAGATACAGTATCAATCAACTGATCATAAACAGCCTCCGGAATCGCATCAGCAAACAAAGCTGCAGCTCTAGCACTAGGATGACCATGTATCTCAGCAAGATAATTATGTTGTTTAATTTGATTTTGTAAAGTTAAGGCTAAAGTATTTTCATACTTCTGATAAGTTTTATAATATTTCTCAAATGTATTCTTGCGTATTTTACGTTGTCTACTCTCCAGCAACGAAGTATAGTTAGCCTGAGTTATTCTTACTTTATAATCTTTTTCTATTTTGACTCTGGGAAACTTCAGATCAGCATTACTGAAAATGGCAAATACATTGGCTCCCGCATCAAACACATCACCTGCTTTAGCTAACAGAGTTTCTTCTTTTTCACTCAAAGTATGTGCTTTATTTCTTGCAATATCTTGGAAGAATTTTTTATACGATTGAAGATCCGGATTCTCTTGTGAAAAAGTTACAATAATTTCCGAATCCAGTTCAGCTAATTCCGGTTTCATAAATGCTAACTTACCGAATAATTGAGAACAAGCCTGACTAATTTTCGAATACATTGCCATATAAGTCGTATCGGCGCGATTTTGATCATGTTTCAGTCTGGCATATAACATGAGTTTATTTGCTTCTCGTGATAACAGTTCACTAAATTGTAATGCAGCAAGAAGTTGCTCTGCAGATTCCGCCAATTTTCCCGCATAACAATCTGCATCGATTATTTTTTCTTTAAAGTCAATGAAAGCTTTTTCCCAAGCTTCATCTGATGCAAAAAGCGAGGTTAAATCCCAGGTTGCTTGTTCAGGTATTTCTGACCGTTGCCAATTTTTACTGTAATCGAATTGATTTATGTCTTGGATCATTAATCTGTTTTGCATAATAAAACCTTTCGTTTAAGAAAACTCGTTACTTATTTATTATTTCGAGTTTTCTTCCGGTTATTTTAAATTGTTTGTTCTGATTTTTAAGTAAGATTTATATCTGTAAAATCATTCACACAACTCTACATTACAAACAAAGCCGGTAAATACTGCTGATATCGTCACGTGTCAGCGGTTCGAAGAAACCTAAAATATCTCCGCCGCCTTTGATTCTGACTTTGGCAGTTAATTGAGGAATGTCTTCTTCCTTGGCACCAAGTTCAGCAAAAGTAGTCGGCATGCCGATCATTTGGAAAAACGTTTCAAAAGCAGCAATTCCTTTGCTGGCAGTTTCTTGCGGATTGTCGAAATTAATATCCAAATTCCAAACCCGATTTGCCAATTGTACATAACGCATGACATGTTTGGGCATCGTAAATTTCATGTACGCAGGTAAAACGACAGCTAAACCTGCACCATGGGCAACATCATACAGAGCGGACAACTCGTGTTCCAATTGATGTGATGACCAATCTTGCTCTTTGCCGACACCCAAAATATTGTTATGAGCTAAAGTGCCTGCCCACATCAAGTTTGCTCTTGCACCATAATCTTGCGGATTATTCATAACCGTGAATGCATTTTCAATAATTGATTTCATTACTGCTTCCGACATTCTATCTGTCAAATCAACTTCCTCAGTATTGCTGAAATAACGTTCCAGAATATGTGAAAGCATATCCACAATACCGCATGCTGTTTGATAAGGCGGTAAAGAATACGTTAATTCCGGATTCATAATGCTAAAGACCGGACGAATTAATTCCGAACTGAAACCGTATTTTTTCCAACCTTTCTCTTGGGTTATGACTGATGAATTTGAAGCCTCACTGCCGGTAGCAGCTAAAGTAATGATTGTACCAACCGGAATTACTTGATCAATTTCAGGTCTTTGTTCATAAAGATCCCAAAAATCTCCATCATATGGTACACCGACTGCAATCGCTTTAGCAGAATCAATTGCACTTCCGCCTCCTATACCGAGGATGAAATCGACGTTTTCTTTACGGCATAGTTCAATTCCCTCATATACTAAACTTGCTCTTGGATTGGGTTTGACACCACCTAATTCAACAAATTCAATTTCACTTTGCTGAAGAGATTTTCTGACATTATTTAACAAACCGCTCCGCTCAACAGATCCTTGTCCATAATGAATCAAAACCTTTGTACCACCAAACTTTTTAGTTAATTCACCAACTTTTTCTTCCGTTTTTTTACCAAAAGCAAAGTACGTAGGGCTACAAAAATTAAAATCTAACATATAAAATCTCCTTCAGTTTATATTAAGTTTATATTTTGACATCTTGTCTTAATAAAATCTCACGAATCAAATTCCAAGTTCTCATCTTCCGCTTTATTCTCATTCTCAACAACAACGTTCTCATCTTCCGCTTTATTCTCATTCTCGACAACAACGTTCTCATTTTGCGTTTCGTCCTCGACATTTATTTCCAAATCTTCGTCTTCTTCCGGATATACAATAGCCAAGTCGACAACTTTACCTTCACCTTCTCTCGAACGCATCAAAGTAACGCCTTGGGTATTGCGTGAAAGCAACGGAACTTCCGAAGTTGCAATACGAATTACAATCCCTTGATCATTGATCAAAAGCAAATCACAATTGTCATTTTTTTCGATTAAAGCTATTTTGACAGCTTTACCGGTTCTTTCGGTAATTTTATATGTTATAAGACCTTTGCCACCACGGTTCTGGATTCTATATTCATTCAGATCAGTAGCTTTGCCGAAGCCGTTTTCGGTTACGATTAGCAAATTGCCATTCGCTTCAGTCGTTACCATACCTATTACAAAATCATCATGCGACAAGGTGATTCCTTTTACACCCATTGTATTTCTCGCTGTAGCACGTACATCGCTTTGTTTGAACCGAATCGCTTTTCCCTGGTTAGTCGCTAAAACAACATCATCTTTATCCGTTACAAGTTCTACACCAACTAATTCATCATCTTCCCGCAGATTAATCGCTATCAAGCCACCGCGATGAATATTACGGTAATCTCGTAATTCAGTTTTCTTAATCAAACCATTCTTCGTTGACATTAATAAATAAACATCTTGATCAAAAGTTTCAATCGGAATCAATCCGGAAACCTTTTCATCCTGATCTAAACGCAACAAATTGACTATTGCAGTTCCTCTGGCATGACGACCTGCTTCAGGAATTTGATAAGCTTTCATATGATATACATTGCCTTTGTTGGTAAAAAACAACAAAATATCATGTGTGCTGGTCGTTATAATTGTATCGGCAAAATCCTCATCTCTGGCTTGAACTCCGGTAATTCCTCTGCCGCCTCTTCGTTGAGCTGAATAAGTCTCAACTGATGAACCCTTGATATAACCTTTGTTGGTCATCGTAATAACAATTTGGGCTTCTTCAATCAGTGATTCATCTTCGATATCCAGTTGGAAATTATGTGCCGGATCGATATAACTTCTGCGTTCATCAGCATATCTTTTTTTCGTATCTTCCAATTCTTCAATCACTATTTGATCTAAAAGACCAGAATCAGTCAGAACTAAATTGAAATAGGCAATTTTTTCTTCCAAATCATCAGCTTCTGCTTGTAGTTTGTCGCGTTCCAAACCTGATAAACGCCCCAAGCGCATATCCACTACATGCTGGGCTTGTTTTTCCGATAAAGCGAAACGTTCAACTAAATTTTGTTTAGCATGTGCTTCACTGGCTGAAGCCCGAATGATATTGATGACTTCATCAATATGGTCAATCGCTAATTGCAGACCTTCAACAATATGTTTTCTTGCTTTTGCTCTTTCTTGATCAAATGTAGTACGTCTGGTAATTACATCCCGTCGGAAATCAATAAACTGTTGTAACGCTTCAGTCAAATTAAGAATTCGCGGTACATAATTATTATCTTCATCTTTGACCAATGCCAAAATATTTGCACTGAACGTATCTTGCATCTGAGTAAAACGGAATAACTGATTTAACACAATATTCGGTGTTGCATCACGTTTCAGTTCGATCACTATGCGTACTTCCTGATTGCGGTCAGACTCATCTCGTAAATCGGAAATACCGTCAATCCGCTTGTCTTTCATTAAATCAGCAATTCGTTCAATCAAACGTGCTTTATTTACCATGTACGGTAATTCATGCACTACAATTCGATAACGCCCATTGCGCATTTCTTCTATTTCTGTTTTCGCCCTGACTACAATTCGTCCTCTTCCCGTACGGTAAGCAGATTTAATTCCGGCAGTACCCATTATTATACCTGCAGTTGGGAAATCCGGTCCGGGAATAATAGTCATCAATTCATCCGCATCAGCTTCCGGATTTTTAATCAAATGAATTGTTGCATCAATTGCTTCACCCATATTGTGTGGCGGAATATTTGTTGCCATACCTACAGCTATACCGGTTGATCCGTTAACCAATAAATTCGGGAACGGGGCAGGTAATACTTCAGGCTCCATCTCATGCTCATCAAAATTCGGTTGGAAATTGACTGTATCTTTATTGATATTAGTCATCATTTCACTGGAAAGTCTGGTCAGACGAGCTTCGGTATAACGATAAGCTGCCGGCGGATCTCCATCACGCGAACCAAAATTTCCGTGACCGTCAACCAAAATATGACGCATTGAAAAAGACTGAGCCATCCGCACCAAGCTGTCGTAAACAGCAGCATCACCATGAGGATGAAATCTACCTAAAACATCACCGACAGTAGTGGCACATTTCCGGAAAGGCTTATCATGGGTAAAGCCCTGTGTATACATTGAATATAAAATTCTGCGATGAACCGGCTTTAAACCGTCACGTGCATCCGGAATCGCTCTATCGGTAATAACACTCATTGCATAATCAATGAATGCACTTTTCATTTCTTGTTCGAGATCTCCCGGGATAATTAAATTGTTCGGATTTTGGAATGCTGCATCGACTTCTGCTTCACGTTTTTCTTGTAATGTACGATTGTCATACAGTTCATTAGTATTATTATCTTCAGCCATTAAGCTGATTCCTCCTAGTTACTTACTTGCTTAATAGATTCTCCCCCTAAAGTCCAGTTGTTTAACTATAAGCAAAGTGTATTTTTTTTATTATTTCTTTAATATTATATATTATACATATTATAGACCAAAAAAACTTTTTTATTTTTCTATATAATGCGCCATTTGATTCACATAAAATATACCAAGTTAATCTGCGAAAAAATCTGAGAAAAGCTATATTGTTATAGTACATGCACAGAATTCAAGGTTATACCATAGAATTATAGGACAAGCTTAGAAAGTGTGCATATATAACTCGAAAAGTTGATTTAATCGGAGACCATGCACACTTTTTAAGGTTATCCTGGATTTTCGCTGCATAGGCTTAAATAGTGTGCAAGTTCTATGGTAAAA
>JAAYRL010000019.1 GCA_012518795.1 Clostridiaceae bacterium
GTATCTTATATACTCACACAATCAAGTTATCAAGCCTGTTTTCAAATCTAAGACAACAACTTGACCTGTTTTTAACAATAAAGTTGCATTTTCCGCAGCATAAATCAAAGGAATCTGTAAAGCCTGACATACTGCTACTGTATGGCTTTCCGGATCGGGATCTTCTACAATTACTCCTTTAGCAGTTCTAATTAACGGCAACAGCTCAGGATTTGTTGACTCGCTAACCAAAATCAATTCTTTCTGTGGTCCATAACAATCCGGATCTTCAAGCAGCTTTTTAATTTCTGCACTGCTAAATAGTCCTAAATTCATAACATCTCCGGATATCTTATCTTTTCTGGAACCGCCTACCTTAACTCCTATACCACGAGTAAAGGCTGAACCGACTGTAGCGACTTTCATCGTATTTGTTGTACCGCTCATACCGACAGGTGTACCGCATGAAACGATAATCGTATCACCGTCTTGAGCATATCCTGATTCTTTAGCCAAAGTTTCCGAAATTTCAAACAGATCATCTGTTGTTTCAAGTTCATCAATCAAATACGGGTATACTCCCCATGATAAAGCCAAGCGGAAACGAGCAGATGCAGAAACTGTAGGTGCCAATATAGGACAACCCGGTCTGAAACGCGAGACGAGCCTCGCAGTTCTACCGCCATGAGTTATCGCAACAATTGCTTTGGCATTTAATTCATAGGCAGCGGAGCAACAAGCATGACTTACTGCATCTGCAACATTAATTGAAACATCTGTATCAAATTTTTTGAATGCAGCCCAATAATCATGTTTTTGTTCAGTATGGAGTGCAATTTTAGCCATGGTACGCAATGCTTGCAAAGGATATTTACCCATTGCAGTCTCTCCCGATAACATAATTGCAGATGTTCCATCCAGAACAGCATTCGCAACATCACTGACTTCCGCCCTGGTCGGTCTGGGATTACGAATCATTGAATCCAGCATTTCTGTTGCAGTAATGCCTACTTTCCCACTCTGATATGTTAATTTAATAAGTTGTTTTTGAATCGTCGGAACTTCATATTCCGGAATTTCTACTCCCAGATCACCCCGTGCTACCATTACGCCGTCAGATACTTCAAGAATTTTTTCAAAATTTTCAACACCTTCGTGATTTTCTATTTTGGCAATAATGTTAATAGATCTGCAATTTAATTTATTAAGTACTCGTTTAATAGCTAAAACATCAGACGCTTTTCTGACAAATGAAGCAGCGATAAAATCAAATTCATTTTCAACAGCAAATTCAATATCCGCTTCATCCTGTTTGGTCAGTGAAGGTAAATTTAAGGATACACCGGGGAGATTGATACTTTTATTATTCGAAATTTCACCACCGTCAATTATTTCACAAATTAAATCACCTGCATCAATACTTTTGACACGCAATTCGATCAAGCCGTCATCAATCAATATACGTGATCCTTCCACTAAGTCTCGGCTGATATCTTTATAGGTAATACTGAAGCGTTCGGCATTTCCCAAAACATCTTCTTCAACTATCCGGACTTCTTCACCGGCAACAAGTTCAACCCGATCATTTTCGAATTTATGAGTACGAATCTCAGGGCCTTTAGTATCCATTAGAATTGCAACCGCTAAACCCAATTCTTCTCTTAACTTTTTAATTAAATTGACTTTTTCTAAATGTTCAGCATGAGTACCATGTGAAAAGTTAAGCCTGGCTACGTTCATACCGTTTAACATCAATTGGCGTAACATTTCTTCATCGGAGGACGCAGGCCCGATGGTACAAATAATTTTCGTTTTTCTCATAATAATCTCCCTAAAAATCTAATTTGTAAAATACCCTATACACATTTTGCAATATATTAAATTTTACCCCTAATATATTATGACATACTTTCGCATAATATGTTTTTATAACCTATAAATTAATACCAAATTACTTCATATAAATTAATACTTAATTACTCCATTTTAATTAATACTTAATTGCTTCATATAAATTAACACTCAATTACTTCATAATGAATCAGTACCAAATTACATCAAAAAATCATCCGGATGCAATATCTTATTTTGTTTTAATCTTGCCTTAGTATCACTTTACATCAGCTGATCCCAGTCGGTTTTTGAAATCAAAGTAGGCAGCTTGACGTTCAACTTCAAAATTATCCGGTGATTTCAAAGTAACTAAATTCGGCAAAGGCATCCCGTTAAAAGTATTTGTTTTCACATGAGCATATAAAGCCATATCACAAAAAACTAAACGATCATTGATTTTTAAAGGACGCGGAAATTTATAATTGCCGATAACATCCCCTGCCAAACAAGTCGGAGCACCAAGCCGATATAGATTATTCGTTTTTATAACATTAGGATTCTTCAATGATTGATCATCGATATTTTCTGCTTCAATATAATAACCCTCTTTACAATACTTTTCATCCAAAAGGAAAACTCTTGGTGTATAAGGCATTTCCAAAACATCCGGCATATGACAGGTAGCCGAAGTATCAACAATTGCAATATTAATTTCATTTTGTATGATATCCAGAACCTCACAAACTAAATAACCGGTATCCAAAGATATCGCTTCTCCCGGTTCGAAATATATTGTTTGCTCCGGATATTTCAATCTGAAATCTCGCAAAATATCCGCTAACAAATCAACCTGATAATCTGCTCTGGTAAAGTGATGCCCACCGCCAAAATTGAGCCATGACATCTGCTGAATATATGAGGAAAATTTATTTTCGAAACTGGTCAAAACTTTGGCCAAAGAATCGGCATTTTCTTCACATAGTGCATGGAAATGCAAACCGTCAATGCCCTCCAGTCCGTACTTTGCAACACCCTGTTTAAACATTTCAGCAGTAATGCCTAATCGAGAAAATCTGCCTGCAGGATTATAAAGATCATGTTCGGTTTCAGAGTATTCAGGATTTACTCTTAAACCTACTTGGAATTTCCTACCTGCCTTTTTTGCCTGATTAATTAAATCAAAATATTTTTGCCATTGATCAAATGAATTAAAGTATATGAAATCAACAAATTTCAGTAATTTTATAATTTCTTCCGGCTTATAGGCAGGCGAATATACATGAATTTCTCCGGGAAATTCTTCTTTTGCCAATAACGCCTCATATAAACCGCTGGCTGTGCTTCCACTCAAATATCTACTAATTAAAGGATAAGTTGAATAAAAAGAATATGATTTTTGAGCAAATATTATTTTTACATTTAAGGTATTGGCTAATTGATGTAAATATTTTAAGTTATCTCTTAATAGTTCAAGGTCAAAAACATAAGCTGGCGTTTCAATTTCATGAAACGCCGGCTTAATACTAGAAGTTCTGGTCTGCTGTGACAACAATTTTTTCGGATTTGGTAATTGCTGCATTAATACCTCTATGGTACAAGTGTCGGATCAAAATCTTCAATCCACGGCAAACCGTTACGGTTCAAATCTTCCATAAAAGGATCCGGGTCCATTTGTTCAATATTAAAGACACCCGGTTTTTTCCATTTACCTTCAAGAATCATCTTCGCACCAATCATCGCAGGAACACCTGTGGTGTAAGATACGGCCTGTGCCCCGGTCTCTTTGTAGGCTTCTTGATGATCACAAATATTATAGAGACGATATACTTTATCTTTTCCGTCTTTTTTGCCTTGGAAAATTACGCCTATATTAGTTTTTCCGACTGTACGTGGACCTAAGCTTGCAGGATCAGGTAAAACAGCTTTCAAGAATTGCAGAGGAATTATCTGTTTCCCTTCATAATCAATCGGTTCAATTGAGGTCATGCCGACATTTTCCAGACATTTCAAATGAGTCAAATAACTCTCGCCAAAGGTCATAAAAAATCTGATGCGCTTAATTCCGGGCATGAATTTTGCCAAAGATTCCAATTCTTCATGGTACAAAAGATACATATCTTTCAAACCGACTTCTTCAAAATAATATTCACGCTTTATTTCCATCGGCTCGGTTTCGATAAATATGCCATTCTCCCAATAACGACCTTTTGCCGAAACTTCACGGATATTAATCTCAGGATTAAAATTTGTCGCAAAAGGATAGCCGTGATCACCCCCATTACAATCTAAAATATCAATATAATTAATCTCATCAAAGTGATGTTTCAAAGCATAGGCGGAAAATACGCCGGTCACTCCCGGATCAAAACCGCTACCCAATATAGCAGTAATGCCTGCTTTCTTAAAACGTTCATGATAATCCCACTGCCATTTATATTCGAACTTAGCGGTATCTCGCGGTTCATAGTTAGCAGTATCAATGTAATCCGTACCGGTTGCCAAACATGCATCCATTATTGATAAATTTTGATAAGGTAAAGCCAAATGCAAAATAAGATCCGGTTGATAACTGTTAATCAATTCAATTAATTGCTCGACATCATCTGCATCAACCTGAGCAGTTGTAATTTCGGTACCCTTGCAGTCTAATTCTGCCTTCAGTTCTTCACACTTTTCAAGTGTTCTACTGGCAATACATATTTCTTGGAAAACATCAGAATTCTGTACGCATTTATAAGCAGCAACTCTGGCAACTCCACCGGCACCAATCAATAATAATCTAGACATAATTCCCCCTTCGATTTTCATAGTGAGAAATGAAATTGACTACTAGTCTAATCATGTATCCAAAAGTACATATTTCCCCCCCTCTTCGATTTTCATATTGAGAAATGAAATTGACTACTAGTTTAATCATGTATCCAAAAGTACATAATTCCCCCCTCTTCGATTTTCCTAGTGAGAAATGGTTTAACCGAAGATATTTATTAAATTAAACCATTTCTATGTTAGCATATTTAGAAATGTTCTGGAATTACAATAAATTAAACAAATTATCTATTGCCATCCAAACTGAAGTTCAATATTCGTTCAGTTTACAATCGTTTCAAATTAGTAATCCTTTAATTTAGTAATTTTTAAATATGGTAATTTTTTAATATAGTAATTTAATATTTAGTTGTCTTTTAATATAGTAATCTTTATATTTAGTAATCTTTTAATTTAGTAATCTTTTAATATGGTAATCTTTTTATATAGTAATTTTTATATTTAGTAATCTTTTAATTTAGTAATCTTTTAATTTAGTTTTTTTAATTTAGTTATCTTTTAATTTAGTTTTTTAATTTACTTATCTTTTAATTCTAGCGCAATTTGATATAAGGTATTTTTATTTATTTCATATTTATCAGATAAATATGACACAGCAGATTTAGTTTTCATTCCGCCAATTAACAATTGTTCCAAATCTGCAGTAGCCTGTTGTTCAGCTTTTGCTTCAAAATCAGCTTGTACTTGCTTATTTCCGGATAAATACTCTGTTTGTCCTTCCATAACCAAAACAAATTCTCCACGTGGATTTTCTTGTTTATAATAATGATAAGCATTTTCAACTGTATCTCGTAAATAAGTTTCATACTTTTTTGTAAGTTCACGCCCCACAACAATTCTTCTTTTGCCAAGCCCCTGTTCTATCAAATCTTTCAGTGTTTTTAGTATGCGGTGCGGCGCTTCATAGAGAATAATTGTATATTCATGGTTTTTA
Source organism: Clostridiaceae bacterium (assembly GCA_012518795.1). Classification (GTDB taxonomy): domain Bacteria; phylum Bacillota; class Clostridia; order Saccharofermentanales; family DTU023; genus UBA5436. The sequence continues at coordinate 5,576 of JAAYRL010000019.1, forward strand.
ATATTTTCAAGTTGATTAGAACGTTCTACTCCTTTAGCCGACAAAAAACCGAAAAAAGTAAAATAATCGGTATTTAAACCTGATGCAGCAAGACAAGTTAATGCAGCATTTGCTCCGGGCAAAGCAACAATTTCAATATTATTTGCAATTAGACTTTTCACGATAATTGAACCCGGATCCGAAATACAAGGCATCCCTGCATCCGAAATCAAAGCAACATTTTCTCCTAATTCAAGCTTAGTAGTAATTTGTTCAATTCTGCTTTGTTCATTATGTTGGTGATAACTTAGCAAAGGAGTTTTTATACCATATTCAGCTAATAATAAACCTGAAGTTCTAGTATCTTCCGCTAAAATTAAATCAACAGATTTCAGGATTTCAATTGCTCTATATGTAATATCTTTTAAATTTCCAATCGGAACCGGAACTAAATACAATTTTCCTCTTGCCATTCAAATCCTCTTTTTCTACTTTTCAAATATGCTTTTCTCAATTTTGTCGTATACTTATCTGATTTTTCGATCTTTTTTTATACTTATATGATTCTTCGATCTTTTCTTATACTTATATGATTCTTCGATCTATTATCAATATAATTTAACATCACAATCATTATCATTTTTTAGAGTATGAATAGCAACTATTGGCAGTCGGGATGAACCATTAACTTGCACACTATTTAAGGTTGGACAGCGGAAATCCGGGATAAGCTTAGAAAGTGTGCATATACAACCCGAAAAAGCAGGTTTAACCAATCGACTTGCACACTATTTAAGGTGGGACGGCGGAAATCCGGGATAAGCTTAGAAAGTGTGCATGATCGGCCGAGGCAAGCCGATTTTATCGAAGGTCATACACACTATTTAAGGTTGAACCGTGGAAATCCAGGATAAGCTTAGAAAGTGTGCAGGATCAGCTCAAGAAAGGCGATTTTATCGAAGGTTATGCACACTATTTAAGTTTATGCAGCGAAAATCCAGGATAAGCTTAGAAAGTGTGCAATCCGATCAATCCGATCAATCCGATCAATCCGAACAATCCGAACAATTCAATCAATCCAATTAAATTCTGATTATAAAAGACAAAAGAGCCGACTCATTACGAGACAGCTCTTTGCACTTTAGAATATTAAATATTGACTGATACTAATCTTGGTCTATCGCACCAACCGGGCATACTGCAGCGCAAGCACCACAATCTATACATACGTCCGGATCAATTTCATATTGAGTATCACCAGCGGAGATACAGCTTACCGGACATTCATCTGCACAAGCACCACACATGATGCATTGATCTGAAATTACGTGAGCCATTTAGTTTTCCTCCTTACTCTTAACACGGTTTTATTTTAACAAACTATATCTCTCTAAACAAGCTAAAATCAAAAGATTAGCTTTGTCTAATTCCTTAAGTCAAATCCAACTAAATAATAAACATATAATACTTAACTATATGATATGACTCCAACAATTTATTCATTACTGAAAACGAATAAACATATAATACTTAACTATATAATATGACTCCAACAATTTACTCATTACTGAAAATGAATAAACATTACAACGCTTAACAAAATGATATGACTCTTAATAAAATCTCAAAATGATTATTGTTAAATGCTTCACTTATTATTTAATGATTACACTTATTACACTTATTAATCTTGTTAATCTTATTAATCTTATTAATGAATGTTAATCAAAACCTACTTAATGCTTGTTAATCTTATTAATGAATGTTAATCAAATCCTATTTAATGAAATCCTACGATTCTTCGACTTCTCAGTTCATTGGCAATTTCATCCCAAGTGATTCCTACGTTTTCAATAGCTACTGTCAAGTGATAAAGAATATCCGCAGTTTCATGAATGATAGCTGCCTTCTCTTTGTCTTTAAGTGCGAGAATCAACTCAATAGTTTCTTCACCTATTTTGCGTGCAATATAATCATCGCCTTTATCTTGTAAATAATTTGTATAAGAAGCAACTACAGGATTCTTACGCCGATCTTCCACCAATTGATATAAACCTTGTAAAATATTTTCCACCATTCTATTCTCCATTTTTATATACATTTATATACAATTTTATATACAATTATATACAATTTACATACATTTATTATCTAGTAAATAATTTCTCAATAGATAATTATTTAGTAAATAATTTTCTGTTAAAATTTAATCTATGATTATTTTGGGTATTCTCTTAGTGATACCGCATAAAATTTCATAAGAAATCGTCCCGGCTTGCTCGGCTAAATCATCCAAATCCCGATAAAAACCATTATGATCCTGGCCGAAAATCAAAACCTCATCACCAATTGTTGTTTGCGGTAAATCAGTTAAATCAAGCATTGTACGATCCATACAAACTCGTCCGATTATCGGGACTGTATGTCCGTTAATTAATACAGTTCCGGTATTGGATAGATGCCGATCAAGACCATCTCCATATCCGGCTTCAATTGTACCGATTAGAGTTTGTCTTTGCGTAGTATATGTTTGACCGTATCCAACTGTTTCATTGACCGACGTTTGATGAACACCTGATATCTTTGAGAAAAAACTCATCACCGGTTTCAATTGTAATTTTTCTTTAATCTCTGAATTAGGACACCAACCATACATTGCAATTCCCAGACGTACATAACTCAAAGCAACTTCCGGCGAGAAAATTGCTGCGACACTGTTAGAACAATGCTGAATCTGAAAAACAATGTTTTTTGTTTCCAATTTTTTAATTGCTTTTTGAAAACGGTCAAATTGAATTTGGGTGAAATCTTTTTGCGGTTCATCAGCAACAGCAAAGTGGGTAAATATACCCTCTAATTCCAAATTATCATTTTCAAATAATTTGATTACGGAATTAACCAGTTCAGAAGAGATTTTCTCTCTTACTGAAAATCCAATCCGATTCATACCGGAATCTATTTTGATATGAATCTTTATCGGAGAGGTTAATCGCGTAAGTTTATTTTTAACTAAATATGAGTTTAGATCATTTAATAAAATTTGGCTGTCAAATTCCGATGCTACAGTTTGAGTTAGATTATGCTCAATTAATGTTTTAACCATACCTTCTCGATAGGGTGATAAAATTAAGATCGGAGCTGCAATTTCAGCTTCACGTAATTTCAAGGCTTCTTCAACCGCGGCCACTGCCAAATATGTGCAACCAGCTTCTAAAGCCTGTTCAGCAACCCAAATTGCACCATGACCATATGCATCTGCTTTAATCACAGCCATTATTTGAGTAGCAGGAGGTAAATTCATAGATATTTGGTTAATATTATGTCTTAATGCCTCTCCTGACAATTCGCACCAACTGCGCTGCTTTTTGAAGTCTATTGAATTAAAATTCATTAAACAATTACCTTATCGATATTCCGACATATTTATAATTTAGCAATATTTAATTTCATTAAACAATTGCCTATTGATATATTCTGAAATATTATTAAATTTGGCAATATTTAATTTCATTAAACAATTGCCTATTGATATATTCTGAAATATTATTAAATTTAGCAAAATATAATTTCATTAAATAATCACCTTGTTAACATATTCAGACGAAAAAATCCTATTTAAAGCAGAATAATTTAATGAAAAACTTATTTGATCTCCTATTGCCAGGTCACGATTATATTTAGATATATCAAAAATTGAAATATCCGGTGTTGATCCGATGTAATTAATACCTTTTTCTAAGGGTGTAATACCGCTAAAATCAACATCTTGTGATCCGAGTGCCAAAATAACACGACGTACTATTCCAATATCTTCAAATTCCAATACCTGATCCTGATAATTAATGCCGATTGGTTCATTTGGTCGCGAATTCTTGCGTTGATTTTCAATTATTTCACTATTTAAACTAAACACATCCTGATGTAAATTTTTGATACGATGTCCATGGGATGTTTCCTTGCCCAACAACCACGCTTTGCCTAAGACTAAATGGTTTATTTGCGTTGGAAAATCCTCCGAGTCTAATAAAGGAATAGTTCCGGAATTACCACCCGTTACATATTCCAATTCAATACCGAATCTTGATTCAATTTGGTTGATCAGCGAGGCAAAATCTTGTAATTTTTCTATTGTAGCAATTGAACCCGAAAAATAATTAAAACCGGCACCGATTCCTCTTAATTTTACTCCACGTAAATTAAGGATTTGATGGACAGTATTCAATAAATTTTCCGCTAAAATACCCGCTCCCAGATCGCCCATTTCTACTTGTAAAATCACACCATGAACTTTTCTCTCTACAACTGCAGCATCTGATAAAGCAAAAATTGTGTCTAATTCGGAATTAAACGAAATGTCAACTTTGTTGACTATCTCTCTCGCTTCAGAAATCATCGGGATTCTGGTTAATAGGGTTGAATCAGCATAGGGCTTAGCTTGGATTAAGTTATCTAAGCGAGAATCCGCAAATTTTCGAACTCCGGCTTCCGCCATGACTTTGAGCAAAGGCTCATAGGAACATATTCCTTGAGTAGCATAATGTGCAGTAATCCCTTTATCTTTAATTAATTCTTGAATTATTTCAAGATTGTATCTTAACTTTTTACTATCAATCGTGACACACGGTAAGGACCTGATATAACCTTTGCCTTGCATTTTAAACCATCCTATATTAATTCAAAATTATAAGTAAATAATTTTGTTGTTGATTCAATTAAATTGTTGATTTAATTGTTGATCTAATTAAACGCTATTTGTTTTTAATTAAACGCTATTTGTTTTTAATTAAACACTATTTGTTTTTAATTAAACACAATTTATTGTGATTTTATTTGTTTTGATTTTCCTTTTGTTCAAACTCTTGGTTCATAGTTTGATCACTGTTTTGATTTAATATTTGATCATTGTTTTGATTCATAGTTTGATCACTGTTTTGATTTAATATTTGATCACTGTTTTGATTTAAAGTTTGATCACTGTTTTGATTTAAAAATTGTTGATTTTCAATATACTTATCTTGAGGGAAACTTTGATCATATGCAACTGTTTGCGGATTATTTGTCATAAATGCCATCGCTTCAGCTTCTTGCTTTTGCTTTTTCGCCTTCTTACGTTTGCGATAAATTGCCAAAAGTATGAATAAAATCAATAAGAGCGGAATAATGATCGGAGCAGATACCAGAATTCCGATTGCTAACCATTGAAAAAATGATACTACCGTACTAAGCACTGAGTTCCAACCGCTGCTTACCCAATATTTAAAATCGTCCCAAGTCATAGCAGAGAATTCAATTTCTCTTTTGCCGGATAGCGGTGCCTGTTTTTGCAAGAATTCAATTGATACATAGGAATAGTCTACCTGTGAATCCCAGCGTTTGATCGATCCTTTAAGTAATTCAATTTCTTCAGTTAAATAGTCTATTTCTCCTTGAATATAGACCATATCTTCTATTTTCTTGGCATCAAGCAAAAATTCGTAGTATTTTTCCAATGATTTTTCAGCTGTGTCAAGTCTGATTGTTGCATCATAATAAGCATCTGTAATATCTTCTGCGTTTATTTTTAAATAATTGACAATTTCAGTCTCGGAGATTTCTTCAATAAATTGATCCAAATTATCTGCCGGAACACCGAAATCAGCAGTTATTTGCAGTCTTGCATCGGTTTCACTACGATTAAGATTAGTCGCAAAGCCCTCATATTTTTCAACCAAGTCCAGAACGTTTTGATAGCTTTCTTCAACATCTTCACAACGCAATTCAACATTACCATTTTTAATCAGTTTTCTTTGATTAGGCTCTGCTTCTTTTGTTCCTATACCAGGAGAATTTGCTTGTGGCTCTGCAGCTCTTTCTTCAGCAAGACCATCGTATCCATATTCGTATTCGTAATCATATGCATCATCATAAGCCTCCATAGGAACGTCACTTTTATAGTTTCCTAAATCTGAAGTATCTTTTCGTGCTGAACTACTGCAACCCATTGCACTAAACACGATACTTAAAATAAAAATCAAATTTAATATAATTTTGATTTTATTAGTTTTATTAGAAGATTTAATTTTTCCAGAATAGTTTTTCATTTCTACTCCTCCGTTCGCGAATTTCTTTCTCTAAGATCAAATCTTTAACTTTCATCAATCTTGTCGTATTTGCTCTTTCATTTTCTTCCATTTTCATTGTGATCGAACGAATTGTATCTTCCAAATCAGGAATCATTCTATGTTCCAAAGAATTTACTCTTCGCCTGGTCTTTGCAATTTCACCGGCTAATAGTTGAGTTGTTTTCTCAACAGATGCCAGTTCTATCATTACCGGTAATACTTTAAGCAATGTCAAAATAGCAAAATCTAATTCACCCGAAACACCGGAAAAACCATAAGGGATATAAGTAGTATGTCGCATTTGAGCCTTGCCTGTTTTTCCCATCTTATCATCAGGAAGGTCTCCAAGCATAGTCTGGTCATGTACAAAAAACTCTGGTACTTGTACACTCATCAGATTCTTTCTTCTGGCTTGCAAAATCAAATTATCATAACCTGAGTATAATGCTGTTTCTATGACTTGTTTCGGCATTACAGCACGAGCCAAGACCATTTCACGGTTATATTCTCTGAGTAACTTTTCAACTTCCAAGCGTAATTGCTGATTGCGCTTAACTAATGAAATAAATTGCCGCATAAGTTCATCACGTTTGTCTTTGAGCAACTTATGGCCTCGTCTTGCAACATTCAATTGTCCGCGAAGACGCATCAACTCCATTCGATTCGGATTTACTCGCATAACAGCCATTTATTTCTCCCAATAAGTTTTTAATGTTCTGTTAACTTAAAAATTAAAAGGAAATCTGACATCTTTTTTCATCTTTAGTTAACAAAGCCAGTATTAATATGATCTTATTATACTACATATATGACGATAATAAACCGCTTCATTCATAATTTGTTAATAAATTGTTTAAAATTTGTTTAATTTTTATTCCTTAAATATTTCTAATTCATCTAAGTTTCATCTGCTTTTTTCAATTCTCCCTATTATTTTGAATTGTCAGTTTGCCCGGATTAATGGTTTAATTCTTTTCTGTTCGAGAACGTTCATAAATTTCAGCACGATAATAACGAGAAATATATTGTTCATCAATTCTGGTTAATTCATTTTTCGGCAAAATAGATAGCAAATCCCACCCCAATTCTAAGGTCTCTTCAATACTGCGATTAAGAGTAAATCCTTGAGAAATATAACGGGCTTCAAATTCATCAGAGAAACGAGCATAAATGCGATCCATATCACTTAATGCTTCCTCTCCTAAAATAATTTCAAGCTCTTTTGCCTCTTTACCGCGCGAATAGGCTGCGAACAATTGATTCATAGTATCAGCATGGTCGGAACGGGTTCTCCCCTCGCCGATCGCTTCGTCTTTTAACCTCGACAATGATGGCAATACATCAATCGGCGGCTGAATTGCTCTGTTATGCAAGTCCCTGCTTAAGATAATCTGGCCTTCTGTGATATATCCTGTTAAGTCCGGTATCGGATGTGTTTTATCATCATCAGGCATGGTCAGAATCGGCATTAAAGTTATTGAGCCTTTTTTATCTTTTAAGCGTCCGGCACGTTCATATATTTGGGCCAAGTCGGTATATAAATACCCGGGATAACCGCGACGGCCGGGCACTTCTTTTTTGGCAGCCGAAACTTCACGTAAAGCTTCTGCATAATAGGTAATATCGGTAAGAATAACCAAAACATGCATGTCCAACTCGAATGCCAAATACTCTGCCGTTGTCAGGGCAACCCGTGGAGTTGCGATTCTTTCAATTGCCGGATCATTCGCTAAGTTGATATACATTACCGATCTGGAAATAGCGCCTGTTTCACGCAAATCTTCAATAAAGAAGTTTGCATCTTCAAATGTTATGCCCATTGCAGCAAAAACAACCGCAAATTTTTCTGAATCATCCAACACCTTGGCTTGTCTGGCTATTTGTGCCGCAAGATTATTATGCGGTAAACCTGATCCGGAAAAAATCGGTAATTTTTGACCGCGGACCAAAGTATTCAACCCATCAATTGCAGAAACCCCGGTTTGAATAAATTCATCCGGATATTCTCTGGCAGCCGGATTCATCGGCAAACCGTTGGTATCCATTGTGGCAACAGGAATAATCTCCGGTCCGCCATCAATAGGTGTTCCTAATCCGTCAAATACTCGACCTAACATATCCGGTGAAACCGGCAGTTCCATACCATGACCCAAAAAACGAACTTTACTTTGATCTACATTTATACCTAAAGAACTTTCGAAAAGCTGAACCAGGACATCGGTACCGTTAACTTCCAGAACTTGGCATCGTCTGACTTCTCCATTCGGTAATATTATTTCACCAAGTTCATCATAGGCAACATCTTTTACGTTTTGTACCAACATTAACGGACCGGCTATTTCTTCTATAGTGCGATATTCTTTCGACATTTTGTTTAAACCTCCCGGGGAATACTATCAGCAATCTCGGAATTTACTCTTTTGATAAATTCTTGATAGCTTTGCTCAATTTTTTCTTCCGGAATATATTTCATTCTGGCTAACTCATCACGAATCGGCAAAGTAATAATTTTGTTGTAATCCGCATTCTTGTTTAAGGCATTCACAGCCTCATAATAGAAATTCATCAAACAATTTAACATATAAAATTGTTTCATTAACGAGGTATATGTATCGATTTCATGAAATGAATTCTGATGTAAAAAGTCCTCTCGAATCGAACGAGCGGCTTCTAATTTCAATCTATCTAAATGAGAAAGTGAATCATGTCCGACTAAACGTACTATTTCTTGTAACTCAGACTCTTCTTGCAATAAAACCATTGCATCTTTACGCAATTTTGACCAAGAGGCAGAAATATGTTCATTCATCCAATTATCAATTTTCTCGCTATATAAAGAATAACTGGACAACCAATTGATTGCCGGGAAATGTCTTTGGTATGCCAAAGCTGAATCTAAACTCCAAAAAACCTGAACTATCCTAAGTGTAGATTGGGCAACCGGATCCGATAAGTCACCACCCGGAGGCGAAACTGCACCAATTGCGGTTAAAACTCCTATACGTTGATCACTGCCCAAACACTGAACCATGCCGGCTCTTTCGTAGAATTGAGCCAGTCGCGAACCTAGATAAGCCGGATAACCTTCTTCACCGGGCATTTCTTCCAGACGACCCGACATTTCACGCAAAGCCTCGGCCCAACGTGAAGTTGAATCTGCCATAATCGATACTGAATAGCCCATATCTCTGAAATATTCGGCAATTGTAATACCTGTATAAATTGATGCTTCACGTGCAGCAACCGGCATATCGGAAGTATTGGCGATCAAAATTGTTCTTTCCATTAAAGGACGACCTGAATTCGGATCATCCAATTTCGGAAACTGATTTAGTACGTCAGTCATCTCATTGCCACGCTCGCCACAGCCTATGTACACAACAACATCAGCTGAAGCCCATTTTGCCAATTGATGCTGGATAACAGTTTTGCCACTGCCGAAAGGACCGGGAACAGCGGCTGTACCCCCTTTAGCAACCGGGAAGAATGTATCAATAGAACGTTGCCCCGTAATTAAAGGTTCTCCAGGCGAGAATTTTTGTTGATATGGTCGACCGATACGCACCGGCCATTTTTGCATCAGAGAAATTTCATGTTCTTGTCCTTTTGGATCAACAATTACAGCGACTATATCTTCGACCGTAAAGATGCCGCTTTTAATGTCTTTGACTGTCCCGGAAACTCTCGGCGGAACCATTATTTTATGCTGTAAAATCTCGGTTTCTTTAACTTCGCCCAGAATATCTCCGGCAACAACTTGATCACCGACTGTAACTTGCGGTTTGAATTTCCAGGTCTTTGTTCTGTCCAGAGCTTTAACCGTTGCGCCACGTTTTATGTTAGCACCTTCAATTTTTACTAACTCTTCCAAAGGTCTTTGAATTCCGTCATATATTCGGCCGATTAATCCGGGGCCTAATTCAACTGAAAGCGGCTCATGCTGCGAAACAACTACTTCACCCGGTGCTAAACCCGCAGTTTCTTCATAAACCTGAATTGATGCCTGATCTCCATGCATTTCAATAATTTCACCAATTAAATTTTTATCGGAAACTCGCACTATGTCAAACATATTTGCATCTCGCATACCGTCAGCCACAACCAACGGTCCCGATATTTTAATTATACGACCTTGTTTGGTATCACTATTCAAACTCATCATTGTTATCCTCTATTATCAGCTTAATTCTAAAACATTATTTAAAGTTATTATCTTCTTTATTTAAAGTTATTATCTTCTTTATTTAAAGTTATTATCTTCTTTATTTAAAGTTGTTATCTTCTTTATTTAAAGTCATTATCTTCTTTTAAAAGATCTATACCTATAGCTTTATTCACCATTTCATGCAAATAGTTCATAGCAAATTGTTTTTTGCTGCGATTTGAAGGAATCATAATTATTGCAGGTTCAATTTTCTCTTTATAATTTTCAATAATTGCAGGATTCTTTTCAGCTAAATCTTCTGTGACAAATATTAAACCATATTGCTTTTCGGATAATTCTTCAATTTTCCCATAAGCTTCAATCGGATCCTCAGTTATCACGACGGTCATTCCTAAGCCGCGAAAACCCAAAACACTATCAATATCTCCGATAACTGCTACCTTGACCAAATGCATTGTCTAAACTCCTACATATGAGGGGCGTATCATTTGACCGGCACGTTCTTGAGGTATTGAGTTAAGATGACATGCTCTGATCAAACGAATATTCCTGCGTTCCATTTCTCTAATCAAATAATAAGCTGCGACTTTTTCAACACCGGATGCAAAACTTTTTGTTTCTCGAATTTTTTTCATCAAGTGAGAATCCGCCAATTGAGAAAAAATTGAAGCCGATCCCGGTTGGTAATAACTTCCCATTGTTTCGGAAAAATCACCGAATCCGAAAAAATCTAATTTTTTAGATAATTCTGAATCATCTAAAGAAAATAATTCTAACCATTGCTCTTGATTTAGATTACCTTGCAGCAAAAGCGAGCGCTGAAAAAAATCTTTATTCAAATTAAGATTTCGGCAACGAAACAATATTTCTAAATTGATTAAATCTACTTTCAACAAATAATATTCGGTTAACCATTCTGAATTGATATCAGACAACAGGTCAATTATCTCTTGCCATAATGCTTGATTTACAACCAAGTCGACCCTACTCATATCATAGCTTTCAAGATAAATCTCTTCCGCTTGTTTAATGGTTGGTTGGAACCATTCCGGAACCTGAAAATTCATCGAATTAGACTCCTCAGTTAATTCCGTATTATTAATGTTGTTGTTATTATCATTGTTATTATTAGTATTGTTATTGTTAGCATTATTTGCTTTTTTTGTATTTTCCGACATATTACGCACAGCAGACAAGATTTGTTGTGGTTCCGTCAAATACGGCCGCAGCAATAAATACTCAATATCTTTAATTAATATTGATTCTTGTGCCGGCAAGATTGTCCTTAAAAAGACTTTCAGATTATGAGCATCATTAAACAACAAAAATATTTTTAGCAAAGTATAATCCGGAACAATTGAATAAATTAATTCTAAATCCGCTTGTTGTGAATTTATCAATGCCTCTTCGACAGTTTCTCCTAAATAATTAGCATTTTGAATTAAATTAAGAAATTCTGTTTGAGAATTGGTATGTAATAATTGCTGTAATTGTGAATCGTCAAAAAACAGCTTCTCGCGTCCGGCTAAAAAACCATATGCAAAAAACCATGATCCGTTGGCTTTTTTTTCAAGATTTAGTTGACCAGCAAATATTTCAGTCATATTCTCAATTATATTTTGTGCCTTTTCAATCACATTTTATAATCATCTAATTAAGTCATGCTATTTAATCAGATTATAAAACCTATTCTTTTTCTTTAGCTACTTCACACTTTTGCATTTAATAAAAATACTATTCATCAGGTAATAAAAATGCTATTCTGCAGTAAACAATTCGTTTGCCACAATGACCGATAACTTTGCCCTGTTATCTCGAATAATCAAATCAAGACTCAAATTTTCTTCAATTCGATCATGCTTAACAATCATACCGCCCGATATATCAGAAATCTCCCCTGCAGAAAATTCCGGACCCAGTTTGGACAAAAGAGGATCTAATAAACTTTGTTCAGCTCTATTTAAACTTATTTCACCCGATTTAATATTTTTAGTTTGAATTAAATCAGAATAGAACTTTATTTTTTCCTGATCCGATTGCGAGTTGAACTTATTCAACGTTAAATCAATAACTTCTTCAATCAAAAGTTGTCTGTGTTTCAGTCTTTCTTGACGCAATCTGGTTTCAATCAAACTATCCGTTCGAATTTGAATTGTTTCCTGTTCTGATGCTATCTCTTGATCAGTCAACAAATTGATTTTTTTGATTTCTGCTTCAATTTCCGATCTTTTCCGAGCAATATCCTGATCTGCTTTTTGCAATATTTTGTCTGCTTGATCTTGAGCTTCAGATAAGATTACTTCAATTATTTTATCTATCTTATCCATATATCCTCCGGATTAAGACAAGCTGAAAATAGCTAATACAGAAGCTAACAGAGCGAAGATCGCATATGTTTCAACAACAACCGCCAGAACTATGACTCTTGCATGTTGATCACTACGTTTCGCAATCAAAGAGATGCCGGTTTCACAGACTTTTGCCTGATACAGTGCAGAAATATAACCTACAATAGTAATTGGTAAAGATGCAGCTATCCAAAGCAATCCCTGATACCAAGTAATATCAGCAGAAAATCCCAATTCCATTAAACCGGAACGAGTTAAAATCAAAAATAATGTCAATAGTCCGTAAATGCCTTGTGTTCCCGGTAAAGCCTGTAAAATCAATGCTCTGCCGAATAGTTCAGGTTGTTCGGTAAGTACTCCGTTAATTGTTTGCCCTAATCGGGAAACTGCTTTTGCAGAACCTAAACCCGGGAGAAAAGCAGCCATTGCTGCTGCTAACAGAGTAAGAAACGGTCCTAATTTTTCTAAGACTACCATGATAACCTCCTAGAATAATATTTATTATTTACTTTTTTCTAATCTATTTAATCTTAATTGCTTAATTTTAAGTAATCTTAATCGCTTAATTTTAAGCTATTAATTAATAAGTTATTCATCATTTTTTTTGATCTTCAAATATTTCGTTTTATATTTTAAAGGCTTGAAAAACCATCCGCCACCTTCAAAAAATTGTCCGAAAAATTCAACATATTGCAAACGACTGGAATGTACATATGCCGAAAGTCCCGAGAGTGCCAAATTCAAAAGATGCCCACCGATCAAAATAACCACGGCAAAAAACCAACCGATTATTCCGCCTGACACCATACTTGCTAGAAAGTTTATAACAGTTGCAATTACACTGGTAGCCAGTACCAATGCCAATACTCTGGTATAAGACAGAATATCACCCAGATAATTGACTACTCCATACAGTCCGCCGATCCCAGAAATCAAACGCGAAAAAATGTTTTTCTTTTCTCGGCCGGCAAATAACATTACGATTGCAGCACCGACAAGTGCCAGCCATTTACCGACTTCACCGACGTCAAATGTGCTTATATTAAGTGATGATCCTCCAAGCAATAGACCTAAACCGATAATTATTAAAAACCAGGGAATAACATCAAAAAACACATTAGAAATCTTTCCGAATTTTATTTCATTAATGATTTTCATTATCATGCCGCCAAATAGATGAATCACTCCAAAAATCATGCTCCAAATTAATAATTTTTGCGGTTCATCCATCGGATTAAACCATAAACAAGGGAATGTAATTCTGTTGTCGCTCATCACAGTTAGCATATCTCCGAAGAAACCACCGAAAACAAATCCCCACAAAGTAGAGGAAATTCCACAAAGAAACAACATTCGCACTAACTGACCACTTTCGGAAGAGGTGTCTATTTTTGCTTTCCAAAGTAAATAGGCACAACCAATAGTTAACAGTAAACCGTATCCGACATCGCTTAACATCATTCCAAAAAACAGGAAACTGAAAATAGCCACTCCCGGTGTGGGATCAATTTCTTTGGTTGATGGAGCACCGAACATTTCAAGAATAGTTTGAAAAGCACCGGCAAAAGGTTTGTTTTTTAATAAAATCGGATATTCATCTTCGGGTCCCAGCTCAATTAGTTCAACAAAAACTGTGAAATCATCTTCTAGATTTTGCTTGACTTTACGTGAATCTTTGCGAGGAATATAACCTTCCAAATAAAAGGTATAAAGACTGTCTTCAGGTATTTTACTGGCAGAATAATATTCTAAAGTTACTGTGTAATAATCCGATAATAAATAAAAGTCCAAACGTTTTGCAGCAATTGACTTCATCGTTGTTTCAAGTTCAATCATGGTTGAATCAATTTTCTTGATTTTGCGTTCATTAGATCGATAAATTTGATTAGGCGTACCTGATTTTTCAATCGGTAAATAATTAAAATCGTACTGCTTCAACAATTGGTTGATTGCTAATTCATGTTCACGTAATGCTACAATTGCAGTTAAATCAAAAGTTTCACCCGATTCCAAAATAAGAATTGCCGTTTCAGCTAGAGAAAGTTCAGTTAACTCCTGTTCCAAATCTGATACTGCGGATTTCTCCAAGCGACCGAGAAAAATTAAAGTGCGTTGTGTTGAGGTTTGTTGCAAATCGATTTCAACCTTACGCCAGTCATTTAAAATATCCTGTTCACGTTGAATTTGTTCTCGTTCAGCTGCTAAATCTATCTTGCGTTCTTCGGTTAACTTCAACAGATCAAACAAATCTAAAAACTCTTTTTCACGATCTTTTACCATTAATAAATCGTCCAGAGAAATTTTTTTGTCTGTAGATTCTTGCGGAACATTAGCATATTTATTTTCAAGTGTTTGAATTACAGAATTTAGTTGAGTTTGATTTATCAAAATTTCTGCTTCTTTTTTCTGCAATGCGAGCCTCTGTTCGGTTTCATCAACTTGACTCGAAGATTCCGAGTTGAGAACACGAGTATCGATTAATTCAACCACTCCTTCTTTTTGTAAAAATTGTAATACAGTGGCCTTATCTCTACGCAAACCCAATATTTTGATTTTGTCCATTTCAAGAATTGCCAAGTAGATTCACTATCCCTTCTAAAACCTGATCGGCTACCCGACTTTTCTCTTCAGAACTGATTTCAGGTAAAGTTAAATTTGCTAAGCTTTGCTCTAAATCCTGATTCGACTTGGTTTCCGCATTAATAACAGCAGTTCGCAACTTTTGATCTGCCTCTGCCCGAACTGTTTCAAGCTGTTTAATCAACTTGCCGTTCATATACTCGAGCTTGCTTTTTGCATCTATTTCTGCTGCCTGAACAATCTGTTCGGCTTGCAGTTCTGCTTCTTTTATCTGTTGGACAAAATCTATATCTATACTCACATTAACCTCATCTATTTCGAGAAGTACCATAAGTAATAATAACATAACCTTTATTTTAATAAAAAAACTATTTATTAAATTTTATTATCAAATTTTATTATCAAATTTTACGTTTTTCTTCTTTGCTCTCAACCTTGGAAATTTACTCAGAAATTGAGAATCTCAAATCGAATTTTTCACAGCATTAAATTCTGAGCAGAAATCGGTATTGGCATTTGGCTTGCACACTTTTTAAGGTTGTCCCGGATTTTCGCGGTACAGGCTTAAATAGTGTGCATGCCCTTTGGTTAAATCGACTTTTCTGAGTTGCATATGCACACTTTTTAAGGTTGTCCCGGATTTTCACTGTACAGGCTTAAATAGTGTGCATGCCCCTCGGTTAAATCGACTTTTTCGAGTTGCATATGCACACTTTCTAAGCTTGTCCCGGATTTTCGCGGTACAGGCTTAAATAGTGTGCATGCCCCTTGGTTAAATCGACTTTTTCGAGTTGTATATGCACACTTTTTAAGCTTGTCCCGGATTTTCGCGGTACAGGCTTAAATAGTGTGCATGCCCCTCGGTTAAATCGACTTTTCTGAGTTGCATATGCACACTTTTTAAGCTTGTCCCGGATTTTCGCGGTACAGGCTTAAATAGTGTGCATGCCCCTCGGTTAAACCGACTTTTTCGAGTTGCATATGCACACTTTCTAAGCTTGTCCCGGATTTTCGCGGTACAGGCTTAAATAGTGTGCATGCCCTTTGGTTAAATCGACTTTTCTGAGTTGCATATGCACACTTTTTAAGGTTGTCCTGGATTTTCACTGTACAGGCTTAAATAGTGTGCATGCCCTTTGGTTAAATTTAATTTTAATATTTATATATATTATTTCATATTATTTTTTACTAATTACAATTTGATCATCTTGAACGTCAATTAATGCAGTATCACCTTCCGCAATAATATCATCCAGCATCGCTTCCGAGAATTTGTCTTCTATCGAGGATTGAATCAATCGACGTAACGGTCTGGCACCGTATTGCGGCTCATAACCGTTCTTTACCAGCCATTCTTTTGCTTGATCGGTGACTTCAATTTGGATACCGATATCAGCAATTCTTTTTTCAAGTTGTCGCAGCATAATATTCACAATTTGTAACAATGCTTCTTGAGACAACATCGTAAAGAAAATCAGTTCATCAATCCTATTCAGGAATTCAGGAGGAAAAGTATTTTTGACTTCTTCCATAATTAATTCTTTAGCTTCTTCATAACTTCTGCCACCATATAGATTTTGGTCAATTTGAGCTGTATCTTCTTGATCATCATTTACAGGTGCTGCAAAACCGATCTTTCCACCACTACTTGAAGTTAAAAGACGTGCTCCGATGTTTGATGTCATGATTATTATCGTATTCTTAAAATCAATTGTCCGCCCTTGACCGTCAGTTAAACGACCATCTTCCAAGACTTGTAATAAAACATTGAATACATCCGGATGAGCTTTTTCAATTTCATCAAATAATATCACCGTATATGGTCTTCTTCTGACTTTTTCTGTTAACTGACCACCTTCTTCGTAACCGACATAACCCGGAGGCGATCCGATCAGCTTAGAGACGTCAAATTTTTCCATATATTCAGACATATCGATTCTGACCATTGCATTTTCATCACCGAACATTGTATCTGCTAAAGCTTTCGCCAGTTCAGTTTTACCGACACCTGTCGTACCTAAGAAAACGAAAGAACCTGTTGGACGATTAGGATTTTTTAAACCCAGTCTGCCCCTGCGAATTGCTTTTGCAACTGCCGTCACTGCTTCATCTTGACCGATAACTCGTTTTTTGAGTTCAGCTTCCAGATTTTTCATTTTTTCATGATCATCTTCAGTCAACTTCATTACAGGAATTCCGGTCCAAGAGGCAACAATTTCCGCAATATCATCAACACTGATTTCCGGTCGTTCCGTCACTTCTGCTTTATCTTTTTCAGCTATTGCTGCATCAATCTCTGATTTTAATTTGTTTTCTTCTTGCAGTAATTTGGCAGCTTGTTCGAATTCTTCTTTTTGTACTGCTGTTTCTTTTTCCTGAATAATCTTTGCCAAGGCTTCCTCTTTATCCTTCAAGTCTTGTGGTTCTTCCGAAATACTCATCCTAATTTTCGATGAAGCTTCATCAATTAAGTCAATTGCTTTATCCGGTAAAAATCTATCTGTAATATACCTGCTGGATAATTTAACCGCCTCTTCAATTGCTTCATCAGTAATTACAACTTTATGATGATCTTCATATTTTTTTCTTAAACCGCTCAAAATGCGAATTGATTCTTCTTCACTCGGTTCATCAATCATTACAGGTTGAAATCTTCTGGCTAAAGCAGCATCTTTTTCTATGTTTTTTCTATATTCATCAATAGTTGTTGCCCCGATTACCTGCATTTCGCCTCTTGCCAGCATCGGTTTCAAGATATTTGAAGCGTCCATGGCACCTTCAGATGCTCCTGCGCCGATTATAGTATGCAATTCATCAATAAACAGAATTACATCACCGGCTTTTACTGCCTCATCAATGCCGTTTTTCAGACGCTCTTCGAATTCACCTCGGTATTTTGCACCGGCCAACATACCGGAGAGATCAAGTGAAAAGAGCCGTTTGTTTTTCAAAAGATCAGGTACATCATCTGCGGCAATTTTTTGAGCTAAGCCTTCAGCAATAGCAGTTTTGCCTACACCGGGCTCACCTATCAGTACCGGATTGTTTTTGGTTCTGCGACAAAGAATTTGCATTGAACGCATTATCTCTTCATCACGACCAATAATCGGATCGAATCCGTCATTTCTTGCCACTTCCGTAAAATCTATCCCAAATTGATCCAAAGTCGGTGTTGAACTGTTTCTTGTACCGGCCTGTCCGGATGAACTGGATTTACCTGTTAAATCCGGTCCTTCAGGATTATTTGCCAGCTGGCCGAACAGGCTGCCGAAGAAAGAACTGCCAAAACTTTGAATAATCTCGGCATAAAGTTTTTGAATACTAATATTAGCACCACGCAGAATTCTAACTGCAACACTATCTCCTTCTCTTAAAATTCCTAATAACAGATGCTCAGGCTCTACCGCAGGTACATTCCGTGCATTTGCTTCTCTGGCAGCCAAGTTCAGAACCTGCTTCGTTCTGGGCGTCATCATCTGGTAAATCTGATCGCCACTCAGCTTAATATCACCAGAAAAATCTTTTGGTTCTTGTTTATTGAATTGATTCAAGACTTCCGTTATATTTTCGACAGTTAAATTATACTTTTTCAGAATTTGACCGGCTTTCCCATCTTCCACCAGAATCCCTTTTAATAAATGCTCCGTTCCAATATATTCTACTCCGTAAGATCTTGCTGTTTTATATGCTTCGGCAAGCACTTTACCGGAACGTTCAGATAACTTTATCATCATATCTATTTCCTCCATTTTCACATATTATTAATGTTTTATTATTAATTTCAAATTGTTTTTATTTTTTGTTTTAATCCTTTTAAATTTTAGATAGTTTTAAATCATAGTTAATGGTCTTTATTAATTCCAAATTGTTTTTATTTTTTTGTTTTAATCCTTTTAAAATATAGAAAGTTTTAAATCATAGTTAATGGTCTTTATTAGTTCCAAATTGTTTTTACTTTTTTGTTTTAATCCTTTTAAATTTTAGATAGTTTTAAATCATAGTTAATGTTCTTTATTATTTCCAAATTGTTTTTACTTTTTTGTTTTAATCCTTTTAAATTTTAAATAGTTTTAAATCATTGTTAATGGTCTTTATTATTTATAAAATCAGCAAAATACTTTTTAATCAATTTTGCTCTGGCAATATCTCTCTGTTCACTATTCAAGATTTGCCCTTCTTTTTTCTGAATAGATCCTACACCGATTAAATAAGTCAGGGTTAAAATATCAGTATAATCCGGAAATCCCTCAAAGCCTAAAGCACGACCTAAACGCACATCACTTAAACAATTAAATGCCTCTTCATGTCCAATCAAATATGCATTACTTAAAATTGCTTTGGAGCGGTAAATTTTATCCTGTAATTTAATTTGCTCACGTTCATACCAATGTTTTCTGGCTTCACGTTCTTGTTTTATAAAAACACTCAATATTGTTTTAAATTGATTTACTAATTCCTGATCTGTCTTGCCTAATGTAATTTGGTTTGATATTTGCAACATTTGACCTTGTTCGGAACTACCTTCACCATAGTAACCTCTAACTGTGAAACCTGATCGCCGCAAAGAATCAATCATATATTTTAATTGATTTAAATACTCTAAGCCGGGAACATGCAGGAGCGCAGATATTCTAAGTCCCGTTCCTACATTGGTCGGACAGGCTGTCAAATAACCGAATTCCTGATCACAAGCTATTTCTAAAACACTTTCCAATGCTACAGCCAAATTTTTCGCTTGTACAAAAGCCTGATCCGGACTAAATCCGGCCTTAATAGCTTGAATTCTCAAATGATCTTCATCCAGAATCAGTACACTCAAATCTTCATTCTGATTTATTAACAATGATTTATTCTGTTTTGAATTAATCAATTGCGGGCTGATTAGATGCCTTTCCGCTAAACTTTGTTTATCAATCAAATTCATACTGTTCAATTCGACCATATGAAAAGATTTCGGATCAAGTCTTTGTACTGCCGTAACAACTTCATTGGTCAATTCGGCAGTCTTTTCACTATTTAGCAAATGGGGAAATTTATAACCCTTAATATTGCGGGCAAAACGTACTCTTGTACTGATTACCACATCCTGATCAGCTCCATGTTCTTCGTACCAACTCATATTATTTTTCATCTCCTTCAGATTCAATTTCAGATTCAATATTATTTGCCGGATTACTTTTTTCAGCAGCAGTTAATTCTTTGATTTTATCTCGAATTAAAGCAGCTTCTTCATATTGTTCTAATTGAACTTTCTCTTTTAACTCGGATTTTAATTGCTCAATTTCCGTGAGTGGTTTCACTTTCTCAACATCTATATTTTGCGGTACAATTTGGGTATCATTATGAATGTGTCCACCATGAATTTGGTCCAGCATTGAACAAATTACATCATGGAATGTGGAATAGCATTCCGGGCAACCGAAAAGGCCGGTTTTTCTGAAATCAGTATATTTCTGACCGCAGGCCGGGCAACGTATGGACTTATCAATTTGGGTTCCGATTGTTTTCGGTTGATTATTCAATGTAACAAAAGGAAAATTAAACAAAGCCTGGCCTAAATAATTGGACATCGGAAAACTCTCAAAGCCGAATCCTGATTGAAATAGTCCCTGCTTTTGTGCACATTCAGAACAGAGTTGATAGGTTTTCGTAACTCCATGAATATTTGTTTTAACCGAAATATTAGCTTCGTTTATATGACATTTTTCACATAACATTAGTTTTTCCCTCCTGCATTTTTTTGTTGATAAAGTGCCAATAAAATATTTGCAAAAATATTTGAACGAACTTGATCGACAATCGAATTTGGCACTTTCTGTAAAGCTTGATGCGAGACTGCAGATTTGATTATTTTTGAAATTCTCTCATCAATAACATCTTGTTCACTTAAATTATCTAAAATTAAATACGCTTTTTGCTGACTGAGGCTGTTCGGTATAGACTGTATTTGTTGAGCCAGTTGCTGTTTTGACGACGTGAATTCTACTCTTCTGATTGTGATAGATCCTCCACCGCCACGCTTACTCTCTTTTAGGTAACCCATACCGTTAGTAAATCTCGTCTGAAGAACATAGGTTATTTGTGAAGGCACACAATTCATTTTTTCCGCCAATTCATTACGTGTAAATTTTGCTATTCCCTCATTCTCATCCAACATTTGCTTTAAAATCGCTTCTATTGAATCACTTATCTTTGACACTAACCTCACTCCCTTGTTACTTGTTATTTAATGATTAATTTGTTATTGTAACTTAACATTTATATTAAGTTTTCAACTTTATCTATAAATATAGTTTCGACTTTGACTTTCTTTGACTTTCAAGACTATTATAGCAGTTTAAGAAACATCTTCAAGACATTAAAATGAACAATTGTGAAATAAAGAACATTGCTAAAACCAGAATTGTTTCTAATGATTCAATATTATTATATTATCTAAATGCTTGAATGATTATAAATTGCAAGTTAAACTGAAAACAATATAAATTGATCAAATAACTCATCAAGTATTCTAATAATTATTTGAACAAGATAGTCATGAGGATTATATGAACAAAAAAAGACTACAACGAATACTCATTCTAATTTTAGCAATTATCATGATTGGCGGAACAATTTTGTCAATATTCAGATTTGGTTTATAGAGATGCTTCAAGCCTTTCTCTTACGGCAGCTAAAAACTCTTCCGTATTCACTTTTTGCAGATTATCTCCTTCAGCCACGTTGATCAAATCACCGGTCATAATTCCGTCTTCAATTGTTGCAATTGATGCTTCACATAATAATTTACCAAAACGTTGTAATTCCGGTAATTTATCGAGTTCACCCCGTTTTTCTAAAGCTCCGCCCCAAGCAAAAATTGTTGCCATCGGATTGGTCGATGTTTTTTCTCCATCACGATATCTGTAGTAATGCTTGGTCACAGTTCCATGAGCAGCTTCATATTCATATGTGCCGTCTGGTGAAACCAAAACAGAGCTCATCATTGCCAAGCTGCCAAAAGCTGCTGAAACCATATCGCTCATTACGTCACCGTCATAGTTTTTACATGCCCAGATATATCCGCCTTCAGATCTGATAACTCTGGCAACTGCATCATCAATCAAAGTATAGAAATATTCAATTCCCGCTTCTGCAAAGGCCTCTTGATATTCGGTTTCAAATATTTTTTGGAATATTTCTTTAAAAGCACCATCATACGTTTTAGAAATTGTATCTTTAGTCGAAAACCAAAGATCCTGTTTTAAGTCCAGAGCAAAACGGAAACAACTATGTGCATATTTTTCAATTGATTCTTCAAGATTATGCATGCCTTGAATAACTGCTTTTCCCGGAAGTTTTTCGATTAATTTGGTTGTGACATCACCTGAATCACCTACAAAAGTTAAAATTGCCGTACCGGATTCTGCTGTGCGAAGTTCGGTATTTTTATAAACATCACCATAAGCATGACGTGCAATTGTAATCGGTTTTTTCCATGGCTTAACTACCGGAGAAATATTCTTCACCATAATCGGCGTACGGAAAATTGTACCGTCCAACAGACCTCTAAGAGTTGCATTGGGACTGGGATAAAGTCGTTTCAGATTATACTCTTCTTGACGTTGGGCATTTGCCGTTATGGTTGCACATTTAACCCCTACACCATATTTTTTGCAAGCCAGAGCTGCATCCACAGTAATCTGATCATCAGTTCTGTCACGCTCAGTCAGAGACAAATCGTAATACTCACTTTTCAAATCAACAAAAGGCAGTATTAACTGATCTTTAATCATTTGCCAAATTACTCTTGTCATCTCATCGCCATCTATTTCAACAATCGGCTTCGTCATTTTTATTTTCTGCATGTTCATTACTCCTGAAATAATTAGTTTTTACAACACAAATTTATGTATTTATTATTCACGATTAAATATGTGTTTATTATTCACGATTCAATTGGTTATTTCAAAAAAGAAAAACTTTATAAGTTTATCATTCCTGATTTAGTTAATTTTTATAAAAAACATAATTTATCTTTGTTCATTATTACTGATAATCTCAAAAAAAGGAATGGCTCAAGTGCCATTCCTTTCTAAAATAATTCACAACATTAAATAAGCCAATTTTTATATACCGATAAATTCCGAAAATTTAGGTTTTGCTTATTCCGTCTGAAATTGTTCCTCTCGCTTCTTAATAATTTCCTTGACAAGATCATCCATCTCTTCGTCAAATACATATTCTGAAACAACACCTGTACTGATATCAAAATAAAATCCCAGCAGTTTAAGTGTTCCGGCATTGACCTTCTCCTCAACGAAATCGTAAGTCATCAGATTGTCTAGCTGTTGAACCATATTTAATTTTTCAAGTTTCTCCAGCTGTTCTGCTTCCGACAATTCAGAATACTTTTCCTTGACACAATCTCGAATCAAAATACTTTGTCGAATCCATTCTGATGTATACGGCAATTTTGTTTCATAGTCCTGAACATGCATCATCGCTGCACAACCTCCACAATTTGAGTGACCACAGACAACAATATTCTCCACGCCCAACACTTTAACAGCATATTCAATCGCAGAAATGACAGAGGGATGGTTATCAGGCTCTTTGTCTCTTGGTACGATATTTGCAATATTACGTATATGAAAAATTTCACCCGGATCAGCTTGCAAAATCTTCTCCACATCAATACGTGAGTCGGAACAAGTGATAAATAATGTATGCGGGTTTTGAGATGCTACGATTCTGTCATATTTTTCTTTGTTGATGTCGTACTCAGTTTCTTTGAATTGTTTTAATCGTGCACTTAGATCCATGTTTTTCTCCTTGCTAATTTAAATTGAAATCATTTTTAGCTATCTGAAACAATGGTTAAATAATTTTGAAGACAAATTAAATAGCCTGTTTAGTCAAGACAATTAAATATGGTTAATATAATAAAATTATTCGGATAAGATTGCTAAAAATCTCGATAGAATTAGGTCGAACCAAATTCAACTCTTTTATCATTTGTATAATAATTCAAAATACTGATTTTATTCTATAAAATAAGCGAGAAAATTGTCAATTAATATTTCACATTGTTTTTTCGTTCAAGCATCAATTCAAGTCACAATCAGCAATTCGCTCTGTTGAGATAATTGTTTGACACAAGTAAAATCATTTGATAATATACCTAAGCAATTAAAGAACAATGACAATTAATTGCTAAATGCGGGATTAACTCAGTGGTAGAGTGTCACCTTGCCAAGGTGAAAGTCGCGAGTTCGAATCTCGTATCCCGCTCCACCAAAATGACCGTCATATCATTTGATTGATTAGCGGTCATTATTTATCCGGCACCATAGCCAAGCGGTAAGGCAGGGGTCTGCAAAACCCTTATTCTCCAGTTCAAATCTGGATGGTGCCTCCAAGTTAACAAGACGACAAAACGGATACAACCCTGAGTCGTCTTTTTTTATGCCCTGAAACGTTGATAGGACAGGGGTTCCCGAGAATGTCCAAATAAACGAAAGGGTGCAAAAAGGGCTAAAGTTACGATGTTTTGCCGTATTTCTGCACCTTTTTATTCGCTCATGAAACCTACTACACGAAACTCGGAGTTTCGTATCGCTTGTTTTGTTTCGTATCGCTAGTATGGCTTTCGTGTCGCCAGTATGGGTTTCGTGTGGATAGTTCAATTTTGGCATAAAAAATCCCCTTGAATAAGGGGGAAAAGAAATTATTAGTCTAAGATGATTTCCCTTATTTCGCCGTTCCTAAGATGGAAGCTGAGTTTTCTCTCATCACCCTCCGGAACGCTAACGTAATCGACAAAACTGCACCAGTGTTCCTCGCAAAATTTCACCTCGGTTATGGTTTCAAGTCTCTTCATAAAAAAGCTGACGTTGAATTGCCTATCTTCTTTATCGGCAATTTCTTTTTTACTTTTCAGCTTTGGCATTTTTGTGATTATAGTTTTTGAATTCTACAGAGCATTTCTAAAAGCACAAATTAGCAAAATAATATTGCGCAAATTAGTCAAACTATATTGCGCGAAATAGTCAAGTGAAATATAATGTGCTCAGGGAGATTGTGAAATGGAGTACAGAAAAAGAGTAACAGATAAAGTTCTTGAGCGAAAACTGGAAGCATTTGGAGCAACACTGATTGTAGGTCCGAAAGGATGTGGCAAGACTACAACTGCTAAGCAGTATGCAAATAGTTACATTGAATTTCAGGATGAAGATAAAAGGGAAAACTATCTTTCTGTCGCAGAGAATATGCCGTCCAGATTATTAATCGGGGATAAACCTCGTTTGTTTGACGAATGGCAGGATGCTCCCAAAATATGGGGCGCTATCCGAAAAGACGTTGATGATACAGGTAAGAAAGGTCAATATATTTTAACAGGCTCATCTTCAAGGAAAGTAAATACTCCTCATACCGGTACATTGCGAATATCTACGATGGAAATGTACCCTATGAGCCTTTATGAGACCGGTGAATCAACGGGGGAAATATCTTTAGGAAAATTGTTCGATGATCAAAAAATTGACTGGATTGAATCGGAATTGTCCTTTGAAAGATTAGTTTATGCAATTTGCCGAGGCGGTTGGCCACAATGTCTTGAGATAAAAAATGAAGATGCCAAGCTGGATATTGCGAGAGATCTTTTTTACCAAACCTGTCATGTTGATATTTCTAATATAAATAACATAAAAAGAAATCCTAAATGGGCAGAACTTATACTGAAATCATATTCGAGGAATTTGTGTACTTTAGTTAAGACAAAAACAATATTTACTGACGTTAATACTTCAACAAGCTTATCAAAACAAAGTTTTTTTGATTATATAAATGATTTGGAAGACCTCTATATTATTTCGGATGTTGATGCATGGTGTCCGACAATTAGGTCGAAAGGAGCAATCCGTGCCGGTAAAAAAAGGAATTTGATTGACCCTTCTCTTGCCGTAGCTGCTTTGGGATTATCACCGGATTTTTTTAATACGGATTTTAAGACACTGGGTTTTCTTTTTGAATCTTTATGTATCAGAGATTTAAAAGTTTATTCGTCTGCTTTAGGAGGACATATGTCTTATTATCATGACCGTTACGGCTTAGAAGCAGATGGCGTATTGCACTTGTCGGATGGTAGATATGCCTTAATTGAGTTCAAATTAGGACAGGCGGGAATTGATGAGGGAGCCAAACATCTTTGTGAAATTGAAAATTTGGTAAAAGCTTATAACGAAAAAGAAAAGCAGGTGCCTATAAGATTGCCGGATTTAAAATTAATTATAACCGGAACACAATATGCTTATCAGCGTGAAGATGGTGTGTTTGTAATCCCTATAGGCTGTTTAAGAGATTAATAAATAGGACAACACTTTTACATATAATGCACTTAAAATTTAATGATACACCCAAATGCACCCAAGCAATATTTTCGAGTGGATTGTATTCGTTTTGCTGTAGGATGCCATAAAAGGACGACAAAACGGATTCAACCCTGAGGCGTCTTTTTTTATGCCCTGAAATGTTGATCCATCAAGTTTTTCCGATTTTCCGAGATGTACTATTGAATATTAATGCCCGGATGGCAAAAAATTCAATTTACAGCGAAACTTAAAAAATAAAGGACACATGACCAATATAAATTAATCAACATCGGATAAACGATTTTTTTGCTAATAGCTAACGTGAAAATGCTTTCATTAATGTTGTTACAGGACTTTGCAGTTCATTCAGGAAAGTAAACGCAAGTTTGGCGTTGAGCAGATTACTGAGAAAATATTGCAGAGCGTGTATAAAGTACATGTTGTAGTTTTGCAGAACGTGGTGATTTTAACAATATAAGTTTTGCAGAACGCATTGGAACACAATATGTCTTGCACCCAAAGCAGATGAACGTTGGAAATGACCGGGTATATCTATCCTTGTATATGGGCTGGTGTTTATAAGCTATATATCCGGCATATTCAGAATACGCAATACACAGTGAGTGCCGGTTGAGTTAGCTTGGATTTCATGTTGATGATATCGGTAGATTATCACTAATTGTGCTTGCGATTTGGATTGGACTGCCAAGTATAATTTCATTGCTATATTCAGTTCAACTTATTAAAAATAGTTAAAAATCAAATTTAATCATAATAAATTCTATCTCGCTGTTTAGAGAAAAGCGGGAACAAGCTCCCAATTAGTAGGAAGAACTTTATGGCATCATTAGAAGATAAATTTAAAGTGGTAAGAAAAGCATTTTAGAATAGCATGTGCACAGCTCGGTTTTGAGTGCATATACAATTCAAGTTCCAAAATTATATGTCTTACTGATAAGAAACAAATTAAATTCATAACATAACAGCATGCTCATCAAGCAAAAACTGTTCAACACCTATATATAGTATTCCATTATTATCTTTCCAGGGTTTTATATAATCACGGACTACAACAATCTTACCAAATGAGTCGGGAATTCTGATTAACGATGCAATCTCCTGTTCTCTTTTTTCAGGATTGACAATCGACAAAGCAGATTGAATATAATAACGTTGTTCCCCACGATTAACAACAAAATCAACTTCAAGCTGTTTTCTTATCTTTTTTCCTTCATCTGTTTTTATATTCTGCTCGACAACCCCAACATCCACATCATATCCTCTGCGAATCAAGTCACAATAAAGCACATTTTCCATAATATGCGTCTCCTCTTGTTGTCGAAAACCAAGCTTGGCATTTCGCAAACCGACATCTGTGTAGTAATATTTCACCGGTGATTGAATATACTTTCTTCCTTTTACATTGTAACGTTTTGCTTTACTTATCAGAAAGGCCTCTTCAAAATATCCCAAATAATTAGCAATTGTTGTTGAGTTAATGCGAATTCCATTTTGTTTTACCTCAACCAATCAAATATTATTGCGGATTCCGCACTTTTTCTTCGAGTTTATTAAAGCTAATCAGCAAGCAAATGTCAATTAAACGCAATATTTTTCTGCGTATTCCGCATTTTTCTTTCATTTTGTTTAGCAAGGTGAGTTCCCTTACCATATTGCGTTTCCCCTTATTTGTTGGCATAATTTAAGGGAAAGACAAGTACTCGTATCAGGCAGTTAGTAGAAGAGAAAACAACTCCCAGAAATCGTAATGAACAAGAAATTGTAGGCTACCGTGATGTACTCAATATCATCCACGAGAGCTTTGACATGATTCCCATTTCTCGAAACTATATCCTGCAACTTCATAAGATTTTATATAGTTACATGAATAACCCGATGGCAGGTAAAACAAAAAATGTACAGAATTATATCAGTGCAACTTACCCGGACGGTCAAGCAAAAACAATATTTACTCCGTTAGCACCATATGAAACGCCAGAGGCATTAGATAGAATTTGCGAAGAGTATAATCACGTAATTGGCAATATGGAAGTAGAACCTTTGCTTGTTATACCGGTCTTTATTCACGATTTTCTTTGCATCCATCCTTTCAACGATGGTAACGGTAGATTGAGCCGTCTCCTCACCACTTTGCTTTTGTATAGAAATGGATTTTATGTCGGCAAGTATATATCACTGGAAGCAAAAATTGCTATGAATAAAGACCTATATTACGATGCACTAGCGCTAGCCCAAGTCGGATGGCAGGAAGATGAGGCGGACGTGGTTCCGTTCATTAAATACTTGCTTGGAACGATTCTCGCCGCCTATAACGACTTTGAAGATCGTTACGCTCTTGTGGAGACGAAACTTTCGGCTCTGGAAACAGTAAGGCGTGTGACGATGAATAAGATAGGTCGTTTTACCAAGCAAGATATCCGGGAACTTTGTCCCTCACTCAGTATAAGTTCTATTGAAGGCGCACTTCGGAAATTGGTGGCATCCGGCGAACTGGAAAGAGGAGGAAGCGGGAGGAGTACTTACTATGTTCGATTAAATTAATTTTCGTAAGTATTCCAGTTTCCCCTTAAATTCAACACAAATTGCGGGAAAACAATTATGAAATACCCAAGGTTCCTACTTGCAGCCACGGTTCTTAAAAATGCACCCAGAGTTCAAAATTGCATCCAAATGTACCCAAGCAATATATTCGAGTGGATTGTATTCGTTTTGCCCGTAGTATGTATCCGGGAGATGCCTTGTATGTTCCGGTAAATCTCTTATATATTCCCTGTGAGGATTATTGCGGCATGATCATGGATCGTTAATAAGGACTTTTGATTGGAAGCTCTATAAAAGATTTGTTACAATTTATGTAGTGATATAAATATCATTAGTTGTATTAATATCAATTTATTTGCATTAATATTTAATCAGTTTATTTGCATTAATATTTAAAGGAGAAAGCCCATGATTATTTACTTAACAAGCAATCTTTTTACCCCGGACTTAACAGCCCTCAATCCGGAAAATGAACTTTTGGATTCACTTCGTCAGGATACAAATAATGAAGCTAGTAATTATTTGATTATTGCTGCTGATCCTGATAATGGTGAACAGAATGACCAAATGTTGGAGCTGACAAAAAAATCTTTTATTGAAAAAGATTTTGCCATCAAAGAAATGGTATTTATGGACAGAAGAAATTGTCAAGATGCCAAGAGTCTTATCGACAAGGCGGACATAATTATCCTCTTTGGTGGTCATGTCCCAACCCAGAATAAGTTTTTCCAAGAAATTAACCTAAAAGATCTATTAACAAATTATAACAAGATCATTATGGGTATCAGTGCCGGATCCATGAACATGGCTAAAGAAGTTTATGCCTTACCGGAAGAAGAAGGAGAAGCGGTTGATCCCGATTACAAGCGTTTCTTTCCCGGTCTGGGTTTAGTCGAAGAAAGAGTGATTCCACATTCACAAATACTAAAGGATGTTAAGGTAGATGGAATGCTGATGATTGATGAAATAGCTAAAGGAGACAGTTTCGGCAATGAGTTTTACGTTATTCCGGACGGTACTTATCTCTATGTCAACCAGGGTAGGAAAGAATGGCGAGGAAAAGTAGAACTATTAGCAGACGGCACCTTTAGTGACTTCAAGTAATATTTTTTCAGGAGCTTATTACGGACTGAAATACGTTAAGTAGAAAGAGAAACAGTAATTAGTAAATAACTCAACTTCCCTATATGGTAAAGTTGAGTTATTTAATCTAATTTACTTAATTGAAGATACTTAGTCGCCAAAGTCAATATCTAAATATTTCTGGCCATCATCTTCATCTTTCTGTAACTTAGGCAGATTCAGTTTGAGTATGCCATCCTTGTACGAGCCGCTCATCTTGTCCCTGTCGATACCTCTGATATCAAAACTGCGGTTATATTTACAGGCCCGTCTCTCTTGCAAGACATAGTTCTCATTCTTCTCTTCCCTCTCCCTCTGCTGATCTACAGCAATGGTCATGGTATTGTCTTCAATGGAAATCTTAATGTCTTCCTTTTCAAGTCCGGGTAGTTCACAGGTAAGTTCATACTGATCACCCTTGTCTACAATATCGGTGGACATAGTATTATCAAAAATATCAAAAAAGCGATCAAAATTGCGGCCAAAGCCGTTCATAAGTCTGCGGTTTCTACGATCCATTGGTACTAAATTAAACATAATTTTACCTCCTTTGTATCTTTCTTATTTCTTATGTTTGCATTTATTATAACTTAAGACTTTGACTATCTTTGACTATTAATATGAAAGAATATGAAAGAATTTGAATGCACTATCACAGAGTAAAATTCATCTTTTCACCAAAACTTAATCTAATACTGTTTTAGCCAATTTAACAATGAAATGAGGCGATAAGGTCAATAGTTCAGTTAGTCGGCAGGTTGACATTTTCTTTCATAATCTTCAAAATACATTCATGTTAACTATAATCGTACATATATATTGTATTAAATAAAATTATTGGAGGAGAAAAAAACAAATGAAACGTAATTTTTATTTAACTTTTGTTGTTGCTCTGGTACTCTGTCTGGCTATGCTGGCAGGGTGTGCTGACAAAGGCAAAGAAAAAACTGACAGCACTAAAGCAGATGCACCGGCTGAAAAGGAAACAGAAGCAGCCGAAGATAAGGAAGCTGAAGAAGCTGAAAAATCCGGCGATACAGCACCGATCAAATTAGGCGGTATTGGCCCTATTTCCGGTGCCGCAGCTGTATACGGTATCGCGGTGCAAAACGGTGCACAGATTGCCGTTGATGAAATCAATGCTTTGGGTGGCATGCAATTTGAACTGAACTTTCAAGATGATGAGCATGACGCAGAAAAATCGGTCAATGCATATAATGTTCTGAAAGATTGGGGCATGCAAGTATTGGTTGGAACCGTCACCACCGGACCCTGTCTTGACGTGGCAGCAGAAAGTTACAACGACCGCATTTTCACACTGACACCGTCCGCTTCATCACCTAAGGTAGTTGAAGGTAAAGATAACGTTTTCCAAATGTGTTTCAGTGATCTGAATCAAGGTATTGCTTCAGCACAATACATTCAGGAAAAAGAACTCGCTAAAAAAGTTGCTATTATTTACAACAATGCCGATGCTTATTCAACAGGCATTTATGAAAAGTTTATTAGTGAAGCTGAGACCAGAAATCTTGAAGTTGTCAGCACTACAACTTTTACAGATGATACAGCAAACGACTTCTCAGTTCAGTTGACCGAGGCACAAAAAGCCGGAGCTGATTTGGTTTTCCTGCCGATCTATTACCAACCTGCTTCACTCATTTTGGCACAAGCCAAAGAAATGGACTACGAGCCAACCTTCTTCGGCGTTGATGGTATGGATGGCATTTTGACACTCGAAAACTTTGACACTGAACTGGCTGAAGGCGTAATGCTTCTGACTCCTTTCGTAGCAGATGCAACAGACGATCTGACAGTAGCATTTGTCGAAAAATATGATGAGCTTTACGGCGAAGTACCAAACCAATTTGCCGCTGACGGTTATGATTCAGTTTATGCTATTTATGAAGCCCTTAAAGATAAGGATGTCACTGCTGAGACATCGGCCAGCGATTTATGCGATTTGCTTATTGACGTATTCAGTGGTGGCGAATTTGAATTCAACGGCCTAACCGGGGATAATATGACTTGGTCGGAAACGGGTGAAGTTGCTAAGTCTCCTAAGGGCATGATTATCGAAAATGGTGTTTACGTCGGGATGGATTAAATCAAGTACAATTACACAACTACCTGCGTTGGAAAGGCTTCAAAACCTTTTCAACGCTGTTTTTTATACATTTAGGATAAGTTATGACCTTTTTAAGCTATTTAATCTCAGGTATTAGCCTCGGTAGCATTTATGCAATTATTGCGCTCGGTTATACGATGGTTTATGGTATTGCCAAGATGTTAAACTTTGCCCACGGTGACGTAATCATGGTTGGCGGTTATATGTCATTTATAGCAATGATCAATTTCGGCTGGCCTCCGCTTCTTGCTGTATTATTTGCCATAGTTGTTTGTACGGTACTCGGCATCTTGATCGAGCAGCTTGCTTACAAACCGTTACGGTCGGCGCCGCCTCTGGCTGTTCTAATTACAGCAATCGGGGTTAGTTATTTTCTGCAAAATGCTGCTCTTTTAATCTTTTCGGCCAATCCGAAAAGTTATTCTTCAGTTATCCCTTTCGATGCGTTGCGATTATTTAACGGTCAGTTAGTTATCTCAGGCACAACCATCGTAACAATTATCGTTTGCATCGTAATAATTATAGCTCTGAATACTATCGTCAATAAAACAAAGATCGGTAAAGCGATGCGTGCAGTTTCTGAAGACAAAGATGCCGCACAGCTTATGGGTATAAGCGTAAATAAGACAATCTCTGTAACCTTCGCCATCGGCAGTGCTCTTGCCGCTGTGGCAGGTGTCTTGCTATGCTCAGCTTACCCAATCCTCATGCCTACAACGGGTGCAATGCCCGGTATTAAGGCGTTTACAGCAGCCGTTTTCGGTGGCATAGGATCCATTCCCGGTGCTTTTCTAGGCGGTATTTTGCTTGGCATTATTGAGATACTTGGCAAAGCTTACATCTCAACTCAGTTATCCGATGCAATCGTCTTCGCTGTGTTGATTATTATTTTGCTAGTTAAACCGACCGGCCTTCTCGGGAAAAAAGTATTGGTAAAGGTGTAATCATGAGATCCTTACGTTTACGATCTAATATTGATAACTTGCTAACATATGGCCTTGTAATCATCGCATATATTGTAATGCGTATCCTGATTACCAGTGGCAACATTTCTTCTTCCCTGCAAGGTCAGCTCGTCCCGATTACAGCTTACATCGTCATGGCTGTTTCATTAAATTTGACAGTCGGTGTGCTCGGAGAATTGAGCCTCGGACATGCCGGTTTTATGAGTGTGGGTGCTTTCAGCGGTGTCATTACAGCAACCTTGTTAACAGACACTATACCAATGACGTGGCTACGCTTAGCCTTGGCTTTACTGATTGGCGGTTTGATTGCCGGGATCTTTGGTTTTCTTATCGGCATCCCCGTTTTACGATTGCAAGGTGATTATCTGGCAATCGTCACCCTTGCTTTCGGTGAAATTATCAAAAATGTGATGAATACCATCTACCTCGGTTATGACGCAAACGGCATCCGAATCAGCATGGAAAGCGCCAATGCGCTTCAACTCGCTGAAGACGGTAAGGTTATCTTAAACGGCCCTATGGGTGCAATCGGCATTACAAAGTTATCTACGTTTAATGCCGGTTTCGTCCTTATCTTGATTACTCTATTTATTGTTCTTAATCTGATTAACAGCAGGTCGGGACGTGCAATCAAGGCGGTCAGAGATGATAAGATCGCAGCCGAGTCCGTCGGAATCTCAAGCTGGCGCTACCGCATGATGGCCTTTGTGACCTCGGCAACGTTAGCAGGTGCTGCAGGTGCTTTATATGCTCTCAACTACACCACCGTTGTCGCTCGCAAATTTGATTTTAACACGTCTATTCTTGTCCTGGTTTTTGTTGTTTTAGGTGGTATGGGTAACATTCGCGGATCGATCATTGCGGCAACAGTCCTAACTGTTTTACCGGAGGTTTTACGTGCCTTTAATGAAGTACGGATGCTTGTCTATGCTGTTATCTTAATCCTGGTCATGTTGGTCAGAAACAACCTAACTCTTCGACAGCTTTTCCAAAAAATTGGTATAAAGCGAAGAAACTCTCTAGCAAATAACAAGGAAGGAGACGATTCATGAATAGGGTAAGAAAAAAGACAAAAATGGTACCATTGCCTAGTCAATCAATAGTACCGGAACGTGACGTAGCACAAAAACCGATTCTTGAAGTCAGCAGACTTGGCATCAATTTCGGCGGTCTTGCTGCAGTGGAAGATTTTAACATTGCCGTCGGTCCCACCGAAATTTCCGGCATAATCGGTCCAAACGGTGCCGGTAAAACAACCATTTTTAATCTGCTTACAAAAGTCTATCAACCTACAAGCGGTGCGATCTTACTTGATGGCAAGGACACTGCCAACATGAATACGGTGCAAATCAATCAGGCCGGTATCGCTCGTACTTTTCAAAACATTCGACTCTTTCCCTCTTTGTCGGTTGAAGATAATGTCAAAATCGGCTTACATAATCAAATAGGCTACGGTATGTTCAGTGGCATTTTTCGTTTGCCTCGTTTTTTTTCAGGTGAGCGTCGCGCCAGAGAACGTGCAATGGAGTTACTCGATATTTTCGATATGACGCATCTCGCATCTCACAGAGCAGGCTCACTCCCCTATGGAGCACAGCGTCGTCTCGAATTAATTCGTGCACTGGCTACGAATCCGAAACTGCTTTTATTGGATGAACCGGCAGCCGGGATGAATCCTTCCGAGACGGAAGAATTAATGAATAACATTGAGAAAATTCGTGACCGTTTTCAGATTGCAATAATGTTGATTGAGCACGACATGCGACTAGTTATGGGTATTTGTGAAGGTATTGCTGTGATCAATTATGGCAAAATCATAGCCAAAGGTACTCCGGAGGAAATTCAAAATAATCCACTCGTAATTGAAGCATACCTGGGCAAAAAGAAAGGTTATCAGCCATGCTAAACGTAACCGGTATCCAAGTTTTTTACGGAAATATTCATGCTATTAAAGATGTCAGTTTTCATGTTAAAGAAGGTGAAATCGTTACATTAATCGGGGCAAATGGCGCCGGTAAGTCTACAATCTTGAAAACGATATCCGGCTTAATTCGCCCTGTATCCGGTACAATCGAGTTTCTCGGCCAAAGTATAGTTAACGTAAGCTCTCATAAAATCGTGCACAAAGGACTGGTTCATTGTCCCGAAGGACGCCGCCTCTTCTTGCAGATGAGTGTGGAAGAGAACCTCGAAATGGGTGCCTACTCACGTGAAGACTTCGACATGGACGCTGAAATAGCTGATGTTTATCAGCGCTTTCCCCGTCTTAAAGAACGACGCAAGCAGTTAGCCGGCTCGCTTTCCGGTGGCGAACAACAAATGTTGGCAATCGGACGTGCGATGATGGCAAAACCATCACTGCTTATGCTCGACGAACCATCGATGGGTCTTGCACCTATACTGGTTGAACAGATTTTCGAGATGATCGGCGGACTAAACAATTCCGGTACAACAATTCTTCTTGTTGAACAAAACGCACAGATGGCACTTTCAATCGCAGATCGTGGCTATGTTCTGGAGACGGGCTCAATTGTAACAACCGGAAACTGTACTGATCTTTTGAACAATGAACGAGTAAAGAAAGCCTATCTCGGCGGCTAGATTCCGGTCAATAACCTTTTTCAAATCAGGAAGTCTCCGGCACTGCATCATTGCCCATGCATTGGTTGATACTTTTTACTTATCAGTGTGGATGTCTCAAAACTTGTATATACCTCCGGTGGTATGACAGCTTCATTTATTTTTTTAGAATTCTTTGTTTGGTTTCAATCAATTTTGCGCTATATTTGCTTGCACGAATTATTCCCACAACCAAGGTGATAACAACAAATCCGTCGCAGAAACCCTCAATAAAATCAAACCACTTTCCTGCCAAGCCGATTCTATTTATAGCTATCCTCACTATTGCTAAAATCAGAGCAAATACAAAAAGTCCATTTACTGTTTTACTGAAGATATTATTTTCCTCATTACTATATTGAGCTGCTTTTAAAACAGTATCTTTAACATCTGAATCCATTTTTTTGTCCTTCCTTTCTCCACTTAAGATTTCTCTGAGATCAAGGTCATAGAACTCGGCAATTTCTAAAAGAATAACAATGTCCGGTAAATTCCTGCCTGTTTCCCAACGTGAAACAGTTCTTCTTGATACATGAAAAATTTCTGCTAATTCTTCCTGTGATAATCCCTTTTCATTGCGTAATTCTTTTAACAGTTGTCCGATTTTCTTTAAGTCCATGACTGACCTCCATGCATCTATATTAGAAAGGTTGTTGAAATTATTACAGGACATAAAAGGACCAGATACAATTAATTTATACTTGAGACATAACGTGTCCTATGGGTTCGATGCTAGCATATTGTTCTTCCTGAATCAATTTATAATTCGACTTTATAAGTCACAAAGCGAATCATACCTAGCGGTAAAAGGATAAATCGCTTATCTCCCGGAACCCATGAAGATTAAAAACAATCTCAAAGATGATAAGAGATTGAGCGATCTACTAATAAATGCTATTATTAATATAATTATATATCTCAATGAGGACGAATAAATCAACCCGAAAAGATAAGTGGTTCCTAGTATAGTTATTACAGCTAGGAGGTGTCGTGTGACATGCCAGAGCAAGGGAAAAAAAAGATCTTAGCTTCCATCCTCGAACTGTTTCGTTCAAAAGATTGCTTAAATATTCGCAATGTACGATTTCAGCATTTGAAATATATGCTTATTTTTCCATTGGCTCCCGTTTTTGCAAATATGCAGGAAGCTTTGTTCAGCAATTCCGTCCATCTTATCGGGCTGGATGGAATGACACTAGTAGGAAGTGCTTATTGTGTAGGCGCAGGATTATTATTTGCTCTGACAAAATTGAAGACGATCAGTAACATTTCTCATCTCCTGGCTATAACCACAGCAATCACTTTCGTTCTCTGGCTGATAATGCCTGATAGTCAATTAAACCTGTTTGTAGCAATGCTATTTGCGGTTAGTTTAGGAGGTTGTGCCGCATGCGCATCCTTCGCTTATGTTTTTGTATTGAACAACACGGAGCGGTTCATAGGTGCAGCTTTGATCTCACTTTTTTTCGCACTCAATCAGCTTGATTTCGGACTGTCAATAGTATCAGGAATATTCTCCAAGATATACTTAACAGCGCTCGTAACAGGAACTTGTATTTGTCTTTTATTGTATAAGGCAAGAGATTTTTCCGACGTAAAAGATAATTCAAAAGCTACATTAAACCCGGCTCTCAAATTAACTCTATATTTTTTTATCGCCCATTACTTTGTGGAGACATTTTACACATATCTTCCCGGCTCATCTACCCAAGCAGCTGTCATAGCAAACGGAATGACCGGGATATTGGTAATTATTCTTGCAATCACATTGCAGTTTATTACTAAGCGCAGTATCTGGAATATGTGTAATCTGTTTTTTATCGCTATAATCTTAACCTATGCCCTATACTTCACGCAGGAAGGTTCTGCTTTTCGAAGTGTTGCCCGCTTCATACACGGTTTTGAACAGCTGGGATATATTGCGGCTTACTATCTTCTTGGCTGTGTTTTCAAAAAGCATGGCAATTTCCGGCTTTTCAAGCGATGTCTTATCATTGTACTATTAATTAACGCGATGGCCTATGTAATCCCCGGCATAATTTCCGTTCATGCTCTCAATTTACTGCCGCTTGTAGCAACTTTTACCTCCAGCTTAGTATTTATTATTTTCATCTTAATGTCCCCTGCCTACTCCAAGTATTTATTTTTCGCAGATTGGTCGGACGATTTTAATTGTTCCGATATGACAGAATCCTTACGCAATTTGGAACGTTCCGGTATATTGGGTAATTTAGGGCTTTCCCCGCGTGAAAAAGAAATTACTGTTTTTCTTTTGTCAGGTGAGATTTCAAAACATATTGCAGAAAAATTATTTATCAGTATACACACCGTAAACTTCCACATTAAAAATATTTATAAGAAACTAAATGTTCGGAACCGCGCAGAGTTGTTCGCCAAGTTCAATTCTCCGGATTTATCTTTTTCAGATCATAAGGAAGATAAGGAGTCTTAAAAATACGTTTTCCTTATGATTTTATTAATGATCTTAAAACACCGCTTTATCATGGATGAGAACAGCTATTCACATAAACCTACTAAGATTAGTAGTTGTTCTACGTTGGTCATGAGATATAAAATAAAGGTATTAAGAGGATGATGTGAAGAATTAACAAGGGAGGAAAATTATGGCATTCTGTAGTAAATGTGGAGTTAATTTTGCCGAAGGCACTACGATTTGTCCCAGTTGTGGAGCATCAGTGGGGGATTCTCTCCAACAACCGCAGGCTCCCCAACAATCGCAGGCTTACCAAGAACCGCAGGCTCATCAACAACCGCAGACTTATCAAGAACCGCAGGCTTATCAAGAACCGCAGGCTTATCAACAATCGCAAGCTTATCAACAACCGCAGGCTCATCAACAATCGGCGAATACGCAGAGTTCCGGTTTCAGTGAAAAGTTTAGTTCGCTTAACGAAACTGCAGATACAACAGATCAATTTGATCCGCAAGATATTCAAAATAACAAAGCAATGGCAATTCTTGCTTACATAGGTATCTTGGTGTTAATTCCGCTGTTTGCATCAAAGGAAAGCAAATTCACTCGTTTCCATGTCAATCAGGGATTGATACTGTTCATCTTGGAAATTGCTTATGGTGTTGTATATGGTATTTTTAGCGCTATCATATTCGCAATTTCTTGGCGTTTGCTCTTTCTCTTAAGTATCATTGGATTTTTCGGCATTATTTTTCTTGTTCTTTCGATTATGGGAATTATAAATGCAGCAAACGGAAAAGCAAAAGAACTCCCTGTAATCGGGAAGTTTAAAATATTACAATAAAATATGAATTAGTTACGTTTCTATCGGTTGTACCAAAGCTGAAACCTACACCAGCGCTGCCTTGAAATTCTCAGATTTGTTTAGCCAAATCTTGAATATCGGATTTCCAAGGTTTACGTTTAGCCAGCCATGGTAACAGTGTTTGCAAATCTCGATTAATTACCAATTCTTCAGGAAAATCCAAAGAATTCAAAAAATTAATTGATGGTTGTAATTTACCGACATCTAATGCAAAATGTGCATCCGAGTTAACAACAACCGGGACTTCGTATGCTTTACATCCTAAAACAATATCTTCACAACGCGGTCTATTACTGTGTTTTTCCAAAGATTTTACATTAACTTCAATTGCTACATTATTACGTTTACAAGCAGTCAGAACTTCACTCAATTCAAATTCGAAATCGCCGCGACCCGGATGCCCAATGCAATCAATATAGGGATTATTAATGGCTCCCAGCCACGCTTCAGTGTGATTTTGTATTGAACCGGAATCCAGAATATTCCCGTGCATACTAGCTATTACAAAATCTAATCTACTAAGCAGATTATTTGAAAGATCAACATTACCTTGATAGTCTAAAATATTCAGCTCTACTCCGTAAAACACATAGATTTGATCAATTTGTCGTGGTAAAACTGAATAATTATGAAAATAAATTGGATGCGCTGAACCCGGCATGGCAGGTGCATGCTCAGTTATTGCAATTGCTTCTAAGCCGATTTTTTTCGCCACAGCCACATTTTCTAAAATTGTACTATATGCATGACCGCTGGCCATGGTATGAGTGTGCATATCAGTTTTAATTGATTTAATCATATTTCTCCTTAAATAAATTACTTTCGATTAATATTCTACACTTATATTTACTTATATTATTCACTTATATTTACTTATATTATTTTAGATTTTATTCATCCAACAATGATTTAGCATAAGCGTAACCAACAGTCTTGCCATCGGCCAAACGAATAAAAACCCAATTATTGTTCGGTTCAGATAGTTGTGTTACTTTGGCTCCTCTTTGCACAGTAGCAACAAGCGGAGCATCTGAACGAGGAGCTTGTCTTACTTGTAAGTTGTTGGCTTTAACTGTAATGTCAACCTCCAATAAAGCTGAATCCGGTGGCACAACTTCTTCATTTTGCCCAATTTTTCGTGTAATGAAAGGTGTTGTCTCCGTTGGTATTTCGCTATCACCGGTTTTGGATTTTGATCCGATTGCACTTCCAATTAAAGTAAATAATACAATTACTACCAAAATAATGGATGTTGCAAGGAATTTTGAGAGAACAGGTTTATTGGGAATCAAAGAGAAAAAGTTTCTGACTGCTGATTTTAAATTGTTTATGATCGGTTCAAAACTGAATGAACGTACATTGTCCCACATGATATCTCTATGAGATCTTTGATTTTCCAATTTTTCCAAATTTTTTTGCCTAATAAGTCGATCTTCTTCAACAGCAGATCGACGATTTGATCTGGCAGCTTGATTCAAAGATTGATCATCTTCTAAATTTAAATGATTATGGTGCGTTCGCCTGGTTCGATTCGAGCGTGAACCTGCTTTATTTGATTTGTCTGAATGACTCTCTGCAGCTTTGGGTGCAGGAATCAGGCGTTGTCCGTCTTTGACTCTTGACACCCTGGAACTGTTAATCAAACGTGTGAAATCGCGTTTTCTCTGACTAAGCCTACTCTGTCCATCGACATAAGCTAAATCTCCTTCTATGTCTCTGGCAAACAAATTCTTCTCTAAGCGCTCTATTTCAAAGCCAATCCAGCTTAAATCTAATTTACGATCATATGTACGTAATAAGTTTAAGATGTTACTCATCGAAGTTGCTAATTGTACATTCTCTTGAAATATTTTCTCAGCTTTAGTTGCATCTAAACGTTCGAACACTTTCTCAGAGATACTAAACAAAACATCTGAAGTTTTAGGCACAAATGAATAGAAATCTGTGTGCATCATCCAATCCGGATCAAAGACATTCGGCGGTAATATTGTCGGTTGTAAACGATATAATCTGCCATTACGAAATAAATACAACCCGTTTTTCCGATCTTGCCAACCAATAAATATCTCAGATGAAAACAGGTAGAGATATTCAGAATAAATATGATGATCATCAATAAAATTCGGGAAAGCTTTTAAGCCCTGAGACTGCATTTCTTTAAATGCTTGATTCCAAAGATAAATACGATCACTGTTAAATCGCGGATCATAATAGGTAGATTGATTGGAAAATCCGCTGATCATATGAACATCACGACTTGAAGTAAGGACAAAATTCGATTTGTTTTCAGGCGAAAGCGAACCGATTTGTCGATCGTTGATCAAGAGAGTTAAATCTTTTTTGTCGTATTTACTCAAATGAGCAGTAAAAACTGATTTAATCATTCTCCAATTTCCTTAATCACAAACTTCAATATTGTTCATTGTTAAATACTCAGATTTTAACAAACCCATATAGTTCATATTCAAATACTGATGATCACGTTTAACGTGTTGTCTTAAACTACCTTCATACTTAAAGCCCAATTTGCTGAAAAGTTGGTATGAGCGAGTATTACCTTCAATATACCGAATATATATCCTATTTAAGTTTACTTTACGGAATAAATATTCTACCATTGCTGCAACAATTTCTATTGCATAGCCTTTACCATAAAATTTTTGATCAACAAGTGCAATACCGCATTCTGTGCGACTTTGCTTGAGCGAAAAATCCTCTAAGGAAAAAATCGCAACTAACTCTTCATTTAAGAAACAAGAAAATAGAAAACTACTTGCATCATCATCCCAATCTGACAAAAAATCAGCCAGCTCAGTTTTCGTAATCGTTTCTATTGGATCAGGTAAATAATAATATAATACTTCTTGATTTTGAAACAAATTAAAAACTTGATCTATATCTTTTTTACAAAATCTTTTAATTTTTAACCGTTTTGTTGTTAAGTTTAATTCTAACATATCTATTGTGACACTCGACATTTTACACTTATAATTGCAGGAATTTATTAAATTAAATTCTAACATATGTATAAGAGTAAACTTCATGGTAATAAGAGATTTTATTATTAACGATTTTAAAAGAAAAAACCGAGATAATGCTCGGCTTTTTCTTTATATTAAATTATTAATCATATTTATTCTTTACCGGCTTGAATAAATTTAAGTTTGGCAAATCTCGGTAATGAATCTTCTTTGGTTCTTTGTGGTTCACCTTGAATTAATGGTAAGCAATAATCAACAAATTCATCATTAACAAAATTGCCGGCTTCATTAATCCATTCACGTGGAACTTTTTGTTCAGTATTAGCAACTTTTTCCAGCGGGAAATGAGTTAGTTCTATTTTCAGAGGATCATTCGATACGCGATCAAAACCGATCATAACATCTGTCTCATCATTTAATGCCGCACGAACCGCTTCTCTGCCTGCTGCAAAAGTTCTTTCAACATCTACTTCCGAAGCCAAGTGAGCTGCACATCTTTGCATTAGCGACAATTCAATTCCGCGAACTTTAGTATCGATGTTGTTTTCAATATGTTCTTTAAGGACTGCTGCTGCACCGCCCATTTGTTTATGACCAAATGCATCAATTTTTACTTCACCTGCCAATTCGGGAATGTATTTGCCATCCTTAGTTTGTACACCTTCAGAAAAACAAACCAATACTTTACCTTTTTCTTCATAAATCTTTTTAACATCAGCAGTAAATTGATCTAAATCAAATTCAACTTCCGGCAAATAAATCAAATCAGGACCATAGCCTTTATAAGCAGCAATTGCTGAAGCAGCAGTCAACCAGCCCGCATTACGTCCCATTATTTCAATTAATGTAATTTGGCCTGTAGGATAAACTACCGAATCACAATAAACTTCCATTACCGTAGTTGCAATATAGCGTGCTGCTGACGGAAATCCCGGACAGAAATCAGTACCAAACAGATCATTATCGATGGTTTTCGGTACACCTATTACTCGACATTCATAATCTTTATCTTGTAAAAATTTAGAAATTTTATTACATGTATCCATTGAATCATTTCCGCCATTATAAAAGAAAAAGCGTATATTGTATTTTTTAAAAACTTCTAAAATTCTTTGATAATCTGTATCATCAACATCGGGATCGGCTAATTTATAGCGACATGATCCTAAAACTGAAGCCGGAGTTTGTTTCAACAATAATAATTCTTCTCTATCTTCCTGCCCCATATCAAAAAAATCTTCATGTAAAACACCCAAAATACCATGATGGGCACCATATACCTTTTCAATACGATCGCCATTCTCCAATGCTTCGATGAAAACACCTGCCGCACTGCAGTTAATAACTGAAGTCGGACCACCCGACTGACCAAAGATTAAATTTCCTTTTAGCATCACGAAACCTCCACATATTGCATTAATAATAAATTTTAAAAATATATGTTTAAATTATAGCATATTAAATTATAGCATATTAAATCTTAACCTAAAGCTAAAATTATAAAGTTAGCAACAAATAGCAATGCTGAAACAATTAACACCGGATGCAATTCTTTGAATTTTCTTTGAGTAATTTTTACAAGTATATGTGCTAAGAATCCAAAAGCAATACCATAGGAAATTGAATAG
The DNA here is from genome assembly GCA_012518795.1 of Clostridiaceae bacterium. Lineage (GTDB taxonomy): Bacteria > Bacillota > Clostridia > Saccharofermentanales > DTU023 > UBA5436. The sequence continues at coordinate 49,401 of JAAYRL010000019.1, forward strand.
CTGAAACCCATGAAAATAGCTGTAAAGAATGCAGGAATAGCTTCATTCAGATCTTGCCATTTAATATCGGCAAAACTGGAAAGCATCATAATGCCGACGACAATCAAAGCAGGTGCAGTTGCTGCCGCGGGTACAATACTTGCCAAAGGTGCAAAAAACGAAGTAATCAAAAACAAAATTGCTACTACAACGGAAGTTAATCCCGTACGTCCGCCTACCCCGATACCGGCAGTAGATTCAACATATGTTGTTGTATTTGATGTACCAAGTGCGGCACCGATTGAGGTAGCAATTGAATCAGCAAACAAAGCTTTATCCAGACGAGTTGAAAAACCTGCCTGTTCATACATGCGTTTTTCTTCTTCTGCAGTGAAAATTCCGGAAGCTCTACCGGTACCGATAAATGTACCGATCGTATCAAAAGTATCAGATAAACTGAAAGTGAAAATTGTGATAATTGCCAGAATTGTTTTGTCCGCTCCTTGATTGAACAATGACTGCAAACCTTCCGGACCGAATGCCGCCATAAATGTCGTTTTTAATTCACCGACCGCTTCACCGAAAGATATTGAAGTTTGAGTATCTAATGACGTAACACCAAATGGAATACCGATAATTGTTGTCAGGATTATACTGATTAAAATTGCACCTTTAACTTTTAATACTAAAAGAATAATTGTAATAACCAAACCGATTAATGCAACTAAGACTACATTATCTTTAAAATTAGTCAAAGTAGGCAATAATTGAGTTGAACCTTTCTCAGCTGCGGGACTATTATAGATCAAACCTGAATTAATCAAACCTAAATAACCGATAAATATACCTATACCACCGCCAATCGCATGTTGTAAACTTTCCGGAATTGCTTTAATAATCATTTTTCGCACATTGGTAATAGTAATTAATATATTGATAACTCCGCAAATAAATACCATTGCCAAAGCTTGCTGCCATGTATATCCATAAGCAAATACAACTGTATATGTGAAAAATGCATTCAGACCCATGCCCGGTGCAACAGCATATGGTACATTGGCAAATAAGCCCATGACTAAAGTGCCAATTGCAGAAGCCAGGATAGTAGCTAAATACACTGCACCTTTCGGCATACCTGTTTCGCTTAACATACTCGGATTTACAATTAAGATATATGACATTGCAAAGAATGTCGTAAGACCTGCCATCACTTCTGTGGAAACATTAGTTTTGTTTGCCTTCAGTTTGAAAAAACCTTCCATTACGCCCTCCCAAATCGTATTATTTGTATTAAAACAAATAATTTAATACTCTGCTTACACAAAACAAAATAAAAACGAGAAATGTTGAATTAAGTTCAATATTTCTCAAAGCATGATTATAACTGAATATGATTTTATGAGCAATTATTTTCTAAAATCAGTTAATTTTAAGTTAATTTTAGTTAATTGCAACTTGAACTGAAATTGAATTCTGTACAATGTTATTTGTTTTCATCAGGTTGCAGCTTGAATTTAAATAATAATCTGATAATTCTATGTTTATCGTACTTATTAATTCATTATTTTTCTATTATTAAATTTTTTTAGTTTAATTTTTGTTTTTACTCTGATATAATTTATAAGCTTCCATGATCCATTAGCTCAGCTGGCAGAGCACTTGACTCTTAATCAAGGGGTCCTGGGTTCGATCCCCAGATGGATCACCAAAAATATAAAAAGCCTTGTTCCAATTAGGTTCAAGGCTTTTTTATAGGCTTAAATCATATGTATAAACTATGAATTTTTACTTTTGATGTATTCATCAATTGATGCTGCTGCAACTTTACCTGCACCTGCAGCCGAAATAACGGTAGCTGCACCGGTAACAGCATCACCACCTGCAAAAATTCCTTCACGTGATGTTGCTCCGTTATCATCGACAACAATTCCGCCCCAGAAGGTTGTCTCTAAACCTTCTGTTGTAGATTTAATTAACGGGTTGGGATTTGTACCGATTGACATAATGACGGTATCAACCTCGATATCATATTCAGAACCTTCAATCGGAATTGGACGACGTCTGCCGGAATCATCCGGTTCACCCAATTCCATTTGAATACAGGTCATAGCAACAACTTCGCCATTTTCATCAGCTTTAATTGCAGTAGGATTATTTAAGTTTTTGAAGATAACACCCTCTTCTTCAGCGTGATGAATTTCTTCTAAACGAGCCGGCATCTCATCAAATGAACGACGATAAACGATATAAACTTCATCTGCTCCCAACCGTAATGCTGTACGGGCTGCGTCCATCGCAACATTACCACCGCCGACAACTGCAACTTTCTTGCTTTTTCTGATCGGGGTATCATAGCAGTCATCAAATGCTTTCATTAAATTAGAACGTGTCAAATACTCATTAGCTGAATAAACACCTACACTGTTTTCTCCCGGTATACCCAAGAAAATAGGCAACCCTGCACCGGAAGCGATGAATACAGCTTCAAAGCCATGATCGTCAAACAATTCATCAATCGTAATGGTTCGACCGATAACTACATTGACTTCCAATTTGACACCGTCAAGTTGTAATTGTTTGATTTCATTTGTAACAATTTCTTCAGGTAAACGGAATTCAGGAATACCGTAAACTAAAACACCGCCACCGATTGATAATGATTCAAAAATGGTAATGTCATAACCTAATTTAGAGAGGTCACCGGCACAACTTAAACCTGCAGGACCTGCACCGATAATCGCTACTTTATGACCGTTCTTTTCATAATTGTGCGGTTCAGGTTCAACATTTTCACGATGATAATCAGCAACGAAGCGCTCTAAACGCCCAATTGCAACCGGCTCATGTTTAATACCGCGTACACACAAAGCTTCACATTGGCTTTCTTGTGGACATACTCTGCCGCAAATGGCAGGTAGAACATTGGTTTCTAATATTTTTTGATAAGCACCTTCAAAATCACCTTCAGTAATTAAATGGATAAATTCCGGTATCTGAACATTTACCGGACATCCGTTAACGCATGGTTTATGTTTACACTGCAAGCAACGTGCAGCCTCTTCTTTAGCCATTTCAGCTGTATACCCGTGTGTAACCTCTTCAAAGTTCTTTGCTCTGACTTTGGGATCTTGAGCTGGCATATCTACTTTGACAGGACTCATATTACGTTTTGCCATTATATCTACTCCTTAATCTAAAAATTATCTAATGGTTAATGTTGTATTTTTGTTGTACCAATGATAGTAATTATCTTTTAATTATCTTTTTTCATTGCCAGTTCAGCACGACACTGATGATCTAATTCTTGTTCCTGCTCGATATATGAGCGATTTCTTCTTGCCAAATCATCAAAATCAACTTCAAATCCATCAAATTCAGGACCGTCTACACAAGCAAATTTTAATTCTCCATTAATAACAACACGGCAACATCCGCACATCCCGGTACCGTCAACCATTATCGGATTAAGTGAAACTAAGGTCTTGATACCTTTGGGTTTGGTTAGATTTACAACAGCTTTCATCATTGGAACCGGTCCAATTGCTACAACAAGATCATATTCAACTCCTGCTTCAAGCAATTCTTCAAGTTTTTTCGTAACAAAACCATGTTCGCCATACGAACCGTCATCAGTCATCAAATAAAGATTATGAGACGCAGCCGCAAAATCATCTTCCAAGATAACAATATCTTTATTTCTGAAACCGACAATTACATCAACCTCTGTTCCGAGATTGTAAAGTTCAACAGCTGATGGATACGCTATAGCAGTTCCTACACCACCACCGATAACACAAGCTTTCTTGTAACCTTCTAGTGCTGAAGGAATTCCTAGAGGTCCCACAAAATCCAAGATTGTTTCGCCTTCTTCTTTATTAGCCAATACTCTGGTACCTTTTCCGGCTACCTGAAAAATGATTTCCACTGTTCCGTCATCCTGATTGGTACCCGCAATGGTTAAAGGAATCCGCTCACCTAATTCATCTACACGAAACATAATGAATTGACCGGCTTTTCCCTTTGCTGCAATCAGAGGGGCTTCAATTGCCATTCTGAACACATTTTCATTTAATTCTTCTTTTCTTATGATTTTATACATACATGCCTCCTAAGATTCTTACACTTTTGGATATACCATACAATATTGTACCATAAAACAATCTAAAACCAACATAGTTTTTAACAGTTAATTAATGTTAATTAATGTCTTAATTAATGTCTTAATTAATGTCTTAATTAATGTCTTAACTAATGTCTGTTAACTAATGTCTGTTAACTAATGTCGAATATTGAAAAAACAAAAAATTATAAACCTATTTTTTCTTCAATCCACATTATAAAAGGGTGTGGCAAAATGCGTGAAACAATTCTAACAAATTTTGCAGATAGACTTTGGAGTGAAATATCTTTTTTTCGTTCTGATCTACGCAATGCTTTAGTTGCGACTTTTTCTACTTGTTCCAAACCTATTCTCTTAATTGAACTGATTTCCTGTGGTTTTCCGGTATGTTGAAAAAATTCCGTTTCCATAGGATTCGGGCAAACAGCAGTTACCGTAATTTGTTTTGATTTAAGTTCTCGATGTAATGCACGTGAATAACTTAACACGTACGACTTAGTTGCAGCATACACCGCAAATTTGGGCTGCGGTAAAAAAGCAGCAACCGATGAAAGATTAAGAATTCTACCTCCAACGGCCATAAATGGTATGCAAATTGAACAAACTACAGTTAGAGCACGACAATTCAAATCAATCATATAGGCATTGTTTTCACAACCTATTTCTTCTACAGTTCCTTTTTTCCCCATACCTGCTGAGTTAATCAGAGTATGAATTTTCACATTGTTCGTTTTTAATTCCTGCCGTAATTTATTTTGCCATAACGGATCCGTAACATCACCCGCAATTACTTTTGCCACTTTACGTAATTTTCGAGCTAAGTTCTCAAGTCGATCTTTCCGTCTGGCACAAAGCCAAATTTCATCAATTCCCGGATGTGAGTCAAGTTGTTCAGCAAACTCTAAACCTATTCCCGAAGAAGCCCCGGTTATGACAGCAATGCTTTTTTGAGATTCCATGTTTTGCCCCTATAAACTTAATTACAGTATTGTTGCTCCTAAGCAGAAATTTCAGGAATAAGTATGAATATCAGCTGACTTTTTTCAGTTCCGTCTTATACTCTTCATGTTGTTCGGTAATCTCTTTATCCACAGATGTGATTGAGGAAACGACCCATATCGCAATTGAAGAAAGCAGAAAACCCGGCAATAAAGAGAACAACTCAAATACACCGCCAAATTTAACTAAAAACAGGTCCCAGACAAAGACTGTCAATGCGCCAACAATCATTCCTGCTACACCACCCTTTTGGGTAACTTTACCGGAGAATAAAGAGAAAAGAACTAATGGTCCAAAAGTGGCTCCAAAGCCTGCCCAAGCAAAAGAAACAATTTTGAAAATAACTGAATTTTCATCAAGCGCAATTAATATACCTATTGTCGTGATTAATAACAAAGTGATTCTTGTTACCTTCAGTACATTCTTGTCTTTGGCATCTTGTTTAAACAAGCCATGGTATAAGTTTTTGGCTACGGAAGATGCTCCGATTAAGAGATAAGAGTCCGCAGATGAAATCGTTGCTGCTAAAATACCGGCCATGACAATTCCTGCGATAAATGGCTGCATCATATTTTGAGCAGAAATAATAAAAATATTTTCAGAAGCTGACTGAGTTAATAGTTCTGTGGGAAATAAGACACGTCCGTTTAATCCTATAAACACGGCAGCTGCTAAAGAAATAACTACCCATATAGATGCAACTCTTCTCGCAACCTTGATTTCTCTTGCATCTCGTATAGCCATAAATTTAATTAACACTTGAGGTACGCCAAAATAGCCTAATCCCCAAGCCATACTTGTAGAAATTTCTAACCAACTGACTTTAGTTGCTTCAGCAAACTGAGGGATACCACTCGTTTGAATTTGTTGTCCCATTTCGTTTAAACTAGGCTTGGCAGACGTAAAAAATTCCAGAAAACCGGGAAATTGCTTCAGATTATTAATTATTTCCTTGATTCCGCCGGCATGATTAATACCTACTATCAGAACCACAACTAAAGAAAAAACCATAACTAGAGCTTGCATAAAATCAGAAACAGATTCTGCCAAGAAACCTCCGATAAAGGTATAAGCGAGTACGAAAATCGCTCCTAAAATCATCATTGAAACATAACTCATTCCAAACAAAGCGGAAAACAATTTCCCTACAGTCACATAGCAAGAAGCAGCATACACTACAAAGAACACCAAAATAAAGACGGCTGAAAAAAACAATATAGGTTTTCTTTTGCCTTTTTCTTTGAATCGATTAGAAAAGAAATCAGGGATAGTAATGGCATCATTCGCTACGTGAGAATAGACACGAAGCGGTTTTGCAACTATTTTCCAATTGATATAAGTTCCTACAGCAAGTCCGAATGCCGTCCAAAAGGCAGAACTAAGACCCGTCCAATAAGCTACTCCGGGTAATCCCATCAACAGCCAACCTGACATATCGCTGGCTTCAGCAGACATTGCCGTTACATAAGGTCCTAAAGAACGACCTCCCAGAAAATATTCTTTTGTTGAAGAATTTGAACGCTTAAAGAAATAAACACCTATTCCGATGACTAACGCCATGTATAAAGTCATCGCGATAATATTTTGTAATTCCGGTTTAATAATAGCCTCCTCATGTCAACATAACTAAAATATGTTGTTTGAAAATAATAATCATAGCTATTCTATACTAATCCGTATTATTTTCCAATAATCTATGTTTTAATCATCTAAAATTTCTTCAACAATTTAAGAGAATTTTCAAAAAATCATATATGATTTCTGACTGTGATAGTACGATAGATGTTGCTTTCAGATTCATCAGGAACCAGTACTTCTATCTTGTTAAAATTAATTTGCACTTCGTTTTCTTAGTTCGGCAATTTCGTTGCCATAGCCTTTTTCCGTTTTCTGAGGTGTTTCAAGGACAAAAGGTAAATGACGAAGTTTCGGATGCGTCAACACACTTATAATAGAATCCCAGCCAATTTCTCCTTCACCAAGTAATTCATGTCTGTCTTTACGGGCTCCTCGCGGGTTTTTGCTGTCATTTAAGTGAATCGCTTTAAGATATTGCAGCCCGATAACTGCATCAAATTCTTGTAAAACACCGTCAATATCTTGCAAATCATAGCCTGCTTCATGAATATGGCAAGTATCGAGGCAAACGCCTAAATTTTCATCTCGATCAACATTTTTGATAATAGTAGCAAGTTCTGCAAAACTGCTCCCAACTTCGGTTCCTTTTCCGGCCATCGTCTCTAAAAGAACAGTTGATTTCAAGGGACGATCAAGCATCCTTTTTAAATATTCAGAAATTAAGGTAATCCCTTTTTCGATTCCTTGGCCTACATGTGACCCGGGATGAAAATTATAATAGCTGTCGGGTAAATATTCCAGCCGATCTAAATCTTCACTCATAGCTATATCTGCGAAAGCCAGAACAGATTCCTTGTTTCCAGCCGGATTCATCGTATAAGGAGCATGAGCTACCAGGGGACCGAATTCATGTTTTTTAAGTTTCTCATAAGCCTTTGCCAAATCATCCTCATCAAGTGCCCGTGCTGAACCACCTCGCGGATTTCGCAGAAAGAAAGCAAATGTATTTGCTCCCATCGCAACTGCTCTGTCAACCATATCCTCGTATCCCTTACCCACTGAAATATGGGCACCAATATACTGTTTCATTTACTCTCCTATTTAATCTTTGATTCAATCTTCTATTCAACATCCTATTCAATCTTCGATTAAAATTATTCGGACTTATTACCGAGCAGAGTGCTTCCACAATATTCGCAGTTTTTGACACGTCCTTGTAAAATCACCGTTTTTGCTCCACAGTTCGGACAGGAGATTTCTACATATCGTTTGCTGCTTCCCAGTGCCATAAGTACCACTAAATCTTTTTCCCAATCTAAATGTATATTCGTCAAATATCCTTTTTTAAGTAGTCTTTCTATTTGCTTTATCGGATCAGCGATCCGGATTTTTTGATTAATTTGCGACATTTTTATCGACTCTGAAGGTATACCATTAAAATATGAGGCAATTTCTTTGGCATTCTTGAAATCTCTTTGCTTTATTATTTCTCGAACAATAGGTCTTGCAAAGCCGAGTAAAAATAACAACCCCAATAAAGCAGAACTCCACTTTCCATCTTTTAGGAGACTAACCATCGCCATAATGATTATTACCTCCATAAAAGCACAAAAACCAAGGTATATGCTTCTTGATCTGGATAGTTCTGTCACTTTGCTCGTTAAAAATGGATTCATATGCCTCTCCTTCATAAATTCAAATCATCAATAAATTAAGCAACGGATACCTTAAAGAATTCCTTTGAGATATCCTTAACCTGCTCAGTTGTCTCTATACATATTCAGTTATCTCCATATATATAGAGAGGATATCATAAAGCCCGAAAAAGAACTATATTATAAAGGCAGTTGTCCCGGGAGACATGACTTTTCCACAAGTAAAATAATAATTGATTATTTGCACTATTGTGTCGGCGGTGGCGTTAACTTTTCCACAAGCAAAATTGTTAATAGATTTTATTACTAGTCAGTGTTTGTATACTTTCACAATGATTATGCCCACACATAGAATCAGTGCTGATGCAATAAGCCATAACAACCCGGATGTGCTAGCTTTTATCTGAGAAGGATCAAAACTATCCGGCATTTCAGACATCTGCGAAAAATCAAAATCATCAGGTATTTCGGGTATCTCTTCATTCTGAGAAGGATCAAATCCTTCTGGCGCTGTGCCTTCAAAGAAGCTACCCTTTTCTCTCGGTATATCCTGCATACTGCCTACCATTCCCATAGAACCCATTTCAGACAGTGTCAGACCTGAAGCATCAACATAGTTCATGTTTGCGCTCGTCTGATTATTGGCAAGCTGGGCACTTATGCTTTCTGTTCGCAAGGTACAAAACTGTCGCAGAGTTTCTACACCGGTTTCAAATTCGTTATATTCATAGAATGCTGTCGGATCTTTTTCTACATAGGATTTGATCAAATCATATGTATCGTTGATACAACTCAGGATGTCCACAGAATTCAAAAACTCCGTGAAATACTGATGGTACAGTTCAGTATATTCCTCATTTGCCACAATCCAGTTCCACATAGGACGATCAGCGGAAGAAGCGCCTGATACCGGAGAATCAATAGGTGTGTTTACGGTACTCTGTGCATTTCCACTCTGAAAGGTACCGAATGCCAGATTGTAATCCCAGGGGATCATAGCCATCTGTCCATCTTGCTCATACAGATAATAATTATGCACCATAGCTCCTGTGTAACTGTCGCCATTACAGACATAGTTATGTACGACAAAATATCGAATAACTTGGTCTATATCTACTACTGAATCAATTGTTTCTCCGTTGGTCAGCTTTTTTAATGATTCAATCAAACGAGTCTGATCGGCTTTCACGATGTCGGTCTTGGCGTTGTCCCAGATATTAAGATAACTGTCAATATTATCGTCAATATACTGAAGCTTTATATCAGACGAACCTATACCTTGAGCGAAACCGCCTTTTTTATTCTGCATATTTTCTCTATCAGGCATAAACTCGTTCTTCATTTCCGGCAAATCCGATATATTCGGCATATCCTGTATATTCGGCATCGGCATCCGAGGCATATCTTGCAGATCTTGTAGATCAGGCATATCTTGCATATCCTGCAGATCAGGCATCCGAGGCATTTCAGACATTGGAGGTATTGTTATCCCTTGTTCAGAAATATCAGGAATATCAGACATATCAGGATTATCAGGAATATCTGACATATCAGGAACATCAGAAATATCAGGAATATCAGGAATATTAGGAATATCAGACATATCAGGATTCTCCGCATCTTCGTCACGATTCAGAAAATCATTCATCTTAAACCCCCTGCCGTTTCCTCGACCTCCACCGAAGTTCATACTGTCAGGTTTATACAATTCTCCGTAGTTCGAACCGTAATTTCGTTCAAGAAAAGCTTCTTCAATGCCTTCTACTGCAAGGTATAAACCCCAATCCTCACCGTTGACCGTAATATACACAAAACTGCACAAAGGAGTATTGACTCCAAATTCTTTCATCATAGTGTAGCTCAGATAGTCTTTCATCATAGTTGTATCATGAATTAAATTATTCAGATTCAATTTATCAAGTCCGTAATAGGTAAGGGAACTATCATATCGGTCAAATTCAATTTTAAAACTGTAACGTTCACTGTTCTTGGCAGCAACACTGGAAAGCGAAGTATTGCCTTTTCCGCGAATACCCGCGTTTTTAAAGGCTTCACCGTCGATCACCAGGTTTGTTACGTAATACTCTTCATCCACAGCATCAGCGATAAACTCATCCCAGTTATTCATGACAATATCTATGGTATGAACTCTTGTATTATCAAACAGACTATTTTCATATCCAATAGCACGCGGTGTGACTTCAACACCCAGTGCTACACCCTGATTCATAAACAGAACAGTAAGCAGCAATATCAATACAGTAAAGGTCCATGCAATTTTGTCAAAATGTTTACTTCCCGACATCTCTTTACCCCATGTAGTCGCCGTTATACGAGACAAGCACTGCACTGTTTACACCGGGAATTTCGGAAATAATACCTATAAAATCAGTATTATCCTCCTTCAGCCGGACTTCGATATTTAATTCAACAGCACCTTTAACGGCTGATTTACTCTTAACAATACTCCGGGTTACATTCTTATCCAGGAAATCTTTAACTCTGATTTCTACATCATGATTTACGCAATTCAACACAAGCATATAAGGAAAAGTATTTGACTTTTTATTAACAAATACCAGTAATATTAAACCGATGCAGACACTGCCGATAATAGCCAGTGGAATCATACCGGCTGCAAGGATAATACCTGCACCTATAGCCCAGAATAAAAAGGCAATATCCAGCGGTTCTTTGATAGCAGTACGGAAGCGAACAATCGAGAGCGCACCTACCATGCCAAGTGACATAACCACGTTTGACGTAACGGCTAGAATAACAATGGAGGTAATCATGGTAAGAGCAATCAGCGTGGTGCCGAATCCGGAGGAATACATCACTCCGCGGTAAGTCTTCTTGTAAACCAAAAAAATAAACAGTCCTATACCGAAAGATAATACAATGGTCAGCAACATATCGAGGATGCTGACAGAAGTTACATTTTCCAGAAAACTGGACTTAAAAATATCGTTGAAATTCATTAGAAAAAATTTATAATTCATTAGTGAAAATTCTCCTTTTAATAGTGTTGTTATTCATACATACGGGAAGCGGCGTATTTTGAGAAAGCCATACTCCTCCTGCCTTCAAGTTGTATTGCATCTTTAATAATATCGGGCAGATAGTTGTCCCACTTTACTTCAAGAATACCTGGGGAATCCTTGATTGGAACAGTTACACATTCGGGATTCAGGAAATCTGTACATCTCAGTCCGGTGCGGATTTGGTAGTCCAAGGTTACTCTTGCATTTCCCGGACTGAAAACAAAAGGCTCACGGGTAAATTCCACAATTACTTTCGCTTTCAATCCTTCACGGAGAATGCAGGTATAAAAACCGGAAATTAACTCATCAGTACTGTCTGCCAGCCAAGCAACATCCCCATCGGCAATAGATTGTGCTTGCTCCGGACTTAAAGCCGATATTTCCTTATAACTAAGACTGCCTCGCTTATACTTGCGTTCAAGATAAATGACGGATGGATCGTTATTATACAAACGTATTCGGTATTTTTCACGTTTGTTTATCCCATTCAATTTTTCCAGAAGCACCTTATCCGCAAGATTGTCAAAGTATAAGCTGCGGACTTTATATTGTCCGTTCATGGCATGGCTGTCCGGCTTCAAGACCACCCTTAATCTTTGGCGTAAGATCAGCAGGTCAAATTGACTGATTTCATGTTTTACTTCGTGTCTGAATTGCAATAAACATCAGCTCCTTCTATTTTTACTATGCTAACCACTATAAAAAATGAACCTATGAATTAAATAAGAAAACCTGCTCAGCAAAAAGTTTTTCATTAAAAACCTTCTCAGCAAAAAGTTTTCCATTAAAAACCTTCTCAGCAAAAAAGATTGATGAGAAGGTAAAGTGCATATAAATATTAAAAAATTAAAAAAGCTAATGTATGGAATTTTAAAAACGAGCAATAAATCGGATGCTTTCAGCAGATGTATATTCTGCAATCAGCTTACCGCCAAACTTTTCACAAATAGCTCGTGCGGCTGAAAGACCTATACCATAACCGGATGACTCTATGTCTTGTGTTCGCGCAGAGTCATCTCTGTAAAATCGTTCAAATAATCGCTCCGGATCCGTCGTCTTAAGTGACGGATCACAGGTATTTTCTTGGATAATTTGGACGTGTCTGCCCTTTTTTTGCAAAGTCAAATAAATACTGCCCTCATCCGGTGTATATTTAACTGCATTATCCAGAAGAATTGTCAACAGTTGTTGAAAGCTATCTTTGTTAATCATCAACGAAACATCTGACTCAATACATACATGGAGTCCGAGATTGCGAGATTTGGCAGCATCCTCATAGTCAGATAAGAGCCTACTTGTAAGTTCACTAATATTAACCAACTCAGTTAACAAAGGAATTTCTTCATCCAGCTTAGCGAGAATAAGCAGATTAGACATCAGGACATTAAGTCTTTTTGTTTGTGTGCGAATGTGTACGTTGTATTTATTCTCACCATGGATTAATGCCATCGTATCATTATTTGACTGAATAATAGCCAAAGGTGTTTTCATTTCATGTCCGGCATTCGTAATAAACTGTTTTTGCTTTTCCATCCCTATAAGAACCGGACGAATAACCTTGTCCGAAAGCAGTATTACTATTATCAGGAGAATTAACCAACAAAGTACTGCAATCACACCCGAAACAAATAAGACCATTAAAAAACTTTCAGTTTGTCCTGATACGTCCATAAAAAAAGTCAGACGGCTTGTTCCTATTTCCTTTACGAAATATTTAAAACCTTCCATTTTTCCGGATTCTCTGCCTGTTTTCCGAACTTCTAAAGCATAATCTTGGGCAGTTTCATCATCGATTGAGGAAATTTGGTCTGTATTCACATCCTTGATATTACCGTCAGAATCACTTAGTACAATAAAAAATCTGGAAGAACGCATCCTGTCCATATTCAGCGGGCGTAAAAAAGGAGGAGGCCGATTAAAATCCATTTTTTGAAATCTGCCATTAGAATCAACCAGTATCTTCATTTCCAGATCTGACTGTCTCTCTAATATTACCCAATTAAGTCCGTTAATTGTAATTACGATAAAAAGCAAAAGACAGCTAACCGCCGTCATGGTGAAAAAAATAAATCTTTTCTTTAATGCTTTCTTCATGATGAAATTTCCAATTTATATCCGATGTTCCGTTTCGAGATGATCTCCACCTTGGAATTCATGGCGGAAAGTCGCTTACGCAAATAAGAAATATAAAGCCAGACACTGTTTATGTCTGTATCTGTATTATATCCCCATGCTTTGACAAGTAAATCCTCCGTAGACAAATACATCGTATGATTCAGCATAAGCTGTTCCATAAGACGATATTCCTGCCTGGGCAATTGAAAAGACATATCCCTCACGCTAATTTCACCTGACTGCATATTTAACTTTAAGTCCCCAAAGCAGATTAAATCGGGATGATATTCTTCCCGTCTTCGTAGCATAGCACGAATTCTGGCAATCAGTTCACCCATATCAAAGGGCTTCGGCAGGTAATCATCCGCTCCGGTATCCAGACCGTGAATACGATCTTCCACCTGCGTTTTCGCCGTCAAAAGAATCACAGGAGTTCTACATCCGTTTCTGCGTAAATCGGAAAGTACTTCCAATCCGTCTCGTTTAGGCATCATAATATCGAGAATAATTCCGTCATAATCACCCGTTATGGCATAATTATAAGCAGCATCTCCATCATATACGGCATCAACTATATACTTATGATAAGTAAGATAATCTACAACCGCTTCGGATAGAGCCGGTTCATCTTCAGCATATAATAGCTTCACCAATACACCTCCCAGCAGATTAATTGTATTCGGATACATACATATTTATTTTGTCTTTTATTCGTATAATACAACATCAAACTAAGATAAACTTATGAAAAAATACATAGCTTTGCAAACCGAATTTATCTAAAGAAATAATTTACGAGTACCTAGATCAAAAAATCAAACCATCGGAGGAATAAATAAATTCAAAAATACCCAAACTGACAAATTAAAAGTGTCAACCAAAGCATGGGCAATGATACAGTGCCGCAGGCTGCCTGATTTAAGAAAGGACAAAGACCACAGCGTCCCCATAATAAGAAGAGGCATCAACATCATGCTACTTCGAATAGTAACGGAAAATACACCCCACATTAAAAAGTGACTGAGAGTAAACATCAAGGTGGAATAAGCGATATTAGCAGTTTTTCCCCAAGGCAGTCGAGGCAGCAACCACGCACTCCAGAACAATTCTTCCATCACTGGATTGACAAGGATAAAAACGATGGATAGTACTGTGAGCAGCGGGGTTATAGTGATTACTTTCAAGCCCATGACAAAAGCCACCAAAGTGAACATCGCCGGGATATACGCTATTAATTGCCAAGCTAAACTACCATTGGGTTTTTTCATTATTTTGAAAAAGCTTGCCTTGTCCGGTTTAACCACATAAATGATTGAAAACCAATATACCAGCGCAAGGGGAATAAAGGCCCAAGCACCAATCAAGATGTATTAAGGGAATTATAGATTTTAGTTTATGTAGCTCTACTAAATAATTGAGCCACCCTTATCGGCTACTTCTTCAAGTGCATCTGAACCGGGAGTCACCGGTGTGGTCAAATCTTTGAAAACCCGCACTTGATAACCTAAATAGAGTCCATCCAGAGCAGTGGCTTTCACACAATGGTCTTCCGCAATACCGAGAATATCAAGTTCATTAATTTCATTCGTTTTCAGGATTTCATCAAGTGATTTTCCGCTTTCTAAATCTACTCCTTGGAATCCACTATAATCGGGACGCCCCATACCTTTTACAATATGTATTTGAATAAAATCGGTATCCAAGTTCGAATGATATTCTGCACCGGGTGTCTCCTGGACACAATGTACCGGCCAAGTATCTACATAGTCCGGTGAATCGCTAATATGTCCACCATTACTGTTTTCCGGCTCATGCCAATCCCGGGTGGCGAGAATCAGATCATATTTTCTTGCATTTTCTTTTAAGAATTCTGTTGTTTTCTTAACTACTTCGGCACCGCCGTTAACAGCAAGACTGCCACCTTCACAAAAGTCTACTTGCTCATCTACAATAATTAAAGCTTTCATGAATCTTCCTCTTAGAATATTTTATTATTTATTTATTTCCTTTCAGAAACAGAATTGGTTCTCTTAGCAAAATATTATACTAAATCACCAGTTGATGTTCATAATATTATTATATTGGTTGATACATTTTGTACAAGATTTGATTATTATGACAGGCTTATTTTTAACCTTAAACTAAAAAACAACCTGGACAACAAATAAATATAGCCGGCCTTGCAGAAGATCTTGGCGCATTGAAGGCATGCCCTCCGGAGCAAGTGGTTTTATAACATCCAATCAATAGTTGAAACATCTTAACATACAAAAAACATAAACCGGAATATAATCATCTGTTACCATATAAATGGAATCAAACGTTATTTTACCTTTTGTTTGTATTCCCGATAACCTGCAAGCTCATTTTCGAGAAATTCTTCTTCACCTTTAATTCTCTTAGCAATAATAAATGGGTAAAATAAAAAAATTAAAAATGAATATATTGAGCCCAAGATAAGTGGTATTGTTAAAAATAAAAGTACCGTTACACTGTACATTGGATGTCTGACAATACCATATAAACCAGTATCAATAACCTTTTGTTTTTCCTGCACTTCAATGGTACGGCTAAGATATGTATTTTCTCTAAGTATTTCCAGATAAAGGATATATGCCAGAAGAAATACCACAACAGCACTGATGGTAATTCCTTTGGGTAAAATATACCAATCAAAGCGATATCCAAGCCCTGCGATGATAAATCCAGCTAAAAACATAACTCCACTAAGTTTCACTACTAAGTTTTGTTCTTTTTGCTCTTCTTTTGCATTTAGTCGTTTTTTTAACAATTCAGGATTTTTGAACATCATTATAAGTCCTGTAAGGAACATCGGTACAAATAAAACAGCCATAAACAACCAACCGTTCAGAAAGGAAAAGGTACCTGCCGGTAGGAATATTAATAAACCTACTAGAACAACACCTAATATAAACTTTGTTATTGCTTGAAAGAATAAGTTAATATTCATTAAAATTCCTTTAGTTTGAAATTCATCTGCATTTGTTAATTCAAATTGATTTCTTCAAATATTTCTTTGCTGAGATAAATTCAAAGAAAGCAAAGAAGGGGCTGGCTCAGAATTTTGGGCTGTGCAAATTCTCATTTGTACAACGCCGAATAGTGAGCAGTTTTCATGGTTGAGCCACCGGTTTCTGAGGCATCCCTTCTTATACCTACGGACCAAATGGACAACACAAAAATATCCTCTCAAAATTGTTGAATATTGTTGAATAAAATCTAATCGTAGCGCGAGGCTCTTCCGCCGTCACCTCGCCCTTCTTCCATCATTCCGAACGTCTCAACGAAAAAGGTTCGGAATCTAAGATTGTATTTGTCCGCAATAATATCGAGTGCATCTTCAACAATATCCGCCATGACATGTGAATCGGCAACCGCACGCGCGTTAATGACAAGTGAAATTGCACTGTAGGGCTGTGTCAATTTTTGGTCATATTCAACATCATAGTCGATGCCGATCAGGCTCGCTTTAACAAAATCGTTACCCTCACCTGCTGCGAATGCTTTCAAATGCGGAACGTTACTATCACTTACTTTCAGACCCTTGCGAACTTGATTGAAAAGGTCTGCAATAACTTCATTAAAATCAATATTTTTATCATTTCTTTCTTCAAAGAACACACGGCGATTATACCAGCTCAACAAATTTTCAGCGGCAATAAACGCATCTGAGCCGTAACCGATTTCGCGATGGACGGCTGCAGCTTTGTGGGTCAGCAGGTATTCAACAACTTCCTCAACGCCTTCACCTGTAAGAGCGGACATCGTAAAGACCGGCGTATCCGGGAAAGAAGCTTTGATAAACTCAACACGTTTTTCTTTTTCCTCCGCACTGATCAAATCTACTTTATTTAACACAATGATATCGGCTTCAGCCATTTGTGCTTCAAGTAAGAAACGCATCTCCGCCGGCAGATTGATTTGTTCCGCTTCAGGCATCAGCATGCGCATACGTTCGGGGTCGACAATACAGGTGAAAGGCATCAAGTCAAACTCTCCGGGCCTTCGCTCTTTAAGCTGAATATAAACGTGTTCAAGCGCCCCGATGCCGCATCCGGGAATATCGGACATGATAACCGTAGCACCTTGATCAACCAATTGATTGAGCTTATCAACAAGATTTTCATGCTGATAACAAATACAGTCGCCTGCAATCTGTGTTGTCAATATATCAGTCGTTGCTGTAAAGCTGGCATCAACAATATTATCTGCACCGAGGTCATTGACGAGAATGGCCGCTTTTCCATAACGTTTGTCTATTATATTTCCGAATGCAATCATTGAAGTCGTTTTTCCTGCTCCCAAGAACCCGCTTGTTACCATATACTTTGCTTTTGCTTGTGACATATTAATTCCTCCGTTTATCAATTAATTATTTCCTCTGTTTTTATCTCCTGTTTTTATCCTCAGTTGTTATCCTCTGCTGATATCTTCTTTTATGTTATCATGTAAGACTTTTCCCCCGTTAGATATCTTCTTCAAAAACTATAAGCATATCGTTTTCATGGATTCGATATCTTTTTCCCAAGCTATCGGTAAAGGGTTTTTCCGGTATCTGAACTCAAGTTATAACTGCAAAATGGAATGAGTTTGCCTTCCGAAGAAACTACTTGAATATAGCAACGGCGAAGTCTGTTCAGATCCATCGTATACGCATCCTGAAAGGCCATGCCGGAAATCGCAAGGGTTGTATTCTGCCGCTCCATTAAAAATTTGTCCAAGTATGAGACATCGATAGAACTTGTTTTTTCTGAAGGAACAATCTCTTCGGGAATCGTCCATTTACTCGCAACGACCATTCTGGCTTGATCACTTGATATACCGCAACTGCACCCTTCGTCACTACTGAGAAGTGTCCATTTGCCATCTTTCACAATATAATTCGCATGAAATCCGCAGAGCGGATGTTCGGCATTGGAAGGCAAAAAGTCAGTCTTTTTCAGTTTTCTGTCTGTCTGCTGTTCAATTATATTAAACAACTCGGGGAATGTGATTCGTGCATCTTCTCCTGCAGAATATCTGCCAAAAAGAGAAATCGGTTGGAAGTGAACTCCGCGCACAACAGGCATGTTGTCAGCAGCAAAGCTCAGTATAGCTCCAAGTTGATCATCATTTGCACCCTTCATTACTGTCGGTACAAGAACAACCCCGATATGAGCTTCCCTGCAACGTTGCACTGCACGGAACTTGTCTTCAATGACAGAGCGTCCTCGCAGCGCAAAGTTTGCTTTATCGGAAAAGCCGTCGAATTGCAAAAACACAGTTGAAAGTCCTGCTTCTTTAAGTTCTTCTATATATCCAATCTCATTAGCTATGCGCAAACCGTTCGTATTAAGTTGAAAAAATGAAAATCCCTTTTCTTTTCCTAAACGGATGATTTCAGGGAGATCATTACGCATCGTCGGTTCGCCGCCGGAGAGCTGGATATTGAATGGGCCGCCATTATCCATCAGCATATCATACCAACCGGCAATCGTAGTAAGATCTGGATCTTCGACAGTGTGTTCACCGCCGGAAGAAGCAAAGCAGATTGGACAGCCAAGATTACAGCGCTGTGTCACCTCAATTAATACACAACAAGTTTTCTGCAAGTGGTTTTCGCAGATACCGCATCCGTATGGACAATCACTTTTGAAATCCGGTTCATCGACAACACGAGTCTTCCATTTAAGAAAGCCAAGCGGATTGTCCCACACAAAAACACAAAAATCACCATGATCGGGACAAATCTTTTCAAGAAAGACTCCATCTGTACCCGCCGTATAACGTGCGTCAATCCTTTTCAGGCATACAGGACAAACACTCTTCGTTTCAGACAAAAGAACACGGTTGCCCTTTCCGACTTCGCGACTTGGTGTAGTTTTCATCTAAAGTACCTCTTTCTTCTTTGATTTTAGCAGAAAGTAACTCTGCGTTCTTTTCCTTTCCTCAAACTTACTTTGCATGTCTAAAATAGCTTGCCTTTATTCAGTTGACAAATACACCAGGTTTTCCGAGTTGGATTTGCACACTTTCTAAGGTTATTCGAGAATTTAGGCAGTACAACCTTAAATTCTGTGCAAAACCTTTAGTAAAACCAGGTTTCCCGAGTTGGATATGCACACTTTCTAAGGTTATCCGACAAATTCATGGTACAACTTTAAATAGTGTGCATATATATTGAAAAAATTGGGTTTGCCAGGCTGCCCATGCACACTTTCTAAGCTGATGCAGGATTTCCTCGGTCCAACCTTAAAAAGTGTGCATATATTATAATTTGAAATTAATTTTCAGTTTAAATTACAATTCTATCCATTGCTAAGAATTCTGACAGAAAAAATAAAAATAATCTATCCTTTTATTTTAATGTTATAAATTTTACTTTTTTATTGTTTCAGCCAATACACTAATTCAAAATCTAATCTTCATCGCTACCAACATCTGCAAAGAGCGTCGGAACGAGTAGCCGCCGGAGCTCCCTTCTAGCGTTAGAACGAGTGGCCGCCGGAGCTCCCGCCGCCTCCGCCTCCTCCGCCTCCGCTGTCGCTTCCGCCGCCGGATGATGAATCGGAGTGGCGTTTCTTTTTTTGTGATATCATCTTCGAATTTACATTTTTGATAAAATCGGTTTTGTCCTTGTAACCACCTTTAATTACCTGATTCTTGTCAATCTTCTTAATCGAAACATTCCTCTTCCTGTTAAATAACACTCGCAAGAAGTTCAACAAGAGCCCGAGGCAAGCAGCCATGAGTACATTTGTCACATGTCTCATCGGTGTAGATATCTTTCCACCCTTCAGGAGTATGAGAACTTGGTTGAAAGCCTCGTTTGCACATTCAAAATACTTCTCGTTGCTAGCATATTTATAAATATTATCTGCAATCTCGTTTGATCTTGTGTTGTTTATCGTCTTTGCAAATTTACCGTCCGAGTAGAACTGAATCATTCTGTTGTCCATGTCGATCAGAAATAGTGTTCCCGACTGCTCGCCAAAAAGTGTGAAATATATGCTTTTTGCATATTTCTCCGCAGAATAATCATTTTCGAGGATGGTAATAAAAGCAGCATGCCCGTACTCTGTCACGGTTTTCATATTCTCAAGCAAGTGCTCCTTTTCACTTTCGCTGAGAAGCTCTGCAGAATCGTCGATTACGACCATATTGCCGTTATCGGCAGTATACTTTAGCATTGTCTCCCCAATTGTATCCCCAATTGTCTCTCCAATTGTCTCACCAGACGCGAAAGCGGGAATTGCGGAATTAAACATAAGCATAAATGCAAGCAAAATTATTGCTGCATATCTTATTTTATTTCCCATGATCTGCGCCCTCCCTTCTGAAGAAGTCCGGCACCGGTCTGGTGGTCAGATAGTTCAAATAGTTTATCATTGAAACCATATTCGCCAGCATTCCAAGCAAACAGAGAATAGCCATTCCGTAATACCAATAATCGTATACGGGATTTTTGATTCCTATTAACAGTCCTATTCCGAGTACAATTATTCCAATCAGCATCGGTATGAAAGCTGTCTTCTTTTCTATTTTTCTAGATCTGCTCGTCGTCTTTATGAAAAGTATAATCTGGATGAGCAACGCTATCGCATAGACTACCAAGTTAGTCATCTTCCTGCTTTTATCATAAATTACCATTAATACCAAAAACACGACCGTTGCAAATATTATGATTCCGAATAGCGTTCCCAATATGACTCTCATCCATTTGGGTAATTTTGTTTTTTCCTTTTTCTGTGTCCGTTTTCCTTTCTTGATATTCACATTTCCTATATCAAAAATATGATTCTCCCTGTAGTAGATATTAGAAATTTCGTTAGAAAATACGATAGAAGATATCATAAGGAAAATCGCAGCCATCCAAGAAATTGTCTTAGGCAGTATAAACATCGGAATCAGCGATAAAATTATAAATAATACAGCTATCGCTATTCCTGAGCCTTTGAAAAATGCTTTTGTATCCACCGGTATATCCATCGAAAGTTTTCCCGTTTGGCCGTTCATCACGGAATATGCCACTCTTCCCTTGTTCTTCCAAGTCAGGAACCAAACCGGAAACAGATCTACTCTGTGCCTGTACCCGGCAATGCCGGTCTGTTTTTTCTTCTCCGAATATTCTTTCGGAGCAATCACTTTAACACCGCCGGCTCTTTCACCGATTCTTCTGTAGACAGTATCTATGGCCATCTTTTCAACTGTATCACCGTAAGTCTCGGGGGGAGTTGTCAGTTTATCCGAATAAAATCCGGCGATATATGCTTCTCTAAAGTCTTCCTCATCTTTTATATTGAAAGGAGAAATCTCCCTGGCAATGCTGTCGTCAAACGAAGATGAGGCATCGAAGCTCATTCCTTTTATGGTTCCGCCTATTTCAGCATCTACGTCATACTCTTCGTGATAATCCCATTTACCGCTTGTATAGTCTTTTGTGCCCTTCAACTTAAAAGCGTTATCCGGAAGATCTACCTCATAACTCAGATAAGGGATGTATATCCCTCTGAAGCCGTTGAGATGCTCACCCTCTTTAAGTTCTTTCGGAACGTAGATGCTCTTGCTCAGGGCATCCTCATAAGTCTTGACGGCCTTTTCTTTGGAAATCTTAAACGGAATTATCCGCTCAGGCTTTATCGCCTCTTCCTGTTTCATCGTAAGATTGGACTCACCGCCGCAGTATGAGCAATAAGCCACTGTCTGGTCGTCCGGAGCGGAAAGCTCGGCTCCACAGTTCGGGCATGTGTATACCGTTACCGTGTATGTGTCTTTATTCATTTCCGCTTCGTTCGAAAGACTGTAATCATCAACTTGCATGTCTTTGTCGCAGTGACCGCATTTCAAGGCTTGAGTCGGCACATTGAAAGCCATTTTGCCTCCGCATGAAGGGCATTTTATTGCCATAAGTCCTTATTCCTTTCGTGAATTTTGAATGCCATTTGAATTTGCTATTTTCCCAGAATTTCAAAATATTTTTGATTGTTTTTTGAATTTGCTATTTTCACATAATTTAAAAATATTCTTGAATGCCATTTGAATTTACTATTTTCCCATAATTTCAAAATAATCTTGAATGCCATTTGAATTTACTATTTTCCCATAATTTCAAAATAATCTTGAATATCATCTATTATCTTTTGATTCTGATCAGTATACGGTTTAAAAATTATTCCTATATGGCCATCAGTCCCATTATCAAATAATTTATTATCAACGTTATTATCATCTAATACCTTTTTAAAATAATAAGTCATATTTTTTAAGTTGTCTTTTTCATTCGTTAATAATACTGTTTTAGGTAAAGTTGATAATTTACAATTGTTTTCAAAAATCAAATATTGATATTTATCCATTATTTTATAGCCGTTAGGAAATATCATATTTCTCATCCCCCAATACGCTATGTTTTTTACATAAAAATGCATTAAGCCACAATCAAGAATTATACCGTTATATTTATAATGTCTTTCATCTATATTAAAATCATCTCGCATTTTTTTATCATTACATAGTAATGATTCTGCAATTGCCAAAACTCCGCCTGCTGAATGACCGGCTATATACATTTTATTAATATCACCTTCATATTTTTCAGCATTTGACATAATCCATTTAATTGCATCAGATATGTCTTCTATTTGATCAAATACAGTAATTGCCGGATAGGCCAACCTGTAATTTAAAGTAAAAACCACAAAGCCTCTTTGAGCAAGACAATTCGCAAATAATGAATCCATTTCTTTAGAGCCGGATATAAATCCACCACCATGGATATCAATCATAATCGGTTTTAATTTGTTATTGTTTTTATAATAAATATCTAATTTATGTTCAATTACATTATCGTTTATATAGCTGATATTTTTTACTTCTTTGATATTACTATCTGATTTAGATAAATCAATTCTATCCAAATCTTTCAAATATGATTTTTCACTAAATTTCTTCATAAAATGATTAATCATAAGTTATCACCTACCACTATAGAGCTCCACTCTGTTCTGTTTTTACTTTACAGCTATTACTTCAAAAAGAACACAAATATACTCCTCATTATAATATTTATAAACAAATGAATTTTCACTAATATCTATTTTCGAATAATTAGTTAATATTTCTTTCAATTCTTTTTGTGTTGAGTAATGGTGAGGTACATCTTCTTCACCTTCTCTTCCGCCGACCCTTGTCCCCGGTTCTATTTCTACGCCTATTTCACAGCTTGGATCGTTTATCGACAGGATATCGAAAAACACTTGTCCTCCCGGTTTAAGTATTCGCAATATTTCTGATAAGGTGTTTTCAATATCGATAAGTTTTTGGTGATGAATAGTTGATAAACAGATTACGATATCAAATGAATTATCTCGTATAGGAATATCTTTCATATTGCCCTCGACAACATTGATTTCCAAATCATATTGTTCGGCTCTTGTCTTCAGAATATCAAGCTTTTGGGTATCAATGTCTAAAGCGGTTACTGTCCAACCTCCGGATGCCAAGAATAATGATTTCTGACCATACCCGCAACCTAAGTCAAGAACTTTTAACTTTTCATTTTTGAGAAAACTGTCAATAAATGATCTAAACGAGTTTGAAAAGCTAAGCCCCTTTACTCCAAATATTTCTTCAACTTCCAGACGTTCCATTTTTTACCTTTATCTGATTAAAGCATTTTGAAACTTTTATTTGATTACAGCATTTGAAACTTTTATTTGATTACAGCATTTGAAACTTTGTCTTCTTGTCTTCAGTTGTAATTTAATCCGCAATTTTATCTATATCTATTTCGATATAGTCTCTTTGACTTGCAGATGAGAGTCTTACCTCAATGTCCTGATACTTATAAAAAGTCCACGTCACAGCTCCTCCATCGACCTCAACATAAGGATTTTCACCCTCTTCAATCGGGTCACCAAACTTTTTAGAGAGTTGTCTTTTGCATTCGTCATATCCTACATTTTTGACGTGTATCCAGATGCTTTTTGCAAGATAATCATTCTTATCGCTTCCCACATCAGCAAAATGTAATATACCGTAGTCCTCTGTGCCAAATATATTTCCATCAATATATGTCTTTATGTAGTATTTACTTTCATCATTGATAACTTCGCTTGGAATACCAATCTCTGCAGCTGTTTTGCCAAGCATTTCAACACAATCCAAAAGATCCTCAACTATGATACCGTCTCCGGTAGCGTTAATTCTAATTTTATTCATTTCGCCTCCTTTGTTGGATGTCTGCTTATTTGTTGCACTTCCCTTATCGGTTGTTAGGCTTTCCTTATTGGTTGTTGTCTGTTTGTTTGTTATGCTATCCTTGTTTTTTGTCTGTTTATTCGTGTAATCAGTTCCGGCTGTTTTGTCTGTACATCCTATCAGGCATAGCAAAAACAGGAAACAAATGATCTTTATTGACATTTTTTTTATAACCATACATGCCACTCCTACTATATACATCTGTTCTGTTAACTTAAAAATTAAAAAGAGATCTGAAAAGCCTCTGGTAGAATGTTTTTGAAGAAATACTACTACCTCCGAGAAAGGACAATTCAGATCTCATGAAAAGTATATCAAATAACTCATCA
>JAAYRL010000020.1 GCA_012518795.1 Clostridiaceae bacterium
CCTCAATTGTCTTTTTTATTATCTACCTTAAATTTACTTTTTGCATAATCTTACAGATAACATCTCTCAATTGTCCATTTCAATTATCTGTTCCATTCCGATTTTCCATAAAAGATTCTTGCGTAATTGCCCAAGGTATTAAATTTTTCCAATTAAAATTCGCATTATGTTCAAGACTTAAGCGAAAAACTCTTTGGTCCGGTTGTGCAATATCTGTTGTAATATACAGCCACTTTGCCGTTTGCGGCAGGACATTCTTTATTTTATCCGCCCATTCAATTATTACAACTCCCTGATTGTCAAAATATTCCATAAAACCTGCATCATACCATTCCGCTTCATCTGCAATTCGATATGCATCAAAATGAAATAGCGGTAAATTCTTCGTGCCTGCCGGATGTTCAAAAAGTAATGTAAAGGTCGGGCTCGAAATCGGTGAAGTAATACCCAAACCTTGTGCAATCCCATGTGTTATCGTGGTCTTGCCTGCTCCCAGTTCTCCGGCTAAAGCCAAAATATCACCTGCAACCAAGCATCTGCCTAGTGCTTCGCCAAACAGATATGTTTCTTTAACCGAATTTGTCTGATAAAATTTCTCCTGCATTTTTGTCCTTGACTTCAACTTATTGATATCGGTTTCTGCTCAGAATTTGGCGCTGTGCAAATTCTGATTTGCATACCTCCCAAAAAGTGAGCAGTTTTTCGGTTTAAAAGCCGGTTTTTGCTCAAAATTTGAAGCTGTACAAATTTTGATTTGCATACCTCCAAAAAGTGAGCAGTTTTCTAGGTTGTATATTAGCATATCCAAAAAGATCAAGACCAATTAATTTTTAATCGCCGTTTTTCTTTCACACAATCAGCTAAATAGAGATTAATCAAAGTTTGATACCCAATACCGAATTCTTGAGAAAGAGTTTTAAAATAATCGATTATTTCACAATTCAAATTAATTGTTATTTGTTTTTTTAACTTTTGAGCATATGGATTTATTCGTGGACTTAACTTTTCAATATCATATTCTTTTTTCATATTTTCACCGCCGATTATAATAAAATTCCATTTCTTTTTTTGTAGCTTTTCTTGCTGAAATAATTCGAATAATTTCCTCTTCTTCTTTATAACAATGACTCACAATCAGAATATTTTTTATTAAAGATAAACCTATAATTAAAAAACGTTCTTCTTCAATAGAATGTTCCGGATCATCAAAAACAATTGCATAATCATCTAAAAATACAGTTTTGGCTTCTTCAAAACTAATCTTATGTTTTCGGATATTGGAATAATTCTTATTTATATCCCATTCAAATTTTATAATTATATTATAATTATTTTCTAATTCATTTACAATATATTTTTTCATTTTATGCAGCTCCATAATTATTATCTTTAATTGCAAAATGAATTGAAATTAAATCTTATTTTGCAACTCGCCTTTCTAATCTTTCACTAACTTTCCCTTGATGTTCTTAAATAAATTTCTATATAATTTACCTAAGGCAAAAAGAACTTTTGTTCTTTTTTGATTAATATTTTCAGGATGGTTTTTATATAAGATGAATCAGGATCGAACAATACTACATTGTGATATGAACGCCTATTATGCTTCAGTCGAAATCAAATTAAATCCGAGCCTGCGCGGTAAGCCGGTAGCCGTAGCCGGATCCCAAGCCGATCGCAACGGTATTATTCTTGCTAAATCGGAAGAAGCAAAGCAGCAAGGTGTTAAAACCGGAGAAGTTATCTGGCAGGCAAAACAAAAATGTCCGAACTTGATTACCGTTCCGCCACAATATGATCAATATATCCTGCACTCGAAATTAGCTCATAAGATCTACTATGACTATACAGACCAAATCGAGCCCTTCGGTCTTGATGAATGTTGGCTTGATGTGACTGCCAGCAAAGCTTTATTCGGCGGCGGCATACAAATTGCCAAACTTATCAGTCAGCGAGTAAAAAAAGAACTTCAACTGACATTGTCGATCGGGATCAGTTTCAATAAGGTTTTTGCAAAGCTCGGCAGCGATATGAATAAGCCGGATGCTATCACTTACGTATCCCAGGAAAATTACACTGACCTCGTATTCAAACTGCCAGCCAGAAGTTTACTCGGGGTAGGGTCTGCTACAGAAAGAAAACTGACTAAATATAATATTTTAACCATCGGTGATTTAGCTCGGACTGATCCCGCTTTTTTACAATCTAAATTAGGTATAAATGGCGTAAAATTATGGTCATGGGCCAACGGTTTAGATAACGGCAGAGTCAGAGTTTACGGCGAATCAATTCCGGTCAAAACAGTGGGGCATGGCATAACAACAACCGAAGATTTATATACTGATATTGAAGTATGGCGTGTTTTGTTAGCTCTCAGCGAAAACGTATCTAAAAGATTGCGCTCTCACAGTTTGAGAGCAAGGGGAGTACAAATCAGTGTTCGAAGAAATGACATGTCCGGCACAGAATTTCAAGCACCGTTACCTTATGCTACATATAATTCGTTTTATATTTCACAAAATGGCTTTATGCTTTTTAAGGAGCGCTATGATTGGAAGAAACCCATCCGATCATTAACAATCAGAGCAATTAACCTGGAGTCATCCAATATTCCCAGACAAATAAATTTATTTAGTGATTTCAGTAAACTTGCAAAGCTGGAAGACCTGGAAGACGTTATGTTCTCTTTACATCAGAGATATGGTGCTAAGATTGTTTATCCTGCTCGTTTAATGGAAGACATCAAAATAGCAAAACAAGTACCATATGACATCAAACCGCCTGGTTTGCCTGTTTTTCAATCATAGAATTTCTATCAATTTATATATGGCAACAGTCTTTACTTTCCCCAGATAATCCTGACAAGTATTAAGGGTCATATATTTGCACTGCGGATCATAAGATTCGTTGCGCATTACCAAGTTGCCCTCGACTGCCGAAGTCTCATAAAAATCCATAAAATCTGCTTGTTGCCAAGTTTTATACTTGTCATACCATTTACTTTCTACTTCAACAATTTGTACGAGTTCATAGACAAGTATTCCTTCGTAAGTATAGATCTTTGCCGATTCTAAAAGTTTTTTATTCGTTTCGTAATCTACAATTTTTTTAAGCCTTGTTCCATCTTGCATCGAATGACCGAAATAGTTCGTAAAGTCATCCAGCACACTTTCGTTTTCTTTATAAAGAAAAACAGTTCCGCTATGATCATAATTGCCTTTGATATCTCGTCTGTCGTAGTAATCACTATTCGGATCAAAAGCTACTATTTCCCTGATACCGCCTTCGCCTGTATCGAGAAAAGCAATGATTTTATCTGTTTCATACCGTTCATTTAATTGATCTAATAGTAGCTTTGACTGCTCTGAAGGATTTAATTCTCTTGCTTGAGTTTTTATCTTGCTCGGAATATAAGAATGATCCGGAGCAACCGTTTGTTCTGCGTCTATTATTTCTGTTTCGATTATTGAATCTACTATCACCATGTTTTCTTCAATATCTTTTGCTCTTTTTATTACTTGCTTTCGAGAAGCTAAATATTCAAGAAATAAAACTCCGCTAATAACAAGCAATAATAGAAGGATTACAAATCTCAGTATTTTCCTCTTTTTTTCTGTATTTTCTATTAACATTACATCGTTTTTTTCACTACAATTCATACTCATAACTTTCGTCTAATTGTGTTTTTTCATCTGTGGTAAAGTTTAATTGCCCGTTGAAAATTATTTATTTGCATTCTTTTTCTCCTTTTGTAATTTTTGAGACAATTTGCAGTTAGAGAGGGAGATCTAAAATAAATCTCCCTCAAATTCGGAGGCTTTAAATTCTAATCATGTAAACAATCAGAATTCATTATCTTTCTTTCTAAATAAAAACATGAACACCACTGCTAGCAGCAGAGACATGCTGCCACTCGCCAGATAAACTACAGGATTGATGCTATCATCATTAGTTATCGGTTTAGTTGGTATAGTAGGCACTACCGGTTTTTCAATGGTTATGGTTTGTTCTTTGTCATTAATGTCTTTATGTTCGGCAATAAATTCGCCTTTATAATAAAGTTCTTCAAATACGACTAAGTCTTTTCCACCTAAACCTGTTCCGTCAAAGTTAAATATTACTTCGACTGTACCATCTGACGTTTCAGCAACAAACGTGACTTCTGACGAAACTTTTTCACCATTAATCAAAAGAGCTTCGCCTTTAGATTTATCCATCAACCAGCCTTTGACCGTGTACTCTTCACCAACGATTAAGTCCGTGAATTTTACCGTATCAATGATAGTTATTTCTTTGCTTTCTATGACAGTGTTTTTATCGTTAGACTTAGCTGATGTTCCGATTTCAGGCTCTTTAACTGTTACGGTCTGATCTTCATCATTAATATCTTCGTGGCTTGCTACTTCAAGCCCAGTAGTCAGGTCAAATACTTTTTCAAAAACAACAAGCTGTTCGCCGGCTAATTTTGTTAAATCGATTTCGCCAAAGCAAACCGTCATTTCTCCGTCTTTTTCTTGCGGAGTAAAGATTAATTCTGCTTCAGCTATCACAACTTCGGGATTATTCTTTAAGACAAGCTTCGCCACTGCTTTATGCTCTCTGCCTTCGATTAAGTCAACGTAAGTCATTACGTCACAAACCTTGGCTTTGCTGATTGCATGAACTTCTTTTCCCTCTGTATCGCTGTTGAAGGCTTCGGTTTTAATTTCCGGTTCGTACGGTCTATTTGGAATCTCGGTTAATTGTAAACCTGTTTGCTCTACCACTCTAAAGCTGATCGGTTCTGCTAAATGGTAACCTGCCGGTGCTTTCACTTCGATCACGGTGTACACGGTATCTATCAATAAACCTTTGACGATAAACGGTGTACCGTCTGTAATCCATTCAGCAATTGTTCCCTGATCTTCGGTTGTAATATAACCGTTCTCGTCTAGATAAAGCGGATTGCTGTCCTGATCAACAAGTCTTAAAATTGCTCCGACAACCGATTCACCTGTTTTGCTGTCGATCTTATTGAAAGATACCTGAGTCGGCTCGTTTTCTACTTTGATTTCCAATTTACTGTCGTCTGCAACGGAAATAGCCTGGCTTTCGTCATCTTTGATATAACCGTCAAATGCTTTTATCTCTTCCAAAGAGTATGTGCCATGCGGTAAACCTTCGATCAGGATTTCTCCGTTTTCGTCCGTAACAAAAATATAATCATCGGTTAAGAGGTTGATGATCGGCAGTTTAGAACCGTCAGCCATTAATTTGAATAAGTTAAACTCTACTCCGACCAGGGGCTTTTGCGTAAACTTATCCACCTTAACAACTTTGATGTTTTTGGTTGCCGGCTGGTTAACAATCGGCTCTTCCAGGACTGTGATTTTATCATCTGAGGCATTTTCGTCTGCTTCAACCAAGATACTGTATTCAGTTTCATCTAAAATGTAACCGTCTTTGATTGCGATTTCCTTGAAGTAATAATTTCCTTGCGGAATATCTTGCGCTGTCATTTTGCCGTCTTGATCAGGAGCCATTACAGCTACTAAACTGTCTTTTACTAAACCAAAGATTTCTTCCGCCGTGTACATACCGATCACTATATTCTCAAAACCCGTTTCTTCAAAGTAGGGTGTGGAGAGAAGTGTCTTCTGTAAAAAAACATCAAGCTTTTGACGTACATTCTCGATTAAAGGTGTTTCTTTCAAGTCGACTAAGACGGTTTTATCTTGCGGGGTGAACTCAAAGCTTCTGATTGTCGCATCTAAGATATAGCCTTTCGGTGCTTTAATCTCGGTTAAAGTATATTTACCTAACGGAATCCTTGATAAGACAATCGCCTGATCAGCTTCGGTTACAACTTTACTATCCACCAAAGTCTTGTCCGCCATTTGTATAGCAGTGAGTTTCGGTAAAGTAATTACTTGACCTTTCTTGTAAATTATTTCGCCTGAATTATTGGTGATATCCTTTTGTGCGAACAACAATTTTTCATCCTTTTCGTAGAAAACTGTTTGTCCGTCATAAGATTTAATATCTTCTATTGCTTTCAACTCGAATTCCGCTCCTGCTAAATAGCCTTGTTCGTATACTGCTTGATTGTAGGTAAAGCTCTGTTCAGTTACTTCTCCTTCCTGATAGACACCTTCCATTTTGGTTTCGGTCAGTGTAAATTTTAAAGTTGCTGTTACACCTTCCGGTACTACAAGCTCTGCCACAACATTACCGTCTTTATCAGTTACCGTATATGTGCCTGCTTCAACAATTTCTGAGAAATGTCCGTTTTCATCAGTTGTTATTTCAGTCACTTCGGTAACTGTACCATCATCCATACCGCCACCGGCCGATGATGGTACTTCGCCTGTTTCCTCTATCGTGGTTTCAGTAATTTCTTCCGGAGTTGATTTAATTGTTTCTTCAGGTTCCCGAGTTGTTTCTGTGATAGTATCAGGTTCCGGAGTTATCACCGGAATAGTTTCAGATTCCGTTTCAGTTTTTGGAGTTTTTTCCGAAATAGTTTCAGATTTAGTTTCGGATTCAGGTTCATTAGATTCTGCTGGTTCTGCTGTTTCACCTGCCACAACCGGTTCTTCCGTAGCCGGTCCTTCTGCAATAGATTCTTCCATCGGTTCTGCGGTTTTCTTATAAACTCTGGTCATGGTTAAGGTTTCGTTTGCTCTTGGCACTTCTACCTCTTCACCGATTGTCTTGCCTTTAGCTTGGACAGGCAGAGTAACACTTCTCTGTATCCACTTCTTAAACAATTCGCCTTGCTTATGTAAGGTTAATTCTCCGTATTGTGGCTCGTTTTCGATTACTACTTCAATGATCTCGTCTAAGTCTTGATCGGTATGGGTAACATAATTTTCACCAATCGTGAATTCTTTTGGTTGTTCAAGTAAGACAAATCCTTTCGGAGTTTCTAATTCTTCGATAATGTATACACCCGGCTTTACCTTAAGTGGTGTTACGGTTGTGCCGTCATCTTCGGTAGGCACATAGAACGTTCCCGGTGTTATTTCATCTTGCTGTTCAGCTGTAGTCATGAACGTGTCATACCATTTAGATCCGACTTTTTGTCTGACATGTTCTCCGGTATCTTTATCTTTGATCTTAAAGCTTGCCGAACTGAATCTTACATTTTCACCGGTAACTGCATCTTTTTTCACGATACGTACAGGATATCTGGCAGGAACGTTATTTACCGTATATTCAACAATCTCCTGATCTTTTGATTTAACCTCAAATTTAAATGGTCTTCTCAGTAAACTAGTTTCATCTTTACCTTCAGTTTGGGCTACTTGGTACAAACCATATGCTAAAGGTTTAGATGTAGCATTACCGTTTTGATCTGTAACCAGTCTGGCCCATTCACTTGGAGCATATTCGTCTGTATGTTTTAACGCTTCTTCCATTGATCCGTACTTCAAAACATATTTATTTGCAATTGCTACAAATACCGCATCAACTTCCACGTCTACTACTTCGGATTGTTCGCCGGCAGTCATAACTTTTCTTAAACTGAATGGTGCTTTAATCACTTCTTCTTCAAACTTTATTTGTTCGGCAGTTAAGTTTTGTAAAACGGTTAAAGTCTCGTCTGCACCTGTAGAGTCAATCTTATGTGACATTAATCTATCATTGATTAAATAGCCTTCCGGTGCAGTAATTTCTTGTATAGTTATATAACCTAGAGGAATTACTGTTTCGCCTTTGCCGTTTTTGTAAAGGTTACTGCCTCTGGCACTGGACATACCGGCTTTACCTGTTGCATCAGTAGTTATAATCCATGTAGCATTAGGTTCTACAGTTGGTACAGTACCTAAAGTGTGTTCACCCTTATAGTAATTTACTCTGAATTCCGCTCCGGCTAAACTTGCATCTCCTTGCGGTATTGCTTGACCGGTTTCGCTATCCGCCTTTTGAATCAAAACATCTACCGGGGCAGATTGGGCTATATCTACCGTATTCATCACATTGACTTTAATCAAATGCTCGCCTACCACATTAATCGTATGAACCGTCTCGTCTAATACGTAACCGCCACCGGTTTTAGTTTCAGTTACATAGTAGGTAGCAGGAATCAAACCCTCAATTATGTTTGATGTTCCATCTGCTTTTAGGTTAAACGTACCAATTTTATTATTCCTTGCTATAGCATCGGTTTTTGAGGTAAATAAACCGTATTCAATACCTTCAAAGCTATATTTGGAGTTGTTATCAGTCATATCCTGATTAGCTGATGCTTTAATCACTTGGAGTTTACCGAGGATCGGCTCATTTGACACAGTAGGTGGATTATAAGTGAGAACAGAATCTAAAACACGTTCAGACTGAATCTTTCTAATAAAAACTTCATTATTAATATTATAATCTTGTGGTGCTTTGGTTTCCTGGATCGTAACTGTACCGAAAGGAAAAGTAGGTTGGTTCAAATCATTCAAATAGAAATCATCGCCACTGACTTTGTAATTATAGGTTTGCCCGTTATATGCAAAACTTGAATTAATTCGTCTGAAATTAACTCTGCCATTCCCATCAGTCCGTAATACCCACGTTCTGGTCGGATTTACACCTAAAGTTGCCGGATCTACATTATCCGCATAATTTCCGCCATAGAATTTAATCGTGAATTCAGCTAAGGCTAAAGGCATTTTGTTATTAACGTCTTCTTTACTTAACAGAATTGAAATCGGATTATCCATCGGTCGGTTGGCCACTTTAAGCTCTGCTGTTTCACCCGGTTTAACTTCAATCGAATAAGTTTTCGGATCAAGGAAATAGCCTGTGCCGGCTTTGGTTTCTTTTGCATAGTAAGTTCCTGCTTTAATATCTTCTAAGATATTAGACGTACCATCTGCCTTAACAGTCAATTTCCCTACTGCTTTGGTCAATGCTTGATCTTCATAAACCGTGAACTCTGTACCGGTCAAGTCATAGCAGTTATTTCCGCTTGTGATGGTAGGATCTGCTGATGTTTTTGTAAGTTTTATACTCCCTTTTTCTTCAAACAATTTAATCAAATACCAATTGTTCGTTGTACCACCTTTAGGTGCTCTGTTGAATTCCGAAATATGTTCTATATTAATTCCGGATGCTGATGCATGAAACACTTTTGGATCTGCCGGGGTATCTCCCCAAAACATCCCTATATGAATATCATTTTTGGCTAAAAATGAACCGTCCGGCCATGTAAAATATTGTGTAGGAGCATCGGTCGGAACGATGACAATAAGATCACCCTTAACCGCCAAGCCACTATCGAGCAAACCTTGATATGTATCGAAGGTATACATAACAGGTGACATGGCTACCGACATAACAGGTCTATAGTTATCTATTAATAGAACATCATTATATGAACTTTGAAAACCATGAGGTATTCCAAAATAAACTAACCAAGCGTATAAATTGCTTCTAAATCGTTTATCGGAAAATTGATATTCTTGTGCAAGTCTTTTGAATTCTTCTGTCATTAAGCTCTCATCTCCAAAAACACCGAGATTACCTCCTGCATTTTCAATGACATTCGAAACTAAACCGACACAATTCATTTCCCAATTACCGGGAGCTTCAGGGGCACTTGGATTTGGTCTGCTGAAATACGGCTTTCCTATGTATCTGTGAGAATTATCGGTAACTTCTGCAATAACTTGCTCTCTGGAAACTCCCCAATATTCTCCAATATATAATTCTGTTCTTTCTGCTTTCGTATCTTCTGTATTTGAGATATAAGGGAGCATACCTAGTATAGTAATTAACGCTAAAATAAATATAAATAATCTGTTTTTCTTTTTTGTTTTAGTATTAATCATAAGTTTCTCCTTTGATGGTTTATTTGTTTTTCTTAATTTAGTTATTTTTCGGTTTGCATTTTATTTCCCTCACTTTCTTTCCGGGCATCAAAAAAGCAAGCTAAAATTTTAAATTCTAACTTGCTTAATTGAATTGATTTAATTTAAATTTATTCTTGAAATGTTGCTTAGATGATTAATCTAAGTACGTTTTTTCTTCTATCTAAAAGCCTTGACATAGGCCATCAGTTTTACCGGGTGCGATATGTAGTAACTCTTTAGCAATTAAAAGCATTTACATAGGTCATCGCTATGTCTAATAGAGATTTTTAACTTTACCATCTTTTCTATCGCCGATGGTATAAGCAATTATGCAGCTCACTAGGGTTATTGTCAAGACGATTCTCTGATAGATTTCTTTTAATAATCAAAAACGTTCAACTATTCACAAAAATGTTAATAATGTTAATAACTTTGTGTATAACTATTAAGACAACATTTGACTCTTTTCATCGTAGTGAAAGGCTTGATTTCAATTATTTCCATTTTATGCAACATAATTTTTGCAAAACAAACATATATTTTCACATAATAACAAAACCGATGTTTCCAAAGCTTTGAGTTGCTTTTTAAGCATATTCTAAAAACTAAGTGTCCACGTGTGGAGAACAACCTTAGGGTCATCATTACATCTTGAAGCAATTCACATTTTATATTTGCAGCAAATTCCATTTCGATGTTTAAAATAATTCTATTTCGATGTTTAAAACAATTTCATTTCGATGTTTAAAACAATTCTATTTAAAAATTAAAATAGTGAAATAGAGTACAACGAATTCCGCCATTATATAATTTTCTACGACGATTAGCTTTAAATCCCATGATTGTTTCAAAATCATCATCCGAAGTAAGTACGGAAAGTCTTGTGCCACGGGCAATAGATTGTTTTTCATTCAAGCATAATTTGCACAATCTGTTTGCTAAACTCTTAGCTTCCTCTTGATCTGCTAAACGTTCACCATAGGGTGGATTGGCCACAAATAAAATTCGATCAGTTGAAAATTTTTCAAGCAGATTTGCTCTTTTCAATTGATAAATATCTTGTTTTTCAAAATAGATCAGATCATCAACTCCGGCTCTTTTAGCATTTTCTTGTGCTAATTTTATGCTATCCGAGGAAATATCTGAACCGAAAATCCTAGGTGCTAAACCCGGATAAATATTGGCTGAAGTTTGAGATGAAGTTTTGTCAGATTTAATATCACGTAGCTTAACTTCGTTTAATAAATCAGAATTGTAGATTAAAGATTGATTTTTTGCCAATTCTCTAGCTCGATCAAAAACTTTTCTGCCGATTATACGATATTCTTCTCCGGCAAAATGCCTTTGAATTCCGGGAGCAGTATTGCTTGCGATCAATGCAGCTTCAATTAAAAAAGTTCCACTGCCGCAAAACGGATCGTATAATACCTCTCCATTTTTTATGTTGCGTTTATAAAAAGAAACCATCAGAATAGCCGCTGCTAAAGTTTCCCGTAAAGGAGCTTCATGTGTAATGGGGCGATAACCTCTTTTATGTAAAGGCTCGCCCGTAGTATCAAGACGAATTTTCACTTTATCATTAATAATCGAAAACTGAATACGAAAATTGCCTGTTTTTTGGTCTTCAGGAACTACACCGTTCGGATATCCGTAAATCAAATTTAACTTATCAATTAAAGCCTTTTTGATTATTTTTTGGCATGTAGGAATACTATACAATTTGGACTTCCGGGAATAACCGATTATTTCTAAATAATATTTATAGTCAACCCATTCATGCCAAGGTAAATTAAAAGTTTTGTCATATAGTTGATCAAAATTATTTGCATCGAATTCAGCTAAACCCAAAAGGACTCTTTCTGCAGTCCGCAAATTAAAATTCAGTTCGGCAACAGAACTCGCAGCATCTTGATTTGCATCAAGATGTAAAGTTACTTCACCGTCATTAACCGTAATCTGACTTTTGCCATAACCTAAGTCCTGCAGTTCAGACGAAGTCAGTGCCTCAATTCCTAAAAGGGTCGGTAAATATATCTTATTGATAATCATCCGTCTCTTCACCCGGAATCTCATCACATTTTAATTCCGAGACTTCGTTGGAACATGTGCTCAGAATTTCTTCGCGACTTGCTCTATGTAAAATAAATTCTTGGTCTTCGTAACGATACCAATCATCTTCGACATAATCGAAAACATCCCAAACACCGTTTGCAGCCGCAGGTTCTCCCTCTTTGGCAGTGTATGTTATCACATTGCCTGACGAAAAACTGAAATCATGTTCATATATCGTGTAAATTTTTCCTTCGGGTTGCAAAAAATACGGTGCCTCAGCTTGACTATACTGTATAAATTCCGCTTGTGATTTCAACTGATCAAAAGCATCCGCAATTTCCATTTGACTAACTTGTTTCACTAATTCAAAAATATCCATATCAATCCCTTCGGAATATAAACAATTTAAATTTTAATTTGTTAGGCACAGTCAAGGTAATGGGTCGTAACTCACTTTCGAGGGCGGCTGATTGGTACCTTTGGGGGTCATATAAATAACGCCCAGATCTGTAACAGCCTGATCCTCAACAATAAAGTCCGATAAGCGGTAAGTCTCATAGCCATCAGCCACAATATCAAAGGCTTGCATCGTATCTGTCGTTGTCCCATACATCTTTAACCAGTAGATAAACTCTCCCTCAATCTGGGCCAGCATGTCGCTTGGGTAGGGCCAGTCAAAGTATTCAACACCTGCCGGCTCACCATCTAGCCAGATCAAGTTCTCAAAGCGGAAAGATGGTATCGGCTTCTTTGTTACCGCATCATAGACGAAGCCTGCAAAGCCACCATATCCTGCTTCAGGATAGAAAGGTGTGTGTCCCGGTATGTTTATCATCTCACTGTCCGGATCAGCTTTGATAGGCTGTGGATCTTTAGTCGGTTCTGTCGGTTCTGTCGGGGCAGGTGTTGGCTCAGGCTCCGGTGTTACTGTCGCCACTTCTCCTGTCCGTTTGAGGTAGACAACTCCAATATCTGTAACTTCTTGGTTTCTCACTGTGACATCACCCACTGTGGTAGACTCATAGCCTTCGGCTGAAATAACGAGATCCGCAATAACGGTCTCCGAATCAGTGGTAGCCCAGATAATAAATTCACCTTGTAACCTTGCTATTACATATTCATCTGCAGGCGGATATTCGTATGAAAAATCGTAAGCCGCTCCATTAAAGATATAGTCTAGTCTAAATTTGGAAATCCGCTCCTTTGTATCAGCATCACAGGCAAAACCGGAAAAACCGCCTCTACCATCTTCCGGGAAGAAGGGCGTATGTCCCGGCAGCCGGATGACATCTTCGGCCTCGGGCTCTAGGTAGATAGTAAGACTCGTCACCTCACCACCACGTACCGTGACAGTTGGCACCTCATAAATGTTATAGCCCGGAGCATCTATTACAAGGTTCGTTATCTCAACTTCCTGTCCTTGCTCAACAGGAATGCGGCTGAAGAACTCTCCCATCTGCTGCGCATCATATGTCGCAGGATAGGGGTAAGCAAACTCATGATCTACCATCGTGCCATCAGGACCGTTAAAGTAGATACTAAAGAGAGCTACCGGATTTTCCGTCTCTTGGTCGTAGACCAGACCGGCTAATCCGCCCTGTCCCGCTTCCAGCTTGAAGGGGGTGTGACCGGGCAGTTCAATATTACCCTGGTCCGGCTGACTAGGCTGTCCCGGAGGTCTGGGGGTAGGAAGTCCGGGATATGGTGTTTTACTGGGATCAGGTATAACTTCACCCGGCGGTACCTGCGGTATGTCTCCGGTCTTTGCATAGTCAGAAGCCAGAGCGGCATTGACAACAGGGATAATGTTGATACCGTCTGTTGTAAAGGTATCCGTTTCTTCCATTAAGATGGCCTTGACTTGAGAAGCGGTGTACTCCGGGTGAGCTCCATAGATTAATGAGGCTACACCGGCTGCCATCGGCGAGGCCATGGAAGTACCCGGCATACTCTCATAACTATTATTGGGTACTGTGCTGA
>JAAYRL010000003.1 GCA_012518795.1 Clostridiaceae bacterium
AAAATACCGAGAACAAAAACCAATATAGAAAAAAACAATCAATCAAATTCTATTTCACTTAGGAATTAAGTTAAATAATGCAAAAAAACCGGTTCAAAATTGTATCTGATTACGAGCCGAAAGGCGATCAACCTACAGCTATTGACAAAATAGTTAAAGGACTTGAAATGGGCGAACGGGCTCAAACTTTAGTTGGCGTTACCGGTTCAGGCAAGACTTTTACTATGGCTAATGTCATTGAACGCACACAAAGACCGACTTTAGTTATTGCCCACAACAAGACTCTGGCGGGACAGTTAGCTGCTGAATTTAAAGCCTTATTTCCGGAAAATGCAGTTGAGTATTTTGTTTCTTATTATGATTATTATCAGCCTGAAGCTTATTTACCCGCAAGTGATACTTATATTGAAAAAGATTCGTCAATCAATGATGAAATTGATCGCTTGAGACATTCAGCAACTGCTTCTCTATTTGAACGCAGAGATGTTATTGTGGTGGCATCAGTTTCTTGTATTTATGGACTGGGTTCGCCTGATTCCTATAAAAAAATGATGGTATATTTGAGACCGGGTCAGCAAAAATCAATGGAAGATGTAATTGAAGAGTTAGTCAACATTCAATATATCAGAAATGATTTTGAATTAAAACGCGGTAATTTTCGGGTTCGAGGCGATGTGCTCGATATCTTTCCTGCATCATCGGAGAATGTGATTACCAGAGTAGAGTTCTTCGGTGATGAAATCGATCGTATTACGGAGATTGATGCTATTACAGCTCGTAGTATTCAAGGTCGCAATTATCAGCAAATATACCCTGCCAGCCATTATACAACGACGGGAGAAAATACAAAACGAGCAGTCAGAGATATTTTGAACGAACTTGAAACCAGATTGGAACAGTTGAATGATGCAGGCAAAATAGTTGAAGCATATAGGCTTGAGCAACGTACCAGATATGATATGGAACTGTTGCTGGAAACCGGAGTCTGCAAAGGAATCGAAAACTATTCCAGACATTTTGACGGCAGAGAGCCGGAAGAACCTCCTTACACATTACTCGATTTTTTCCCGGAAGATTATCTGCTGATGATTGATGAATCACATGTGACAGTACCGCAAATCGGTGCTATGTACAATGGGGATCGTTCGAGAAAACTTTCTTTGGTTGATTATGGTTTCAGATTGCCGTCCGCTCTGGACAACAGACCTTTAAAATTTTCTGAATTTGAACAGCGTATGGGACAAACTATATTTGTCAGTGCGACACCGGCAAAATATGAAGCAGCTCATTCCACAGCGTATATTGAGCAGATTAATCGTCCTACCGGTTTGCTTGACCCGCTTATTGATATTAGACCGGTTGAAGATCAAATTGCTGATTTAATCTATGAGATAGAAGAGAATATTAAAGTAAATGAACGAACTTTGATTTTAACTTTAACTAAAAGAATGGCAGAAGAATTAAGTGAATATTTGATGGGAGAAGGGCTTAAAGTCAAATATTTACATTCGGATATAAAAACTGTTGAACGTTTACAAATTCTCAAAGAATTACGTGAAGGTAAATTTGATGTTTTGGTCGGAATTAATTTATTGCGAGAAGGTCTCGACTTGCCCGAAGTTTCACTAATTGCAATTTTGGATGCGGATAAAGAAGGTTTTTTACGATCTACGGCATCTTTAATTCAAATAATCGGCAGAGCTGCTCGTAATAAACGCGGTAGAGTCATAATGTATGCCGACAATGTTACAGAATCAATGTATCAAGCTATTCAAGAAACAAATCGCAGGAGAGAAATTCAAAGCGAATTTAACCGTAAGCATGGTATTATCCCGCAAACTATTAAGAAACAAGTCTTACAGATTATAGATACAGCATATGATTTGACAGAAGAAGAACAATTGAGAGTTAGCGAGTTGATGACAGATTATTTAACCGAATCTGAAATGTCGGATCTGAGTGCATCGGAAATTCAAACAATGATTATCCATAATGAAAAGAAAATGCGAGAGGCAGCTGCTAATCTGGCATTTGAAGAAGCAGCCGATCTCAGAGATTATTTGATGATTTTGCGTGGAGTATTAAAAAACAAATAAATTATTCAAAATTAAATGCTATAATGAATAATAGTTTAGCAAATTAATAATGACATTAATAAAACAATGACATTTTGCAATTATAAACAAGAAAGAAAAATTATCAGGAGGTGCAGCATGAGTAATGCTCAACGCAAATATGAAATTTGGTTAAATAATCCGGATTTTGACCAAGAAACGAAAGATGAGTTGCAATCAATAAAAAATAATGTGTCTGAAATTGAAGATCGCTTTTATCAGGATTTATCATTCGGTACAGCCGGTTTAAGAGGGATTCTGGGAGCGGGAACCAATCGTATGAATATTTATACGGTAGGCAGAGCAGCTGACGGTTTTGCCCGTTATTTCAAAGAACGCGGTGAAGATTACTGTGCAAGGGGACTTGCCATTTCTTATGATTCCCGTCATTTTTCACCTGAATTTGCTGAATTGGTAGCAAGAATATTTGTAACTTATGGCATTAGGGTTGTACTTTCTGACGAATTACGTCCCACACCGATGTTGTCATTTGCAGTTAGACATTTTAATTGTGCAGGCGGTGTAATGATTACTGCCAGCCATAATCCCAAGATGTACAACGGTTTTAAAGCTTACGGTGAAGATGGCGGTCAGTTGGGAGCTGAAGATGCAGATGCCGTTCTGCAAAGAATGAACGAACGTGATGATTTCACTGCGATTGTTAATGCTGCACTACCTTTGACAGAAGCTAAACAATCTGAACTTTGGAATGAAATGGGTGAAGAATTCGACCAGATCTATAATGATATGTTGCTTGATCTTTCAATCAATCCGGAAGCATGTAAAAAGCAAAAAGATCTGGCAATTGTTTACACACCTTTATATGGTACCGGTTATAAACCTGTAATGCGCATTTTGGACAGTTTAGGCTTTGAAAACATTAAGGTTGTTGAAGAACAGGCTAAACCGAACGGAGATTTCCCATCGGCACCATATCCTAATCCGGAAGAAAGAGCTGCAATGACTTTAGGAATTGAATTAGCCGAAAAAGAAAACGCTGACCTGCTGATTGCGACAGATCCTGATGCAGATCGTACCGGTGTAGCAGTCAGAACCAAAGACGGTGATTTTATTGTTTTAACCGGTAATCAAATCGGTCTGTTGCTTATGGAATATATCTTAAGCGAAAAAACCAAGAGTGGAACTCTACCGGAAAAATCATTCTGTGTGACCACTGTTGTTTCAACAAAATTAACTCGCAGGATTGCTGAAGCTTATGATGCTGATTTGACTGAAGTTCTGACCGGTTTCAAAAACATAGCGGAACAAATTCTCAATCGTGATGAAAATGGCGATGAGTATTTCCAATTCGGTTTTGAAGAAAGTATCGGCTATCTGGCAGGAACTAAAGTAAGAGATAAAGATGCGGTTGTCGCAACGATGTTAATCGCAGAGATGGCTGCTGTGGCTGCTGAACAGGGTAAAACCCTTTACGATAATCTGATAGAGCTATATGAAAAATATGGTTATGGTGCTGAAAAAACAATTTCGATTGAACGAACCGGTATGAAAGGTGCGGCACAAATCAAAAATGCTATGGAAATTCTGCGGAATGAAAAATCCAAG
The DNA here is from genome assembly GCA_012518795.1 of Clostridiaceae bacterium. GTDB lineage: Bacteria > Bacillota > Clostridia > Saccharofermentanales > DTU023 > UBA5436. The sequence goes on from JAAYRL010000003.1 coordinate 3,681, forward strand.
GGGATTAGCGGAATTCCGATTACAAAAATCAAAGACTTCCAAACGAATGAAATAACCGATGTTGTGAGTGGTGAAACAAAAACCAGTAATTTACCGCAAAGCAATGTGCTTTTGTATGAAGTCGGTGATGATTTAGACTGGTTTGCAGTAAGACCTTCCGGCACAGAACCGAAGATTAAAGTATATGCAGGATTCTATACTGATTCTGAAGCTGAAGCAAAAGCTGATTTAGCAAAATATAGTTCGGCAATTGCTGAATATATCGAAGAATTATTAGATGCCTAAATAATTGGCTTAAGTGAATTTTTAGCAGAACAAATACAAAAAGCTAATTTATTGTTTGGCATAATTGCTTAAATAATCTTTTATCAGATGAAATTTACGCATTTACATCTACATACGGAATATAGTTTATTAGACGGGGCAAATCGGATTACTGATTTGGCTCCCCGTCTTCTTGAATTGGGGATGGATTCCTGTGCAATTACCGATCATGGTGTAATGTACGGCGTGATCGATTTTTATCGGACAATGCAGGATCATGGAATTAAACCGATTATCGGTTGTGAGGTTTATGTAGCCAAAAGAGGCCGTGAAGATAAAATCAGCGGTATCGATAATCAATCTTACCATCTGGTACTTTTAGCTGAAAACAATCAGGGCTACAAAAATCTGATGAAGTTGGTCTCCTATGGATTTTTAGAAGGATTTTATTATAAACCGCGGATTGATTTTGATCTGTTGCAAAAATATCATGAGGGTCTGATTTGTCTCAGTGCATGTCTCAGCAGCGAACTTGCCCGAACTTTCATGGAAAGAGGATTTGAAGAAGCCAAACAGGTTGCTCTAAAGTATGATGAACTATTCGGTCGCAATAATTATTTCTTGGAAGTTCAGGCCAATGATCTGCCTGAACAACTGGAATATAATCAGGCGATTATCCGCATGAGTCGTGAAACCGGCATCCCTATGGTTGCAACCAATGATTGTCATTATCCGACAAAAGAATCGGCTTATGCACATGAAGTTTTGCTTTGTATGCAAACCGGCAAAAAGTTAAAAGATGAAGATCGGCTTCGTATGGAAACCGATCATTTTTATATAAAATCGCCGCAAGAAATGGTAGCAGCATTTTCTGATATACCTGAAGTTATTGAAAATACGCAGGTGATTGCTGAACGTTGCAATGTAGAAATTCCTTTCGGCAAAATGCATTTGCCTAAGTTTATGCCTGAAGACGGATCAAGTAGTGCAGATTATATCAGAAGATTGGCATTACAAGGTTTAGAAGAACGTCTGAAATTCAAACAGAGTGATCAAGCTCCGGAAGTCTACTATGAACGTTTGACAAGGGAATTGGATGTAATTGAAAACATGGGTTACGTCGACTATTTCTTAATTGTCTGGGATTTCGTACGTTTCGCACATGAAAATAATATTATGGTCGGTCCCGGCAGAGGCTCAGGTGGCGGATCTTTGGTTGCGTATGCTCTGAAAATAACAAATATAGATCCTTTGCAATTTAATTTGTTGTTCGAACGTTTTTTGAATCCGGAGCGAGTCAGCATGCCGGACTTTGATTTGGATTTTTGCTATGAAAGACGCGGTGAACTAATTGAATATGTGACTAATAAATATGGTTCGGATCATGTCTGTCAAATTATTACGTTCGGTACATTGGCGGCACGTCAATCAATTCGTGATGTAGCCAGGGTTTTGGATGTTTCTTTTGCCGAAACAAGTAGAATTGTCAAAATGATTCCTGATATTTTAAATATTACTATTGAGGATGCTTTGGCAAAAAGCAATGAATTAAAATACGATTATGATAATAATGAACAGACTAAAGAAATTATTGATTTAGCACTGCAATTTGAAGGTATGCCGCGACATGCTTCAACTCATGCTGCCGGAGTAGTAATTGCTGATTGTCCGATAGTTGAAATAGCTCCTTTATCCCTCAATGATGAGTCGGTTGTCGTTCAATTTGATAAAGATATTATTGAAGATATCGGTTTGATCAAAATGGACTTTTTAGGTTTAAGAACTTTGACCGTAATGCGTGATACGGTTGACATGGTTCAGGAAAATCATGGCATAACTATAAATTTTGACCAAATTCCGTTTGATGACAGTAATGTTTATAAAATGTTAAGTGATGGCGAAACTGCAGGTGTTTTCCAATTAGAATCTCCCGGTATGACCAGCTTTATCAAAGAAATGAAACCGACAAATTTAGAAGATATTATTGCCGGCATTTCTTTATATCGTCCGGGTCCGATGGAACAGATTCCGAAATATGTTCGCTGTTTACATAATCCGCAAACAATTTCTTATGACCATCCCTTATTAATTCCGATTTTAAATATGACTTACGGTTGTATTGTTTATCAAGAACAGGTTATGCAAATAGTGCGTGAGCTTGCAGGATTTTCAATGGGACAAGCTGATAATGTAAGACGTGCCATGTCCAAGAAAAAACCGGAAGAAATGGCAAAATACAAGGATTTATTTATTCATGGCGGAATTGATGAAAATGGTAATCCGGTTAAAGGGGCCATTAAACATGGTGTTTCAGAAAAAATTGCCGATCAGATTTTTGAAGAAGTACAGGCTTTTGCCGGATATGCATTCAATAAATCTCATGCTGCAGGTTATGCAGTTTTAGCTTATCAGACAGCTTGGCTAAAATATTATTATCCGGTAGAGTTTATGGCGGCAATGCTGAATTCATTTCTGGGTAATTTGGACAAAGCTGCAAATTATATACGGGTTTGCAACAAAGCTGATATTCCTGTTTTACCTCCCGATATCAATAAAAGTGAGGCCCGTTTTAAACCGGAAGAAAACGGAATCAGATTCGCTCTTGGTGGAATTAAGAATGTTGGAATTAAAGCGATTTCTCAAGTAATTGAAGAGCGTAATTTAAATGGAGAATTCAAAACTTTTGGTGATTTTATTACGAGAATCAGCAATTATGATGTTAATAGAAAAGTAATAGAGAGTCTGATTAAATCATCAGCTTTGGATGTTTTTAAGATACCGAGAGTTCAATTGATGGCAGTACATGAAGATTTTATGAACAGTGTCCAACGCTCGAAACAACAATCGATGGCAGGGCAATTGAGTTTGTTTGATTTTGATGAGATATCCGATGCTAAGACTGTTGAACCGAAATATCAACCTACTCTACAGGAATATCCGTTGAGCAGAAGATTGGCGATGGAAAAAGAAGTTTTGGGTGTTTATATCAGCGGTCATCCTCTGGATGATTATCAAGCTGCAATCAACCGTCTGGTTACGTTACAAAGCTCAAAACTGATGGTGAAAGAAAACTTGGATGTTCAAGCTGAAATGTCAGACGATTATTTGATTGATCAACAGAATTTAGCTGTAACCGATCGACAAAAAGTAATCATGGCAGGAATCATAGTTGCGAAACAAGAATTAATGACCAGATCAAATGAAAAAATGGCTTTTATTACGCTTGAGGATCTTGAAGGAACATATGAATTAGTTGTATTTCCGAAATTATTTGCTGATGTCAGATTTTTATTAGTTGAAAATAAAGTTTTATTGATTGCCGGTCAGGTAAGTTTAAGAGATGATCAAAATCCGAATATTATTGCGGATCAAATTATTGAATTAAATCCTGATCAAATTGAATTACCGCCCGGTATGCATTCTTACTTAGGTGGAGTCAATGCTAATGCGAACATGTCTAAATTTAATAACAATGTTCAGGTAAACGGGAGTCTGTCTTTTAACGATTCTCAAACTGAAACGATGATGGAATCTGACTTAAGTGATAACCAAGATGCTGCTCAAAATGGCGGAGACCATTTGAAGTTGGGAATTAAGTGGGAACAAGATTTAGATGATGAAGCGACAAAAGTATTGTTTTCGATGTTGGATTACTTTTCAGGTGATACTCCTGTTTATTTATTTAAGGAGGCAGCGAAGCGAGTAATCAATCTGGGGCAACCGAAATATTTTGATTTGGATTATTTGGAACAATTAACCAAAAGATATAGTGTGGAAAGATTCCTTATTATTTAACAAAGATATGAATATTTACCGATAAATACATTATATAATTTCCATAGATATTTTTAGTAATAAATACTAGGAATAATCAACTATTATTTAAGTTAAAGGAAAGACCAAATGGATCAAATGAAAAAAATTGAAACTATAGGCATTTTAACGAGCGGTGGGGATGCTCCCGGTATGAACGGAGTGATACGTTCGGTAACCAGAACAGCAATTCATCACAATATCCGTGTAATAGGAATTCGCAGAGGCTATCATGGATTATTGCGAGGCGATGTTATTGAAATGGATGCTCGTTCTGTTTCGGATAAATCCAGAGTAGGCGGTACATTTTTAATGACCGCTCGCAGTGAAACATTTACAACTGCGGAAGGTTTGCAACAAGCTTGCAAGATGACGAAGGTATTCGGACTTGATGCATTGGTAACGATCGGTGGTGACGGTACAATGCGCGGAGCGGTAGATCTGGCAAAAATGGATGTGCCGGTTATTCATATTCCGGCAACAATTGATAATGATGTCGGATGTACGGATTATACAATCGGGTTTGATTCTGCACTTAATACTGCAATTAGTTGTGTTGATAAATTGCGGGATACGGCATCTTCGCATGAAAGATGTTCGGTAATTGAAGTAATGGGACGTGAGGCAGGTTATTTGGCATTACATGTCGGTATTGCAACAGGTGCTGAAATTATTCTGATCCCCGAACAGCCCTTTGACCGTGATAAAGATATTATCGGAAAAATTTTATCAGCACGAAATCGCGGTAAACAACATTATATTGTAGTGGTTGCAGAAGGTGCTGCCGGCGGGCAAGAGATTGCTGAATATATTGAAACCAATACCGGAACAGAAGCCCGAGCCACTGTACTGGGGTATTTGCAACGTGGTGGTAGTCCGACTTATCAAGATCGATATTTGGCATCCATGTTTGGTATTCAAGCAGTAAAAGCACTAATGGAAGATAGAATCAATCGTGTTGTAATTTATAAACAAGGAGAAGTTACAGATATTGATTTGTTTGAGGGTATCGAAATCACAAAAAAAATCAGTGCGGAAAGTATGAAAAAAGCAAATATGCTTTCAATTTAAAAATTGATGATTGAACAACATAGTTTAGAAGTTTTAGAATTTGATAAGATAATTGAACAATTGGAGGCACAAGCGCTTTCTGTCCCCGGCAAAGCATTGTGCTGTGCTCTGAAGCCGGCAAAAAGCTTTGAGCAAATGCAAACCGAATTGGCTGAAACAAGCGACTTGGTTTCATATTTGATCTATGAGCCGGAATTTCCTTTGTCCGGATTTGAAGAGATCAGACCGTTGATCCGGAAAACGAAAACGGGAGTCGTTCTGGAATTACGAGAATTGAATCGCTTTGTCAGATTTTTATCTATTGTGGATTTAGTGAGGAAAAGGCTGGCTGATTCTCGTTCTGAACAAAAACAAGAACATTTATTTTTTAAGCAAATACAATATTTGGATGTTTTACCAAGCTTAGCTGCCAGATTAAAACAATGTATTGCAGGAGATGATGAGATTTTTGATCGTGCGACACCTGAATTGTTTTCTGTCCGCCGAAAAATTCTCAGTACGCAAGAAAACATTAAAACACACTTAAATCGGATTGTCAGCAATAAAAGTAATGTTCTGCAGGATGCCATTATCACTATACGCAGTGGCAGATATGTCGTTCCGGTGAAAGCCGAACATCGTTCAGAAATTCCCGGAGTTGTACACGATACATCAGGTTCCGGTGCAACAATATTTATTGAGCCGATGGCTGTAGTTGAATTGAACAATAAAATCCGCGAATTGGAAATTGCGGAACAAGATGAAATTTATCGGATTTTGCAGGAACTTTCAGAACGAATTGCTCAATCAGCTGATGTTTTAAAATATAATGCCGATATTTTGGCACATCTGGACTTTGTACAAGCCAAAGCAAAATTATCTTTTAAGATGAAAGCGATTTCCCCTGAACTTAATAATCAGGGAAGAATTATCTTGTATAATGCCAGACATCCGCTAATACCGACAGATGATGTCATTCCTATTTATTTCGAGTTGGGTACAAATTTTAATACTCTGGTGATTACCGGTCCGAATACCGGTGGCAAAACTGTCAGTTTAAAAACTTGTGGTCTGTTTGTTTTGATGGCAATGGCCGGACTTCATATACCTGCAGATAGCAATTCGCAAATTTCTTTTTTTGAGCAAGTCTTGGCGGACATCGGGGATGAACAAAGCATTGAACAAAATCTAAGCACTTTTTCTTCGCACTTGAAACAACTGATCAATATTATCGAGAAAGCCGGGGAATCAACTTTGGTCTTAACCGATGAACTTGGAGCAGGAACCGATCCGTCAGAAGGTGCTGCTTTAGCGATTGCTATTTTGGACTATCTGCGGCAAGCCGGATGCCATATCGTCGCAACTACCCATTATCGAGAATTAAAAGGCTATGCTTTAAATACCGAATCGGTAAATAACGCATGTTGTGAATTTGATGAAATTAATTTGCAGCCGACTTATAAACTCTTAATCGGAGTTCCCGGAGTCAGTAATGCTTTTAAAATTTCTCAAAGACTCGGTCTTAAGCCTGAAATAATTGCTGCTGCCGAACAATTGGTTTCGGATGAAAATATCAAGTTCGAAGAAATGGTGGCTGCGATCGAGGCATCACATCATAAAGCCCAAAAGATGAAGGATGAAATCCAAAGTCTGCAAAGAGAAAGCCTGAAACAAAAACAAAATTTGGAAAACGAGCGTAAAGAGTTAGTTGCTGCTCGAGAAGAAGCCATAGTTAATGCACAACAAGAAGCGACTGAAATTATTCAATCTGCCAGATTGGAAGTGGAGCAATTGTTAACTCAATTGAGAGCGGAAATAAAGCAAGCTCAAAGTTCAAATGAAAAACAAAATGCCCAGAAATCAGCCAAAGAGATTGAACGCAAATTATCGGAAAAAGCTAAAAACATTGAGATTGAGATGTATCAAAAATCTAAAGACAGCAAGCCGGATCAAACTTTATCTGCCGAAGATATTGTTGTAGGAGAATACTATCATTCCGTTATATTTAATATTACAGGGCAAGCTTTAACAAAGCCGGACAACAGAGATGAGGTTTCACTTAAAAGCGGAATGATGACAATTAATGTACCGCTTGCTTCATTGCGTCTTGCGGATAAAAATTGGAATGATTCTCAAAATATATATAGCGAACAAGCGAGAACTGAACGCAATGCAACCCGAAAAATAATCAGTGAACGAAAAATGATGTTTGAATCCGAATTGAAATTGCTTGGCTATACGGTCGACGAAGCTTTATATCAAATGGATGAATTTATTGATAATGCCGTTTTAGCAAATATTCCGGTGATTCGCATTGTTCATGGCAAAGGGACCGGTGCATTAAGACAAGCCGTACATAATACTCTGAAAGAAGATAAAAGAGTTAAAGCTTTTCGTTTAGCCGGAATTGGTGAAGGTGATTCCGGTGTAACAATAGTAGAATTTTTATAAAATAAAGAGAAAGAGTTTTATTGATTTTAATCAATTTTATCTTGTATAATTTAACAAAAATAGTATAATGTACTCAATGATTAATGAGGGAGATTGCACAAATGGAAATGAACCTTGCTTATCTGTTTAATCTGGGAAAAAATTATATGAGCTACAATATGTTAGGCTCAAAACCGGAAACCAATAGTGAAGGAGAACAGGGATATCGCTTTGCAGTCTGGGCTCCAAATGCAAAAAAAGTCTGTGTCGTAGGTGATTTCAACGAATGGCAGGAAGATCGCAATAAGTTGGAACCTTATGGAGCAACTGGAATTTGGATCGGTTTTATCCCCGATTTAGAGCAATGGGAAAGGTATAAGTATGGCATCTTGACTCAAAATGATGAATGGATTCTTAAAGCTGATCCGTTTGCACGCCATGCTGAAACCAGACCCGGTACGGCATCTATTCTTTATGATCCTGATGATTACACTTGGCAAGATCAGGAATATATGGCGAACAGGGTTGATGCATACGAATTAAATCCTCTGAATATTTATGAAGTACACTTGGGTTCTTGGCGCCGCTATGAAGACGGTTCGGTTTATAATTATCGCGATATTGCCGAACAATTGGCAGATTATGTCTTGGAAATGGGTTACAATGCAATTGAATTAATGCCGATATCCGAGTATCCGCTTGATGCTTCCTGGGGTTATCAGGTGACCGGATTTTATGCTGCGACCAGTAGATATGGAACCCCTGCGGATTTGAAATATTTTGTTGACCATATGCACCAAAAAGGTATCCATGTTTTCTTGGATTGGGTGCCGGCTCATTTCCCGAAAGATGCTTTCGGTTTAGCAAAGTTTGATGGTGAAGCGGTATATGAATATGCCAATCCGTTACTTGGAGAACATGAAGATTGGGGAACTTTGGTTTTTGATTTTTCCAAAGGTGAAGTAAGATCCTTCTTATTATCTAATGCTTATTTTTGGTTAGATGAATTTCATTTTGACGGTTTAAGAGTAGACGCGGTAAGTTCGATGATTTACCGTGATTATTCGCGTACGGAATACATTCCTAATATTCATGGCGGCAATGAAAATCTTGAAGCAATTTCTTTATTGCAGGAATTAAATACCATTGTCAGAGAAAATTTCCCGGGTGCAATTACAATGGCGGAAGAATCGACTGCATTCCCATATATGACAACCGGAGTAGATCAAGGCGGTATCGGTTTCATTTTTAAATGGAATATGGGATGGATGAATGATACTTTGTATTTTAATTCATTAGACCACTATCAAAGAGAATTTCATCATAATGCTTTTACGTTTTCTATGGTTTACGCATTCTCTGAAAGATATATTTTACCTTTTTCGCATGATGAAGTTGTCCATGGTAAAGGAACATTAATAGGTAGAATGGCGGGAGATTATTGGCGTCAATTTGCGAATTTGCGGGCTATTTATACATATCAAATGGCTCATCCGGGAGCAAAATTAAATTTTATGGGCAACGAATTCGCTCCGTTCACGGAATGGCGTTATTATGAAGAACTTGAATGGTTTATGCTTGAATATCCGGCACATAATGAAATGCATAAATATGTAAAAACTCTAAATCATCTTTATCTTGATACACCCGCTCTATGGGAAGAAGACAACGATTGGCACGGATTCAAATGGGTTCAAGCCGATGACTCTAAAAACAGTGTTTTCGCTTTCCTGCGTTTCAATTTAGCTCATGATGAAGCAATACTGTGTGTGCTTAATATGACACCCGGTGTTATTCCGGAATATACATTAAGAATGCCATTAGCAGGTAAATTCGAATTAATTTTGAATTCCGATGATGAAGAATATGGCGGCAGTAATTATTTAGGTGGTTTTGGAAATAAACGTATTTATGAAACCTATGAATATACAATTTATCCTGAAGTGACGGATGATGAATCAGAGGAGCTATCGAATAATTCAATTAAAATTGATTTAATGGATGAGTCTGATGTTGACTTAGAACAAATATCAAATACAAATAAAGGAGTTGATAAAGCACAATCTGATTCTGAAGATGAAGCTCTTGCAGATATCGCAGATGATCAGATAGTTGAGTTAGAACCGTTTGAAATTGAACATCACTTAGATATTGTTATGCCGCCTCTTTGTGGCATGTTATTTAAGTGGCGTAAAGAAGATCAGTAAAAGAACGAAAGTAGATAATTAAAAAATTATTAACGAAAAGAGGTGCTTGCATGCCAAAACAACAAATGATTGCTATGATTTTAGCTGGCGGACAGGGTTCAAGACTGGGTGTACTGACGGAATATATTGCTAAACCGGCTGTACCCTACGGGAGTAAATATAGAATTATTGATTTTGCTCTCAGTAATTGTACGAATTCCGGAATTGAAACTGTAGGTGTATTAACCCAATATTCTCCCTTAGAGTTAAACTCTTATATCGGGAACGGATATTCTTGGGACTTAGATCGTAACATAGGCGGTCTATCAATTTTACCTCCGTATCAAAGTCTGGAAGGAAGTGACTGGTATAAGGGTACTGCAAATGCAATATACCAAAACATCACATTTATTGACAATCATAATCCGGATTATGTCTTGGTTCTTTCCGGCGACCATATTTATAAACAAGATTATCGTGAAATGTTGCGGGCTCATATTGATGCAGAAGCTGCTGCAACGATTGCTGTCAGAGAAGTTCCATGGGAAGAAGCGTCTCGTTTCGGAATTATGAATACTGATGAAGAAGGTAATATTATCGAGTTTGAAGAAAAGCCTGCAAATCCGAAAAGCAATTTGGCTTCAATGGGTGTTTACATTTTCTCGTGGAAAATTTTACGTGAACATTTAATTGCTGATGAAAACAATCCTGATTCGCGAAATGATTTTGGTCAAAATATCATTCCTGCAATGCTGGGAGATGGACATAAATTACTGGCATTTACTTTTGATGGCTATTGGAAAGATGTTGGAACAATTTTCTCGCTTTGGGAATCTAATATGGATTTATTAGATCGTCCACAAGAAATTAACTTAAAAGATGCAATGTGGAGAATCTATTGTCGCAATACTTTGCAACCATCACATTATGTCGGAGAAAATGCCTCAGTAACCGACAGTATTTTAACTGATGGCGTTGAAGTTTATGGTAGTGTAAAACATTCAGTTATTTCAAGTGGTGCAGTGGTAGAAGAAGGAGCGGAAGTAACAGATTCGATCTTAATGCCGGGCGCTGTAGTCAAAAAAGGCTGCAAAATAGATAAATGCATTATCGGCATCGATACAATAATCGGCGAAAATGTAGAAGTGGGAATTGCTGTTAAAGATGGACGTGAAGATTTCGTTAACGAAAAATTCTGTAGTGATGGAATAACCGTGTTCGGAAGCGGACTTGTGATCGCAGACAATGTAAAACTGAAGGGTAATTCAATGCTATTCCCGAAAGATGAAGGACAAGTATGTGATGTTATTCTTGAAAGTACAGTTTTAGGAATTATTTAAGGGAGGGTATATATGTTAATTGATTCAATGGGAATTATTCTTGCTGATAACGGTCGTGTTAAACTCGGCGAGTTAAGTGATGAACGTGCTTTAGCAGCGACTCCATTTGGTGGAAGATATAGAATAATTGACTTTATGCTTTCCAGCATGGTCAATTCGGGAATTAAACATGTCGGTATTTTAGCTGAAACAAAATACAGCTCTCTGATGGATCATTTAGGCACCGGTTCGCATTGGGATTTGGATCGTTTGCAACAAGGCTTGAGAATTATTCCGCCTTATATGCAATCCGATTTTTTCCGTTCACCTAATCCCCAAGATCTAAACGGCTTATATGATTTCTTAAAACATTCAGTCCATCTGCATGTTGTAGTTGCGGAAAGTAACTTAGTCAGCAATATAAATTTCGCTAAATTTGTTAAAGAACATGAAGATAGCGGAGCTGATGTTACTGTAATGTATAATCATGATGCCGATTCTCTTGGTTCACCAAATGTTTCTTTGACTTTCGAGGATAACAAATTGGTTGATCTGAGGATTGATCCGCTGAATCCAACGAGTGACTGCTCTTCATTAGGTTGTGTGGTGTTAACCAGAACATTGTTGATGGATTTGTTGGCCCAAGCAATTTCCAGAGGTGAGTCATTATTCAACACGGAATTTATTTTGGAAAAATATAAAGAATTAACAATCCGTGGCTTTGAGAATAATGATTTGACGTTGAGAATCAACTCTTTAGCCACTTATTTCTCTGCTTCAATGCGATTATTGGAAAAAGGTGTTTTGCAAAAATTATATAAATCTGAAAACAGAATTTTTACAAAAGTAAAAAATGAAGCTCCGGCTCGTTATCCCAAAGGCAATCATGTTGCAAACAGTCTGATTTCAGATGGTTGTAATGTGGTCGGTCAAGTCGAAAACAGCGTGATTTTCCGTGGTGTCAGCATTGGAAAACATAGTAAAATCTCTAACTGCATCATTATGCAGGATACTGTAATAAGAGATGGTGCAGAGCTTAAAAATGTAATTATTGACAAAGACTCTGTAATAAGATCCGGTGTCAGATTGCAGGGTTCGCCGGACTATCCGGTAGTTATTAGAAAAGGAGTGATCGTGTGAAAATATTATTTGTTTCATCCGAAATGGTTCCACTTGCTAAATCAGGTGGATTGGGTGATGTAATTGGTGCATTGCCTAAAGCTATTCGGGCACAAGGGCAGGATGCGCGAGTAATTTTGCCTTTATACAAACAAATTAAAGATCGCTATGGTGATCAACTCAAGTTTATGCGTTGGTCTATGAACAAACTCGGTTGGCGAACCATGTATAGTGGACTTTTCACCATGGAAGTAGATGGTGTACCGGTATATTTCATTGATAATGAATATTATTTCGGGCATGAAGCTCTTTACTTAGATTATGCTTTTGATATTGAAAGGTTCAGCTTTTTCCAACGAGCAGTACTTGAGGCTTTGGGTGAACCGATGCAATTTGAACCTGATATTTTGCATTTGAATGATTGGCAAAGCGGAATGATTCCGGTTCTCTTAGAGGCACATTATAAAACACATGGTTATCACACTAATGTTCAATGTATCTATACGATTCATAATTTGAAATTTCAAGGAATTCATGGTAAAGAAAGAATTCAGGATTTAATGGAATTACAAGATCGTTATATGACGGATGATGCTGTGATGAAAGACGGTGTGCCTAACTTCATGAAAGCAGGTATTTTATACAGCAATCGTGTTACCACGGTTTCCCCGACTTATGCTCAAGAAATTAAACAGGACTACTATGGTGAAGGATTAAATGATTTGTTAAGTGCCCAATCATGGAAAGTAGTAGGTGTCTTGAACGGAATTGATGTTGATAGTTATAATCCGGAAGTTGATAAGTCAATAGCCAAAAATTATACAATAAATACATTCCAGGATGGTAAGAAAGCAAATAAACTTGCATTGCAGGAAGAAATTGGTTTAGAACAAAGAGAAGACGTTCCGCTGTTGGGAATGATAACTCGTTTGACTTCACAAAAAGGCTTGGATCTTTTGTTGCATATTGCAGACGAATTGATTTCGGATGATATCCAACTTGTAATTTTGGGAACCGGTGATGAGTTCTATGAAAATGCATTCCATGATTTAGAATGGTATCATCCGGATAAAGTACGTGCAATGATTATGTTTGATGAAGAGTTAGCAAGAAGAATTTATGCCTCGGCAGATCTTTTCTTGATGCCGTCAATGTTTGAACCTTGCGGTCTGGGACAAATGATTGCAATGCGTTATGGTGCCTTGCCTGTAGTCAGAGAAACCGGTGGCTTGAAGGATACGGTAATTCCGTATAACAAATACGACGGTAGCGGTACAGGATTCTCATTTAGTAATATCAATGCGCATGAATTCTTATTTGCAATCAAAGATGCTCTTGATACCTATCGTAATCATCCTGATTCATGGAATCAACTAATCAATCAAGCGATGGGCAGTGATTTTTCATGGGAACAATCTGCCAAACGTTATATTGAATTATATGAAATCATTTTGGCAGAAGTTTAACTTTGGTAGATGATTAGAGCTTATTAAATGAACTTAAAAACTTATTAATTTGAATTAAGTTAATTTAACCTTTAACGGTAGGAAACAAATATTTGGTTCCTACCGTTTTATTATAAAACGTAGAAATTACAACATTTCATTATTTGACAAATAAGCTATCGGCCTAATATAATGTAAAAACCGTCAAAAATGCAACCATGGCGGAACTGGCAGACGCGCACGCTTGAGGGGCGTGTGGGAGACCGTGAGGGTTCGATTCCCTCTGGTTGCACCAGAAACCTGCGAAGTCTTTATTCCACTTGGCAGGTTTTATTTTTTAAAATATTCATGTGGATTTCTTTTAAGCATTCACAATACGGAGGATAGATTTTGAGCTTTGAATTTTATAATTCATTTGATGTTTCATCAAAAGCTTACCAAGCTTCTGAACAAGCATTACTAGAATGCAAAGATACGTTCAATCAGATTGAACAATTACGCGAATTTAATCAATTGCGAGTGATCAAAGCTTTTCAAAATGCAAAAATCAGTGCTTCGGATTTTCAATTCAGTAACGGTTACGGCTACAATGATTCAAGCAGAAAATCAATTGAGCAGATTTTTGCAGAACTTTTCGGAGCGGAAAGAGCATTAGTCAGAATGCAATTCAGTTCCGGAACTCATGTTTTAGCCGTAATGTTGAAAGCCATTCTACGTCCTCATGATAAATTTCTTATTGTTAGCGGCCAAGTTTATGACACATTGCATACAACTTTAGGTATCAATCAAACTACAGATCATACCAGCTTAAAAGATTTTTTGATAGAATATGACCAGATCGAATTATTACCTGACGGAATGATTGATTATTCAAAGTTGAAACAAATGTTAGCTAATCCGGATATCTTATATAAAGCAATTTATATCCAACGTTCAAGAGGCTATATTCTACGTCCGGCACTGACAAATGAAGACATTGGAAAAATTACCCGTATTGTAAATAAATATTCTCCTGAAAGTTTGATATTGGTAGATAATTGTTATGGTGAATTAGTTGAGGAAGCTGAACCTTTAGCATTCGGTGCTGATTTGATAGCAGGTTCCTTAATAAAAAATCCGGGTGGCGGGATTGCTTGTAGTGGCGGCTATATTGCCGGAAGAGCTGATTTGGTAGAACTATGCGCTGAACAAATGCATGCCCCCGGTGTAGGTAGCGAGATCGGACCAAGTCTCGGGTTTTCCAGATCAATTGCTCAAGGTATATATATGGCACCGCAAGTAGTGGCCAATGCCTTAAAAGTGGCAGTACATGCTGCTGCTTTATTTAAAAATCAAGGTTTTGTTGTGGAACCTTTGCCACATGCAAAAAGAGGCGATATCGTACAGACGATCATTTTTGAGAATCCCGGTAATTTAATTTCTTTTTGCGAAGCGGCACAAGCTGTAGCGCCTATTGATAGCCAGTTTACTCCGGTACCTTCAGAAATGCCGGGTTATGATTGTGATATAATAATGGCATCGGGTTCTTTTACACAGGGTTCATCAATTGAATTATCTGCTGATGCCCCGTTAAGATCTCCTTATGCAGTATTCTTACAAGGCGGACTGAATTTTGAATATGGACGTTTAGCCTGTATGATAGCATTAGATAAGATTTGGCAAGAGGCTTAACAAATGAAAGCTCGGATACAATATGATGACGTTGAGCGTTATCGCAAGATACAACAGCGAAAAAAGCGGGGTCGGATTATCGGCTTGGTAATTATTATTTTGCTAATCATGATAATTACTATGTTAATGATTGTGCGTATCTTGAATCATTACAAACCGGCTCCTCAATTTATGTTTCTTGCTGACAAGGAAATTTCAGACAATTATGAGGTAAAAGCTCTGATTATCAGAGATGAGACAGTGTTCAGATCTCCTGCGGACGGAACTGTACGTAGTTTATTTGCTGATGGCTCAAGGGTAGCAAAAAATGAGAATTTGGCTTATGTGATACCTGATCAACAAATTGATGAATTAAAAGAATTGCAAACTGTTGAAAATGAAATCATTAATTACCAATACGAATTGATAGAGGGTAACGGCAATGCAGGTGCTAAACAAATCGATTATGAAACTTCCGTTCAAATCCGTGATATTTTAAGCAACGTGTATACAGGACTGATTAATGAAGAGTTCTCTGATTTAGCAACAGATGAAGCAGCTTTGAATTCAGTGATCGATCTAAGAAATGAACGCCTCCGAGATTATAATTTCAAAGATACGCGTCTCGATGAGTTGTTAAATCATTATCATGAGCTTGAAAGTGAAATTGGACTGAAAAGCAATGTTATTCAGAGCTCGCAATCAGGCATTTTTATCAGAACTTATGATGGTTTGGAAGATCGCTTGAATCCTGCCAATATAGATAATTTAACAGCTGAATTATTAACTGATTATTTGGAAAATGCACCTCAGGGTCGTCTTGAACAAATTAATTTGGCAAAGAAAGATGAACCTTTATATTGCCTGACAAATTCGATCGAACAATATTTTGCATTCTTTATTCCGGCAGGAAAAAGTACCAATGTGCAAGTATCGTCTAAAGTTGATGCAGTTACCAGAGATGGAGTAAATTTGAGTGACGGTTTAGTCATCAAATCTGAAGAAACAGTAGATGGTACGATGATTATTATGCGCTGCAATACTTCATTGGAACGTTTGTCCGATCGCAGAGTCGTTTCCATGGATGTTGAATTGAATAAAGAATCGGGTCTCAGAGTTCCTCTAAATGCTTTAATTGACTTTAAACCGGGCAATGTAGAAGCGGAAATTTTGATTGAAAATAATGGATACATAGAAAAGACTCAAGTTAAAATAAAAAAACATAATCTGGATTATGCTTTGATTGAATCATTAGAAGATGCAGAATATCAGGTAGGACCTTCAACCATGATTGTTTTGAATCCAAATGATGTTTCTGTAGGAGATTCTGCTACCGGCTTACCCTAAAAGAAATAAATAATAAGAGAAATAATTATTAAACAAGAAATTGTCAATTAATATTGAATGCTTAAAGGAGAGCAAATTGTCACTCGAAAGAAAAAATGAACTATCAACCAACATTCAAGAGATACGTAAAGAGATAGATCAACTGGCTTTAGCAGCCAATCGTAATCCACAGGATATTTCTTTAATTTGTGTGAGTAAAAATTATGGCTTAGAGGATATTTTGTTAGCCAATGAAATTGGCGCAACAGAATTCGGTGAAAATCGCGTACAGGAATTACAAGAAAAACAAATAGCATATGCAGGACTTACAGATGAAGAACAGAAGCAACATCAAATTAATTGGCATTTCATCGGTACTTTGCAGAGAAATAAAGTAAAAGACATTGTCGGAAAAGTAAAATTGATTCATTCTGTTCATTCGACAAAATTAATCAAACAGATTTCACGAGTTTCAGTAAGATTTAATGTATCAAGTGAAATTCTCTTACAAGTTAACGTTGCTCATGAATTATCGAAACAGGGATTTTATGAAGACCAACTTGAACCTGCGATCAATTTAGTTTTGAATTCACCAAATCTTTGTTTACGTGGATTAATGACTATGGCACCATATTTTAGTGACCCTGCCGACGCGGAACCGATATTTGCAGAAACCAAAAAATTGCTGACAAAGTATCAACCCTTAGTTGGCCCGCTTTTTGATCAACTTTCCATGGGTATGAGTAATGATTATCAATATGCTATTGCTCAAGGTGCAACTCTGATTCGAATAGGTACAAGAATTTTCGGTGTTAGAGAATACAATTAATTCTAAATAATACTAATAACATCAGTAAAAAATTATATTTACGACATAGAATCTTAAATAAAGAATAATATAATTAATATACAATATGAATCATTTGTTGTATTCAATACTACAAATATCAGTTTCGAAGAATGTATAAAAATAATTTCCGTAATATTACAAAAAGATTACTCTTGTAATATTTACTTGCTCAAAAGGCAACCACTTTTTATACTATTATAGATTATCTATTATTATGGAGGATAGTATGGCAGGTTTTTTTCAAAAACTTTTTGGTGGATCAAACGATAATTATGAAGAATATGATGAATTTGATGATTATTATAACGAGGTAGATTCCGACTATGATGATCTCGGCTATTCCCAAGATAATTATTCTTACAATGAGCCGATTGCAAAATCACAACCGCAACCGCAATCGCAGTTACATTCGGAATACAGAAGATCTGCCGGACGTGTTGTAGATTTAAATCAAAAATCTTATCAACAGCAGATTGTAATTATGGAACCGTCAAATATTGAATCTGCCCAACAGGTTTGTGACGATGTTCGATTAGGCAAAACAGTAATATGTAATATAGAAAAAATTGATCCGAAAATCGCTCAAAGAGTAATTGATTTTATTACCGGCGCCGCATATGCATTGCGTGGCAATGTGATGCCGATATCCGCATTGATCTTTGTAGTTGCACCGGGTACGACCAGTATTACCAACAATGATTCATTACGTGAATCTTCTGATACGGTTGAAGAATATGTCCGACGTGCAGCGGTTCAAGCTAGATAATATATATTATATCCTGTTACAATAAAAAGACTCTTTGGTAATTGATTATTGAGTCTTTTTTTATTTGGAGGAGGTATGCAATGAAAGTCATAATAGGTTTAGACATCGGCGGTAGTACAACGAAAGTAGTCGGTTTTCAGAATCAAAATTTACTGAATTTTACATTTGTAGAATCCAGTGATCCGTTAGCAGCAGCATATGGTGCGATTGGGAAATTTCTGGATATCAATAAATTGAAATTAAATGATATAGAACAAATTCGGATGACCGGCGTTGGTTCTTCTTATATAACACATGATTTTTTTGAAATTGAAACGGTTATTGCTAATGAATTTGAAGCTGTCGGTTTAGGCGGACTCTATATTTCTCAGATTGATGAAGCTGTTGTAGTCAGTATTGGAACAGGAACTTCTTTTGTTTACAGCAACAAGATAAAGACTGAACATATCATTGGAAGCGGTGTCGGTGGCGGATCTATTTTGGGTCTTTCCAATAAAATTTTTAATTTTCGAGATATTAGTTTAATTTCAAATCTTGCAGATAACGGTGACTTAACTCATGTTGATTTATTAGTTCGAGATATTTCTAAGAATGTTCCCGGATTAAGCGGCGATGCAACCGCATCAAATTTCGGTAATGTGAATGATGACGCTAAACTGGAAGATTTAGCACGTGGTGTTGTCAATATGGTATTCCAATCAATCGGCACAATGGCCGTTCTCGCAGCCAAATTAAAAAAAGTAAATGATATTATTTTTGTTGGATCGGTTGTTCACATTCCTCAAGGTAAAAATACTCTCAAACGGTTTAATGAACTCTATGATGTAAATGTAATCCTGCCTGAGAATGCAAGATTTTCTACAGCAATCGGTGCAGCTTTGTGTAAAAGCTATTCGCAGCTCAGTTAAAAAGATTTTAGGAAACTGCCTGTACTCCGATTAACACAAAATAATATATACGATAATATTCGGGATATGTAATTAGTGAACGCCCGGAGAAGTTGTTATTGAGAATAAAAAGGGAAAAAAAGAAGGAACGAAAGAGTTGACAATAAAAAAAGTGTTTGCTATTATTGTCAAGCACTCAAAAAACGGGTGCGTCGATCGGACCTTGAAAATTGAACAGCAGACAAACTATGAAGACGGACTCAAGTTAAAAAACTAAGAGTAAATTGCGAAGAATGAACAAAGTAATAAGAGCTAAAGCGAGCTCTCATTAAAGAAAGAAAATGAGAGTTTGATCCTGGCTCAGGATGAACGCTGGCGGTATGCTTAACACATGCAAGTCGAACGGAGTTAGCGATGCGTTTACTTAGGTGAACAAATTGCGAAGC
>JAAYRL010000021.1 GCA_012518795.1 Clostridiaceae bacterium
AACAAGATAATCTTTACCATTTAGAGATACTTTGTATTTCATATTTGACCTTTCGTAATTGTTAATTTGTTATTTTAGATTTAAAGAATTCTTATAAGTCTTCTATTTATTTTGTTCTGATTCAAGTGAACGTATCGACTTAAAATACAATTCATTTAATGGAAATTGCGTTTTGTCTGCAACGATGGCCATCAAAAGAGCTGCTGTTCGTTCATCGACATCATGCAAATCACATTTACCATAAGCATAAGAAACAATTTCAGGATTTGCGTTATTTCCGATTTGTTCTTTTTCAGGAGTGGATATGGTTGCTTTCGTTTTTTCTGTTTTTTGAGGAACATTCTTATTATTTGCTGTTTTTTGCATAATGCTGATAATAAGCGCAAAAAGCATCAAGACAATGAAAACAGATGCAAAGCCGATAATTGCAAGCAA
This sequence comes from Clostridiaceae bacterium, assembly GCA_012518795.1. Lineage (GTDB taxonomy): Bacteria > Bacillota > Clostridia > Saccharofermentanales > DTU023 > UBA5436. The sequence continues at coordinate 436 of JAAYRL010000021.1, forward strand.
AATAGCTGAGGGATCACCCGGACGATCTGCTGAAGCGGATGCAAATAACCTTAACATTAAATTTCCTCCCATTCTTCAATTGTATACTGTACAGTATTTTTTTCCTGTTCAGCTCGTTTTTTCAAGAAACGCTCTGCAACTTGCGGAAACATAATATAGGATAATATATCCTCTTCTGATTTAGCTAATTCACCAAGTGCTTCTTCACCGGCCGGCAAGCCGTTTTCCAATTTATCGGCAAAACGATAATCGATCGGTTTTTGCGTGCCTAATATTTGTTTTTGTAAATCCGGATTAATTTCACCCGGCGCCATGCCATATTCACCAAGCATATATGAGACAATTTCTTTACAAACATTTTGATAACGTTTACCACATAAGACATTTTGTGTAGCTTGGACACCAACTATTTGGCTCATTGGTGTTACTAATGGCGGATAACCTAAATCTTTACGTACCAAGGGAACTTCCGCCAATACTTCCTCAAAGCGATCAATTGCATTTAAATCTTTTAATTGAGAAATTAAATTTGAAAGCATTCCTCCCGGTATTTTATAATTTAAAGCATCGGTACGTGTACCTAAAATATAAGGATCAATCAGACCACAGTCAATATATTGTTGATGCAGAGGCAAGAAAAATGAATCGATTTTGATCATTTTATCAATATTAATTCCTGTTTGATAACCCATTTGTTCTAATGCAAAAACCATGGTTTCTGTAGCCGGTTGTGAAGTTCCACCTGAAAATGAAGAAATTGCCGTATCTATTACGTCAGCACCGGCTTCGACAGCTTTTAGTAAAGACATAAAACCCATACCGGTTGTAGAATGAGTATGTAAATGCAATGGCAAATTTGTTGTTTCCTTTAAGGCTGAGACTAATTCGAAAGTCTCCTGTGGCGTGATAACTCCTGCCATGTCTTTAATAGCGATTGAGCTGGCACCCATATTCTCCATATCTTTTACCAGCCGCACATAATTTTCAATATTGTGAACCGGACTTGTCGTATAGCAAATTGCAACTTGAGCTTCAGCACCATGTTTTCTTGTTTCCTCAATAGGTATTTTAACATTGCGTAAATCGTTTAATGCATCGAAAATGCGGATAACATCAATACCGTTTTTGATTGAAAGCCGAACAAATTCTCTGACTACATCGTCAGGGTACGGCTTATATCCTAAAAGATTTTGACCGCGTAACAGCATTTGTAATTTTGTGTTAGGACAAGCCTTTTTAATTTTGCGAAGTCTTTCCCAGGGATCCTCATTTAAAAAACGGAGGCAACTATCAAAAGTAGCTCCACCCCAACATTCAATTGATTCATAACCTACTTGATCTAAAGCAGGCAGAATATCCTGAAAATCAGAGAGAGGCATTCTGGTTGCCATTTGTGATTGCTGTGCATCACGCAATACTGTTTCTGTAATTCCAATTCTCATAATGGGTACCTCGCTATTATTTTATCTTTACTATTTGTTTATTATCGCTGTTATATTCTACATACTTTTCAATAATTTTCATAGAAATTAAAATTATCCTTGCTTGTTATTGCTTCGATTGGGAGTTTCAGTTTTAGACAAAGTGTTTTCATGTATAAAACTAAACTGCAAGGCTTTTACCGGACAAACCTCAATACATTCTCCACATCGGATACATTCAGCTGAATTCGGAGTTTTGTAAGGTTCAACCTGCATTTTACATACTTCGGAACATCTTCCGCATTTTATACAATCAGAAGAACATTCCATATGGTAAAAACTTATTTTGTTAAACAAGCCGTAAATAGCACCAAGAGGACAAGCATATTTACAGAAGAAACGGAATATTTTAATTGAAAAGAAAATAGTAATTACTAACAAAATCGTTTTCCAACCGAAAATATATCCGACAGCTTGACGTAAAGCAGGGTTAGTAAGCATTAAAGGATAGCCTGCTTCCAAAGTTCCGGCGGGACATATCCACTTACAAAAAGCCGGCGAGCTCATTCCATAGGAATCTTGAGTAAAAATAGGAATAACAAAAATAAAAACTATGAGCAGAATATATTTCAGCCAAATTGCTTTTTTATGAATGGTTTGTTTGGTTCTGAATTTTTTTAGCGGTATTTTATATAATAATTCTTGAATCCAGCCAAAAGGGCAGAGCCAACCGCAGAACCAACGTCCCATCGTAATACCGAATAACGCAATTAATCCTACCACATAGAAAGCGAGATTGAATTGATATGAATTATTTACTGCTTGTAAAGAGCCGATTGGACATGCTCCTAAAGCACCGGGACAAGAATAACAGTTTAAGACGGGTACACAAATGTTTTTCAAATTACCTTTATAAATATTTCCATTGATAAAATTTTTCCAATCGCCATTAAAGATTAATGCACCCATAGCTTGAATTAACATGCGTTTTTTGCGTTGTTTTGAAAGATTAGTGTTTTGTTTATTTGTTTTCATATTAATAATTCCAAATTATCCGATTCCGATGCAGTCTAAACAAATATTTGTCGCATTACGTAAGACAATTTGCACTTCGCCGCGGAGAATACCGTAGATAATTGAAAAAACAATCAATGCCAACAAAATAAAACGAATAAGATTAATGTTTAATTTATCAATCATTATATTTGCACCCTAAAATAAAACTAGCTATATTTTATATTATAGCCAGTTTTTTTAATTGTTAATAGTAGATGAGATACTTGTTAATCAAACGATCTGCAAAATGTAGTTAATAGAACATTTTGCGAGATCAAAGATTAGATTCTTATTAATTTTGAACTTTATAAATTATTCAATTAAGTCTAAGGCTGAATTAATCAGATTTGAAAAATCATCATAATTTCTTATACCAATTATCAAGTCACCGATTACATTGCCTTTTGCATCAATTAGAACTGTAGTAGGTATCGATTGAATTTGATACTGCAGCATAATATTGTTAGTTTGTTCATTGAATTTTACATTAGGATATTCAACACCGGAATCAGACAAAAGACTTTTTGCAATGTCCAAGACGTTTTGGTCGTTTTCAATTACATCAGTGGCTATACCTAAAAATTGAACATTTTGTTCAGCAAAATCTTTTGCTAATTGACCCAAATCGGGAAGTTCCATCTTGCAGGGCGGACACCAAGTGGCCCAGATATTTACTAAAGTCAATTTACCATTAGCAAAATATTCTTGTGAATTTAATTCATTACCTGCGAAGTCAATAGATTTGAAAAACCAAACATTTTCAGAATCTGCTTCAGAGTTAGCAGAGTCATCAGTAGAGGCTGTTTGTTGATCAGTATTATCGACATTTACAGATTCACTTTGTTGATTTTTTTGATCATCTTTCGCTTCGGATTCAGTAACTGTTTCAATAGTATTCAGATTTTGTTTGGTTGTGTTCTGAATTTTATTTTTGGTTTCATTGTTTTTTGCTGTACAAGCACTAAACACAAGAATTAAAATTAAGATAGAAAACAAAATAGTTAATGTTTTTTTCATTATTTTTATCCTCCTTTTTTGAAATATAATTTAATGCTCATAGAGAAATTAAAATTTTTTCTTGCAATTATTCAATTAGTTAAAAAATAGATATACACTATATAAATATCACACGAAAAATCTATGTTTGTATTTTCAGTATTAAATAATTATATAATTTGCGTTTGAGAGAAAGAGTTCTATATGTTACGCATTATTAATTGGGAATCGTTTATTGTAATAATACAAATCAATTTTTAAAGGACTAATATAGATGAATTTTATTAAAGAGAAAAACAGAATATATTTTGAAGATGATTCCGGCAAATTATTAGCCGAAATTACTTATTTTGATCTTAATGAATCAACAGTTGAAGCTGATCACACTTTTGTTGATTCAAGTTTAAGGGGACAAGGTATAGCTGAGCAATTGGCAGAAGCTTTAGTTGATGAAATTCAAAAACAAGGCAAAAAAATAAAACCGACTTGTTCATACGTAGTAAAACTCTTCCAACGTAAAGCTGATAAATACGGTTTTATTATTGCTGATTAATTTTCTAAATAAATGATTTCAAATTTAAACGGCTAATCTTCGTGACTATTAAAATTAAAAAACTAAGGCTCATCTTACTAAAATTTCAAACTCGGGCTAAAGCCCTCAAACAGTGAAATTTTCACGTGAGATTTGCCAAGTTTTTTTGAATTTTAAAATCAATTGAAAGCTTAGCCGTTTTAATTTGAAAATCAACATGAGCAAAATTATTAGAATGTTAATCTTCCGGTGTTGAATCAACTAAATCTTCATCTTCAAAGATCAAATGATATTGTTTAGGAGCGATTTCGCCGATGCCTAAACGTTGCTTGATGTCTTCTGAAATAGTGAGTTTGCGATTACCGAAAATAATATCGTTTGAATCCATATATTTAAACATTTCACGCGGTGAAATTTCTAATAATTCCGGTGTTTCAAAGAAATGCTCCAATATCCTGAGGGATTTGATTAAATAAAAACCATCACAAATTCTTTCATCAATGGTGGCGACCATATCAATTACTTCACGCCATTCAACTTCACCGTTTTTGCCTTTGAAAGGTTTTTCATATATTTTGCCAAAGGTAATAAAAATAGAGTTTGTACCGAATTCATATAAATGATGAAAAGGTGCATTGCCGCCAATACTGCCCATATGCGAGAGAAACACCGAAGAATACAAAGGAATAACATCGGTCAATGATTTCGGCATCCAACCGTGAAAATCAAGCCAACGCAATGTTGCCAAAGCAAAGCGCAAAAACCAACGTGGTGTTTTAGCAAATAAAGAAATCAATTTATCATCTGATTTTTGTTCTTGAGCCTGACGAATCAATTCAACTTGAGCTTTCATTTTTTCGGCCACGGTATCTATATTATCATCATCAGTCATTGTGACTTTAGCAATTGATTCGTATGCTTGGTCTGATAAATCAAGTTTAACAACATATAAACCTTCAAATCCCTTATGTTCGTAAATTCTGCGTCCTGCGATAAAACGATTAAGTTTCGGACGCAGTACAAATATATTCAAAAAAGAAGCCATTAAAATATTAAACATTGTGATTCGATCACCTTGTTTACGCCTTTTTTTGATGTAATCCCGAATCGGCGTAACTTCAATCGCATTTTGATAATAAATAACTGATTCGCTACGGGAACGCATAATATATGGCATGATGTGATTCATCGGATCACCATCTGTTACCAATATCCCATCTTTTCGCTTTTTACCTAAACACATTAATATGTCTCCTGCTTTAGTTAAATATAAGAAAGTAATTGTACAAAATTTTACAATTAAACGTAAGTATAGCATAAAAAATGAAGTCATTTTAATAGATTTTAATTTGAGATTATTTTAACTTGTTGCACATTTTTGTTTTTACAGTGATAATACTTGATAGTTAATTATATTTAGAGGTGATTCATGCCGCGAATTAATATTCAACAGATTTTGATCCGAATTTTAGTATTAACATTATCTTTATCTACTCATGAATATGCACATGCCAGAATGGCATATCACTTAGGTGATGATACGGCGGAGCGTCAGGGCAGATTAACTCTGAATCCGACGAAGCATCTCGATCCGTTAGGTGCTTTGGCATTTGTTATAGCAGGTTTCGGTTGGGCTCGTCCGGTGCCGGTTAATCCGGCAAGATTCAATCGCACTAAAGTTAAGACTATGCGTAGAGGTATGATGTATGTAGCTCTTGCCGGTCCGGTTTCTAATTTAATCATCGCCTTTATAGCTAATTTGATTTATCAAATCATAAGGTTTATTTTAATTGCACTTAAAGTTACAGCCAATACCGGTTTCGCCGGAATGATTGATATTTTGTTTTTAATACTGGCCACGTTCTATGCATCGAATATTTCTTTGGCACTATTTAATATGTTGCCAATACCACCATTAGATGGTTCAAGAGTATTAGGCGGATTTTTATCCGATCGTGCATATCATAAATATATGTCTATTCAACAATATTCAATGCTTATTCTTTTTGCATTAATAATTTTTGGCGGAGGCATTGTCGGTAGAATTATCGGTTATGCTGCGATTCCGATCGATTATATTTTGCGAGTTCCGGTGGAGTCATTATTTAAGGCTTTGAGCAAGGCTGTGATCGGGTAATATGAATCAATTTTTAATTATAAAAATTAATGAGTATGAAAGTCCTTTAGATTTAATCTATCGCTTAATAGAAGTAAATCAGGTTGATATTTACAATATACCGATTGCCGATATTACTGAACAATATTTAGCGATTTTAGAACAGAGTTCTTTAGCTGAGTTAGATATGGAATTAGCCAGTGAATTTTTGGTTATGGCGGCAACACTGATGCAAATCAAATCTAGAATGCTGTTGCCGGAAGCGAAATCAAATTTAGGCGATGAAGATTTTTCTGATCCGCGTGAGGAGTTGGTTTTACGTTTATTAGCCTATCGACGAAACAAACAACTTGCTCTCGAACTGGAAAATAATTATGCACTTAATCAAGGTTCGTACTTAAAAATTTCATCTTCAGCAACTTCGCTTGGTTTGAGCATTGAAATTGTCGAAGATAAAATTTCATCGGAAAAATTTGCACAAGCTATAGAGAGTTTAACTCGAAGAAACAAATTACGTTTTAGTGATCAAAACCAAAGAATAAAACAGTTACTAAAACGTGAGAAATTTTCCGTTAAGGATAAAATGCTGGAAATAATTAAAAAAGTTTTTCGCAAAACCAGAATGTTTTTCAGTGAATTATTTCCGGCTGCAAAAGCCTCGAAAGCGGAAAGAGTTAGCGGATTTCTGGCAATTCTGGAATTAATTCGTCAGGACAAACTGAAAGTTAAGCAATCAGGTCCTTTCGCGGTAATGATGATTGAATTGGAACCTGAATTACAAAATGAAATCGAAAACGGATCATCAGATTTGATTCGAGATTTTAATGATGAGGATGGTGAATTAATTGAAAAACGATTCTGAAGCTATGGCTGTGATTGAAGCAATTTTATTTGCTTCCGGTGATCCGGTCAGTTTGGAAAATCTTGCTGAGATCACCGAATTAACTTTGACGGAAATAAATGACTTATGCAATCGTCTTAAAATGCGTTATGAAAATTGTGCTGAATCAGGTTTGATTTTAAAACAGATAGAAAACACTTATTGTATAACTACAAAACCGGAATATAAAGAATATATGGCTAGACTATTCAGGCCACAACATTTGCCAAGTTTGTCAAATGCTGCATATGAAACCTTGGCTGCAATTGTCTATAATCAACCTGTAACTAAAGCACAAATTGAATTAATCAGAGGTGTAAATTCTGATAGTTTGGTAAATCGCTTGGTCGAACGCGGTTACGTTGAAGAAACCGGAAATCTTGATTTGCCCGGAAAACCTGCTGTTTTTTCTACAACAAACAAATTCTTAATGGAATTTGGCTTGAAATCAGCTTCCGATCTACCAAGTGTTGACTTATTGATGTATGAAAATATAGAACGTTTACAAGAGGAGTAACCGATGCGAAAAAATATTTTAATTGCGATTGATGGACCTTCGGGTGCAGGTAAAAGTACACTGGCGAAAGCAATTGCCGAAAAACTTGATATTATGCATTTGGATACCGGTGCTTTATTCCGTGCATTGGGTTATGCAGCCCTGGTCAAAGGATTTGACACACGAAATTCTGAACAAGCAGCTGAATTAGTTAACTTAGTTAAATTAGACATAGAATTTGAAGGTAAAGATCAAAAAGTTTTAATTAACGGTGAAGATGTGACACCATATATCAGAACAGAAGATGTATCAATTGCAGCTTCCAATATTTCAGTTCATCCGATTATCAGAGATTATATTCTTTCGCAAGAACGACAATTAGCGGAAAGAGAATCTTTTATCTTAGATGGGCGTGATATCGGTACGGTTGTACTGCCAAACGCTGATGTTAAAATATTCCTCACTGCCTCACCTCAGGTAAGAGCGGAACGCAGATTACAAGATCTGATCAGAGCAGGTGATCAGAATGCAAAATATGAACAAGTTTTGCAAGATATTGAAACAAGAGATAGCCAAGACAGTAATCGTCAAACTGCGCCGACCAGAATGGCTGACGATGCAGTCTTAATTGATTCCAGCAACTTAACGATTGAAGAAACAGTTGCCAAAGTGCTTGCTTTAGTTGATCAGAGCTGATTGAAGCGTCAATATGAGTAGTAATTAGAGGTTGTTGAGAAATGAGTAATAAAATAACTAAAAATCCCTATTACGGTAAAAATTCCAAAGGGAGAAATCTTACAGTTCGCATTATTACCAAAATTGTCGGTTTTCTGGCAAAATTAATTTTTCGACCAACCTATCACAATATTCATTACATTCCGTTAAATGAGAATTATATGCTGTTCAGCAATCATCATTCATTATTGGATCCGGTCTTGATCCATCTCGGAATGCCGAAATATGTTTATTGGGTTGCTAAAGAAGAACTATTTAATGTTCCAATCCTTAAGTTTTTTTTAAAAAAAATTGAAGTGATTTCATTAAACAGAGATGAAGTGGATCTGACAGCAATGCGACAAATTGTCAGTTGTATTAAAACCGGAAATATTATTGGTCTTTTTCCACAAGGCAAACGTGTTGACAGAGAAAAATATGAGGAGGTAATTCCGCAAGCCGGAGTAGCTTCAATTTGTACTCGCTTTAATATGACGATTTTACCTTGCTATAGTTCAGGCCCATATAAAGCATTCCGCAGGAATCATTTCTATTTCGGTGCACCGTTTTGTTTAAATCCCAAATTTAATAATTCGAAAAAATCAGAAAGAAATCAGGATTTAGTTATTGAAATCGTACGCCGATGTTACCAAATTGTTGATTTGCCTTATTTCAGGGAGAATAATTACTCGTAAATATTCATCATTTTGATGATAGATTATTAAAATTTCTCTTAATGTGCAGAATACAATATCAATTAACTTTAACATCTGTATCATTTGTAATGAACTGATTTCACCATTTTGGTAATATTTATTGCAAAACTCATTTACTTTGATACAATAAGTATTACGAGAATTTTTGGGAGGTTATCCAATTAATGGCAGAAGAGTATGGGTTAGTAAATGACCAACAGGAAGAAAACAATGTTCAAGCAATTGAAGAAACTGCTGAACAAACAGATTCGGTAGTAGAGAACGCAATTGAACAAGAGCAATCGGCAGAAGATATTGAACAGAGTATATTAGATGAAACTGATCAAAATAATGTAGCGGACATGACTGAAGACGCAGAGTCTGAAGAAGAAGTTGCAGAAGTTGAATCTGAATCAGAGATTGATGCTGAAGTTGTAGAAGTAAAAGCTGACGATGAAATCGAAACAGTAATAGAAGCTACTGAAGCAGAAGAATCTGAACAAGTCGTTGAATCTGCGGAACCGATCACAATTGAGGATGTGGAAGCAGTTGTTGATACAGTAGAACAAGAAATACCGCTGAAAGATGACGGAGATATAGATTTCGAAAACTTTATCGATAATATCCCTGAACTTAAAAGAGGAATGACTGTAACCGGTACACTTACCAGTTATGATGATGATTTTGTATATGTTGATGTCGGTGATAAATCTGAGGGCAAAGTAAAAATTCACGAATTCAGAGGAGATCCCGATTTTGATATAGATAAAGCTTGCATGGAACGTCAAACGGTAGAGGTATATGTACGCAAAATACGAATGACTGATACCGGAAAAGAGATCGAATTATCCAAAGCTCAAGTTGATTTTAATAAACATAAAGATGTTGTAGAGAAAGCTTTTAAAGATAAAACTCCTTTAACAGTTAAAGTTAACAACGTTGTACGTGATGGAGTTATCGCATCTTTCGGCAGCGTTGATATGTACATTCATAGAACACAATTAGAATTACAAATCGTTGAAGACTTAACACCCTACTTAAATCAGGAACTTGATGTTTTAGTTACTCAATATGACGATACAAAGAGAAGATTGAGAGTTTCAGCTTCCAGACGCTCCTTAATTCAACGCGAACGTCGTGAGAAGGCGAAACAATTCTGGGAAACAATTGAAGAAGGCAAAGAATACGAAGGTGTTGTACGTAATTTAACCGATTTTGGTGCTTTCGTTGATATCGGCGGAGTTGACGGTTTAGTTCATATCAGTGAACTTTCTTGGGAACGTATTGATAAACCTTCCGATGTAGTTTCGGTAGGTGATCATATTTTAGTTCGCGTATTAGATTTTGATAAAGATAAAAATCGTGTTTCACTTGGCTTTAAACGTCCGGAGAACGATCCCTATCGTGATTTAGAAAATCGTTTCCCGGTCGGTTCGATTGTCCGCGGTGTTGTTGTAAGAATGTTCCCGTTTGGTGCATTTGTTGAGATTGCTCCGGGTGTTGATGCTCTGTGTCATATTTCACAAATTTCCGATTATCGCTTAAACCGTCCGGAAGATGTTTTGCAAGAAGGTATGGAAATTGATGCCAGAGTTTTAGATGTTAGTAACGAAGAACGTAAAATTTCGATCAGCATTCGCGAAGTAGAACCAATCAATCCGGAAAATGTTGAAGATTTACAGCAACAAGCAACAGCTAAACCACGAAAACGTCGTCCGCGACGTGATGAAAATAAGCAAAGACAACAAAGTCAAGTTGATGATCGACAATCTGATTCAACTACTGCTTATACAGATGTTCCTGCCGGCGGTTCAACTTTATCCGCTGTAGCAGATATTATTTATACTGATAATAGTGAACCGGTTGTTGAAGATGAAATAGAAGCTGTTGAAATAACTGAAACAACGATTGATTCTTTTGAAGAAAAGGCTGAAGAAGTGACTGAAGCAGATGTTGCTGATGAAGCAGAAGCAGAAGCAGTTATTGCTACTGATGCGATTGAAGTTGCTGATGAAACAGGTGAAGAAGTTGCTGAAGCAGAAGTTGCTGATGATGCTGAAGTTGATGCTGAAGCAGTTATTGATACTGAAGTGACTGAAGTTGTTGAAGAAACAACGGAAACAAATGAAAAACTTGAAGAACCATCTGTAGAAGAAGAAGTTGTTGAATAAGACCATTTCAATAAAATTAATGATTCTGATTATAAGCGAATATCTTAGTTAATAAAATCAACCGGAGTTCAATAGAACTCCGGTTTTTCATGAAAATTTTTATTTAATGAGGCAAATATGTTAACAAATACTTTATTAAAATATGCTGCAAAATTTAATTGGCAAATCAATGAAGATGAGGATTTTACTTTTGGTGAACATAAAGGTTATCTATATTCATTAATGTCGGGTAGAAATTTTACAGCTATTTTTACTCCGGTGGCCGGACTACAAATTGAAGATACCGATAAATTATTTGATTGGTTAGAAGATAATGAAATAAAATACAACTTTTTAAATTATGAAATTACCGATAATTTTCTTTGTATTCGTTTGAAAGAAGGAATTATTGCCAGATCTGTCAATTCTATTCGAGAGGTAATTGAAGATCTTTCAAATTTTTTCGAGCAAATTGATTTATTTAGTGAAATTTGTGTCATTTGCGGAGAACCTGCTGATGATTCAAATAAAGGTTTATATTTGGATTTGTTTTGTTACATGCATGCAGAATGTGAATATTTAAAGGGCATAGATGTTGCCAAAGAATATGAACTCGCTTTGGAAGCAGAAGTGAATCAGGTGGAAGAAACAAGAGTAACTCAAGAAAAAATAGTTGAACTTTCTACAAAAATGGATGCTTATAAAAGTGATTTTTTAAAGGATCTTAAAGATATTCTGGCGGTTCCCAGTGTTAAAGGTCCTGCAACTGAAACTGCTCCTTATGGTGAATCAACTGCTGAAGCTTTGTCAGTCTTTTTAAAACAAGCTGAAAGAATGGGATTTCATGTAAAAAATCTCGACAATAAAGCAGGTTATATAGAGTTCGGCTCCGGTGAAAAAATGATTGCTGCCTTGGTTCATTTAGATGTTGTTCCTGCCGGTGAGGGTTGGCAACATTCTCCGTTTAAAGCACGTTTGGCTGACGGGAAGCTCTATGCACGCGGCGTCGCTGATGATAAAGGACCTGCGATAGCTACACTATATGCGATGAAAGCTCTTGTGGATGAAGGATATGAGCCACCTTGTCGAATAAGATTAATTGTCGGTTTAGATGAGGAAAGCGGTTTCGGTTGTATGAAGCATTATAAAGAGGTAGAGGAGATTCCTGTGGCCGGATTTGTACCTGACGGTTCTTTTCCTGCAGTTTTTGCCGAAAAAGGAATTTTGAGCATTACATATCAAATGGAACGTCAAAATCTTGATGCCGGTGTTCAATTGCTTAATATGCAAGGCGGAGAAGCTGCCAATATGGTACCACAAGTTTGTCGTTATACTTTACAAATTAATTCTGATGAACAAAGCAGTTTTGAAGTCGAAGGCAAAGCAGCTCATGCCAGCAAACCTGAATTAGGTACTAATGCAATTGTTGAAGCATTGCATAAAATTATCTCGGACTATTCGGACTGGCAAGATCCCCTGGCAGATTTCACCAAAAAGTATTTAAATGAACACATCTATGCTGATGACTTCGGTTTGGCTTGTGCAGATGATAGCGGAGTTTTGACCTTAAATGTCGGCAAAATCGAAGTAAGCGAATCAACTGTTACTCTAACTATTGATATAAGATATCCGGTAACTAAATCAGGAACAACAATTTCAGAAATATTGGATGATAAATTGGCGGAATTCGGATTTGTTCGAAAAACGTATTCCGACTCGCCACCGTTAAACTTAGGGAAGGACTCGCAACTGATAACTACGGCAATGAAAGTATATAATGAAGCGATGGACAGTGATGAGGAAGCTGTAGCAATGGGTGGCGGAACATATGCCAGAGTAATGCCGAATCTATTTGCTTTCGGAGCCGTATTCCCCGGCACACCTGATGTGATGCATCAAGTTGATGAACATGTAGAATTAGATCATTTATACGCTGCGAGCTACATTTACAAACAAACTTTAAAGGCACTTGCCGAAAATGAAAGATAATGCTATTATTGCGAAGGCAATACACACGTAGGATTAAACCTGTTGCTAAATGTAATGTTTGGTGAAGCAATTCTACGGAGGAAAAAACAGGAGGATATATTTGTATGGCTATTATTTCTATGAAGCAGCTACTTGAAGGTGGTGTTCATTTTGGACATCAAACTCGTCGCTGGAATCCTAAGATGGAAGAATACATCTTTACGGAACGCAATGGTATTTATATCATTGATCTGCAACAAACAGTAACGAAAATTGAAGAAGCGTATATGTTTTTGCGTGATACCGTTATGAATGGCGGACATGTACTTTTTGTCGGTACTAAAACTCAAGCTCAAGAATCAATTAAAGAAGAAGCGGAACGCTGTGGAATGTATTATGTCAATAATCGTTGGCTAGGCGGTACTTTGACTAATTATGTAACAATTAAGAAAAGTATCAAAAGATTAAAAGAACTTGAAGAAATGCAATATAACGGTATGTTCGATGTTTTACCTAAAAAAGAAGTGGCACAATTAAACCTGGAAAAAGAAAAATTAGAAAAAAATCTGGGTGGTATTAAAGATATGCCGGGTTTACCCAATGCAATTTTTGTTGTAGATCCAAATAAAGAACACATTGCTGTACATGAGGCTCATCGTTTAGGAATTCCGATTGTTGCGATTGTTGATACTAACTGTGATCCGGATAATATTGAATATGTTATCCCGGGTAATGACGATGCAATCAGAGCAATTCGTTTAATTACTTCCACGATGGCAAATGCGGTTATAGAAGGTAATCAAGGTGTTTCAATGGCTGATGTACCACAAGAGCTATTAGAACAGCCTGAAGAACTACAACAAATTAACGCAGAAGAAACCTTAAAAGAAGAAGATGATGACGAAGAAGAAGATTCGGAAGATGTTTTTGAAATCTTTGAATATGAATCTGAAGAATAAGTATTTTAACTAAATATTGAGAATAAAGGAGATTATTTAATGGCTAATATCAATGCAGCTATGGTAAAAGAATTACGCGAATTGACGGGTGCCGGCATGATGGATTGTAAAAAAGCTCTTTCAGCATCAGACGGTGATCAGCAAAAGGCTATTGCTTGGTTAAGAGAAAAAGGTATGGCTGGTGCAGATAAAAGAGCAGGTAAGATTGCTGCAGAAGGCATTGTCGATGCGTATATTCATGGTGAAGGCAGAATAGGAGTTTTGATTGAAGTTAATATTGAAACCGATTTTGCTGCTAAAAATGAAGAATTCAAACAAATGGTTAAAGATATTGCTATGCAAGTAGCATCAATGAATCCTGCATATTTAAGCCGTGAAGACGTACCGGAAGATGTTTTAAATAGTGAACGTGAAATTGCACGTAATCAAGCTTTAAATGAAGGAAAACCTGAAAAGATCGTTGATAAAATTGTTGAAGGCCGTTTAGAAAAATTTTATGAAAATAACTGTTTATTAGATCAGGCATTTATTAAAGATGATAGTAAAACGGTTAATACTTTGGTTAAAGAATTAATTGCAAAGATAGGCGAAAATATAAAAGTACGTCGTTTTGCTCGTTTTGAATTAGGCGAAGGTATTGAGAAGAAGGAAGAAGATTTTGCAGCAGAGGTTGCAAAACAGATGCAACAATAATTATTTAATTTAAAAGGTGTGCTTGATAGCACACCTTTTTTATAAGGGGGAGTATATGCCTTATAAAAGAGTAATGTTAAAATTGAGCGGCGAAGCTCTGGCTAGTGAAACCAAATATGGCATTGATGATAGTAAAGTTCAGATTTTGGCAAGAATGATTGCGGATATTCATAACTTAGGCGTTGAATTGGCTGTCGTAATCGGCGGCGGAAATTACTGGCGCGGTCGCACAAATCCTCATATGGATCGGGTTACCGCAGATCAGATCGGAATGTTGGCAACAACTATGAATGCGATGACGGTTGCTGATGCAGTAGACAAATTAAATATTGATTGTCGTGTACTTAATGCGATCAGCATGCCGACAATCAGTGAACCTTATATTCAAAAGAAAGCCGTTAATTATTTAAAAAATAAAACTGTTTTGTTTTTTGCCGGCGGTACAGGCAGTCCGTTTTTTTCAACTGATTCAGGTGCAGCCTTAAGGGCGGCTGAAATTAATGCTGATGTTATGTTGAAAGCGACTCAAGTTGACGGAGTATACGATAAAGATCCTAATAAATTTCCGGATGCTAAAAGATTTTCTAAAATCAGTTTACAAGATGTAATGGCAAAGGGATTGTCAGTTGTTGATGCGACAGCAGCAGCACTTTGTAACGATAATAATATTCCGTTAATTGTATTTAGTATCAAAGATCCCAAAAATGTCATTCGGATTCTTCAAGGTGAAAATTTAGGTACGATTGTTCTGCCGTAGAATAATAATATTTGTTGTAAATTAATAGAATAACCTAATTTAAGACAATAGAGTAAAAGTTGAATCAATCCTGTCAATTTATGTATAATGTTTTATATGTAAGCTAGAGCAAGATGAAACGGAGGCTTTCTTATGGCAGATATTATGGTAAATGAAGCATCTTTAATCCCTTATGAAGATAAGATGAAAATCGCTCTCAAGGTTTTAGAAGAAGATTTCAATACTATTCGAGCTGGCAGGGCTAATCCTCGTATTTTGGATAAAATTACTGTCAATTATTATGGCGTTGATTCACCGCTGAATCAAGTTGCAAATATTCAAGTGCCTGAAGCGAGAATGATTACAATCCAGCCCTGGGAATCTAATATGATTAAGGAGATTGAAAGGGCTATTAATATGTCAGATTTGGGAATTAATCCTCAAAATGACGGCAAATTGATTCGTTTGGTATTTCCCCAATTGACGGAAGAGCGTCGTAAAGAATTGGCACGTGAAGTTAGCCAAATGGGCGAAAGTGCAAAAGTATCAGTTCGTAATGTAAGACGCGAAGGTATAGACACTTATCGCGGACATCAAAAACAAAATAAAATCAGTGAAGATGAACTTTATAATTTTGAGCAGGATATGCAGGTATTAACTGATAAGTATACTGACGAAATTGATAAGGCTGTTCAAAGAAAAGAAAAAGAATTGATGGAAATCTAGTCTTTACGGCATACTAATTCATTCAGCCGGCTCTGCCGGCTTATTTTTTTGAAATTTTAAAATATATGAAGAATTTAAAAAATGATAAAACTGAAAATCTGAAAATTCCCAACCATGTTGCGATTATAATGGATGGAAATGGAAGATGGGCTAAAAAAAGACTTATGCCACGTAAAATAGGACATCGTGCAGGTGCAGAAAAACTGCGTCAAGTTGTGCGTTGGTGTACTGATTATAATATAAAACATCTGACCGTATATGCATTTTCAACTGAAAATTGGCAACGCTCACAAGATGAAGTCAATTCTTTAATGAACTTAATTGTTGAATTTTTCGGTAAATACGAAGATGAACTGAGGGCAGAAGGTGTTCGTTTACGTTTTATCGGAGAATTGTCTGATTTACCCGAAAAATCATTGGAAGTTGTGCAAAGAGCGGAACGTGATTCACAAGAACGCAATCGAATCATCTTAAATATTGCTTTGAGTTATGGTTCTCGACAAGAAATTGTCCGTGCATGTAAATTGTATGGAGAAGCTTTGCTCAACGGAACAATGACGAATGATCAACTTACTATAGAAAATTTTTCTGATTTTTTCTATGCAGGGGATTTACCGGATCCCGATTTGTTAATCAGACCCGGGGGAGAGCAAAGGATTTCAAATTTTTTATTATGGCAGTTATCATACACTGAAATGTATTTTATTGATAAACTATGGCCTGATTTTTCCAAAGAAGATTTATATGAAGCACTTGCAGAGTATTCAAGACGCGATCGCAGATACGGAGATGCCAGATGAAAACTCGTGTGACTACAGCCATTATTTTCGGATTGATAATGGGTATTTTCATTATTCCCGGATATTTTTCAGTCCATTTTACTTTGCCTTTACTTATCATAATCGGAGTTTTAGCATCCGGAGAATTCAGTAATGCCTTACGAAAAATTGATCTAAATTTTAATCGGATTAATTTAATGTTATATAATTTGGCTTTTTTACCGAGCTTTTTTTATATATTGTTGAGCGGTAATAAAGTCTACTCGCCTCAATTGGTCAGATCACTGGCAATTGGAGTTAGTTCAGAGATTTTGCTCGATATCGACGGAATTCTTTTAGGGAAACTATTGATTATATATACAGTTGTTATTTTAACTTTAAGCCTATACAGTTTATTTAAACCTCTATTTTTGCAAGGAGCAAACGGCTTACGACAAGGCGTATTAAACATTGCAGCCGGTCTATATGTTTCACTCCCATTATTTGCCGGTTTTCTCTTGTTATATGCTTTGCCTATTGGCTGGTATTTATTTGTTCTCGCAATTACGACTCCATGGGTCTGCGATACAGCTGCTTTGTACTGCGGAATGTTATGGGGAAAAAAGAAATTGGCTCCTTTAATCAGCCCTAATAAAACTCTTGTCGGTTTTTACGGCGGCATTGTAGGCACAATTATAATGTATATTCTGTTACTGGTGTTTTTAGTTCCAAATTTGCTTGGAATTGAATATAACTTAGCAACTTTAATATTTGTTACTGTTATTGCGGTTATCATTGCCATTTTGACTCAAATCGGCGATCTGTTAGCATCTGCCATAAAAAGAATTTGCGGGATTAAAGATTTTTCGAATTTAATGCCGGGACATGGTGGCATTATGGATCGTTTTGACAGCACATATTTTACTTTTATCAGCATTTTGACAATTGCTTTACTGGTTTATTTTTTCTAGTATTTACACATGGAAATTAATCAAAAACAAAAAATAATTATTTTAGGTTCGACCGGTTCAATCGGTCAACAAACTCTTAACGTATGTCGACGCTTAGACTTTGAAGTTGTAGGTTTATCCTGTTTTAATAATATTGAATTGTTATATGAACAGATCAAGGAATTTAATCCACAGAAAGTAGCAGTTGCGAATCTTAATTTGGCTGTTAAATTGGCTGAACGCATTAAAAATGTACCGCAAATAAAAACTGAAATTCTCTATGGTGATCAGGGTAATATCGAATTAGCTAAGAGCGCATGCGACACAATTGTTGTTGCGATAATCGGCTTTGCTGCATTAAAACCTTTACTTGCAGCAATTGAAGCTAAACATACGATTGCTTTAGCAAATAAAGAAACCATAGTTTCTACCGGAAAATATGTTTTAGAACAAGCTGAAAAACACGGTGCTAAAATTTATCCGGTGGATAGTGAACCGTCAGCAATCTGGCAATGTATTGCCGGTAAAAAACAAGTAAATGAAGAAATTAATAACGTATGGTTAACCGCTTCCGGCGGTCCTTTCCGCACATACAGCAAAGAACAATTTGATTCAATAACGGTGGAAGATGCTTTAAATCATCCTGTCTGGTCAATGGGACAAAAGATTACAATCGATTCAGCTTCTATGATGAATAAAGGCTTAGAATTAATTGAAATCAGTCGTTTGTTCAATTTAGCAGGAAGTCAAATAAAAGTCATAATTCATCCGCAAAGCATAATCCATTCAATGGTAGAATATATTGACGGATCGGTAATAGCTCAAATGAGCATGCCGGATATGGAATTGCCGATTCAATATGCCTTAACTTATGATATGAGATTGCCGATGCCTGACAAACCGAAAATTAATTTTGCTGAGCTCGGTCAACTAAGTTTCGAAGCACCGGATCTGGAGCGTTTTCCTGCTCTGCGTTTGGCATATGAAGCCCAGGCTGAAGATGGAGCAATGCCTGCTGTATTGAATGCTGCCAATGAAATAGCTGTGCAAGCTTTTGTCGATAAAAAAATTTCCTTTGTTGAAATTTCTACTATGGTGGAATCAACAATGCAAAAGTTTCGTCACCATCCTTTATATCGCAGCATATTATTGGATGATATTTTAGCGGCTGATCAATGGGCGAGAGAGTATACTGAACTGCTTATTACTCAAGGCAGATAAAGAAAGAGAAATATATTAATAATTATACTCTGATGGATTTTGATGATAAAGAGGTAACGATAAAGGTTATATTATGACTATTGTAGGAATACTGGTAGGTTTGGTAATAATTGGCTTAATGATGTTAGTGCATGAAGCCGGACATTTTTTTGCAGGCAAAGCATTGAAATTCAAAATAATTGAATTTTCAATTTTTATGGGTCCGAGAATTTTCAGCACGGAAAAAAACGGAATAAAATATAGTTTTAAATTGTTACCGATCGGAGCATCGGTTCAATTTGCCGGTGAATATCAAGATGATGAAATTATTGATTCTGAGCCAATTGATCCTGCTGATCCCGGTTTGTTTTTCAACAGACCACGCTGGATGAGAGCAATTGTTGTAGCTATGGGGCCGGCAGCGAACTTTTTAACTGCTTTTTTAGCATCAATTGTTTTGTTTTCAGCTTTTGGCGTAATGATACCTGTCGCAGATGAACCACCGAAAAATTCGCTTGCAGCGGAGCAAGGTTTGAGTGCAGGAGATAAAATAATTCGCATAAACGGTCAGAGAATTCGTACGGGTGCCGACTACTCTGTAGTAAAATCTTTAATTAATCCGCAAGAGACGATTTTTTTAGAAATTAAGAAACCGGACGGACAACAGGAAACGCTTGAATTAGAACCCAGAACACAAGATAATTATCGTTTAGGCATTATCCAAGGCATTACCGGTGAAAATGAAAATGTTGTTTTACATGTTGAACCGGATTCGAATCAAGGCAATCCGGTCATTGAGATCGGTGACAAGCTGTTATTTGTCAATGATATTCCTTTTTCCGATAGTGCTGCAACTGATCTTATTTCTCGATCAAAGGGTGACGTCGTTCATCTTACATTGATGCGTGACGGAAAAGAGATTAAATTAGATGTTAGAACAACTCTTTATCATGATCCGGTTGATGACGGGATTTATTTTACAGAATCTCGAGCCGTTGGAGATATTTTGTACCAGGCTGTTCAATATCCGTGGTCAATTGTTAAATCGACAATTCAAGGCATAATTATGCTAATCAACGGTTCAATGAAGTTTTCCGAAGGTGTCACCGGTCCTGTAGGTATCGTAAAAATGTTTGGTGATGTTGTGCAAGAAAGTCCCAATATCAGCTTAATGATTCAACAATTATTGTTTTATTTTATCTTGATTTCCGTGGCAATCGGTTTTACTAATTTATTGCCGATACCACCTTTAGATGGTCATCATTTGTTAATCTTGGCAATTGAAGGTATCAGAGGTAAAGATTTGCCGGAAAAATTCAAACATATAGTCACAGCGATCGGTATGATTTTGATCTTGATTTTAGCCGGTTTCGTCATTTATTTTGATTTGCGTAAAATATTTTAATTATAATGATACTGAATATTATTAATTGATTATTTAATTTGGTTTAATTTGAGGTACATATAATAAATGGATTTTATAAGAAAAAACACTAAACAATTATGGTTGAAAGATGTACCTGTAGGCGGCAATGCTCCAATTGCTGTTCAGTCGATGAATAATACCGACACCAGAGATATTGATGCAACACTAACACAAATAGAAGAATTGGCAGCAGCCGGTTGTGAAATCACGCGAGTCGCAGTTCCGGATCTTGCGGCTGCCGAGGCTCTTAAATTTATAGTTAATCGTTCGCCAATCCCGGTAATTGCGGATATTCATTTTCAAGCCAAGTTGGCTTTACAAGCTTTAGAAAACGGAGTTGCCGGACTGCGGATTAATCCGGGTAATATTGGATCTGAACAAGGTGTTAAAGAAATTGCGAAAAAAGCATTGGAGAAAGGTATTCCTATCCGAGTCGGGGTAAATTCGGGATCTTTAGACCCGGAAATTCGTGATAAGATGGGCGGAGTGAACGCTGATTCGATGGTTGCTTCAGTTCTGAAGTTTTGTTATATGTTGGAAAAATATGATTTTCATGACATCTGCGTTTCAATTAAAGCATCTGATCCGAAATTAACAATTGACAGTTATCGTAAGTTATCTCGAGAAGTAGATTATCCATTACATTTAGGCGTTACTGAAGCAGGAACACCGAAAGAAGGTATTGTACGTTCCGCAGTAGGTATAGGTACACTATTATCTGAAGGAATCGGCGACACGATCCGAGTTTCTTTGACGGCAGATCCGATCCTGGAAGTGGAAACCGCTTATTCAATTCTTAAATCATTAGGTTTAAGGGCAAGAGGCGCTTTACTTATATCTTGTCCAACTTGTGGCAGAACCGAAGTTGATTTACAAAGTTTAGCTGAACAAGTTGAAACCTTGTTAACTGAAGTCAAGGAACCGATTAAAGTTGCTGTGATGGGTTGTCCCGTAAACGGACCTGGTGAGGCGAGAGAAGCGGATTGCGGTATCGCCGGGGGCCGAGATATTTATATAATTTTCCGTAACGGAAAAGTTGTTGAAAAAGTTAATCAAGAAAATGCACTAAATGCTTTAAAAAATGAAATTGAAATAGCTCGTACTAAATACTTAGAAGAAAATAAAAAATAATTACCATTGTCGAAATGATTAGCTGAAGAGGTTATAGCTTGAAACAAAGTTTAACGGATGTATTTTCATATTTAAAAATAGAGTTTTCAGATCAAGATTTAACGTATTTTTCCCGGCATTATTTAGCGACTAAAGATCATGCAGATATTTCGAATAATAATGAAGATTTGAATAGTTATAAAATTACGAATGATTTTGATGAGATTTACTTGAATAAGATGGTATGTAATTCAGATGGAATTTTATGTTTTATAATATCTGTGCCGCGGATTCTATCAGCTGAACAAATTCTTTTTTTAGAAAAAAAGTTAG
>JAAYRL010000022.1 GCA_012518795.1 Clostridiaceae bacterium
ACCTTTACACTATTCATTTTTAGACGTCTTAAGACATCCAGTTTTGGATAGTCTAACTAAGTTGTGCTCCGGTGGCTAGACGCCGATAGGTTAGACGCTTACCATGAGGTAGCGTGGGTTCTCAAAGTAAACGATTGCTAACAAACGTTGAAATATAAGCATAATTGAGTAAAACAAACTGAGGTTTATCGGTTTTACGGATAAATGTATGTACCATAATCACCTTGCTCCGGTTAAAATCGAATAAAGGTTGGGCGCAGTTTTTTTAAAAACTACACCAACAATACTACACCCTGCAATAACAATAATAGGGATAGCCAAGTATTCAATCAGCAACCATATTGGCTCCGTAGGCAATATCCTTAAGCATACCTTCTTTAGTGAAGATAAAGTTAATTCATGTGCGACGTATATAATAAATGTCCACTCAGACAAGTTTATAAAAATATTTCTAGATATTTTGCAATCAAAAATACATTTTGATAATCTTGCCCAATAGCCTAAACTTACAAAGATAAAAAGGTTGTATGTTATAGAGTGTTCTGCGATTAATGTAATGGAGGCACACAATATATAAAAAAGCGAAATTTTCCACATAGCAATACTATCTAAAACGGTTATATGTATCTGCAAGTTTACAATGCATGCTCCCAAACAAAACCATAATATAGCTTGCTTTAATGGGAAATTAATTGGTGCTAATAATAACACTACTGAGCAAATTAATAAAGGTTTCGAGAATTTGCTTGCAATTTTTCCTATAAATGGAAAGCATGGGGTTATAACCATTAAATCACGCATAAACCATAATGGATAAGCATGGGGATAGGGGAGAGAGGGGCCGATTCCATACAATTCCAACCATTCAGTAACAGAGGACTGCATAATGGTTATATTGCTTCCAGAAAAGAAGGGTGCAGTGAAACTCAAACTCTGAAGCAAGATAAACACAATAATCCAAAAAGAATTCCAAATCAAATACGGTATCAAAAGCGATCTTATTTTACCAGTAATCGTTTTTTTGTAACTTCTCTGTGTCTTAAACAGCAAAATAGACGAGATTAGAAAAAACATTGGAACTGCACATTTTGCAATAACTTTCGATACTAAATTTTCTAATGAAAGTAACCACCAAGGAAGAAACAAGGTATCGGTTCCATCAGCAAAATTTACTTCCTCAACATATGAATGTATATACACCACAAGAATAATTGAAATATATTTAAGGATATTTATTCTATGACTTTCTTCTTTGCTGAGAACATAAGTACTCATAAGAACTACCTCATAAATACCAACTTATTTTGGTGTTTATTCTGAACTTAGTGTTCTTCATTATATTATTTTCTTTCTTTAACTGCAAAGTTAAATTCCAGTCTAAAGAGTTTGAACTGAAATTTAACTTTACACTCTAGCCTATATTATTTTTCATTATTTTTATCAATACCCAACTTGACAAGTGCAAGTACTGACGATAATGTTATAAAGGATAATTTTTTATTGAGCAAAATTAGTCATAAAATATGTTATTACAGTGGTTTTAATGCAGTTATTGCAATTGGAAGTGTTGCAACTAAAAATGTAGCCATAATAATCTGGCAGGTAGAAATCCTGCTAGGTAAATTGCAGTTACAAAGAGTCTGTAATAAAATTATATAAAAGCAGAATATGCAGAATATGACAAATACATGTAAATTAACTGATTTTGCAATAATAAAAGATAGGGTGTGTAATGAAAAAAAAGTGTTTGTTTTTGGTTAATACGCCATACCAGTTAATGGTGGCTATTAATTTGAGAAAAGCAGAGTATGCGGAATATTACGCAGATGCCGTCATAACAGACAATATATCAAATTATTTGGAACTGGCAAGCTCTGTTAAGAGTGTTCAAGTATTCGAAAATGTAATTCCATACAATATTAAAGAACTGTATCCTGATAAAAACAGTGTTGCATTGCTTAAAAGACTGCTGGGAGATGATAACATATTTGATACATCCTATGATAGCTATTTGTTTGCAAATTTAGACCATGGTGCTAGTGGTGTCTATCGAATGCTTCGAAAAAGAAACAGAAAAATTAAAGCAATTATGTTTGAAGATGGGTATGCAAGTTATTCCGGCTGGTACTCTGATTTTTTAACAATGTTTGGAAGTGTTCCAAATGATGGAAAAATTTATAAAAGGCCTATCTATAAAACATGGTTTCGCAGATTTGTAGATAATGTATTTTGCGATGTCGAAACAATGTTTGTTTTTAATCCTTCTATTATGACATATAAGCCTAGTTTTAGTGTACAAAGAATGAATTTGATTGACGCTGGAAACAAAGAACTTGTAAATCTTTACAATGAAGTTTTTAAGTATGATCCAAGTGTGGATTCCTATGAAGAACCGATTATATTTTTTGAAGAATCTTATTATGCTGACGGCTACGATGTGAATGATGTTGAAATGGTTGATAAAATAGCCGATATTGTTGGAAAAGAGAATCTTTTTATTAAAACTCATCCACGTAATCCGGAAAATCGATTTAAAAAACTAGGTTATAAAACTAATAAAAATACAAGTATTCCGTGGGAAGTGATTTGTATGAACATTGATTTAAGCAACAAAACTCTTGTTACAATCGCATCGGTGGCAGCGATTGTACCTGCAACAATGTTGGGGAAAAAGTATAAGGGTATATTGCTTATGAAGGTAATACCGGATGATTCCTGCTTGAAGAAAAATATAACAAATCTATATGAAAAGCTGTGTGCGGAGCATACGAGTTTGCATCTAGTTAATACAATTAACGAGTTGAAGGAATGTCTTACCATACCCGAACTAGAATAAAAAAAGAACAACTGAAACAAACGGATTTTTCTAATATAATGAATCAAAGGAGAAATCAGTTATGAAACAGCAGTACAGCAAAGAATTTAAGAAAGATGCAGTAGTATAAGAAAGATGCAGTAGTATACGTACAAACTCACTCGGAGTTATCAGTAGCTCAATGTGCTAGGAATCTTGGTATTAATAAGAATACATTAAATGGTTGGCTAAGGAAATCCAGAAAAGGAGAGGAGTTTCGTGGTCAAGGTAATTATTCCTCAGATGAGGCTAAGGAAATAGCAAGGTTAAAGCGAGAATTGAAAGACGCTCAGGATGCGCTTGCGATTCTAAAAAAAACAATCAAAATAATCGGCGAGTAAAGAAAGAATTATTTGCTATGACATATGAATATGCTAAGGAACATAAAGTTAATGTAAGTGGTATTCTATTTAATTTGGAATTATCTCGTAGTGGTTATCACAGCTACAAGAAGCGCCTTAATTGTCCCTCTGCCGGAGCCAAAGAAAAGAAATGATCAAGCGAAGAATATTATCTATTTATTATAAATCCAGAGAAATCTATGGCGCACCCAAAATCTGTCAAGAACTTCGTAAGGAAGGTCATAAAATTTCTGTAAAAACAGTTAGTAACTACATGCGAGAAACGGGCATCAGGGCTTGTTATGTGAAGCTCTACATTGTTACGACAATTGATCCTGATTTTGACAGTAATTTGCGAAACCTATTGAGAGAAAATTACAACCCATCCTCACCTAACAGCGTCTGGTGCTCAGATATAACCTACATCCCGACAGATGAAGGGTTCTGCTATTTAAGCAGCATCATGGATTTGTATTCACGTCGGATAATTGCTTGGAGATTATCGGATACGCTAGAGGCCAGATGGGTGGTAGAGTGTGTCGAGGCAGCCAAGAAAAAGCGTCAAAGCAGTGAGGCTCTTATCCTTCATACTGATCGTGGTTCTCAGTATGTCAGTGCTACTTATTACCGGGCATTGGGTAATATAGATCCCAGCTATTCACG
Source organism: Clostridiaceae bacterium (assembly GCA_012518795.1). Classification (GTDB taxonomy): domain Bacteria; phylum Bacillota; class Clostridia; order Saccharofermentanales; family DTU023; genus UBA5436. The sequence goes on from JAAYRL010000022.1 coordinate 3,859, forward strand.
AAAGGCCAGCCCTTGGGAAAATGCATGCATGGAATCTTTTCATGCCCTTATCAAAAGAGAATGGTTAAATCGGTTTAAGATTAAGACACGTGAAGATGCACGAAAATTGGTATTTGAATATATTGAAGCATTTTATAATACGACTAGAACGCATAGTCACTGTAATTATTTATCGCCCAAGCAATACGAGGATCAGCTGGAATCGCTACAGACGAAGGTAGCATAGATTTCTGTTTGTTTAACTTGTTCTTTTTCTTAACGTAGCACCATTAAAACGAGTCAGTTAATGAAGCGTTTTTGATTTTTGCAGGAAACAGATTATGATTAAGTGAAAGGAGTTGAATAGTTGTGAAGAGCCAGATGTATATTGAGGCAATAAGCAAGCAGGAATATGAATCAAAGACAAGATTAGTTGCTTCCCTTAAGATAGATGGAGTTGAAAAAGAATGCTGGTTTGATTACCCTTCAGAATACAGTAGATATGTTTGCGATGAAAGAATAGATGCCTTTGCAATTGCACTAATCCCACTGGCAATGCGCAAAGGTCTTGATATAAAGAGTTCAATTCCTATTTCGGAGAAGTTGAGTTACCAGCTACGCAATTATTATATACCGATTTTATCAAAATATCAGAAGACATTTAAAAAAATCAAATTGTTGTGCCCATGCTCATCAGCGAACTATAACATGAAAGGAGCAGTTGGTACAGGGGTTTCTTGTGGAAATGATTCCTTCTATTCTATTTTGAAACACATTGATATTAATGAAAAAGACTTTCAGCTTACCCATTTGGTAACAATGAATGTTGGATCATTTGGATATCAGGGTGGTGAGTTTTCATATTACTGGTTTCAAAAAGAAGTAAAAAAGGCAAAAATGGTATCTAGTGAGTTAAATTTGCCTTTAATAGAAATTAATAGTAACTTAATGGAGATTTACCAAGAAAACCATAGCTTCTCCGGAACATTCCGTATGGCCGGTGCTATTCTTGGAATACAGAAATTGTTTTCCAAATATTACATTTCTGCTGGGGTTGATATTAAGAAATTTGATATTACCTCAGAAGTAAATGACGATTACGATATGTTTAATCTGCTAGTTGCCAGTAATGAATCAACAACATTTTATTCAACTGGACTAGAAGCAACTAGGTTTGAGCGAACAAAGTATATTACTCGATATACAGTAACATATGATAAACTCACGGTATGTATGTGTGGAAATGAAAATTGCGGAAAATGTGCAAAATGTATGCAAATGCTTGGAGCACTTTATGTATTAAACCAACTAAGCAATTATAAGAAATCTTTTGATGTTGATAAATTTGAGAAACATAAGATAATGAATCTTGCAAAGTTACGATATTATGGGCTTTGGTATAAAACCCATTTTTATAAAGAAATATATTCGGTATTTAAGCAAGAACAACCATTTACATATTGGCTGTGTACAGTGATAGCTATAACCATTATATATCCAACAGAAATGATTAAGAAATTTGTTAAGAAGATTCTTCCTGAGAATGTGATAAAAAAGTTGAAGAAGATAATAAAAAAGGATGATTAAAAAAATTCGGAAAAAATATACCAATATGCCTTTACCTGTTAAGGCAGGAATGTGGTTTATGATTTGTAGTATTATCCCACAGGTTATAACCGTAATTATGACGACGATTTTTACAAGAATATTATCTACGAGTGATTATGGGATTTCTAGTAATTATTGGGCTTGGTATAACATACTTAGTATTTTCATTACGCTAAATCTTAATGCCGGAGTTTACAATAATGCGATGATGAAATATGAGAAGGATCGAGATGCATATACTTCTGCAACATTAGGGCTTTCCATACTTTTGGGTATGCTTGGCTTTGCAGTGCTTATGATTTTTCGTAATCCATTGTCTCAAATTATGTCATTACCTGTTTCACTGCTTTTGTGTATGGCGTTGCAATGTCTTCTTTACAACTCATATGGTTGTTGGGTTAGTAGAGTTAAGTATGAATACAATTATAAACATCTGATTATCATTACACTAATAGTATCGATATTATCGCCGCTGTTGTCAGTAGTATTCATATTCTTTTCAGAAAACAAGGCGGTAGGCAAGGTATGGGGTCAAAACGCTATTTACATCCTGTTGGGTGTAATATTTTATGTGTTGGCTTTTTCTAAAAATAAAAAAATATATAATAAAGAGTATTGGTCCTTTGCTCTAAAATTTAATCTTCCGCTTGTACCGCATTATTTATCTTTAATTATTTTGAATCAGTCTGACAGGGTTATGATCACATCAATGTGTGGTGCATCTGAAAACGGATTGTATAGTGTCGCATATTCGGCTGCTTCATTACTATTGATACTTAATTCTTCATTAACAATGACTTTAACACCGTGGTGTTATGATAATATGAAGAATCATAAATTTGGAGCCATGAAAAAAACAATCAATGTTATCTGTTGTATCTATGCTGGAATTGATCTTATGCTAATAATGCTTGCGCCCGAAGCGATTTCGATTCTTGCAGGAGCGAAGTATGCTGAGGCGGTATATGTAATTCCGCCATTGGCATCAAGTATGTATCTAATACTGCTGTATAATATTTATTCTATTTTTGAATTTTATTATGAGAAAACAAAGCCAGTCATGATCTGCTCTACACTTTCAGCTGGGTTGAATATTTTGCTGAATTACCTTTTTATTCCGAAATATGGATTTATTGCGGCAGCATACACTACATTGGCATGCTACCTGTTTAATAGCGTTATGCATATTTTTGTTTTAAGAGTAATTGAATCAAAGCTGGGGGGCGTAGGAGTAAGTGTTGGAGGAAGCTTTGGTATAGGATTATTTCTTGTTTTGGCATCAATTGTAATAACATATTTGTATCCATTTCCTGAATTTAGATGGAGCATTTTTATAGTTGTATCTGTGGTTGTTATTTTGAAAAGAGATTACTTTTTTGCATTGATAAAAATGATTCGTAATAGGAGAAAAAATGATAGGATTGATTAATCTCCAATGGTTTGATAATCCGGGAGCGGTTTGGTTAGCATACAGTTTACAACAGACAATAAAAAAACTTGAACCAAATAAAAAAGTTGTGATTATCGACTATGCAGATGGTGGAGCAAAAACAGTGAATACTGTTTTTATAAAAAAAATATTAAACTATATAAGAAGAAGAGCAGAAAGTGCATTTTTTTATATTAAGTCGGACAATCGAAGTTTTAGACGTAAACTTCAGAAAAGACATAATAAGTATGAAGAATTTAGGAAATATTATTTGAGTAGGACATCAAGAACTACAGAATTGGATTCGGAAGTCTTCAATATGAATTTTTCGGCATGTGTAGTGGGAAGTGATGTGGTTTGGAAACCACAAATTGCAGAAGGAATACATTCGAAGGTGTATTTTTTGCAATTTGCCGGTAACAAAACAATAAAGATTGCATATGCAGCGAGTATTGGGACAGATGACCCTTGTGTTTTAGATAGTCTAAAAGATTTATATAAAAATCTTATATCGGATTTTAACTCAATTTCTTTAAGAGAGCGAACTGCTGTGCACTATATAGAGCAGCTTACAGATAAAAAGGTATATCATGTTTTAGATCCTGTGTTTTTATTAGAAGCTGATTCATATATCAGTTTGCTTAAAAATATACAGAGTCCATGTCAGCAGAAATATATTTATATGTATATGCTTACATATAATGAAAATATTGTGTCCTTAGCTATTCAGCTTGCTAAGAAAAATAATTATAAGATTGTATATGATCTCCAAACACGAGAAAACACTGTACTAAGAAAGAGATTGAAAAAATATGGAATTCCCTCAATTGACGCAGGACCACTTGATTTTTTAGCACTGATTAACTCTGCAAGTGTTGTCCTATGTGATTCATTTCATGGTACGGCTTTTTCTATTATCCTACATAAGGATTTTTATACATTTGGATGTTACAACAGTGGAATAGACATAAGCACTAGAATGAAAGATTTGTTAGAAATGCTATCATTAGAAGAACGATATGTGACAAACAACAACTTTATTTGTGGTAAGCCAATAGACTATAGGGAGGTTGAAAAACAATTGAGTATTCACCGAAAGGAGTCCATTAAATTTTTAAAAAATGCACTTGATGCTGTTCTTTAATTTAACGGAAATAATGCAATTGAGGTATAACGAGGGTGGAGAGCAATAGCATAAAAGATAATTTGTTTTGCTGTGGTTGCAGGGCTTGTGAACAAATCTGTCCTAAACATGCGATTTACATTAGTAATGATAATGAGGGGTTTCTTAAAGCAAACATAGATACTTCACAATGTATTAATTGCGGTTTGTGTAGACAGATTTGTCCTGCGGAATTAAAAAAGAACTCTTTTCCTGTAACTAGCAAGATTTTTGCTGCTGTACATAAACAAGATGCTGTAGTGCGTAGGAGTTCTTCAGGAGGCATGTTTTCTGCATTTGCTGACTATGTTCTGAAAAGGAGAGGAAGTGTTTATGGCTGCAGACTTAATGAAGACTTGAAGCCCGTTCAATATAGAATCGAAGATAAGGATGAGTTAGATGTTTTGCGTAGATCCAAATATATACAAAGTGATACACAACATACATACAGTCAGGTAAAGCAAGATTTGCTGGCGGGAATAGCTGTTTTATATGTCGGAACTCCATGTCAGATTGCAGGACTCCGCAATTTTCTCATGGAACCATACGAAAATTTATACTGTATTGATCTCATTTGTCATGGTGTTCCTTCTGCTCAACTATTTAAACAAGCTATTGAATGGTGGTCTGCTAAACTAAAAGGCCCTGTAGATAAATATGAATTTCGACTTAAGCCGGGCTACTACTATAACTACTACTACTTCTTCTTGGAATGCTCAAAGAATAAAAAAAAGATTCAAAAACCTTATTTTTATGATCCTTACTATGAGGCATTCTATAATTTCAAAAGTTATAATGAAATGTGTTACAAATGTCCGTATGCTTGTTTAGAAAGAGTAGGGGACATCACAGTTGGAGATTATTCGTGGGCGATAGAACACCATTCGGATTTGTGCAAGGCAAATGCAGGAAAAAGTCATGCAATTTCGTGTGTATTGGTAAATAGTGAAGCCGGAGAACGACTTTTTAATACTGTGAGTGATTCGCTGGATTTGTACAAAACAAAATTAGACTGGGTTACGGAGCGAAATAAGAATTTGCTTCGTCCAACACATCGACCTCAAGAAAGAGACAATTTTTATAATGATATAAATAAAATTGGTTATAAAAAATGGGCGAGAAAATACTTTCATTCGGAAGCGTTTTTGAAAAACATTCCTGTTGTTTCTTATGTCTTTAGGATAAAGAATAAATTAAAAAGGATAAAGAATACATTAAAAAAGAAAGGCAATAGATTATGAAAGTAGTAGGTATTATTCCGGCAAAATATGAATCTTCTCGTTTGCCGGGAAAACCATTAAAAGAAATTTTAGGCCATCCGATGATTTGGTGGGTATATAAAAGAGTGTGTACTGTTGAAAAACTGGATGAAGTCTATGTTGCAACGGATGATGAACGAATTAAACGTGTTTGCGAAGAAAATGATATTCCGGTTATTATGACGGCGAATACCCATAGAACTGCGGCAAACAGGTTACAAGAAATGTCTGAAACGATTAAAGCAGATTTTTATGTGCAACTAAATGGTGATGAGCCGTTGATTAATACCGAAGCGGTTGCAGCAGCTATCCCGGAAAATGTGCCGCAAGACATAGAATTTGGCACAAATATTATCACGGAGATGACAGATCCGGCTCAGGTAATGGATCCATCGAATATTAAGATGGTGTTTGACGATAACATGAATGCTCTGTATATGTCAAGAACACCGATTCCGTATCCGTTTAAATCAATTGACTTTAGGTACTATAAGCATGTTGGTATCATTGGATATAACAAAAAAATGCTTGACTTCTACAAAAATTCAAAGCCAAAACGGCTTGAATTGATTGAAGGAATTGATACGTTAAGGTTCTTGGACTACGGAAAACAGTTGAAACTCTGCCTAGTACCCGAGTGCCACAGCTTATCTGTTGATACGGAAAAAGATCTTGAAATGGTAATCAAAATGATGAAGGGAGGAAATCACTGATGGAATCCTATGATTTGAAGTTGCTTGACTGCACTTTGCGCGATGGCGGGTATGTGAACGACTGGAAGTTTGAATTTAATATTGCAAGAGACATTATCAATCAGCTTACAAAGGCAAATATAGATGTTGTTGAGGTTGGTTTCTTGCGTAATGTTGAAGGGTATGATCCTGATATTACAGTATGCAATCATATAGAGGAACTTAACAGGCTTTTGCCGGAGAATACAGGAAGCACAATGTATTCAGCTATGGCTATGAGAAGCAATTACGACATCAATAAATTGACTCATTACACCGGTAGCGGAATCGAGATGATACGAATTACGGCTCATGATTATGATATCGAAGACGGCATGGATTTTGCCCGGGAAGTTAAAGCCAAAGGATATAAGCTGTCGATCAATCCAATCAATATTATGGGTTATTCGGACGCACGTATTCTTTGGATTATTGATCAGGTAAACCAGATACAACCATATCAATTCTCTATTGTGGATACTTTTGGTAGCATGAAGCGGAGAGATCTAGATCGAATTGTTTCGCTGATAGATAATAACCTTGATAGAAATATTAGAGTTGCACTGCACTTGCATGAAAATATGTCCTTGAGTTGCTGTTTGGCGCAGGCATTTATAGATAAGCATCTGAATCGTCCTGTTTCGGTAGATGGAAGTTTAATGGGAATGGGTAGAATCCCAGGAAACCTTCCGATTGAATTAATAGCAGATTATTGTAATGATTATACAGGGAAAACTTACGATATCGATTACCTGATGGATGCAATCCAGGATTATATTGCACCGTTGAAGGGTGAACCCAAATGGGGATACACGCCGGCCTATTTCCTTTCTGCAAGGTTTAATCTGCATAGAAATTATGCTGAACATTACTTGAAAAAAGGTGACTTGACAATACGGGATATTAACCATATCCTAGCTCGTTTTGATAATAATAAAAAGACAGCATTTGACGCAGATTATGCGGACTCTCTGTATATAAATTACAATAATAATCGAATTGATGACTCTAACAGTAGAGCAGAGCTTTTCCGTTTGCTTTCTGGTGAAAAAGTTCTTATAATTGCTCCTGGATCATCAATAGTATCACATAAAGCAGAGATTAAGAAATTTGTGGAGTTGGAAAAACCTATAGTAATATCGATAAATTTCATACCTGAATTATATAATGTTGATTTTGCTTTCTTTAGCAACAACAAACGTTTTAGTAATATTGAATATATTTCTTGCAAGACGATTATTACATCTAATCTTGCAGATAGCACTGCTGATTATAAGATTGATTATAATAGTCTGTCCGGTGCATTTGATCAAGGATGCAACAGTTTTATTATGATTCTTAAATTGCTAAAGGAAATGAATCCGGAAGCAATATATGCTGCAGGAGCGGATGGTTATACTGGAAATGGGAAAAATTATTATAAAGCCAACATCAGAACTTATACTAAACACGGAAACAAATTTAATTTGGCCGTTGCAAATGCAGTACGTAATCTTGATATTAAGGTTAATTTTCTTACACCATCTGCTTATGATATAGATAGGAGAGAAAACAATGAGTATTAAACTTATAGTTGTTGACGTTGATGGTACTTTGACGGATGCGGGTATATATTATGATGAGAATGGAAACGAAATAAAAAAGTTCTGTACAAAGGATGCTGCAGGCTTTTTCGCCGCTCACAGTGTTGGAATTGAAATTATGGTTCTCACGGGAAGAGAATGTGCTGCTACAACAAGAAGAATGACGGAGATGAAAGTGGATTACCTTTTTCAAAATGTAAAGAATAAGGTCGATTTTTTGAGGACATTTATGAGTCAATATGACTTAAAAAGGGAAGAAGTTGGGTATATTGGTGATGATTTAAATGATCTTCCGCCAATGATGTTAGTAGATTATATAGGGTGTCCTGCAGACAGCTGTCTTGAAATAAAGAAAATAGCGGATTATGTAAGTAATATCAATGGCGGTCATGGAGCGGTTCGCGATGTTATTGAGCACATTCTGCGTGAGTCAGGACAATGGGATAAAGCTGTAGCAGATGTTTACGGAGTAGGAATATAAGAAATGTGGAAACCGCGCTTTCAGAAGTCCAGTGGCGCGGAGTGAAAAGGCCACCCGCGCACAGCGAAGGCCATCCAGCGCGGAGAAAAAAGGCCAGTTAGTTTTTTTACTCAATTTTTTCTTGTTTTCTCATGGATTCTTTACTGTGAATAATGATTTCATAGGCTTGTGAAGTGAGTCTATCCGTGATAGCTTCAGCCGCTACCTGTATGGGAATTTGTGAAATCCATTCATCCGGACTGAATTGTGAGATCACGATGGTCGAATTTTTTGCAGATCGTCGATCAATAATTTGCAGAAGATTTTGACAATCATCTTCGCTAATTTTAAACAAGAGCCACTCATCAATAATAAGCAACCTTACTTCTGTGTAATACTGTTTTAGTTTTGTGAATGCCTCAATTCCTCGTTCCTTGGTGATGATCAGTTCATCCAGCATATCCGGTAATTGGATATATCTTGTGCTGTATCCTAATCGACAAGCTGCCTGTCCTAACGCTTGACCCAAATAACTTTTTCCTGCACCTGTAGCACCTAAGATGCTGATGTTTTTTGCATGATCTATAAATTGACAGCTGGCCAATTCAAGAATTTGTTGTTTTCTTAGATGACGCTCCGGTTGGTAATCTATATTTTCTATACAGGCTTCAGAATTTTGAAATTTTGCTTGTCGGATCAGTCTCTTGATTGTATTGCTTTTTCTTCTGCTAAGTTCTCGATCGACTAATAATCCCAGTCGCTCTTCAAAACTCAGTTCTTGGTAACTTGATATCTGTCGTTGCTCTTCTAAAGCCTCAACAAAACCCGGTAGTCTCAGTCTTTTTAGTTTTTCTGTTGTTTCGTGAATTAACATAGTCCACCTCATTTTTTGTAATATTCTGATCCTCTGCGAAATCCTTTTGGATTTTTCGATGTAACATTTTGTTTTGCTTCCGACAGATCTTCGTTTCGCTCTAGTATCCGTTTCACCTGACTGTATGTTGGCTGTCTGACATCTCTTTCCAGTAAAGTCCGGCAAGCATCTTCCAGTCTTTTCTCTGCATATTTGTCTTTTAAAGAGAGCAAACCAAAACAAGAACGATATGCCTGTTGCTCAATAACAGCACGATCTATGATACTGGTAATGACTTTCTTGCACGCTGTGCCAATCTAACCTGCCCAACGAATAAAGTGATCACGATCCCAGTCAAAAAAAACAGTTTTCCCGGCGGCATATGTTCTTCAACGGTAGAATATTGGTCTTTTCCCCATAGTATTTTATGTGAAGTAATTCTTTGATGATGATAGAATATTTCTACAGTACGGTGAGTGGCTCGAATGTCTACGGTCTCTCCTATATGTTCAAACGAGACCGAGTAAAAATGTCCTTGGTACACTACATGGCAATTGGGTTGCACCTTGGCTTGTTTCCATTCAGATAACTCGAACGTCTCTGCGGGAAGCATGAGCAGGTAGTCTTTTTCTTCTTGAAGAAAAGCATCCCACCGGCTCATGTTTTTCCCTGTCAGAGGTGTTGAATTGATCAGCTCTAATGCGTCGGCAACCGTTTCTTGCAGCTCGAAAAAGTTATGGATTTGATAATTTCTTAATTTACCAAGAATTTTTTGTGAGACAATTTTGACTGAATTTTCTACGGCTCCTTTGTCTTTTGGTTTCCGAATGTGCGCCGGTAGGATAACGGTGCCATAAAAATCGGCCATTTCCTGATAACTTTGCTGAATCGTTGGCTCATAGAAATTTGCTTTAGTGACGCCGGTTTTAAGATTGTCCGGAACAACTGTTTTGGGAACACCACCAAAATAACGGAAACAATTCACATGACCTGAAATCCAGGAGCTTAATTTTTCGTCCCGGAAGACTTCTGCATAGATGAGATTGCTGCAAGGTAAAACAGCTACGAAGAGAGAAGATTCTTGAAATTCTCCGATTTCTTCATCGTAGTAACAGATACGAGTTCCAGCCCAGTCTACTTGTACGGCTAGACCTGGTTTGTGTTCTAAACGTATGGTACATTTTTTACTTTTAGCGAATTGATGATAATAGCGACGGAATTGAGTCTCCCGATAATACCGCTTGTTTTCCAAAATACAAGTTTCTACATACTCTTCCCAGAGCATAGTCAAGGTAACGTGTGCTTTCCCGAGTTCCTGATGGACATATTCATAATCTGGGAATGTGTAGGACGAATCCCTTCTTCCTTGTTTTCCGGAAGAACCTGAAAATAATACTCGCAGATCATCTTCTGTTACGTGCTCCAGATCCTTGACATCCTTCCAGCCTTGATTTCGTGCATACCGGAGTAAGATTGATACGGTATCTCGAGAAACACGATGTTGCTTTGATGTTTGACGACCACTGACTCCACTTAATGCGGTTCGTAATACTTCTACATAGTTTGAAGACATTTTTCAAACCTCCCACTTTAAAATTCCGCCATAGAGGCGGTATTTTAAGTGTAGAAGGTAATATTCGATTTGTCTTTGGCCTTTTTAGTGCGCGGAGGGTGGCCTTCTTACTCCGCGGAGTATGGCCTTTTCACTCCGCGGCGGTGGACTTCCAAGAGCGAGCCAATGGCCTTCCGAAAGCGCGGTTTCCAAAATGTCAATGGCATTTCTGGTGATGGAAAATATATGTTAATTAAACCGTCAGGTGTTGGCTATGCTGTTCTTGTATGTCGCCTTAAGATTATAAGTATTAGCAGGTAAAAATAAAAGTTAGACGTGGTTTAGCTTTGAGAAGTTTGAGACTGCTCCGGCTATAGGTTAGACGCATATAGTCATGTAAAATAATTTAGTTCAATATAGACAGATCTTAGAATATTTATAATATTTAAAAATATAATAGATGCAAGACAAACTAGAAGACGTTGCTCCTTACATATCCCTTTGGGTTTTTGATTTGCCAACGCCAGCTATCTTCGCACATTTTTTCTAAATCGAATTTAGCTTCCCAATTTAATAATTCTTTGGCTTTTTTAGGATTTGCATAACAAGTGGCAATATCTCCCAGTCTGCGATCAGTTATTTGATAGGGAATTTCTCTACCTATTATTTTTTCAAAAGCATGTACTATGTCTAGAACGCTATAGCCTATGCCTGTTCCTAAATTAACTGCTAAGAAAGAAGTATCTTTATGTTCCTGTAAATAATTGACGGCAGCTACATGTCCTTTTGCTAAATCAACAACGTGAATGTAATCCCGCACACCTGTTCCGTCATGAGTATCATAATCATCACCGAATATAGACAGTTTTTCGAGCTTACCAATAGCTACTTGCGTAATATAAGGCATCAAATTATTGGGAATTCCCTGGGGATCTTCACCGATTAAACCTGATTCATGAGCACCGATCGGATTAAAGTAACGTAAGCTGATTGCTGAAATATTAGGATAAGCGACAGTTGTATCTTTCAAAAATAATTCATTAATCATTTTGGTACGCCCATAAGGATTGGTACACTGATATGAAAAATCTTCTGTAATAGGATTAATATCCGGTTGACCATAGACAGTAGCTGATGAACTGAAAATAATAGAAGGTACATTATATTTTTCCATCAATTCTACAAGTACCCAAGTAGATTCTATATTGTTACGATAATAAAGAAGAGGTTTTTCAACACTTTCGCCAACTGCCTTAGAACCTGCAAAATGAATTATCGAATCGAATTGATACTTTGAAAAGACCTCGTTCATTTTTTCAAAATTACAAACATCTGCCTTTATAAAATCAGGACGTTTGTCGGTGATAATTTCAATACGTTCAAGTACAATAGGATGACTATTCGATAAATTATCAACAATAACAACATCATCACCGTGATTTAATAATTCAACAACAGTATGACTTCCAATATAACCTGTGCCACCGGTAACTAAAATTTGCATAATCTTTCAATTCTCCAATTATTACAATTATATATATTAAAACATAAAGATAAGTTAAAACAAAATGAACATTATTAAAATTGGAAATCGCACTTACGGAAGACCATTATTGATCTTTTGTAACCGCGATTCTATTTCTTAACAACTACAATTGTTAATCGGAAATTATGAACAAATGCAGGATTTGCTGCAGATTTTACTTAAAATAGTTTTGCAGAAGTGCAGGATAAATAATGATATAACCCGTTAATCCGCATAACTATCGAAATAGCCTTGGATGTAAACGATAGGAGTTCCTTTATCGCCGCTGCCGGAAATTAAATCTGAAAGAGAACCTAATAAATCAGTTATTTGTCGTGGTGTAGTTCCTTCCGAACCCTTAGAGTCTTTGGCTTTATCGGTAGTAGCTTTATGTTTGATCCGTTCAGTGATTAATCTTTTTTGTTCTTCACTGGAAAGGTCTTTGTAATCATTATCCGCAATATATTTAAGCTTCAATTCATTAGGAGTTCCTTGCAGGCCGGGAGTGTAGGCAGGTGAAACCACCGGATCGGCTAATTCCCAAATTTTACCTACCGGATCTTTGAATGCGCCGTCCCCATAAACCATAACTTCAACTTTTTTTCCGGTTAAGACGTACATTCTTTCAGCAATTTGATCGGTAATAATCTGACAATTTCGCGGAAACAGTTTAATGTCATAGTCAGTTGCTTTATTAGAACCTAAAAGACCGTATTTCTCATTATAACCATGTTTGTCTGTAGGTGTGTTTAAAATGTCGATTAAACCGATCACAAATTCTGCACCGGCAGCTTTTAATTGTGCAATACTTCGATCTCTGGTATGAATATCACAAGCAATAACATTTTTCGTGTAATTAAGAATCTTGCGGCAATCATTAGCAAAGATAATTTGACATTCTGCGCCCACATCTTGAACAACTTTACGATAGAATTCAACGTAATCAATGCCGGTGAATTGATGAACTGATTTGCCGAATTCTTTTAAAAACATCGACTCGTCTAACACATCGTTCCAAGGATTGATACTTGTACCTATCAATAGATTATCATCAAATAATCTGTTGCCTACTTCATCTGCAGGAAAACTAAGTTGAATAACAACCTTTTTTACAGCAGCGGCAATACCTTTTAAAAGAACAGAAAATCTGTTACGTGAGAGAATGGGCAAAGTTAAACCGATTTCTTCGCGTCCTTCAAGTTTTGTGAGAAGATCATTTTTGATGTCTTCATATGATGCATAATTACCTTGGGTACGTGCGACGATTGATTCGGTCATCGCAATTACATCACGATCGCGAATGGTATAGCCTTCGCCGTTTGCTGCATCGATAATTAATTGCGGTACAATTTCAACCAGATCATCACCATTTTTAAAAATAGGTGCTCTGATTCCACGTGCGGTAGTTCCGATATAGCGTGTCATATTTTTTCTCCTACAAATACAGTTTGTTCTGTTAACTTAAAAATTAAAAAGAGATCTGATCTCTTTGTTTCATATTTAGTTAACAGAGCCATACAGTTTGTCAACTTATCAAAATACATATTGTTAACATATAAATAACAAAAATATTATAACCCTATCTATTACTAATAGACAAGTGATTGTCTATTGGATAAAAATAATTATGAATAATCTCCAACGCTATTCCGAAATTTGATTGAACGTATCAGAAGCGTTATTTGTGTAATTATGTCGTTTTGTATAAATATTCACTAAACGTTAGTTTAAGATACTTGCAGGATGAAAGTACAAGTTGTAGAGTAAAGATATAAATTGATTAATTTTTAAAATAAGCTTATATTATGATCCGTGTTTTGAGTAAGTTATAAAGGAGGAACAGCTGATGAAATTTAATAAACAACTGGCTGAGTCACTAAAGGGTGGCGTTATTATGGATGTTGTAAATTCGGAACAAGCCAAAGTTGCGGAAAATGCCGGAGCGGTAGCGGTAATGGCTTTGGAAAGAGTTCCGGCTGATATCAGAGCGGCCGGCGGAATTTCGCGTATGAGTGATCCTGCGATGATTAAAGAAATTATGGCGACAGTAAATATTCCTGTCATGGCAAAAGTAAGGATCGGACATTTGGTTGAAGCACAAATATTGCAAGCGATCGGTGTTGACATGGTTGATGAATCCGAGGTTTTATCACCTGCAGACAATGTATACCATATAGATAAAAATAAATTTGAAGTGCCTTTTGTTTGCGGTGCGAGAGATCTGGGCGAAGCTCTGCGACGTATTCAAGAAGGTGCGTCTTTAATCAGAACTAAAGGTGAACCCGGTACGGGTGATATAGTTCAAGCGGTTACTCATATGAGACAAATTATGGGAGATATCAAAGCTGTACAAGCTTTGCGTGCAGATGAATTGTCCGTTGCAGCAAGAGATTTGCAGGTTTCTTATGAAATTCTGGAGTACGTGCACGAAAATGGTAAACTTCCGGTATTGAACTTCTCCGCAGGTGGTGTCGCAACTCCGGCAGATGCCGCATTGATGGTTCAACTGGGAGCAGACGGTGTATTTGTCGGTTCCGGCATTTTTAAATCCGGTGATCCGGTGAAGAGAGCTAAAGCTATCGTTGAAGCTGTGAAATATTATGATGATCCGGAACGCTTGGCTGCAATCAGTGAAAATTTAGGTGAAGCTATGGTTGGCATAAATGAAGATGAGATAGAAACCATGTTAAGTCAGCGTGGCGTATAATTTACCGTTTTGATGATTCATTTAAAAATTATTTTGTTTAAGTGGTGTTTTAATATAATTGCCGGGATTCATTTGAATTTGACAGCCGATCTTAATTGAAACATCACTTTTTATTTTCGTTTTTTGTAATCAATTACTAACTTAATCAAGATTACAATTATGTTATTATATTGTTGATATTAAAGATGATATTTTTATTATAAAATGTTAGTTCTTATAAATAAGATGGCAATTCTATATAACAGAGGAGAGTTTAATGTCTGAACAATCACAAGTAGATATTTATACTGATGGAGCCTGTTCAGGCAATCCCGGTCCCGGCGGTTGGGCAGCAATTTTGAAGGTCGGATCTATTGAAAAAGAAATTTCGGGTTTTGAACCGGATACAACAAATAATCGTATGGAATTAACGGCTGCGATCAAAGGATTGTCTGAATTGAACCGGCCATGCAAAGTTAATCTATATAGCGATTCAGCTTATTTAGTTAAAGCTTTTAATGAGCAATGGATTGCAAATTGGCAAAAAAACGGTTGGCGGAATGCTGCAAAACAACCGGTCAGTAATAGTGATTTATGGCAAGAGTTGTTGGAACTTGCGGAACAACATGATATTAAATGGATTTGGGTCAAAGGACATGCTGAAAATCCCTACAATAATCGTTGTGATCAATTAGCGGTACAGCAAATTAAGCAGAATAGTTGATAATATAGCTGGATAATATAGTTCATGCAAAAGACAATAAATAGCTTATAATATGGTTTTTGAAAAGGACAAAAAGATGTCAAAAGAAATTCTAACAGAATCCCGGAAACATATTACAGAAAAAGAGCAAATAGATTTCACGGAAAAAATCACATCCTCCGAGCAAAAATTTGCGGGCAGGGTTTTTAATGTGCGAGTTGATCAAGTAGAATTAGTTGACGGCAGCACCTCTTTTCGAGAAATTGTTGAACATCATGGAGGAGCATGTGTTGTTGCTTTGGATTCCGATCAGACAATTTATTTTGTCGAGCAATATAGAATTTCAGTTGCTGAAACTATTTTAGAAATTCCTGCCGGTAAAATAGAAGTCGGTGAAGAGCATTTGATTTGCGCTCAAAGGGAGTTAAAGGAAGAAATAGGCATCACTGCCAAAAAGTGGGAACTTTTGACAAAGTATTATCCTACGCCGGGTTATTGCAGTGAGGTTATTAATATATTTTTAGCCAGAGATCTGACTCACGGTAAACCGAATCTGGATCCGGGTGAATTCTTACGAGTGAAAAAGTATAAATTAAATCAGGCATTGGATATGGTGATTAATAATCAGATCAAAGACAGCAAAACAATAATCGGGATATTGTTGACCTTACAAAAAATACAAGAGGAAACTCGACCTTAATCAGAGAACCGGGAGATGATGCTCATGGCAGAAAGCAGTACAAATAACAATAGCACAACTGGTGACAGTAGAAAAAAAGTGAATAAAGTATATGAGATTATCTCTGTCTTTATTCTTGCCGCGGCAATTCTTCTGGGGTTTATGTTTTGGGCGCCGGAAAAAATGACCGGAATTCTCGGCAAGATTTTCAAACAAATCGGTTACGGTTTTTTTGGTACATTTGCTGTGATATTTCCTGTTGTTTTGTTATTAATCGGTCTAGATCGGATGCTTTCTAAAACTAAACAAGTATCGCGAACCAGAAAAAATTGTACTGTGTTACTATTTTTATGTTCGGTAATCTTAATATCAGCAATAACATTGGATTCGGCAAAAGTTTTACGGTCAACGTTCGTAGGAAACAAATCATCTGTATTAAAATCAATACCGTTGTTCTGGAAATCCGGCCTGAAACCATCTTTAGTGTCTCAATCTACGACTTGGGGTGGTGGTTTAGTCGGCGGAATTTGCGGTTTTGCCTTGTCGGTTGTTGCAGGAAAAATCGGATCGATTATTATTTTAATTGCAATGATTTTAGCTCTGATAGTAGTTGTTTTTAATGTTTCGTACACGCATTATGTCCAAAAATCTGCGAATGCATTTCAAGCTACGAGACAAAAACTTGAGGAAAAAAGAAGACTGAGAGCCGAGAGTATGGCTTGGGAAAATGAGCAAACGGACTTTTATGATAATGAAGAATCAAATCTCTACAGTTATGAAATAGGCAAGACAGATTATGCTCAAATGAAACATGATTATTCTGCAACAGATGGAGATGATCTTGATACAGATTTAGATAATGAACCGGAATTCGGTTTTGATTTGGCAAAAGCTACTGCAGGACATGATAAACGAGAAGTTTCTGCTGAATGGATTAAAAGAGAATTAGCAGAAGGTCGTGGCGAGATTTATGAAGAACCTCCTCGAATCAGTTTTGATTTGCCCGAAGGTTCTTGGTCGATTGATCCGGCAGATCAAAAACTAACCTCTGAAGAACCTAATCTCGACTATAATTTAGCTTCTTACAATTATTCCGGCAAAAATCAAGTTGAATCTGACACTAAAGATGCCGGTCAATCAAACACCGGGCAAGGCAAATTTTCAAGTTCAGGTAATCTGTCATATAAAGAAAAATCTACAATAATATCAGAGGAAGGTTTTGAATCAACTCAATCCTCTCAAATAACTACTGACATAACTGAAACAGAATTGGATCATATTGAAGAGCAAGGCAGAGCTCATTGGGAAGATCGCAGTGAAAATTCAACTGATGTAAAGATTCCGCCAACAATTATCAAAAAACAGAAACAAATTGCTTTGACGGATAAGTATATTCCGCCGCCGATCGAATTATTAAATGAAGATCCGAAAAATGGGCAGGATCCGACAAGTGTAAAAGAAATCCAAAGTTTGGGAGCCAGATTGGAGCAAACTCTGACTGATTTCGGAGTAGATGCTAAAGTAGTTAATTACACTACCGGACCGACCATAACTCGTTTTGAGTTGGCTCCGGGGCCGGGAGTTAAAGTATCCCGAATTACTAATTTGGCAGACGATATTGCATTATCGTTGGCGGCAATCGGTGTGAGAATCGAGGCACCGATACCGGGTAAATCTGTGATCGGTATAGAAATTCCCAATAAAGAAACTCATCCGGTTCTTCTAAGAGGAATCATCGAATCAGCTGCTTTCAAAAAAGCTGAATCTAAATTGACAGCAGGTATCGGAAGAGATATTCAAGGTAATGAGATCCTCTGTGATTTACAAAAAATGCCACATCTCTTAATAGCCGGTGCAACCGGATCCGGAAAATCCGTTTGTCTTAATGCGATTATTATTTCATTAATTTATCGTTCAGGTCCTGCCGATCTCAAAATGATTATGATTGATCCGAAAGTTGTTGAATTAAATATTTACAACGGAATTCCGCACCTTTTGCAACCTGTGGTAACCGATCCGAAAAAAGCCTATGGGGCGTTAAATTGGGCAGTTATGGAAATGGAAGATCGCTATGAAAAATTTGCGGAAAATTCTGTTCGTGATTTTACCGCCTATAATACTTTGATCGAGTCCGGTCAAATCGAAGGAGAAAAACTCGCATATATTTTAATTATTATTGACGAATTGAGTGATTTGATGGCAACTACGCCGACTGAAGTTGAAGATGCTATTGCCAGGCTGACTGCAATGGCAAGAGCTGCAGGTATTCATTTGATAATTGCGACCCAGAGACCGTCAGTTGATGTTATTACCGGAGTAATCAAGGCGAATATTCCTTCAAGAATAGCTTTTACAGTAGCTTCTCAAGTTGATTCACGCACGATTTTAGATATGGGCGGAGCAGAGAAACTTCTGGGCAAGGGTGATCTGCTTTATTATCCGCAAAGCGCTTCCAAACCGCAACGTGGACAGGGCGGATTTGTAACTGATGCAGAAGTGGAACGGGTAACTCGGTATTTGAAAGGCATTTATGAAACTGATTATGATGAGTCTGTGGCAGAAGCAATTGAACAGGTCGGTTCGGGAGGTGCAGGGCCCAAGGCAGCTTTAAATCAGGATTCGGAAGAAGATGAGTTACTTGAAGATGCAATCAAACTGGTAATTGAAGCTGAATATGCCTCGATCTCTCTGTTACAGCGCAGATTGAGCATTGGCTATCCCAGAGCTGCCAGGCTTGTTGACCGTCTATATGAATTAAATATTATCGGGCCTTTTGAAGGTAGCAAACCTCGTAAGGTATTGGTTACACCACAAGAGTATTTTGCTGCAAAATCAGAAGATGATGCAAATCAAGCCCGAGAGTAAGGAATAGTTAATGGCACAAATAATTGATGGTAAATTAATTGCGGAAAACTTAAAGCAAAATATTAGTAAGCAAGTAAAACAATATCTTGAACAAGGTTTACGCAAACCGGGACTATCTGTAATTTTAGTCGGAGATGATCCTGCGTCTCAGATTTATGTCCGGAATAAAAGTACAGCTTGTAAAGAAGTAGGTTTTGAATCAACGATCTATAGACTCGATCCAAATATTACCAAAGAAGATTTATTGGATTTGATTTGCAAATTAAATCAAGATTCTGCGGTTGACGGAATACTCTGCCAACTGCCATTGCCGAAACATCTGCCAACCCGAGAAGTGCTTGAAGCGATTGATCCTGCTAAAGATGTTGACGGTTTTCATCCGATCAACTCGGGGCGTTTATTCTCCGGCACGGAATCATTGTTGCCTTGCACAGCAGCCGGTATCATAAAAATGTTAAAGAGTATTAACTATCAATTTGTCGGAAAAAAGGCGCTGGTTATCGGTCGCAGCAATATTGTGGGCAAGCCGACTGCAATCTTACTCTTAAATGAAGATTGTACGGTCACGATCGCACATTCAAAAACACGAAATTTAGCTGAATTAAGTCGTCAAGCTGATCTCTTAATTACTTCTGCCGGAAAAGAAAAATTTATTACACCGGAATTTACCAATCCGGAGCAGGTGATTATTGATGTTGCGATTAATCGTAATGCGGAAAATAAAGTTGTCGGGGATGTAGATTTTGTTAGAGTTGAACCTCTGGTCAAAGCGATCACTCCGGTTCCCGGCGGCGTAGGTCCGATGACGATAGCGGTTTTACTGGAAAATACATTGATAGCTTATCGCAATCATTTAGAAGAAGCAGCAACATAGAAAAAACTGACTTTACCGGCGGCATAATATATCAAACGATATGGAAAAAGAGAACTATGGATACAACAAACGATATAATAATTGAATCAGCAGAAATTGTTGCGATAGGAACCGAATTGTTAATCGGTCAAACCTTAAATACCAATACTCATTATTTAGCCAATCAACTTACTTTACTCGGTATAAACTCATACTATCAATCAGTCGTCGGAGATAATCCGGAACGTTTATTGGCAATGCTGAAAACAGCATTGTCACGAGCTGATTTGGTGATTACCAGCGGCGGTCTGGGACCTACCGCTGATGATGTCACAATGGAGTTAGTAGCTAAAGCAGCAGATAAAAAACTGATTTTGGATCCTGTGAGCAAACAAAGCATTGAGGACTATTTCACGGGTATTGGTCGCACAGTGTCCGAAAATAATTGGAAACAAGCGATGATGCCGCAAGGCGCATTAACAATGCCCAATAATAACGGAACTGCACCCGGAGCGATTATAGTTTTTGATTATGCCGGGGAAAAGAAAGCAATTGCCTGCCTGCCGGGACCGCCGAGCGAACTGGAATTGATGTTTGAACAGTCTTTAAAACCCTGGCTTGAGCAAAGAGTCAATTATGAATTTGAACATCGGTTTTTACATCTGATGGGTATTGGCGAATCCGATGCCGAACAGGAGGTTAGGGATTTAATTGAACGCCAAACTAATCCGACTATTGCACCTTATGCTTCTCCGGGGGAAGTATGTTTTCGGATAACTCAAAGAAAATTGCGTGGTCATGCGGAAGCAGATTTAATCTCACCGGTAGTTGAAGAAATTAAGAATCGTTTAGGACAATATATTTATGAAGATGGGTCGAGGACTTTACCTGAGATTGTTTTTTCTTTATTAAAAGAAAAAAGCCAAATGATCAGTTTTGCTGAATCTTGTACTGCAGGAATGATTTCAGCTAAATTTGGCGCGATACCCGGTGTATCTGAAGTTTTTGCCGGAAGCGTGGTTTCGTATAGCAACAGAGTGAAAGAACAAATATTAAATGTACCTTCCTCAATTTTGCAAGAATATGGCGCGGTGAGCAAAGAATGTGCGGAAGCTATGGCAAGCGGCGTCAGAAAGGCATTAAAGACTGATTTAGCCATTTCAGTTACCGGAATTGCCGGTCCTGACGGCGGTACTCCTGATAAACCGGTCGGAACAGTCTATATAGGGGCTGATTATCAGGGACAGCTTACTTTTGAAAAACACATTATCAGAGGCAATCGCGAGAGAATTCGCACAGTTGCCTCTTTACGTGCTTTCCATCTAGCCTGGCGTTGTTTGAAGGAAAAATCTGATATCTGATTTCTGATTTTTACAAAGCTTGAATTTAAGCTAATCTGTTTTAAACTTGACTTAAAGCTTGGTCAATGTCGGCGATAATGTCGTCTACATTTTCTATTCCGACTGAAAAACGTATTAAATCCGGTTTGACACCTGCAGCTTCCAATTCTTCATCATTCATTTGACGATGGGTTGTCGAAGCGGGGTGCAAAACACAGGTTCTGCAATCTGCAACATGAGTTACCACAGCAGCCAGTTTTAAAGAATCCATAAATTTTGTAGCACCTGCACGTCCGCCTTGTACACCGAAAATAACAACTCCGCTGGAACCGTCGGGCAAATATTTTTGAGCTAATTGATGATCGCTGTCATCTTTTAAATCCGGATATTTGATCCAAGTAATTTTAGGATTGTTTTTAAGATGTTCCGCAACCTTACGTGCATTGGCACAATGTCTTTCCATACGCAAATGAAGAGTTTCCAAACCGATATTCAATAAAAAAGAATTATGCGGCGACGGAATAGATCCTAAATCACGCATTAGAGTAGTGACCATCTTGCCGATATATGCGGCTTTACCATATGTTTCAGTGAAAATTGTTCCATGATATGTTTCATTAGGCGTGGTAAGTTCCGGAAATTTGTCGGTATTGGCTTGCCAATCAAAATTACCGCTATCAACCACGACACCGCCGACTGAAGTGGCATGACCATCCATATATTTGGTGGTTGAGTGAATTACAATGTCGGCTCCCCATTCAATAGGTCGGCAATTGATCGGAGTAGGAAACGTATTATCAATGATCAAGGGCACGTTATGTTGATGTGCTACCTTAGCAAACATTTCAATATCTATAATCTTTAATGCCGGATTTGCTAGAGTTTCACCGAAAACACACTTGGTCTTAGGGGTGAAAGCTGCATTGAGTTCTGCCTCAGAGCAGTCGGGTTCCACGAAAGTTACTTCAATGCCTAAATCTCTCATTGTATGTTCGAGTAAGTTATAGCTTCCGCCATAGACAGCTGAAGAACTTACCACGTGATCACCGGCATTACATATGTTGACAATCGAATAAAAAGTGGCTGCTTGTCCGGAAGAAGTCAGCATTGCGGCGACTCCGCCTTCGAGATCGGCAATTTTATTTGCTACTGCATCATTAGTCGGATTTTGTAAGCGTGTATAAAAATAATTGCTTTCTTCTAAATCAAAACATTTTGACATATCTTCACTTGAATCAAACTTAAATGTTGTTGATTGAATAATAGGTAAAACTCGCGGATCCATGTTTTTAGGATTCCAACCGCTTTGAACACATTTTGTATCAATGTTGTAAGACATAATTCACCTCAAATTGATAAATTTAAAATATAATGAATATAAAATAACACATAATTTAGTTTTGAAAAAATTACTGAATTGATTTAAGCTGTTTTTTGCTAAAAAACATAACAAAAGCCGATTTTGGCAAAAAATGATAAGATTATAAACAAAGTGATATAATTGCAAAGAATCGCAAAGAATCGCAAAGAATTGTAATTAATCGTAATTGCGAAGAATTGTAATTAATCGTAATTGCGAAGAATTGTAATTAATTGTATGAGCATATTGTAGAAGTACTTACAACTAAAAACTAGAGAGGATAATTGATGACGAAAACTGAGCGTTATGATAATGAGAGTATTTTTGCCTTGAAAGGTGCTGACAGAGTTAGGTTACGGCCGAGTGTCATTTTCGGATCCGATGACTTAAACGGCTGCCAGCATTCGTTTTTTGAAATTTTGTCAAATTCAATTGATGAAGCCAGAGCCGGATTTGGACACAAGATAACTGTGACCAGATTTAAAGATGGCAGCTTACAGGTTGAAGATGAAGGTCGAGGCGTACCGGTCGATTTCAATGAGAACGAACAACGTTATAATTGGGAGTTGGTTTATTGTGAATTGTATGCCGGTGGTAAATATGACCAAAACAATACTAATTACGAGTTCAGCTTAGGCTTGAATGGTCTCGGTGCTTGTGCAACTCAATATGCTTCACGCTTTTTTGATGTCGAAGTTGTCAGAGACGGTTATATATATGAATTACATTTTGAAAAAGGCGAAAACGTTGGCGGTTTGAAAAAAACTCCGACTAATCGCAGGAAAACGGGTACGATTCAACATTGGTTACCGGATGATGATGTTTTTACAGAAATAAATATTTCGAAAAACTTTTTTGTCGATACCTTACAAAAACAAGCTATTGTTAATCCCGGCGTAAAATTTATTTTTGTTGATAAATTGGATCAAACGACAACCGAGTATGTTTATCCGGAGGGTATCTTAGGTTATGTGAATGAGCTTAATGCTCAAACGCCTCTGACTGAGGGATATCTGTTCTCCGGTGAAGATTGGGGTAAAGATCGCAGCGACAAAGAAGAATATAAAGTACAGGCTGATGTAGCTTTTGCTTTTAATAATGAAACTAACTTGCTCAGTTATTATCATAATTCAAGTTGGCTGGAACATGGTGGTTCTCCGGACAGAGCTGTGCGCAATGCTTTTGTAGCAGAATTTGATCGCGAAATTAAAGATCGGGATAAGTATAAGAATAATGAATCGAAAATAATTTTCACCGATATTGAGGATAGCCTGATATTGATGGTTAACTCTTTTTCCAGTTTTACTTCATATGCAAATCAAACGAAAAAAGCGATTAACAATATATTTATCCAAAGGTTTTTAACTAAATTAATTCGGGAAAAATTACAAGTATGGTTTATTGAACAAACTGACGCTGCGGACAGAGTTATTGATCAAATTTTGATTAATAAACGCAGTCGGGAAAATGCGGAAAAGCAAAGACTGAACATTCGCAAAAAATTGATGGTTTCAATTGACAATATGACTAATCGCATTAAAAACTTTGTGGATTGCAAATCAAAAGATGTCAGCAAACGCGAATTATATATTGTCGAAGGTAATTCAGCTTTGGGTTCGGTCAAAATGGCGCGCGATTCAGAATTTCAAGGAGTTATTCCGGTGCGGGGTAAAATCCTTAACTGTTTGAAAGCCAGCTATAATCAAATCTTCAAGAGTGATATCATTGTCGATTTATTAAAAATACTTGGTTGCGGTGTTGAAATTCATACAAAACATAATCGTGATCTATCTGATTTTGATTTAGAAAAATTGCGTTGGAATAAAATAATTATTTGTACCGATGCTGATGTTGACGGATTCCAAATTCGCACATTAATTTTGGCGATGTTCTACCGTTTAACTCCGACTTTGATTGATCAAGGCATAATTCACATCGCTGAATCTCCTTTGTTTGAGATAACTCATACTTTTAAGGGTATTGAAAAAACATATTTTGCTTATACTGATCAGGAAAAAAATGATATTGTGGAAAATTTAACCGAGGGTCGTGTTCATATACAACGTTCAAAAGGGTTGGGTGAAAACGAACCTGAAATGATGTGGCAGACCACGATGAATCCTGAAACCAGACGTTTAATACAGGTTATGCCCGAAGAAAAAGATAGAATGTATAGTACTTTTAATTTACTATTAGGTGATGATTTGGCAGGACGTAAACAATACATTGCCGATCATGGTCATAAATATATGGATATGTTGGATGTTGTATAAATGAGTAATAATAAAGATTTTACGGTTGATCATTCAGACTATGTTGATTTAGTTGAGCGTTCACCGATTACCAGAACTTTGAAAAGTAATTATATGCCCTATGCAATGAGTGTCATTGTATCAAGAGCTATTCCGGAAATAGACGGTTTTAAACCTTCACATCGAAAATTGCTCTATACCATGTATCGCATGGGTCTGATGAAAGGTCCGCGTGCCAAGAGTGCCGATATTGTAGGTCAAACCATGGCATTAAATCCGCATGGAGATCAAGCAATTTATGAAACGATGGTTAGAATGACCAGAGGTAACGGAGCATTGATCAATCCCTGGATTGATTCTAAGGGCAATTTTGGCCGTGTGTATTCAAGAGATATGCAATATGCGGCATATCGTTATACAGAAGCAAGACTCGACAAGAGTTGTGAAACACTTTTTTCCGGCTTGAATAAAAATGCAGTGGAATTCGTAGACAATTATTCCGGTACTTTCCAAGAACCGGTATTATTGCCGGTGACTTTTCCGACAATTTTAGTTAATGCTAATCAAGGCATAGCTGTCGGCATGGCATCTAATATTTGTTCTTTTAACTTGCGAGAAGTTTGTGAAGCGACTTGTGCATTAATAGATGATAAGGAAGCTGATCTTTTCCAATATATGCCGGCTCCTGACTTTTCAACCGGAGCAAACATTATCTATGAAGAAGATATAATGAAAAATGTCTATGAAAATGGTCGCGGTTCAATTAAAATGCGGGCTGTTTATCATATAGATACTAAAAACAGATGTATTGAAGTTACTGAAATTCCATATTCAACAACTGTTGAAGTAATCATGGAAGATGTCATTGAACAGAGTAAAAAAGGTAAGTTAAAAGAAGTTGTTAATGTACGTGATGATACTGATCTCAACGGTCTGAAACTGACGATTGACTATCGTCCGTCTGCTGATCCCGAATTATTAGTACAAAAATTATTTTCAGTAACAGCAATGCAGAGTAATTTTGCCTGCAATTTTAATCTTTTGATCAATGGTAAACCGCAAGTTTTGGGTGTCAGAGATATTTTGCTCGAATGGTTGGCTTGGAGGCGCAAGTGTTTAACAGCAGAATTTACTTTCGAAATCGAAGAGAATCAAAAAAAATTACATATTTTGAAGGGTTTGGAAGCAATTTTGCTCGATATTGATAAAGCGATTAAAATTGTGCGCGAGACCGAAAAAGATGCTCAGGTTATTCCGCGTCTAATGGCAGGTTTCTCAATAGATCAATTACAGGCGGAAGCAGTTGCTGAAATTAAATTGCGTCAACTGAATAAAGAATACATTATTCGCAGAATAGAAGATATTGCAGATTTAGAAGCTGAGATTGAACGTTTGCAGAAGATAATCGGAAATCGCCGCAAACTCAATCAAGAAATCAAGAAGCAGCTAAAAGATGTTGCAAAAAAATATGGCAGAGAACGTTTAACTCAAATTATTGCTGAAGATAAGATTGAAATTGCCGAAGAAGAGGATTTCATTGAAGATTACAATCTGAAATTTTTCTATACAGCTGAAGGATATTTAAAGAAAATTGCTTTGACTTCTTTGCGCAGTGCAGGTGATTTAAGATTAAAAGAAAATGACCGAATTATTCAGGATATAGAAGCAACTAATAAATCAGAAGTTTTATTTTTTACCAATAAAGGTGAAGTGTATAAACTCAACGCATATGAAATTCAGGATGCTAAACCGTCAGAATTAGGGGAATATACTCCCAATCTCTTGGAATTGGAAGAGAATGAAAGGGTGCTTGCCATTCATGTTACCTCGGAAAAATACGAAGGATATTTGATTTTAGGCTTTGCTGATGGGCGCTGCGTAAAAATTGCCGTAGATAATTATTATACAAAAACGAACAGGCGCAAATTGAGAAATGCATTCTACGATGGTTCGCCCTTAATCGGAATTCTTTATCAAGAAGAGGAAAATTCCGGTAAAGATATTATTATGCAAAATGATCAGGACAGAATGATTTTACTTGAAAGTGATCGAATCGGACTCAAATCAACCAGAAATTCGCAAGGCAATAAAATTATGTCTCTACGCGGTAATCATCAAGCTCATTATCTGGGATATGCCGAACAGTTTTCAGAAGATTATGATCTCGATTATTATCGAGTCAGAACCTTGCCGGCAGCAGGCCGTTTTATCAAAGAGGAAGATATGTCGGCAAAACAGATGAGTTTAACCGATTTAAGTGATGAATAATTATATGTTCAAAGAAAAAAGAAAATCCGGAAAATTTATCTTGCTTGCTGCGGTCTTCCTGGTGGTAGTAATCAGTTTAGTATTAATTGTGCGATATAATAAGCAAGTAGAGTATGAGAGTTCCTTTGAATTATATTTGGAACAAGGGAAATATGCAGAAGCTTTGGAATTGTACCGGGACGTTCAGAACTCTGCAACTTCGAGCAGTGAAAAAACTGAAGAAAAGGAACGTTATCGCAATTTGCAAGTTTCATATGAAAAGATTGTTGAATCCAAAGTCAA
Organism: Clostridiaceae bacterium; assembly: GCA_012518795.1. GTDB lineage: Bacteria > Bacillota > Clostridia > Saccharofermentanales > DTU023 > UBA5436. The sequence continues at coordinate 31,288 of JAAYRL010000022.1, forward strand.
TCAAATTTTTGAACGTTTAAAATTAGGTGATAATTTAAGTGAAGAAGACAAGAAATTTATTGCAGGACTTGAAGAGATAACCGGTGCGGCAGTTTCTCCGATTTTGAATCATGAAACAGAAGCTTGGCTTGACGGAAAAATTGATTATGATCATTGGAAACATTTTTTAAGTGCATTTCAAAATTTCCCTAATCTCAAAGTCAATGTTGATAATTTATTAAATCAGGAAGAAAACTTAAAACTTGCAGCTGAAGAGTTTGCGGAAGCTATTAAAATCAGTAATATAAATGATTGGAATCTTGCTTGGAGAAAGTGGCAAGAAATAGCTAACAATCAGGAGTTAGGGCGTTTTTCGCAAGATTATGCAGTATATCGTTTAAAGATTTTTCAAGAAGAAATCTATCGGGATTTAGTAGATATAGCAGATCAGCATATTCAAGGTGAACGCTACTACTCAGCCAAACAAATACTTGATCGATTATTTGATGCATTTCCGGACCGAGAAGAAATTATTGAAAAATTACAAATTTGTAATGATAAATTACCTAATCGCATAATAACTTGGGAAAAAAGTGTTGAACACCTTGCTGTCAGACCTTTAACTCTTGATCCGGAACGTGCCAAACAAGGTCCGTATAAAACTTTTGCTGAAACCGGTTTGCTGACACCGCAAGAATTTGAAAATTTGTTAAATGAACTGTATTTAAAAGATTATGTTTTGATTTCAGGAGAAACTTTTATGAATTATCCTGAAAACTATCCGCAAGTTTTAGTTCCTTCAGGCAAAAAACCGTTAGTATTGGTTTTTGATCAATATCAATATTCAACTCAATATCGTGAATCAGGTTCAGCCGAGCAACTGGCTTATGATGCGGAAAAAGATCAATTTGTCAGTAGATTAACTGCTAATAAACCTGAAACTTCAGTCGAAAATCAAGATTGTATCAGCATTTTAGAAAGTTTCATCGAAGAACATTCTGATTTCAGTTTTGACGGTGCTAAAGCCAGGATTGCTCTTACGGTCAATGAAAATGTTTTGGGTTATACAATTAATGAGCAACAGACACAGAATATAATTCAAAAAAACACGGAATTAGGTTTGGAAGATTTTATTTTAACCGATAAGACACAGGAAGAAAAAAATAAGTTTTATCAATTACAATCTGCAGATTTAGAGGTTGTAATTTCTGCTTTACAAGAGCACGGTTTTACATTTTGTAATGGTACTTTTAGTGGTGATGACCTCGGATTTCTTACTTTAGAAGGTTTGGAACAGAATGTTGAGCAATGGAATTCTGTGGCAAAACCATATCTGGGTGAGGTGCATTGCCTGGTTTTTCCGGGCGGTTCACATGTATATAACGATGGAGATAAATTGCAATATTTATTAAATTCGGGCTATTGTACTTTTTATGGCGAAGGACCGAATACATATAACTTCTATGCTAATTCATATGTTCATTTCGATTTTACTTCAATTAATGGATTTACTTTAATGAATGCAGCACAATGGAATTTAGATCGTTTTATAACGGAAAATTCAGTATTGGAAAATTGGCGCGATTAAGAAGATTTTGTTTAGAATTAACTCAAACAAGAAAAATTTCAGTCTTGGAGAATTGGCGCGATAAAAATATTTTGTTTAGAATTGACTCGAACAAGAAAATTCAGTCTTGGAGAAATGATGTGACAGAGAAAAAAGCTGACTTGGAAATAATCGACATTAAGCCTCGCGGTTATTGTAAAGGGGTTGTTCAGGCATTACATCTTGTAAAACGCACGCGTGAGGAAAATCCTGAAGCTGTGATCAGCATCCTCGGCAAAATTGTCCATAATCGTTATATTACGGAGGCTTTGAATTATTATAAAATTAGAACAATTGATGTTCCGGGATTGACCAGAGAAGAGCTGTTACAATATGTAGATCAGGGTATTTTGATTTTATCTGCTCACGGTACTAGTAGCAAGGTTGTTCAAAAGGCTAAAGCTAAAGGACTAACAGTAATTGATGCGGTTTGCAATGATGTAGTTTCAACTCATGATATTATCGGTCAAGCTTTAGCTGAAGATAAACAAATAGTTTTTATCGGTAAAAATCAGCATCCGGAAACGGAAGCGATTTTACAGAATTTTCCCCGAACGCATCTTATTATTAAAGAAGCAGATGTTGATAAATTAAATCTTGATTCGACGAAAGATATTCTTGTTACTAATCAGACAACTTTATCTGTTTTAGAAATTCAGAACATTATTCGAGCTCTTTTAGATAGATTTCCGCATGCTGAAGTAAATAATGAAATTTGCGGTGCTACCAGAGTTCGTCAGGAAGCTATTATTAAGCAAGCTGATCTTGACGCGCTGATTGTAGTAGGAGATCCTAAGAGCAATAACACGGCGATGTTGGCTCAAATAGGTTTGGAACATGGAATTGAGCATGTGGTGCGCATTGAATCACTTGAGGACTTAATTCTCGATGAATTCAAACAAGGTTGGCGTGTAGGTATAACATCGGGAGCATCAACCCCAACCTATTTGACTGAGATGGTTTCAAATTACTTAAAAGAAGTGGATTTAGCAAATCCGCAGATAAAACCGGAAATTGATTTAACGAAAATATTGTGAGGGACTGATTTGTTAAAACGTTGGTATGAAAATAGTTTGAAACCTGATTACAGGGCCAAAGATTTACTTAGCATTGATTGGGCAGAGTTTAAAGCAAATGGCATTAAATTTGTTTTTCTGGATATCGACAATACCTTAGCTAAACATGGCTCAAGACAGGCAGACGACTATGCCCGGGAGGCAGTCAATCTAATAGAAAGCTTTGATTTATCGATTTGTATTCTGTCCAATGCACTCAGTGATCGGATTGCCGATTATGCAAATTCATTAAATGTCTCTTATATGGCACAAGCGAATAAGCCCAGTACAAAAAAGATTCTCCGGAAATTGACTGAATTAAATTTACAGCCTGAACAAACTCTGATGATAGGTGATCAGATATTTACCGATATTTGGGCCGGAAAAAGAGCCGGATGTGTTACTATTATGGTCGAACAACGTTTTGCAAATGAAGCGATTCAAATCAGATTCAAGAGAAAATTAGAAAGATTTTTATTTAATCGATATGAAAAATTCTCATAATAGATATTACAAGATAAATTAAAATGAGATTTTTGTTATGTTGCGATCAAGTATTGGATAACAATAAAGACAGTACTTGTTGCTACACTTGCAACACTGAACTGATTAATTTAGAATTGAAAACATCAATTAAGTAACAAAGACTGTTTTGAAATAGCATGCTTGTAGCTGCAGCAATCCGGTCTTAGCCTAATAATAGGGCAGAGGAGGTTAATATGATAAGTGCAGGTGATTTCCGTAATGGTGTGTCATTTGAACGAGACGGTGACATATTTCAGGTAATTGAATTTCAGCATGTAAAACCGGGAAAAGGGGCTGCTTTTGTCAGAACAAAATATCGTAATTTGAAAACCGGTACAATTAGAGAAGACAGTTTCAATCCATCTGAAAAATTTAAGCGTGTTGCTTTAACCAGGCGGGATATGCAATATTTATATTCAGACGGTGGTTTCTATTATTTTATGGATAATGAAACATATGAACAATTGCCGATTACGGCTGAAGTCTTAGGCGACAGTCTGAGTTATTTGAAAGAAGGAACGACTTGCCAAATAGTTTCATACAGCGGAGAAATTATCAATGTGGAATTACCAATTTTCGTCGAACTGCTGATAACGCAATGCGAACCTGCTGTCAAGGGCGACACTGCGACAAATGCTACTAAAACTGCTGTTGTAGAAACAGGAGCGGAAATTAAGGTTCCTTTGTTTGTCAATCAAGGTGATGTTATAAAGGTTGATACTCGAAGCGGTGCATATGAAGAAAGAGTTCGTAATTAGAACTTGAAATAATATACGTAAAAGATCATGCCATATCTAACTGAAAATTCGATTAAAGGTGAACGTACAATGTCACAAGGCTTTGTCGCACAATATGCGGCTGAAGCCGCTCGCCAAATTGACGGTGTGCTTGATCTTGATTCAGGTGTTTTAGTCAGTCTCAAAGAAGCTCTGGGTGTAGAACATGACGGTCGGGGTGTAAAGGTAGAATTCGGTGCAGATAATTCAGAATTTGTGACAATAACGATTTACCCGATTTGTCGATTCGGTTATGTCTTACCCGAAGTTGCTTGGAATATACAAGAAAAAGTGAAAAGAGACGTAGAACTATATACAGGATTAATTGTAGATTTTGTGCATGTTCAGGTAATGGGTGTTCAGGCTGAACCCTAATTAATTCTAGCAAGGAACAGTGGAGAATAATTATGAATCGTTTAATACGAGGGATCCGCATAATATTATATTTCTTTTTGGCATTAATTTCATTGTTGTTTATAGCTATTTTGCTCAATGAAGAATTAATGAGCGGTGTGATTACTTTAATGGTGCGAATTGGCAGTCAACCGCGTACGAAGATTTTCTTTATCGTCTTGTTCGGCATTTTATTTATCGGTGGAATTTTCAGTTTGGTAAATACAATTTTATCCGGCAGGTTGCGTCGTGCCAGAGTGACCGAAAGTCAGATGGGATCAATTGATATTGGTGTTGATGCGATCGAGAGTGTTGCTCTCAATGCGGCACAATCCGCTCAGGCCGGTGTCAAAGCAGCAAAAGCTCATATTGCACCTTTCAAAGGCGACAGATTATCTGTCAGGCTTAACGTGATGGCATATTCTAATGTGGAATTACCTGCAATGATGGCAAGAGTCCAAGAAAGAGTAAAAAAAGATGTCGAGCGATATACCGGTATTGAAGTTGCGGAAGTAATTGTTCGGGTCAGTCGGGTCGACACAATTGCAGCAAGGATCGAGTGATCAGGCAGGAGACGATATGCGCGATAAGAAAAATATTCTATCTGCTCTGTTAGATCATTTAAATACCGGAGGTTCAGGCAAGAAAGGAGCGATAATCGGATTTGTTATTGCTTTGTTGTTAGTAATCTTCGGTTTATTAAAGACGATATTTATTCTGATTTTAACATTAATCGGATATTATATCGGCGTCAGACATTTTTCTGATGAAAAATCCATAAAAGAACTTTTTGATCGAATTTTTCCGCCCGGAAGATTTAGATAAAGGTTCCACCCGGAAGATTTAGATAACGATTCTATCCGGAAGATTTAGATAATAATTCTATCCGGAAGATTTAGATAAAAATTCCGCCCGGAAGATTTAGATAAAAATTTAGAATAGCAATATTTTATTGGAGGAAGAAGTGAAACGTAGTTTAGCAAGAGAATATGCTTTTATGTTTTTGTTTCAAATCGAAATTCAACCTGAAAATGTAGAAAGTCAAATTCGCAATTTTTTAATAAACTATCCCGTTTCCGAAAGCCAAGCGGATTTTTTTGATTCAAGGGTAAAGGGTGTTATTTCTGTAAAACAAGAGTTGGACAGTATTCTTGAACCTTTTTTGGTCAAATGGACTTTGAACAGATTGCCTAAAGTCGATTTAACAATATTGCGTTTAGCAATTTTCGAAATGAAATATATGCCGGATATTCCGAATAATGTTGCAATTTCTGAAGCTGTACGTTTAGCAAAAAAATATAGTACAGATGAATCGCGTTCTTATATTAATGCTATTCTCGGTAATGTTAACCGTGAAGTCTTAAATGAAAGCAAGTCGGAATGACTTATTCTGTTTCTGAATTAAATCGTTTAGTCGCAAAAATTTTAGATGATAATCCCAATCTGATTAACATCCAAGTTTATGGTGAAATATCCGGCGGCAAGCTTTACCCTTCCGGGCATTATTATTTTTCTCTGAAAGATGAAAATTCTACTGTCAGCTGTGTGATGTTTCGATCAAATTATAGTCGCATCAATTTTTCTCCTAAAGATGGCGATATGGTTTCTTTGAAAGCGAAAGCGAGTATATATGAAGTTACCGGTCGTTTTCAGTTGATTGTTAATACTATGGAACCACAGGGGATCGGTGATCTGCATCAACGATTTGAATTACTGAAAAAAGAATTGGCAGCTCAAGGTTATTTTTCTGAAAAAAATAAAAAACCAATCCCTTATCTGCCGAATTTGATCGGAGTTGCTACATCATCGGAAGGTGCTGTTATCAGAGATATGATCAATGTTTTGCGGCGTAGATTTCCCGGATTTAAAATGCATTTCGTGCCCGTTGCGGTTCAAGGAACCGGAGCAGCTGAACAAATAGCTAATGCAATTAAGCTATTTAATCAAAGGAATGAAGTTGATGTAATTATCATTGCCAGAGGTGGTGGTTCAATTGAAGATTTATGGGCTTTCAATGAAAAAGTTGTGGCAGATGCGATCTTTAATTCGAAAATCCCGGTGATTTCTGCAGTTGGTCATGAAACGGATTTTACGATTGCTGATTTTTGTGCGGATTTAAGAGCTCCAACCCCTTCTGCTGCTGCAGAATTGGTTTTACCGGAAAAGATGATCTTAGTTGAGAATATTCAAGCTGAACGAGAAAAATTAATTAAATTATTACAAAGGCAGTTGTTAAACGCTAAACAAACTCTAGACTTTTTAACGGAAAGATCCGTTTTAAAAAATCCTTGCACCATAATTGAGCAACAAAGACAAATTATAATACAATTAAGAGAACGCATCGAGCGTGAGTTTAAGTATCAAATTGATAATAAAAAAAGACAACTTGAATCTCTTTACAATAATTTGATGGCTTTAAATCCTTTTTCTATTTTGGAACGAGGTTATGCTTATATAGAAAGTACAGAGAATGTAACAATAGATTCTGTTAATAAAATATCTGTTGGTCAAAAAATTCAGATTCATTGGTCTGATGGAAAAGCTACGGCTGAGATCAACGAAATTAAATATAAGCAGTAGTGAAATTTAATATAAGCAGTAATGAAATTTAATATAAGCAGTAATAAAATTAAATATAAGCAGCGATAATGATATTAAATCAATTAAGATTATAAATAAAAAATAATATTAGATTATGTGTAATTTACATGATCAATTACCGGGAGTAAATATGACTGAAAAATTGCCATTAGAAGAAATGCAACTGGAGGAGATTTCTTTAGAAGAGCTTCATTCGGAAAATATTCAAGCTGATGAAGAGAGTGATCAACCTCAATCGTTTCAGAATGCGCTAGCTGAACTGAAAAGCATTGTTGAACAATTAGAAAATGTACAAGGTGATCTTGATCAATCGATTAAACTCTTTAAAAGAGGTATGACATTGGCAAAATGGTCAGAACAATATTTGACTGAGATGGAAGAGCAGATAACCGATATCATTAATCAAAGCAAAATTGATTGAACTGAAATAATGAGCTTCCGAGCTTGCTTTAAATTATTACTAAAATCTTTTTTAAGAAAATGCTTGATAATTTGATATTTTGAAAATTTGAAAATTTGAAAATTATTATTTAAGGCTATCTGAACAATTTGCTCAATTCTGAAAGGAAATCAATATGAATAAAGGTATGCAAAAATATGCTGAATATTTAGATCAAATTGAAGCTGAACTAATACGCTGTACTTCCGAATCGACAATAGATTCAAAACAAACTGTAGTTGATGCGATGCGTTATAGCTTGTTGTCAGGAGGTAAGCGAGTTCGCCCTGTTTTGACATTGGCTGTTGCCAATGCTTTGGGTTCCGCAACCGATCAAAATCTATTACGTTTAGCATCTGCAATTGAAATGATTCACGCCTATTCTTTAATCCATGATGATCTTCCTGCAATGGATAATGATGACTTAAGACGGGGCAAACCGACAAATCATATTATTTACGGTGAAGGTATGGCTGTCTTGGCAGGTGATGGATTGCTCAATTTAGCATATGAAGAATTATTTAATCTATGTGAACTGCAACCGACACTTAATAAAGCATGTTTAAACATTGCCCGTAAAGCCGGAATTAACGGAATGATCGGCGGTCAAAGCATGGATATGACAAAATTTGAATCTGATGATCCGGAGATATCTTTGCAATATTTAATCAAATTACAGAAGTTAAAAACCGGAGGTTTGATTAATGCTGCAACTTTAAGTGGTTATTATTATGCCGAAGCTATGCAGAATACAGATAATTTTAATTCACAGCTGGAAGAACTGTTCATTACCTATGCTGATCGCTTAGGTTTAGCGTTTCAAATCAGAGATGATTTGCTTGATGTCATGTCAAATGAGGAAAAATTAGGCAAATCTATTGGCAAAGATATGCGTGATCAGAAATTAACCTTTGTGACTTTGCTCGGAGTTGAAGAGTCAAAGAAATATGAAAATAAATTATACGATGAAATAGTCTTGATTTTAAGTAAATTAGAAAAATTAAATGTTGATATTGATTTTCTTAGTTGTTTTACTTCGATTTTGATGCATCGTGATTACTGAGTATACAAGATTATTAAGTATGCAAATTATCGATTATGCAGATTATTGAGTATTCAAGATTATTAAGTATGCAAATTATTGATTATGCAAATTATTGATTATGCAAATTATTGAGTATACAAGATTATTAAGTATGCAAATTATCGAGATTACAAATTATCGAGAATACAAATTATCGAGAATACAAATTATTGATTATGCAAATTATTGATTATGCAAATTATTGAGAATGCAAACTATTGAGTTTACAAAATTATTGAAAATGCAAATTATTGAGTTTGTAAAATTATTGAATATTCAAATTAAAAAATAAAAATAACTGTAGTTTTCAATTAAAGAAATTAAAGAAATTAGTAAGTATCGATGAATATTATTACATATTTATACAAAATAAGCTATAATAATATAAAATTGCGGAGTATGTTATTGAATGAAAAGAATTGCTATTTTCCCCAACAGATCACGTGATCCCGATTTTCAAGTAACAAATCATTTGGTAGAAGAAATTGTTAAAAATGGAGGGCGGCCGGTTATTGAACCCGAACTGGCAGGCGGTTTCAGATCTCCTAATATTGAATTTAATTCTTATACAGATTGTGATTTTATTATTTGTTTAGGCGGTGATGGTACTTTTCTGTCTGCGGCTCATCATCCAACCTCTAAAGGTTTGCCGCAAATTGGTATAAATCTTGGCAGTGTAGGTTTTCTAACAGAAATTGAACCTGAGCAAATCGATCAAGCTATTCCAAAGTTACTTTCCGGGCAATATCAGATTGAAGAGCGGATGATGCTGGATGTGAAATGTTATGATCAGAATTCGAATTTAATTGACCACGGATATGCCCTGAATGATGTTGTCTTATGTAGAGGAGGCGGTAATACCGGTATCTTGACCTTTGATTTGACGATTGATGACAACGCGGTTGAACGAATTCCGGGTGACGGCATAATTGTTTCCAGCCCAACCGGTTCGACTGCATACAATCTTGCTGCCGGCGGACCTATTGTCCATCCGCAAGTAAACGTAATTCTTATTACACCTTTAGCACCTCACACTCTGCATAACAGAACATATATTGCAAACAGTGAAGCAATTGTGAAATTACAATTAGTAAAAAAATCCGGACCTGCTATTTTTTCAATTGACGGTAGACAAGATATTGAAGTTGAAGCTGATCATTATGCTTTACTTAGCAGTTCGGAAATGCATTTTAACAAAATTCGCTTAAGTGGTGACAAATTCTATCAAACATTACCGAGCAAAATTCAATTAAGGGGCATGGGGAGATGAATCCTTCGAAAAACATGAGACAGAGCAGAATTCTGCAGATTATTAAACAAAGTAATATTGAAACACAGGAAGAATTGGTAGAGGCGTTAAGAAAATTCAATATGGATGTTACCCAAGCTACTGTTTCCAGAGATATTAAAGAGCTTGGTATCTTAAAAGTTGCAACCGGTCACGGCAAACAAAAATATGTACCAATGACTCAAAGTGGGGAAGTGGCTTCCGGTCGTTTGATGACAATTTTTGTTGAAGCTGTAATTTCTATGGAAAATACAGATAGTTTTGTGATCATTAAAACACTTCCCGGCATGGCACAAGCTGCTGCAGCTTCACTGGATTCGATGCATTTGGAACAAATCATCGGTTCGATAGCCGGCGATGATACTATTTTTGCTGCTACCAGATCTGAACAGGATGCAATTCAATTAAAATCTATTTTACTCTCAATTTCTAATATTCATACAAGTCATGACCAGTAAATAATTGTTTTAAATGACGATTCGAGTTAGATATTAGGATTCTTTATATGAATGTTCAAGTTAAACATTTCTTCTAAATGGCGATTCGAGTTAGGAGTAATAATAACTGATGTTGAAAAAAGTCGAAATTAAGAATTTTGCATTAATCGAGTCTGCTATTTTTGAACCGGGAAAACATTTAACTGTAATTAGTGGTGAAACCGGTGCAGGTAAGTCTTTATTGATTGATGCATTGGGTAGTCTGACAGGCAAAAGAGCTAATCGTGAAGTTGTGCGTACAGGCTTTGATTATGCACGAGTAGAAGCAATTTTTTCTTTAAATACAGAGTTGCAAAATTTGAGACTATTTCAAGATCTTGATGCCGATGAACATTTAATTCTAAGTCGTGAAATATTCGCAGATGGCGGAAGCCAAGCCAGAATTAATGGTCGCTTGGTAAATAATTCTTTATTGCGTGAAGTCAGTGACCATTTGATCGGATTACATGCACAACATGAGCAACAACAGATTTTTGATTTAAATGAACAAAGAAATTTGTTGGATAAATATATTGGTAACTCAATAGCGGATTTACTTATTGAATGGCAAACTTTATTGAAATCCCGAAAAAAACTGGCTGAACAGCTGCGAGAGTATGGCTTAAATCCCGCAGAACGTGCCAGGCAACTAGAATTGCTCCAATATCAAATTGCTGAAATTACGGATGCTGATTTAAAAATAGATGAAGATAAAATATTACTCGAAAGAAATAAAATCCTGGCAACACTTTCAAGAATCAAACAAGATTTAATCCAAGCCAGAAATATTTTGTCTGCTGATTCTGAACATGGTGCTGCCAGCATGATTGCTCAAGCTGCAAGCATATTGGATTACAGCTCGCGTTTTTCTGAAAAAACTGCTTTATATCAAAAACGCTTGAAACAATTGGCGTCGGATGTTTCCGAACAAGCAATTAATTTGACTGATGTATATCAAGAACTTGAAGCGGAACCGAATGAAATTGAAATGATCAATCAACGTTTAGATCAGATCGATAAATTAAAAATTAAATATGGTGATACGATTAAAGAAATTTTGCAATATTCAGCTGATGCCGAAAAACGATTAAATGTTCTGAAAAAAAGTGAAGAATTATTTACTCAATGCCGAGCTGATTTGTTAAGCAATGAACAAGAAATGGCTGAATTAGCTGAAAAAATTCATAGCTTACGTTTTGAAGCAGGTCAAGAATTAAGTGAACAAATTTCTTTTGCGCTTGCTAAACTAGCAATGCCGAATGTTAAATTTTCTGTCAAGGTCAAGTTACTGGAAAAATCTGAAAAAGGCTATTATGGTCTGTATGGCAGAGATCAGGTTGAATATTTTATTCAACCGAATATCGGAGAACCTTTAATGCCGTTGAACAAAATTGCTTCCGGCGGTGAAGTGTCACGTATTCTTTTAGCGATAAAATCAATATTAGGAGAAAATGATGAGCTCTCTGTTTTAATATTTGATGAAATTGACAGTGGTGTCAGTGGGAATACCGCCTTAAGTGTTGCTCAAATGCTAAGAGAGATTGCAGACAATAAACAAGTTTTATGTGTCTCGCATATGGCACAAGTTGCTGCCGCTTCCGACACTCATTTTTTAATCGAAAAAACTGTTCAAGATCAAAGAACTTCGACTCAATTGAAAAAACTCGATCTGTCAGAAAAAACCAGAGAAGTTGCCAGATTACTATCAGGCAATCCTCATGATCAATCTACAATAAATCTAGCGAAACAAATGATCTCCCAATATAAACAACGTTAATATTTAAAAAATAATTTTTTGAAAAACGATAAATTTAAAATCATAATTATCGCAAAATAATACAACTTAGAATCATAATTATCGAAAAACGATACAACTTAGAATCATAATTATTGAAAAATAATATAACTTAGAATCATAGTTATTGAAAAACGATTTCTGAATGTTAGGTTAATATGCTTCTCTCATATAATTATTTAAAATCTTCGACAAACTGTTCGACAAAAAACCTCATGTCCGAAGGGAGCTCAGCTTCGAATTCCATGTATTTTTCAGTAATCGGATGGAAAAAACCGATTTGTCTGGAATGAAGAGCTTGACGTTCAATCATCCGGTCCAAAAGCAATTGCTTTTCATTGATTAAAGATTTTAATGTTGTTTGATTCTTCGGCGCGACCCTTTGCGGACTTATTTTTAATGAATTAATATCAGTTAAATATTTTTGTTGCTCATTTACATTGTTAGTTAGTTGACTTGTTTTATCCAAATTATCTTCTGACAAATGTTTTTGTTGATTATTTGAATTGTTAGTTAGTTGACTTATTTTATCCAAATTATCTTTTGACAAATGTTTTTGTTGCTCATTTACATTGTTAGTTAGTTGACTTGTTTTATCTAAATTATATTCTGCTAAAGGTTTTTGTTGATTATTTGCATTGCAATTAAGTTTGCTTTTTAATATGTTTTTATTGTCTTTGTATTGATCAATTGAATTTCTATGTAAATCTAAAAAATTAAGATTAGGATCAATTTCTAAAATGTTAAAATTTGATTGATGATCAAGTTCACAATAATTGGTTATTCCGTACAAGCTATCTCCCAGCAACGGATGGCCATAATATAAACTATGAACTCGTATTTGATGAGTCCTGCCGGTTTCAAGTGTAAACTCAACCCAATCATAACTTTGTTCTTTGCAAGAATTAAGAACTTTATAATTTGTAATTGCCGATTTTCCGGTTTGATCAACAACTCGAATCATAATACTATTCGGAAAACGTTTGATCGGCTGGTTAATAATGCCTTGTTGCTTTAGCCAATGACCGTGAGTCAGAGCCCAATAAACTCTTTTTATCGGATTTTGCACAATGCGATAATGAGCATGAGCATGTTTGGCAATAATCAATGCGCCTGAGGTATCTCGATCTAGTCTGGTTACAGGATGCAGGGGCTTTTCTGAGAGAAGATCCAACAAGGTATTATCCGAATGAGACATTGTTGGATGCACCACCATATCAGCAGGTTTATTCAAAACAATTAGATGCTCATCTTCAAATAAAACTTCAACTCCGGGAATTTGATTAGTCTTGATGGGCAACAATTCAGCACAATTCTTATTCGGATGGGCAACAATTCGATCACCTGTATATACAATATCAATCATTCGCCCCGGTTTGTCATTAATCCATAAATTTCCGTAAAGACGGATTCTTTTTTGCATTTGAGCTGAAATTCCAAATTCATTGATCAAAACATCAACGGCTCTTTGCGAATCTTGATTTCGTTTGACTGTTACTTTAAATTCCATAAATACGATTTTATCTTATTGAATCTTGATTATTATTTCTAATTATTGTCATTTGATTTTAAAATTTAAATTAATTTAAGTTTTTCGGGAAATTCCAGTTTTTATGAGTGTTTCTCAAAAAAAGTCATATTATGGTTTGTTGAAAAAAGTATAATTGCTATATGGCAATATTATCAAAGAAGAGTAAAAATGTGAAAAGCAAAAACCAAAATATTGTGCATGTAGATAAAGATGTTTACCTATCCCATTTCAGTGCGTTAAAATATTGGAATTTTCCGTTGGTAAGTCAATATTATAAAAACATAATAGATTCAAACAAAATGTGCGAAGTGCTTATTAGAAGCCGTAAAGATTATTTTATAGATAATGGAATAAAGGTTTATCTAAATCAAATGCATTTTCCTGAAAACGGTTTGACAATTCGAAATAATACAAAAATTGTTTCGCCGTATTTATTGTTTTTACAAATTAGCGAAAAGATGGACATTCTCGAAACAATTCTTCTTGGTAATCTGCTTTGTTCAAAATCAGATGGACCTTTCTCACAAGAATGTGTAGATTATTTCAAATTAAAAACATTTGTCAAAGAGGCAAAAGGCCATAAAGGTCGACAAAAAGCTTTACGTGCCTTGAAATACATCAAGAATGGTGCTTGTTCGATTATGGAAATATTTGTGCATATGTTTTTTCGTTTACCGGTTATGCTTGGGGGCAGAGCAATTGAAGGTGGGTGCTTCAACTATCAAGTTGTTCTAACCAAAGAACTTGCGAAAGCTTTGAATAAAGAAATATTATTTATAGACTATTGTTTTCCTGACAAAAAAATTGCATATGAATATTTAGGTAACTATCATAATCAATCAGTAGATCAAGATTCCAAACGAAATCTTGCATTAAAAAGAATGGGTTATGATGTTATCACTATTTCAAAATCTCAATTGTACGATAAAAACAATCTTCAACAACTTCTGCTGCATGTACAAAAATTACATAAAAAGCGAAATTATATTAGAACTAAGGAATACGAAAAAAACTTTCATAAATTATGGTTGTTACTGCCAAGAAATTAACGGTTATATTTTGGATAAACTTGGATAACTTGGATAATCTGAATGAAAAAGGAGATGCACACTATTTAAGTCTATACTGGAGAAATCCAGATTAACCTTAAAAAGTGTGCATATGCAGCCGTGGAAAGCCGGTTTTTTTAAAGAACATGCACACTATTTAAGTCTATACTGGAGAAATCCAGATTAACCTTAAAAAGTGTGCACAGGCAGCTCGAAAAAGCCGGTTTTATCAAAGGTCATGCACACTATTTAAGCCTATACCGGAGAAATCTAAACTAACCTTGAAAAGTGTGCATATGCAGCCCAAG
>JAAYRL010000004.1 GCA_012518795.1 Clostridiaceae bacterium
AGGCGAGTCGCTACGATGTTAAAGGGAAAAAATATATTTCGACTCCAAGCAAATACTACTATTGTGATGTCGGACTTAGAAATGCAAGACTGGAATTTCGTCAGTATGAGGTAACACATCTGATGGAAAACATTATTTATAACGAGCTCTTGATACGTGGCTATTCCGTGGATGTAGGCATTGTTACCCACGACGAAAAAAACAAAGAAGGAAAGATCACACGCAAACAGCTCGAAGTTGATTTTGTCGCTAACAGAGGAAGTCAGCGATACTATATCCAGTCTGCCTTCGCGATACCGGATTTAAAAAAAATGAATCAGGAACAGGCTTCGCTTGTAAAAATACCGGATTCATTCAAAAAAATTATTGTTGTGGCCCATGAGACACCTCTCTGGCGCAACGAATACGGTATCACGATCATGAATATATACGACTTTTTGCTGGACAGAGACAGCTTGGAGCATTGATTTGCTCCAAAAACTGAAGTGTTCAAAGTGCGAGGATATAGAAGATATCGAGGATATAGTGCAATTAAGAATAAATTATAATATAATACAAAAGCAAGGAAAAAACTGTAAACTAGGGAAAAATT
This sequence comes from Clostridiaceae bacterium, assembly GCA_012518795.1. Lineage (GTDB taxonomy): Bacteria > Bacillota > Clostridia > Saccharofermentanales > DTU023 > UBA5436. The sequence goes on from JAAYRL010000004.1 coordinate 593, forward strand.
ATGGAATATAGACGATTAGGTGAAATACTGACAGATGCGGGCGTAATATCTGAGGAACAGCTCGTCAAGGCACTTGCTCTCGGTAAGGAGCAGAATAAACGTCTTGGTGAGGTTTTGCTTGATAATAAGATTATTACCGAAAGACAGCTCATAGATGTGCTTCAATATCAATTAGGTGTTGATTTTATTGATCTTTCCAAAGTTGATATTCCTGTTCAGATGGCTCAACTTCTCCCTAAGAACATAGCGAAGAAGCATAATGTCGTGCCTGTGAAGGTGGCTGGAGATACTATTTATGTGGCAATGTTCGACCCTCTGAATTTCGTGGGAATTGAAGAAGTCAAATCGGCAACGAAGAAGCGTGTCATACCGATGATTGCCACGAAGAGTGCAACAGACAGGGCAATCCATGTGCTTTACGGCAGCGAGAACGTAAGCCGTGCTATAGACGAGATGCAGAAGTCAATGAATGATATTATTCAGCCGGTCAGCGACCTGGTTGAGTCAGGTGAAGTTGATGAACAAGCTGCACCGGGAATCAGACTTGTCAATTCGATCATAGAGCGTGGTGCACAGGAGAATGCTTCCGATATTCACATGGAGCCGAGAGAAAACGGATTCGTAATCAGAATGAGGATAGACGGTGTGCTTCACGAAATACTTACCGTTCCTCAGAATCTGCAATCGTCTGTAATATCCAGAATCAAAATCATGGGTGAAATGGATATCGCTGAGAGGAGAATACCTCAGGACGGTCGTTCCAATATAAGAATAAAGGAGAGAGATATTGATCTCAGGATTTCCACACTCCCTACCCAGTACGGAGAAAAAGTGGTTATGCGTTTCCTGGAAAAATCTGCGTCTCTCCTTACGAGCGACGGAATCGGACTTGCCGGCAAAATGTTAGACAATTATAACGAGCTTATAGCTAATGCCAATGGCGTAATACTTATTGCCGGACCTACCGGTTCAGGAAAAACTACCACGATGTACACTATGGTGAATGATCTTAACCGTGAAGAAGTCAATCTGGTGACCCTTGAAGACCCTATAGAATACAACATCGACGGTGTGAATCAGGTTCAGATAAACGAAAAGGTGGGAATGACTTTCGCCAACGGTCTGCGGGCGATACTCCGTCAAGATCCGGATATCATAGCTGTCGGCGAAATCCGTGACGGAGAAACAGCCGAAATAGCAATGCGTGCCGCCATAACGGGACACCTGGTGTTATCAACCATACATACGAATTCTTCCATTGCGACTCTGGACAGGCTGCTCGATATAGGTGTGGAACCTTACCTGATCGCAAGTGCTCTTAAAGGTGTCATTGCGCAAAGACTTGTGCGTAAGATTTGTCCCAACTGCAAAGAATCCTACACACCGGACGAGGACGAACTCATTTCCATTGGTCTTGATCCTGGCAAGTCAAAGGATATCAAGTTTTACAGAGGAAAAGGCTGCCCTGACTGTCTGGGCAGAGGCTATCGCGGCAGAACCGCGGCATTCGAAATGTTGGTACTTAATTCCGAAATTAAACAGAAGTTCAGAGAGAATGCGCCACATCATGAGCTCGAGGAAGCAATTTATCGCTCTCCGAATTTTGAAACGATGAGTCAGAATTGTTTAAGACTTGTTTTAGAAGGCAAGACGACCGCAAGTGAGGCGAAAAGAATCCTCTACTCTACAGATTTATAAAGAAATAACCGTTGTTTATCAGAGTTCAAAAACTGCCTGATGAGGATAATAATGAATATAACAAGAATAATCAAAGAAGCACAGCTAAGAAGGGCATCGGATATACATGTCGTATATGGGCTGCCTGTCAGAATCAGAGTAGACGGAACCCTTGAAAACTATGACGACAATGTTCTCACACATGAGGACTGTAACAATATCGCCGAGCAGCTTCTCGGTGAAAAATACAAGCTGCTTGAGTCAGTCGGAGAGGTTGATGCATCAGGTACTTTTGCGGATGATGTCCGTTGCAGACTACATGTGTTCAGACAGCAAGGACATATCAGCTCCGCGATCCGTATTCTGTCCGACACAATACCCGAACTCGAGATGCTCGGCTTGCCGCCTATTTGTTATGAATTCGCAGAATATCCGAGAGGAATAGTAATCATTACAGGAGAAACAGGCTCAGGTAAATCAACTACATTGGCCGCACTTCTTAACCGCATCAATCAAACCAGAGCACAGCACATTATCACGCTTGAGGATCCGATAGAATACATTTATCATCCGGACAAATGCACGATCAACCAGAGGCAGATAGCGGAGGATACTGCAAGCTATGAGACCGGGCTAAAGGCGGTATTGCGGGAAGACCCTGATATCATACTGATCGGTGAGATGCGAAGTCTGGATACGATTGAAACGGCTTTGACAGCCGCGGAAACGGGGCATTTGGTGTTTGCCACGCTTCACACCAACAGTGCGGCGGACTCCATAGATCGTATAGTGGATGTTTTTCCGGGGGAAAGACAGCAGCAAATCAGGCTTCAACTCAGCATGACGTTAAGAGCAGTGCTTGCGCAGCAGCTCCTTCCTCGTGCAAGCGGACAGGGCAGGGTGCTTGCTTGTGAGGTAATGGTGCCTAACTCCGCAATCAGGGCAATGATCAGAGAGGGCAAGACGCCTCAGATTGCCAGCGCGATTCAGACCTCCGCGGCGGAAGGCAATATCTCTATGGATAATTTCCTGGCCAAACTCGTTAAGCAGGGTGCTATATCTAAGGAGGTAGCTGTAGAGGCGGCACACGATATAGATTTTCTGAAAAAACTTTTAGGTATATCGAGTTTGTCAACTTCAACAAGCCGTGACTGGATAATGAGATAAACACTAATCTTTAACTTATGTTTAACTAAAAGTATCCGGAGTTAATTAAAAAAAAACGATAAGAATTAGAGAGAAAAAACATGGTAGCATACAAATACAAAGCCTTATCAAAAGACGGCGTAGCGGTCGAAGGCGTAATCAAGGCTCATGATAAAAATGACGCGGTATTCAAGCTGAAAAATGAATACGGCATCATCGTAGATATCAAGGAAGTAGCGAGCTTAGACCTTTTTACGAAAAAAGAAGGCAAAGGCAAAGTAACTGACAAGGATATAGCCCTGATGTGCCAGCAGTTTTCCATTCTTCTCACGGCGGGACTTCCGATTGCCAGAACAGTGGAGCTTGTAGGTGTGAGGTCGGAGAACAAGGTGCTTAAGCAAATTCTCACATCCGTGGCTGAAGATGTAACCGCAGGCTATAACTTAGCAGGCAGCTTCCAGCTGAGAGCAAAAAACCTGCCTGTCAACTTTATTGAAACTATAAGGGCGGGCGAGGAGTCGGGCTCCCTTGAAATGGCGTTCGGCAGATTGGCGAGCTTCTTTGAAAAGAGAGCCGATATATCCAACAAGGTCAAGTCGGCGCTGACCTATCCGATTATGGTAATAATTGTTGCAGTCATAGTAATAGCTGTTATAATGGGATATGCCGTGCCGGTGTTTACGAATGTATTCATGGGAATGGGTGTGGAGCTTCCGTTACCAACCAGAATCTTGATAGCCATGTCGAATTTCTTTAAGGTCGCAACTATACCTATCATATGCATTATTGCAATACTGATAATTATGTATCGACTTTTGAAGAAGAAAGAAAGCTGGGCTATCAGGTTTGACAAGATAAAACTGAAATTACCTGTTGTAGGCAAGATAAGTATCATGAATGCGGCGAGCCAGTTCGCCAATACTTTTTCCACTATGCTTGCCGCCGGTGTTCCCGCAGTCAGGGCTCTCGGAATCACCGCGCGCTCGCTGCCGAACGCCTATGTGACCGACGAAATCCTGAATACGGTCGGCATGGTCGAGCAGGGCTATTCGATCGGAAATGCTCTCAGACAGGTAAAGGAGATGCCGGAGCTTCTGGTCGAGATGACGGCAGTCGGCGAAGAATCGGGCTCAATGGAGCATACCCTTGAGGTAATAGGGAATTATTACGATACCGAGGTCGAGTATGTGACAGGCAGGGCGGTCAAATTGATAGAACCGGCGATCATAATCGTGCTTGCAGCATTAGTAGCATTCATACTGCTCTCGGTCTATCTGCCGATGTTTAGTATGTATGACAGCATTGGCTAGAAAAAAAGCGGATATAGTTGTAATTTATGTTACATTTCATAAGTAATCTTTGATTTATTATTAATTTAAAGTATAAAATAGAATAGTTTTTAACGGGTTACCCTAATTCCCGTTTATAATATATACATCTTAAAATATAAATAAGAAAAAAATTATCATAAGATAAGGAGATAAGATTAATGAACAAAATGAACAACAAAGGCTTTACCTTAATGGAAGTACTTATCGTAGTAGCAATCATCGCTGTCTTAGTAGCTATTGCTATTCCTGTAATGACCAATCAGCTTGAAAAGGCAAGAGAAGCGACAGATGCCGCAAACATCCGGTCCGCCTATGCAGAGGTGTCCGTTGAAATCCTTTTAGGTAATGAAGCAGCACCGGTTAGGGAAGTTGATTTGAAACAGAAGGTTGCAGGTTGGTCTGCAGGGTCAGAAATAGAACTCCCAGTTCCTGAAGCAAAGATTACTGGTACACCTAAGCCAGGTAAAAAATGTATAGTAACAGGAGATTCAGCCACCGGAGAGATTACTCTCGAATATACGGAATGATTACTCTCAAATACACTTGCCCTAAGGGAAAGCTTTTTCACCGGTTGCAAGGTCGCTGATTAGAAACGAAAAAATAAAATTATTCCCCGAAGATGTCATGGTGTATCTTCGGGGGTTAATGTACTTTTGAAAGAATGATCGTATGACCATCTACTCATCGACATTTTTTACGTTATATGGTTTTTTTGTAGCCTTTTTGCTCGGAATTACGATGGGTAGCTTTCTTAATTGTGTGGCGATGCGGGTGCTTTCGGGAGAACCGATTGCAAGAGGCAGGTCCCACTGTATGTCATGCGGACACAAGTTGGGCGTGCTTGATTTAATTCCGCTGTTCAGCTGGCTTTTTCTCAGGGGTAAATGTCGCTACTGCGGTTCTAAGATAAGCGCGCGGTATCCGCTCAGTGAGCTCGTATTGGGCATCGTTTATGTCGTAATCCTGGCAAAGTATGACTTAACCTTAAAAACGCTTGAACTTGTCGTGCTTTACTCGATTTTGCTCTGCGTAACGCTCTGCGATTTGGATAAGCATATAATTCCTGACCGGTTTATTGTCGTCGGAATTATTAACAGAATTATTTTTATTTTGCTATCGGGCAATATATTAGAGGAATTGAAGCTCAGTGTAATAGGGGCATTTTCCGTGTCGCTGCCGCTCCTCATCTTATCGCTCATCCTCGATAAGATTTTGAAAAAAGACACGATGGGTGGCGGAGACATCAAGTTGTTTTTTATGGCAGGCATGTATTTCGCCTGGCCCGTGAATCTACTCGTACTTTTCATGAGCGCGATCATAGGAATACTATTTGGCATTTTGGCGAAGTCAAAAAAGAATGAAGAAAATCAGATACCTTTCGGACCGGCCATTTCAGTCGGATATTTTCTCGGAATGCTTGTCGGAAGCGAATTAATTAATTTATATTTAGGTCTTTTTTAGACCGGATTTCAGGAGAATCGTTTGTGGCTAAAAACTATATTGGGCTTGAGATAGGGAACGGAATCACTACGATGTATCAGGGTGGGAAAAAGGGCAAAATCCTCGTTTCGCGTCTGCCTGAAAATCTTGTGGATGACGGTGAGATTGTTTCGCCGGAGCTCCTCTCACAGTTTTTGAAAAAAATGAAAAAAGAGGGAAAGTTCAGCGGCAGAGCCTGTGCCTTAATTTTACCTGAGTTCAGTGCATATTTCAGGTCACTTGAGATGCCTGCAATAAGTGAAAAACAGCTGAGACTCAACCTCCCGTACGAATTTAGAGACTTTGTCGGAAACGAGAGCATAAACTACAATTATGATTATGCGGTCGAAGACTATGTCACAGACGAGGACGGCAAGGTAACGGCCATCCGTTTGCTCGCGGCATCCGCTTCAAAGGAAACGATCAAGGAATATGAGAACCTGCTTAATAGAGCAGGTTTTAAGCTAAAGGTAGCGCTTCCAAGAGAGATGGCTCTTCTTAATCTCGTCAGAAAAGCGATCGAAAGGGGAGCCCCTAGTGACAGAACCTTCGTAATAATCGATGTCGGTTTCACAAATACGCGGGTCTACATTTTTCAAGGCGAAGATCTGAAGGCTACCAAAACGATTGAAATGGGCTGTCGGGATGTGGACAGCGTCATAGCTGATTATTATAATATAGATGTTTATCTTGCTGCTTCATACAGGGAGACCGACCATGAAGGGATACTTGAAAGCGATGAGTGCCGGGCGGTATATAACCGGATATCGCTGGAAGTCATGAAGGCGATTAACTTCTATAAATACGAAAATCGGCAGAGTGAATTCGAGGACTGCTTTATCTGCGGTGACTGCTCGGATACCGAAGCTCTTGTCAACAATATGCTTGCATACGTCCGGCTGAAAAGAGAGAGTCTGGATGTGATTTTGCCTGAAGAGAGCAGAGGCCTGAGTGATGCTCCGCGCGCCCTCATGTCCATAGGCGTTACTTTGTAGGAGAAGGAACTTTATGGGAAATAAACCGAAAAAATACAAACACTCAAAACTTCCTTCCAAAAAAACCATGAACCTCTATCAAGTTGAGATTACCGATAATTCATGGCAGAGGGTAATACCGTATGCGATACTAATCATTGTTATTGCGGTTGTATTTGTTAAATTCGGTGTGGTTGAAAGGATATTCCAACTTAATCAGTTGAGTAAACAGGTTTCCGAAGATCAGCTGATGCTTGATGAGTTAAATAAGGCGATAGAGGGCTATGATGAGCTTAAGACTGAATATATGAGATATACCGATGATTACATGCAGGGGGAAGAAGGAACACTTGTTGACAGGATGAGCATCATCGGTCTGATTGCTGATAATGTTTCCAACATAGGAGAAGTCAAGAGCTACTCAATAGTCGACAACACGGTTTCTCTTGAAGTAATTGTCAATACGCTGGATGATGTTCGCGTGATCGGAAAACAACTTGAAACAGTCGATTGGGTCGGCAACATAACCGTCAATACCGCTACGAAGAATACTTCTTCCCTGGATTTGGACAAGGTGGTCGCTTCGATCGTGTTTGAAGTTATTATTTACCAGGGTGAGCTTGAGGCACCTGCTAACGATTCAGGCATTGAGGATGCAGCAGACATATATATAGAGGGGCTCGATTACTGATGATTTTAAAGAAACAAATTCTGTCACTTAAAGAGTTGATACTTCTGGGCATATTAATTATCCTCGCAACCTATTATTTTGTAGTGCACGGACCGATTAAAAAACAGACGGATGAGTACGAGAACAGGCTTGTCGAGATTGATTCAGAACTGCAGATTTCACAAATAAAGGCTGCCGAGATGGTTAATATGCAGAAGTCAATTGATGCCATATTTGACAAATATGACGGTAATCCGCCGATGACACCTGAATACAACAATACTAATTTTATAATCGGCGAGCTCAACGGTATTTTAGGTGATACATATAATTACAATTTATCATTTGGCGCAGAAGTGGTCGATGAGAATAATGTCAATATTATCAGAAGACCGATAGATATTTCTTTTTCTACCTCAAATTATGATGATGCTGTAGCAAAAATTAAGACGATTAATGAGTCGGAAAATAAATATTTAATTCAAAATGTTTCTATTTACGATTCAGGTGTCACCAGCTCCGGCTTAACCGACCGGTTTGGTAACCCTGTTAACACTGTCAATAGCACCCAAGACATTGGCAGGTACAATGTCGTGATAACCATGACCAGTTTCGAATACAATGCAGACGCACCGCAACCGGAACCGGAACCGGCATCGGTACCTGCATCAGATGAGGATATATCACAATAAAAGTATACGTGCTTTTGAATGTTAAATACATACAAATATCGGAGTTAGTCGTGAAACATTAAAAAGCAGCCAACGTCCTGTCTATTGTAATGATAAGCTTTTTTATCAGCTTTGATTAAACTTAAAAATTAAACTTAAAAATTTCCTGAAATACAAATATCAATCAATTCAGAGGCTCAACTACGAAATTCTCTTCGGAAATAGTTATTTCGTTTGTCCCTTCTTGTGCTACAACCTGAATGCCTACTTTGAACGTTGGCTTCGGTTGATCTGAATCCTCGTCTAACAACTCAAACTCGATAGTTAAATTTGCTTTTAAATCGTAAACATAAGTTTTTTTCGGAACTAAGTCGTATAATCCTAGTGGTGTGCTAAGCATTAAGAATCCGCTTTCGTTTTCAGCAACAGGGATACCGTCCTGATCCGTTATTGAAAAACTGCAATTTTTAAGAGAGAGATTCGTGCTAAAAAATTTCAAGGTGCTAAGGTCAGTTCCTGTAATATTTTTAGCATAGCGCAGTTCATCCTTAACTGAAGTAGCGAGTGCAGCGCACAAAATCTGCCCCTCCGCTTCTCTGTTTGATTTTTTAAATGAACGCACCCCAAGATCTATCGCTAAGGTAATGATTCCGGTTACTAATACCAGGAGAACTACCGTAACTAAGAGTTCGATCAGGGTCACACCTTTTTTATTATTTAATTTTTTAACTGTATTATTCCTCATAATAGTCGTAAAAACAGAACTCCTCACCTTCGGCATCCTTGGATTCATAGGCATTTACAGGAATAGCAACACTTGTAAGACCAGTGAAAGTATAGCTGACTGTAATCTCTGCGTCGGCTATAGTATTCCCTGGCGCCCTGTCCATCATCGTCGAAATATTTTTATCCTCCGCCCGTTTATTAAACTTAGCTGCCAGCGCAATAGCAGAAGTAAGCATCATGATAACCAGAACTATGATGACCAGACTAACCAAAACTTCTATAAGCGTTTCTCCGCGTTTATTATTAAGTTTATTATAAAGTTTGTTTTTAAATTTATATTTTGTTTTCATGTTACCTCAGCTACTTACTTCTTTTTATCTCTGCTACTTATTTCATTTATCTCTGCTACTTATTTCATTTATCTCTGCTACTTATTTCATTTATCTCTGCTACTTATTTCATTTATCTCTGCTACTTATTTCTGTTTGCTTATAACACAGTTTTCCCATCTTATTGTATGAACAACCTTTTTTGTAACAGTTATAGTCTTAACATTGTTGCCGTCTTTCTGCTCCTTCTTTTCGCTTGAAGTTGTAATAGGATCTGAGGTGGATTTTGTTAAATCCATCGTCATAACCGTAATAAACTTGTCAGCTTCTGATGATGAATCATCTTTGATACCGAAAGTAATCGTCATTTTATTATTTACAGGATTAAAAACCATCTCAGCTTCTACAGTTGCGATATTCGGTAGATTTTCATTACCTTTTATAGCAATATCCTCCAGTTTTTGCTCACTAGATTTTTTTGCCCATGCCTTAAGAACATCGCTCAGTATAGTGTTTGTCGGTGCGACATCATGATAAACTGCTTCACTAAATGTAGGTTCAGGTTCGTCGGGGCTGGTGCTTCTGCTTATTAGCGTTTCCCAGTTAGCATCATATGTTTCCGTTATAGTCACTACATACGTTTCCTCATAAGAAACACTGTCACCCTCAAGTGAATCTTTGAACAGCTTAACAGCGGAACTTACCGAAAGATAGTTCTGTTCATCGCTCTGCGTATTTTTTATACGGCCTACATTGGAAAAAGCAGTATAAACTATGACCGCTGAAATCATGACACAAACGATCAGTGCCATTAAAGCGAACACCAGGGTCGCCCCCTTTTTCGACCGTATTTTGTTTTTCAGACTACTTAAATTCATGCAATATCTCCTGAGGATCAGGGTCAAGACTATACTCGAACAGCCATATTCCGCCGTCTAGTGTGTTTGGATCGTTCGGATTAAAGTTTTCAAAATAGAACTTCTTTTCGGTATTGTTGAACAGAATCCTCCAATTAACGTCGGGGGACATCCAATCTGTGAAATATAAATCATGTTTTTCACTGTTATATTTAGTTTGCTCAAGCCCGTTTGTTACACCACAGAAAACAGCATTGGCACCTTCATTCCATCTTATGTATGTAAAATTATCATTTTTAAAGAGCTTAAAAAATTTCGTGTTATAGAGATCAACAACATCCCATAACATCTTATCTGTGCTCACAGACGGCGAGTTGAGATTATAATAATCTCCCTGTAAATGCTGAACATTTACTAGTGTCCAGGTAACCGGTTGGTTCTGCCCGGGAGGATCTCCGGTCATACAATAATATTCAGGATCGATTCCTCCTTCAGTTACCTTTGCGATAACAAGATATTTTTTTGTATTATCCGTAACGGGAAGCGAAGCATTGTTATAGCCACTGACAAATTTAAGATTGTATGGTATATTCCACATAGCGTACAATACAATATTCCCTTCCGAATCCGGATTAACCGCTGTCATCGGATCCGGATTGACATTAAATTTGCCATCCTCTGTGAAATCAGCTATATTAGCAGCCTCTTCGCAAATCGTTCCGTCAGGATTCAATAGTTTTTGATAATTACCGATTTCATCCTTATCCTTAATATACCAGCCTGCAAAGACCGGCGTTGGGGTTAAGGCAGAAACTTTACCAATCATATCATCTTTCAAAGCAGAGTATGATTTGTTCGTGTCTGTCGAGACGAGAGAAGGATCTATTATACCTTGCTCTCCGTTATTGTAGATATAACTGTTAGCTATGTATTTATCCGTTCCATCTCCAGCATAATGTTTCAAAATAAGCTTTCCGGTGTTTTCGGTGTTTTCGGTGGAACAGATTGCGTGTAAACTGAGTTTATTACTATCAAAAGTCCTGGTATTACTGGGATCGCGCACTTTTATATTAAGCGCCTGAACTTCAAAATTAGCTTCTCCGGCATTTTGCGCTGTGGCTACCAGATAAAACGGCGAAATATCCTCCTCCGGTCTGGCAACTGCTTTTTCGATTGATAGATTGAAGACGACAGGCTCCGAAGCCGGAGTGGATTGACCGGCCGGAATATTAGTTAGCGAATTGTAGTCCCAATTATCTCTGGTTGTTGTAATTTCGTCACAATCTATCAAATTGCCTTTTTTATCCTTCAGTATGAGGTTCCATCTTACTGTTTCTTCGGTTGGTACCGTTGTAGGCGTAATCGGATTTGCTGACAGATTAACTTCAGCGGTGACACTAACTTTTAGTGTTGCACTGAAATATTCGCCTTTGACTAAATATCCAAGAGTTATTTCAGTCTCTTCTGTCTTGTCGATACCCATTACAGTGAGTTTACAAATATTCTTATCTGTTTCGTCTACACTTTCGTCTACACTTGCGGCTACACTTATCTTGCCATCGATAATTACGGGATTACCATCGACAAAGTCAATCCATTCATCACCTTTTTTGATTTGAAGATTTGACAGGGAAATATTTTTTTGAACTTCGCCATCATAAAATTTCACTTCCGTTTCATCGAAATAATCGCCAATAAATTCGCCTGTAATTGTATCCTCATGGTAAGAAAATAAATCCAAATTCATTGTGGGTTTAGTCAATTGCAGGTCTCCGTCAACAGGCAATTCTATAGGCCATTCACCGTAGTGGACATATTCTCCCGAATATTCTTGCGTAACTACCGCCGGGAATGGAAATATCTTATCTTCAAGCGAAGCATCCCCGCAGGGAAAACTATAGTTGCTAGAAGTAATCTTGTGATAAGGAGCCGGTGAAGAACTATCATTCAAGTCGGTGCAGAATTGCTCCAAGAACATATCATCATATGATTTTGAATAAATACCGTTATCTATCCAGCCAGGTTCATCCGATATTATCATCTGATCGGTTTTATAATTGTTAGCATAATAATAGCAATTATTTAACTCACCGCCTAACTGTTTTGGCAGGAAATCGTTCTCGTTATAACAAGCGTCGCCGCCTATTACAGCAACCTTGAGATTGCCTGAAGGCTGCGGTAAAACCATATAAGAATAGCAATTATAATATTTCGGACTTATAAATGCACTTGACTCATCATTATAAGCATGCATATTTATAGGCTTACATGTAAAGGCTGATGAAGCGATGCCGCTGATATAAATATTCAGTTTATATACACCATTAGCAGCATCGGGATCGGTATAGATAAGCGAAGGGTCAACAATAACTCTGCCGCCGGAGTAACAATTAAAGATTCTGGTTTGATTTGTACCTGCAATACCTCCTACAGTTATGTTATCCTCATAGTTTATACCGCAAACACCTGTACCCCTGTGCCTATTTGTATTAATCTTAATTGTAGTAACGGCAGAGCACCTGTTTATTTTCGTTCTGAGAACACCTGCCAGGCCACCTATGGTTGTTTCTCCGCAGGATACCGGTTGATCACTTTCATCAATCACCTCATAGCCGGCAACCGCACAGTTTTCAATTATACCTACGTAGTCATAAGGGCTTACTCCTCTTTTATAAGTTCCGGTACTATATTCGTTTGCCATTCCCACTAAGGTGCCGATTGCGTAATAGCCCTGAGGACTTCCTGCAGGACGCTTAATCACAGGAACAGTATCTTTTGAGTCCCTGATGAGTACGACATTTCTTATCGTAGCGCTTACGGTTAATCCGAAAACTCCCACCGAATAGCAACCTGATGTAATAGAAAGGTTTTTTATCTTATAACTTTGACCTTCAAAACTGCCCCCGAACCATGCAAAAAACGGGACTCTATAGGTAATCTCAGCCGTCCCTGATGTTTCACCGAGAGCGGCAATCGGCGTATAGCCCGTTCTGCCAATGCACTCTATATCATAATCCTGGATGAAGTTCTGTCTTTCTCTCAGTGCAGTAAAATCTGACAGACCATCAAGTGGTGATAATAGCGGATAAGACCAGATGTTGTTGAAATAATCCACATTTATACTTGAAGGATATTTAGCTGACATTAAGTAAGGGAAATATTTGCAGTAATATGGTCGTCTGTATGTTGATGAATCCCTATCATCATTTGTCATCCGATCGTTGGTTTTCGACAAACTGTTCCAGTTAATAAACTGAAGTTGGTCAAGTGACCTGATTCTATATGGATTACCCACCGTTCCAGGATCATATTGATGAAGATCTGGTTTAGTGCCGGCGTAAGTCCAAGCCCATTTTCCCCAGTCTTTGATCTTTATTGATTTAGCGAAGAAAGGACAGAAAGTATATTCGAGTTTACTTGTAGTTGTCGGGTTTAATACTACCGTAGCATTCTGTGCATTCTGCGTCATGAACAAATATTTATTTGCATTTATACCATCAGTGTTATATGAAGTAGCGGGATTTGCTTCGTCACAAGTGGTATAGCAATGGAACTTATAACCATTATATTTATTGTCAAAATAAAAGTCGGCAGCATTATTTGTAGCTGTACGTTCGTGCACACTCACTCCATTCCAAGTTACTTTTACTTTTAAATTTTTGACACCTTCTTTAACAAAATACCCATAGCCGTATTCTTTGACAATTCCTCCGTCGTTATGTGCTACGTTTGTGGTGTCATGGTATACCGCCTTGAAGTTGTTAGGTTCGCCTTTTCTGCCTACAATATAAATCTTGTATCCCTGAGAGCCTCCTTCAACATTCTCCCAGTAGAACAAACCGGTTTTACCGAAATCAGGTACTTCTTCCGGCTCCGGCGGTATCTTCCAATCACCATAATGCGGGAGATCGGTTATCGATAAATAAGGGTAAGTGATAAGGGGATCAGGCTCAAGGTCAGTTTTTTGATTATATGGGTGGGTGTCAAGTGTGTTGTCATCGTTCGAAAATTTGCCGCCCAATTTAGTGGCAGCCTCGGCAATAGATGTGAATTTATATTCTTCAGAACCTTCCAGATCAGTAGCTTCAGATTTGAAGTAGTAGACATTGGTTACTGTTGTTGCGGACGGAACTGTACTGTATATGGCAGTCGCCTTTGACTCGGAGGAGTTAAAGAGCGAATATGAATTGGTGACACTGGCAATTCCGTTCGGAACAAAACCTGCTGCCGCAGCAATTTCATCTTCGACTGAACCTATTGCAAAACCAGCGGAGTATGAGCCTGAAATAGAGGATCCTTCAGCAAGTTCACCTGCCAGTCCGCCTATCTTGGAAGTCGGTGCTCCTCCGATTAGATATGAGTCAGCATATGAGTCCTTTATATCGGCATTACCGCTTGTGCCTATCAATCCGCCAATCGAGCCCGTTCCCTCAATTATTGTTGAGGCAAAGCTGTGTTCGATTGTTAGATTGGAAGAAGAACTTCCTACAAGTCCGCCGACATTGGTAGTGCCTTTCAATAAAATATTGTCTTCATAGGTGTCTGGTTTAAAATAATCTTTTTCGACATAAAGTTGGCAGTCTTTTATTGTGAGGTCAGAGGTAGCAGTTCCCACTCCCACCAGACCGCCTACGTTCGTGCCGCCGTCTATCTCTGTGTTAACCATAGTAGCATTGGATATCATAAGGTCAGAGGTTGCCTTTCCTATCAGACCGCCTACGTTCGTACCGTTCTCTATCTTAGTGTTTTTCATGGTAACCTCGGACATCTTAAGGTTAGAGCCGGCAGTTCCCACTCCCACCAGACCGCCTACGTCCGTACCGCTGTCTATCTGGGTGTTATCCATAGTAACCTTGGATATCGTAAGGTCAGAGGTGGCTGTTCCCACCAGACCGCCTACGTCCGTACCGTTCTCTATCTTGGTGTTATCCATGGTAACCTTGGATATCGTAAGGTCAGAGGTGACATTTCCCACCAGACCGCCAACGTCCGTGCTGCCATTTATCTGGGTGTTATCCATGGTTACGTCGGATATCGTAAGGTCAGAGGTAGCTGTTCCCACTCCCATCAGACCTCCTACGTTCGTACCGCTGTCTATCTGGGTGTTATCCATGTTAACGTTGGATATCTTAAGGTTAGAGGTGGAAGTAGCTGTTCCTACCAGACCACCTACGTCCGTGTCACCGTCTATTTTTGTGTTATCCATGTTAACGTTGGATATCTTAAGGTTAGAGGTGGAGGTAGCTGTTCCGACCAGACCGCCTACGTTCGTACCGCTGTTTATCTGGGTTTTATCCATGGTAACGTTGGATATCGTAAGGTTAAAGGTGGAGGTAGCTGTTCCTACCAGACCGCCTACGTCCGTACCGCTGTCTATCTTGGTGTTATCCATGGTAACGCCGGATATCGTAAGATCAGAGTCGGCTGTTCCCACCAGACCGCCTACGTCCGTGCCACCGTCTATCTTGGTGTTATCCATGGTAACGTCGGATATCGTAAGGTTAGAGGTAGCCTTTCCCACCAGACCGCCTGCTTCCGAGCCTCCGTAAATCTTTTCGTCCACCATTGTCAGGCCGGAAATCTCGTTTCCTGCGAAACTACCGAATAAACCCGCAGTGTTCACAGGGTTGGCGTTGTCTCCGATTTGCATATTAATAATTTTGAATGAATCGGATGATTCCGGTGCAGACGGATCGATATAGCCCGAATATTTCATTAAGTCCGAGTTATCAATCGGTGTGAATGTCTTATCACCGTAAAGTGTCTTCCAAAGAAACTGTTCTTCAACAGGCCGAGTATTATCGGAGTCATCATCAAAATCTATATCCGAAATCTGTTTTGCAGAAGTAACTGCAGTTGCCGGCAAGCCCGAAGTCGAGTTATCTAAATTCTGGAGATGTCTACCATACGCTATATTGGCTTCGGTTTCCGTCTCCGTCTCAGAAATCGTGTTCAACGACTCGAATAAACTGTTTACAGTCCTTACAATCGGACCTACGTCTAAAACACTGTTATTATCGCTGGAGACAGAGAATGAAAGCTCTAGGTCCTCACCCGGAGTTAGAGCAGCATCACCCGGAGTTAGAGCAGCATCAACCGGAGTTCGTGATACTTCATCATAAGTAAGTGATGTCAATTGCGATGGCGATGGCCATGTTGCATCGCCGAAAGTGTCTTGGAAGCGTTTACCGACTTCCAGCTCATCAAGTACAACTGACAAAGTAAATTTACTTGGACCGGCAGGCATGACATCGAAATCCTGCTTGATCGTAACTGACTGTTTGCTCGTTTTTCCCTTAACTGTAAGCTCAAATGTAAGAGTGTCTATGTCAGGGCCCGAAGGAAGAATGGCCGTCATATTCGCTTGCAAAATGTCGGCATTGATGATATTCAGTGACGCGTTGATTTTGTCACCGTTTGCATCCTCAGGCATATTTGCTTTACCGCCATAGTAGCCTACTTTATTATCACCTTTTAAGTCGTCCCTGAACTCCTTGAACCTGATTGAAGAGGTCCCGCTTTTGTCCAGTGATTCAGTGTTATTAACATAAAAACTATCAGCTGATCTTTCTTCCGAGTAGAATGCCGAATAGACATATCCGGTAATAGGGTCCAGTTCAATGACCCAGTTATCATCGAGTACATCATCGTCTATGCTTCCTTTTGGAAAAATAAAATCTACAAGATTACTCAGAGAGGTATCTTTATTATGATAAAAATACCTTAAGCTATCATGATTTACCGTATCATCAGGATCTTCTTCCCAATCGGCAGGTTTGTCTTCGACATCTCTAAGTTCTGCGTACGTAAATAATTTGTCTATTTCTCCTGATGCTTTTAACTCTATGATTCTGTTCTGGGCGCTTACATACATGCTCTGAGCTATGTTGTCCAGTTTAGTTTGCTTATTACGGTCAACCAGGTTTTGAACGCCGACAAATGCAATAGCGCCAAGAATAACTACTATCGCAACAACGATGAGTGTTTCAGTCAGTGTTAAACCTTTTTTACTTTTTAATTGGCTGTTAATTCTTGTTTTCACAGTGTACCTCAACTACTCAAACGGCATTAACGGTTTGGCTCACTTGGCTCAGTTTCAACTGAGTTGTGAACTTATTATATTATAATTATTTATATTTTAATATATCCAACCTGTATTGTAATATATTGCAACCGGTCTGTCATGCACGGATCCCTATTACTCATTGATATGTATGCAAGATTCCCTGTATTTGAAGGAATAGTAATCCAAATTTGCGTCCCGGAAACTTAATTTTAATTATTCTGATTATGTGTTTACTTCCGGGTAGCAACTCAAGTAAAATAGATATATAAAATAGTTGACTAAACTTTAGGAGGAAATATGACTGAACAAGTTATTTGGCAAGACAGGAAGCACTTTATGTGGTTCCCTTGGAGTTTTACACGCTACAAATTGACTGAAAATAGACTTTTTCTGGAAACAGGTCTTTTTACCACTCATTATGACGAGACCCAACTGTATCGTATTAGAGATATTAAGCTTATAAGAAGCTTAAAACATAAAATCTTTGGTACAGGGGATATACAACTCATCACGACTGAGCAAACGCAACCTACCATTTTATTAAAAAATGTTAAGCTATCTCATGATGTAAAAGAGATGATTTCAAAACTCGTAGAGGAATCTCGAAAGAGAAATCTGGTAAGAGAGGTCTCCGGAGGCCTTTCGGGGTTTGATTTCGAGGATGCTGATGCTGATGGAATCCCGGATGTATTTCAATAGAATAAGAATAGCTCAACAATATAAATTTGGGCTTTTTTAGTTTTAGTGGGTAAATCTAGAAGAGTTCTTATGAATGGCGCATCCAATTTACGGAACTGCATCCATGCGCCAAATTCCAATTTATACAAAGGAGGTATTCTTTTGAAAAGGGTCAAAAGCAAGGAGGTATTCTTTTGAAAAGGGTCAAAAGCTTAGGTCGCTACCAAAGGGTAGTTTTGCTTTTCACGACTGTAATAGTTCTGGTATTTACAGTAATCTATCCCATGACCATTACCCGAAAGGGCTTTTTATACAAGGACGTAATCCTGACACCGAATCAGGAAAATGGCAACACAATATATTCCGGCAAAATCCAAGGCAAGCAGGCCAGCTTTACTGTGTCTGAAGATAAAACGGTTATTTTCCAATATGATGATAAGACCTTCGGTCCCTATCGTGCAAAGGAAGACTCAACAGCTATTCCCAAGAATATTGAGACGGAAGGGGGAATAACCGGTGTAGAACTTTGGCAGGGAGATAATATATTCTTTCGCGGAGGCGTAGAGAATAATGGTGACATCCGTTGGGTATTTCA
Source organism: Clostridiaceae bacterium (assembly GCA_012518795.1). Classification (GTDB taxonomy): domain Bacteria; phylum Bacillota; class Clostridia; order Saccharofermentanales; family DTU023; genus UBA5436. The sequence goes on from JAAYRL010000004.1 coordinate 18,792, forward strand.
TGAGGATGGGAGTGTTGAAGATCTGTATTTTTCGACGACAACAAAAACTGACATTGAAATAGATGAGCATGGAAATGTTATTGACACAATGGAGCCTTCTGCTACGGTTATACTTAATTTGATGTACGGCCCTAAGTTGACCCATAAAGGAGAATGGTCAGTGTGGTTATTAGGCGTTTTTATCTGCATTATCACGGTGATTTCCATCTTATTTGCAGATGAGCTATTCCGTTTTGGTTTATCTTTCCGAATTCGCAATGCAGACCAGGTAGAGCCATCACACTGGGAAATTATAGGTCGGCATATTTACTGGACCCTGCTGCCGATCTTTGCAATAATCGTCTTTATCCTTGGCCTTCAATGAGAGAAGGTATTATGAAAAGGATGATAAATTAATGATTCCTATTTCTGTTCAGTCACATCATTCTTTTGTTGACGATATTCATATGTTTACGGTATTCATATGTTTACGGTATTCATAAAATATTAGACATAGCAAGAGCCGTTTGCTAAACTGTCGACGGTGTACAATAAAATAAAATTGTTATAGAAGTTAGAAGGTGGGGAAGGACAATTGTTCCTAAAATAAACATAATACTTTCCTGGTTTTTATGAAAATTTTTGTCTTGTTTGTATTTTTTAGGCAGAGCTTTGCGGTTCTTTTGTTTGCCTGAAATGATAGAGCTGGTTCTGAACACAGAACAAAAAAATTGACTCTGTTAACTAAAGATGAAGAAAAAGAGGTCAGATTTCTTTTTAATTTTTAAGTTAACAGAACAAAAAAAAATTACGAGGAGATTCTACTATGAAAAATAAACAACATGCTATCGGATATCTTCCGGATGAGCGACCTCCATTTTGGAAACTGATACTCTACGCTATTCAGCAAGTTATCGTTATGTTCCCTGCAACCATTACGGTCGCATTAATTACCGGATTTCATGTTTCAACGACCATCTTTGCAAGCGGTTTTGCAACCTTATGCTTTATTCTGGTAACTAGAGGAAAAATCCCTCTATACTATGGATCCAGCTTCTCTTATATTGGTGCTATCGGCGGACTGATGGCGTCTGATGCTTTACTTGGGATGAGCCTTAACGATAAAATTGCAATTGCGCAGTTTGGTATTGTCATGTCCGGGCTGGTTTCGATTGCCGCAGGTATTATTGTTAAAAAACTTGGAAAAGATGCTATTGAGAAACTCCTTCCGGCGACAATTACCGGTCCTATTGCCATGATTATCGGCTTGACGTTGGCGGGGAATGCTCTCTCTGACGCAGCCACTGCACCGGCGGTTCCTAATTCCCAGCTTGCCCTTGCAACTAATTTGGCTTGGGTGATTTCCCTGGTGACCCTTCTGGCAACTATTCTGTTCTCCGTCTACTTAAAGGGGGTGCTGAGTCAGCTTCCGCTATTGCTTGGCCCTATTCTTGGTGTAATTGTTGCCTTAATTGTCAAACAGGCAACCGGTATAGATTTCTTTAGGGTACTTTCGGAGCATGCTGACGGTGGAATCTTTGCACTTCCGATCTTTACTCTTCCTAAACCGACTTGGATTTCAGTTGCAGCGATCATGCCGATTGCTATAGCGACCATTCCGGAATCCACTGCACATGTCTATCAACTGGATATCTATGTCAACGAACTGGCTAAAAGGAAGGGGAGTACGAAACGGTACGATATTGCGGATCGACTGGGAGATAACTTGATTGGCGATGGAATTGGTGACATGGTAGCCGGTGCCATCGGTGGTCCTGCCGGAACCAATTATGGTGAAAATATCAGTGCAATGGCAATTACCAGAGTGTTCTCCGTTCCGGTTCTGATTGCAGCAGCTGTTCTTGCGATGCTTATCTCTTTCTTTACTCCGCTTGTAAACGCCATCTATTCCATACCGGTAGCTGTTATCGGCGGTCTGGAAATTTATCTGTTCGGAGCGATTGCCGCACAGGGCATCGCAATTATGATTGACAAAAAGGTTGATATGTTCAGTTCCAAGAACATCGCGGTGATTGCAACGATTATGATCATCGGTCTTGGAGGACAATACGCCTTTAACGGATCCATTCCCTTTTTCGGGATCGAGGTTCCCTGTATCGCAGGTGCTTCAATCTTTGGTATTCTGTTAAATCTGCTCCTGAACATTGGAGATAAAAATAAGAAAAAAGATTAACCGTCAAGGTAATTAGCTAGTAATAATTAAGCGGTTGTCTCAGAAATTTGAGCTGTGCGAATTTCCATTTGTACAACGCGGAAAAGTTAGCAGTTTCCAAGTTTGAGACAGAGGTTCCTGCTCAGAATTTTGAGCTTGAAAAGTGTGCAAGGTCAGGCAAGAAAAGCCGGTTTTTTCAAAGGCCATGCACACTATTTAAGCCTATACCGGAGAAATCCAGACTAACCTTAAAAAGTGTGCAAGGTCAGCCCATAATAGCCGGTTTTATCAAAGGCCATGCACACTATTTAAGCCTATACCTGAGAAATCCAGACTAACCTTAAAAAGTGTGCACAGCCAGCCCATAATAGCCGGTTTTATCAAAGGGCATGCACACTATTTAAGCCTATACCGGAGAAATCCAGACTAACCTTGAAAAGTGTGCATATGCAGCCCAAGAAAGCCGGTTTTATCAAAGGTCATGCACACTATTTAAGCCTATACCGGAGAAATCTAAACTAACCTTGAAAAGTGTGCATATGCAGCCCAAGAAAGTCGGTTTATTCAAAGGCCATGCACACTATTTAAGCCTATACCGGAGAAATCCAGTCTAACCTTAAAAAGTGTGCACAGGCAGGCCTCATGCAACTCGCAACTCCCGCAATATCAAATTTTAATACAAATTCTTTACACAATTTGACGTTTAACAATGATTTTCTTACAATATATGACGTGCATAAAATAATTTTTACAAATTTATAATTTGCAACTTGAAATATGAATATGGAGGTGATCGCCATTTTGCAGTTTATTGGTGGCTTATTAATCGGATTAGCAATAACAATTGCTGTAACCGTTTTTTATAAAAAAGGCTTAAGTAAACAAAGTAAAGAACTTGCGGCTAGACGAGAACAGGTCAAAGAAGAAGCAATTCAAATAATTGCGGATGCTGAACTCGAAGGCGAAAATCGCAAGAGAGAACTATTATTGCAAACAAAAGAGGAAGTTCATCTCACTAAAACAGAATTGGAAAAGTCTGCTCGAGAACAAAGATCTGAGCTACAGCGTGATCGGAATCGACTAAATCAAAAAGAAGAGAACTATGAAAGAAAAGTAGATACTCTTGAGCGCAAAGAAGAAGCTTTGCAGCGAAAAATAGAAGATATAGATCATAAAGAAAATGAGTTAAGTGAGAGAGAATCTGAGATTATTGCTGAGATGGAACGTATTTCCGGCTTAAGTATAAGTGAAGCCAGAGATCAGGTTCTGGAAGAAGCAAGAATCGAATATCGTCACGATATGGCAATGATGTTGCGTAAGATGGAAGAAGAAACAAATGAGAAGGCCGAACGCGAAGCAAGAGAGATTATTGTTAACTCAATTCAGCGTTATGCATCGGATTATGTTTCAGAATCTACAGTATCTGTTGTTGATCTACCTAACGAAGAGATGAAAGGCAGAATTATCGGTCGAGAGGGTAGAAATATCAGAACGATCGAGAATATGACAGGTGTAGATTTAATTATTGATGATACACCCGAAGCTGTAATTATTTCCAGTTTTAATCCGATTAGACGAGAAATAGCCAGACTTGCTCTTGAAAGATTGGTTTTTGATGGAAGAATTCATCCTTCCAGAATTGAAGATGCTGTTGAAAAAGCAAAAAAAGAGATCGAACAATCGATTAAAGAAGCAGGTGAAGAGGCGGTATTTGAGACAGGTGTAGTAGGTTTACACCCTGAGATAATACGTTTGCTTGGTCGTATGAAATACAGAACAAGTTATGGTCAAAATGTCTTAAAACACTCAATTGAAGTATGTTGGTTGACTGGCGCTATGGCAGCAGAACTGGGACTAGATATTATGTTGGCAAAGCGTGCAGGCTTATTGCATGATATCGGCAAAGCTACAGACTTTGAGCTCGAAGGATCTCACGTTCAAATTGGTTCTGAAATTGCAAGAAAGTATAATGAAGGACCTGTTGTGATTAATGCAATAGAATCTCATCATGGTGATAAAGAGACAACAGACTTAATTGCAAATCTGGTTGCTGCAGCAGATGCAATATCGGCTGCCAGACCGGGAGCAAGAAAAGAAAACGTAGAGAACTATATTAAAAGAATTGAAAGTCTGGAAGAGATTGCTAATTCTTTTGTAGGCGTTGAAAAAACATATGCTGTACAAGCCGGACGAGAGATTAGAGTCATGGTTAAACCGGATGAGGTTTCTGATGATGAAATGATCTTAAAAGCTCATGAAATCAGTAAAAAGATTGAAGATGAATTAACTTATCCGGGTATGATCAAAGTACAGATGATTCGTGAAAGTCGTGTATGCGACTACGCAAAATAAAAAACAGTCGAGTTTAACATTGAGTTAGACTCGGCTTTTTTATGCTAACAAGTATCTTTCAATATTTTTCGTAGTCTATACTATTTAACATTGAGTTAGACTCGGCTTTTTTATGCTAGCAAGTATCTTTCAATATTATTTCGTAATCTATACTATTTAACATTGAGTTAGACTCGGTATTTTTTATGGTACAATAACTAGAATATGACACATATAAATATTTTATTCATTGGGGATGTTTATATGAGTTTTTAGCAGCTAAAAGCCAAAATGGAAATATGACACATATAAATATTTTATTTCTAGGGGATGTTTATATGAGTTTTTAGCAGCTAAAAGCTAAAATGGAACTATGACACATATAAATATTTTATTCATTGGGGATGTTTATATGAATTTTTAGTAGCTAAAAGCCAAAATGGAACTATGACAAGTATAAATATTTTATTTATTGGGGACGTTGTAGGGCGTTCCGGCAGAAAGATTTTGAAAGATAAACTACCATCACTTAAACAGCAGTATATGCTGGATTTTGTTTTTTGTAACGGAGAAAATTCGGCAGGAGGTTTAGGAATAACTGCTGCTATTGCCGGGGAATTATTGAATTACGGCATTGATGGGATTACTCTTGGCAATCATATCTGGAGTCAAAAAATATGGCTTCAGCAAGCTGCTCATTTTAAACAGATATGTCGTCCGCTTAATGCTCCGGCTGATTGGCCGGGTTTTGATCATGTATATTTAGAAAAAGATGATTGTGATATTTTACTGATCAGTTTAATGGGACAAGCATTTATGAACCCTATTTTGAATAATCCGTTTCAAGTGATAGATCAAATGTTGCCAAAGTTTAAAGATAAATATCACACGAAAAATATTATAATTGATTATCATGCTGAAAGCACAGCTGAAAAAATTACTATGGGCTATTTTTTGGAAGATAGGGTGCTAGCAGTATTAGGTACACATACGCATGTCCAAACAGCAGATGAAAAAATTTTGGGAAATGGTACTGCTTTTATTACTGATGTCGGCATGACCGGTCCGACTAATGGAGTACTGGGTATGAGTAAGCAAGTTGCTGTAGAGCGAGCAATGAATTTATTACCGGCGATGTATAATATTGAGAAAGATTCTTTTACTATGCTTAATGCCGTATTAATGACAATTGATCCAATTGCCGGACAAGCTAAAAAAATAGAAAGAATTCAAATTTTTGATCATGTTTTTGAATAACATTTTGGATATATTATTTCATACTAAACCTGAAGAACAAGCTAAATACAAATCTATAAAAAAAATCAATGGAAAAAGGTTTTTAATTTTACTATTAGTATTTGTGTTTTTGCTCAGTTCTTGTTCGATTCTTTCAAAAGATAGTAAAGAAAAAACTGAGCCTGATTCTAATAATCCGGAAGTGAGTTTAGATGAGGAGTATACAGAGACGAAAGAAACGCAACTTGCAAGCAAGCCGGATAATGAATCTTCAGTTTTGCGGATTTATTGGCAAGTACGTGATAATTATAATCCGCTTAATACTTTTGACTATTCAGGAAGAGCGGCATTTCAATTAATGTACCGTTCAATTTTTAAAATTAATAATGCGAATGTGTTGAGCATGGATTTGGCGCGTTCTGCTTCTTATATAGCTGATAAAAATTTATATCGTATTGAATTAGTTCCCGGAATAACTTATTCTGATGGAACTTTGATTACTGCAAAAGATTGTGCGGCATCAATTTTACAATATAAAGAAAATCTGGCTAATTATTTTGCTTTGAACGAAGTGACGCAGGATAATGATGAAATTGAATCAGAAGAAATGGAAGATCAGTCAATAGAATCGAATAATAACCTTTTAGAAATAATGCAAAAATATCCGGATTTATTTACGGCAAATAATAATTTTCAAACACAGCATGATGAAGATTTTTTATTTGCAGGAACTTTGAAAAATGAATTAAAACTTTTGTCATTAATTGATGAAATAATTATTAATAATGAATATACATTTGAAATAAATTTACGTGATCCTGATGTGCTTGAAGCAACTGATCAAGAAGAAACAGATCAAACGGATTTATATGATAATCCTGAAATAACCGATAACATTGAAGAAGTAGATCAGAATGATGAAATAACAGAGAATACTGAAGAAAATAATAGCGAGAGCGATGAAGAAACAATAGATTTAGAAAAAAGAATTTATTATGAAAAAGATCCCGGATTATTATTTGCATTGACGATGCCGATAATTCCTGAAAAATCAGTAAGTTCTGCAAGTTTGCCATCAGTCAGCAGCACAGATTATATTATTGAAAAAAATGAACAAGGTAATATTTTATTAAGCACAAATAGTCCGGACGTTCCCTTGCAGAAAATTCAATTATTGCCATTCCCGAACATTACATCAGCTATGACTGCTCTGCTCGAGAATGAATTAGATTTTATATATCTTAACGAACATAATTTTAATATTTATAGCAAACAAAACAATGCCAATATCCTGTCATTTCCCGGACAAAGATATTATTACCTTTCTTTTGGTAATGGAGAAACGATTAATATTCCTGAAATTAAAGAAGCTATTATCAATGTTTGGCAGATCAGAGATGATTTGGCTTCTTCCTTGAGCGGAAATCAAACCATCAATAATTTGCCTTTACATTATAATGATCAAGCTATCTACGAATTTAATCTATTTGAACAAAAATATGATTCCCTTGATGCCCAAACTATCCATGAATTAGAAAATTTAGACATCGAGTTAAAAGTTATTGTGCCGGACAGCACCTTGGAACGAAATTGGGCTTTTACTTTAAGAGAGAAAATGCTGGGCATGAATATTATATTAGATTTTGAATATGTTGAATGTGATTTATATCAAACGGTATTGGAACAAGGTAATTATGATTTGGCATTTAATAGTATAGATTTGCCTTATCCGATGAGCATTCTTGATGCTTTTGAACTGATTAAGCCTTCGACTATGGCTTCACTAACAAATAGTGAAGCTGAATTACATAAAGAAATTAATAGTTATTTTTATTCAGTTGACCGTAAAATAGACCCGAAGATTTTAAGTGAAAAAAATAATTCTTATCGAGAATTTATTACCGGTAAGTATTCTGAGTTAGACATTTTAGGAATCGGTTTTGCTCCGGTCGGTATATTATTATCGAAAAATATTGAGGGATCGACAGAATCTCATCTGGCAGAACCATATTCAGGTTTGGAGGATTTATGGGTTTGGCAATAGTCATTTCACTGGTGATCATTGTTTTAGACCAGTTGAGTAAATCTTGGATTATAAACAATTTGCCTTTACATGAAAGTATCCCCGTGATAAATGATTTTTTTTCGCTTTTTCATATTAGAAATAGTGGTGCTGCTTGGGGTATGTTATCAAATCAAAATTGGGGAATCTATCTTTTGACAGCTGTTTCGGTAGTAGCTTCACTTTATATTTATTATCTAATTTATATTAATGATATTAAACCGGTGAGAATTACACTTGCTTTAATTTTAGGTGGTAGTATCGGCAATTTAATTGATCGTATCAGATTTAATAATGTTGTAGATTTTTTGAGTTTTACTTTTGGCGATTATCATTTCCCGACTTTTAACATTGCAGATTCTGCCATTGTAATTGGTGCAATTTGTCTTGCTTTATATCTGATTTTTAGGCCTGACTATTTAGGAAAAATCAGATTTACTAATAGGATTGTTATAAATTCTGCTGACAAGTCCGAATTAAGCTCTAACGAAGAATTTGAAAATGATGAACTTGAGGCTGAAATCAAAAAAAAATTTGATTCTGCAGATCAAATTAATGTGAAAGATGAAGCTGCAGATGAACAACCGGAAATGAAAACGGAAGATGAATAATAATTTAATGGTTGAGAGAGAATTTTATATGGATAATTCAGAAGTCAGATTAGATCGCTGGCTTGCAAAACAAATGCCTGAATATTCTCGTTCACAGATTGTTGGATGGATTACAGACCGTAGTGTTAAAGCTGAAAGTTATTCTGAACTGAAACCGAAAACTATTCTGCCTGCAGGTACGAAAATTACTCTGCGTATTCAAACGGATCCGACTAATTCAAAGCTGCCTAAGTCACAATCCATGCCGCTCGACATTATTTACGAAGATGAGAATATGTTGATTATCAATAAACCGATTGATTTAATTGTTCATCCCGGTGCGGGTAATCAGAACAATACTTTAGTAAATGCATTAATGGCATATACCGAAGGCAATTTATCTGATATTGCAGGACCTGAGCGAGCAGGTATAGTTCATCGTTTAGATAAAGACACATCAGGCTTAATCTTGATTGCAAAAAACAACCGTTTCCATTCGGCAATGACAGAATTATTCAAAAAAAGACAAGTTACACGTATATATCGAGCTTTAGTTTGGAATAAGCCTGAAACGAAAACCGGAACAATTGATGCACCAATCGGAAGAGACCCCAATAATAGAATGAAAATGGCTGTTACCGAAAACGGAAAAGATGCTCTTACACATTTTCGCTTGATTAAAGAGTTTGTTAACAAACATAATCAAATAATAGCCAGTGAATTAGAGGTTGAGCTTTTTACAGGAAGAACTCATCAAATCAGAGTTCACTTAGCCTATATTAATTTACCAATTATCGGTGATCCGATATATAATCTAAATAGAGATAATTTCGGAATGGCGGCACAAGCTTTGTATGCAGCTAAGTTAGCATTTATCCATCCGCTGACCGACGTTTCTTATCAATTTGAAGTACAGCCGCCCGATTATTATCGCTTAGCGAAAGAAAGATTAGAGAATATGACAAATGTTGTTTTTAAATAATGCTGAAATAAGTCTGTAAATTCAATGTTAAGTTGGAAGTTTGTTTTGAGGTTTAATGGCAAAAAATAAAATAACAATTCAATTAGCAATAGCATTTATCTTAATTATAGCAGGCTTTATTTTAGGTCGTCATTTTCTACACGTCATATCTGAAGATCATACAACATTAAATCTGGCTGAAATTCAAGAAGCCAGATTAGAATTAGCTGAATTACAGAAGGTACGTGAAGATATTGAAACTGATTATAAAAACTTGCGCAAAGAATTGAACAATTTATGGTATGAAGTTATCGATGAGGATGATACTCAACAATTAGAATTATTGGAGCAATTGACAAGAACGCGTCAAATAGCCGGATTAACTGAAGTTAAGGGCAATGGTGTAATTGTTACTGTCAATGATAAGGAAAATTATGATCCGCTTGAAGATCCGATTGAATCATTAATCCATGATCAAAATATCATATACTTGATTGATTTATTAGTGAATAATGGTGCACAGGCGATATCAATTAATGATTTGCGCATTGTAAATTCCAGTCATATTTTTTGTATCGGTACAACAGTTCTTTGTAATAATCAAAGAACAATTCCGCCTTATAAGATTAAAGCAATTGGACCTCAAGAGCAATTGGAGGCAGCATTAGCAGCAGATCCGCTTTATCTTAAATTACAGAGTGAACCATATTCAGTAAGATTTTCTGTTGAATCAGTCACTGATTTAGTTATAAACGAATATGAAACACCTGGTACTATTGTAAAAGATATAGAATATTTAAAAATAGTAACCGATCCTGAAGTCCAAACAAAACAGAGTGAGTAATTTAAATAGTGACCAATCAAAATATCAAAGAGGGTTGTAATGAAAATCAAAAATTTAATAATCAAATATGGAGCGATAACATTAATTGCAGTAATATTAGGAATTGCCTTAGCTTTACAGATCAAAACCAGCAATGTTTCTGATTATGAAAGCAGAGACCTTACTGAATTACAAAATAATGTTCGTAGTTATGCAGAAAAAAATGCTGAACTAAATGATCGCAACAAAGAACTATATAATGAAATTGAAAGATTGAGGAATGATCAATTAGAAGGTAATATCAGTTATCAGGATATTTTAGCGGAACAAGAAAAACTCTCAATTTTTGCCGGTTTAACAGCAGTTCAAAATTCCGGCATTACTGTAACACTAGGTATGACCGGACAATCGATGATCACGGATTCATATATCCGCTTTGTAGTCAATGAGCTTAATGCTTTAGGAGCACAGGCAATTTCAATTAATGAGCAGAGAAAAGTAGCAACAACAGAGATTAGAGCAAGTAGTGAGAACATTATAATCAATGGCGTAGCTTTTCCACGCAGTGAAGATTTTATTATCAAAGCGATTGTTCCGCCTGAACAGCAAGATTCGATAGTTTTAGCATTGGAAACACTGAAAAATGCATTAAAAGAACAAATAGATTCTGAACAACAAATTGAAATGATTATATCTACGGAATCCAAAGTTGTAATTCCGGGTTTGAACGAAGACAGTATAGCGTATAAAACAAATTTACTAAATCCTGTAGAAGAAGATGAATAAGTATATTAATTTTGAAAATGAAACTTTAATATGAAAGGATCAAATATATTCAGATATGGCAATAGAGAATTTTGAAGTTTCACCACTTGAAGGGATCAAATTATTAGGACAATTAAATTCTAATGCAAGACAGATAGATAGGGCTTTTGGAGTTGAAACTGAATTGGCAGTCAATGGTTTATCAATTAGTGGCGAACCGGTACAAATTGAAAAAGCAGTTCAGGTTTATCAACGTTTATTGGAGGGAATCAGACGTGGTGCCGACCTTGACTCTCAATTGGTAAGTTATTTGACTAATGCGGTTTTGGCAGGTGACGAAGAAGATGTAGACTTTAGTCCGGATTTAATTTGTATTACTGCTAAAGGCAGACCGGTTTATAGTAAAACTGCCGGTCAAAAAAAATATGTAACAGCAATTCAGAAAAACGAATTAACTTTTTCAATCGGACCTGCCGGTACAGGAAAAACGTATCTGGCTGTGGCGATGGCGGTCAAAGCTTTTCGTGCTCAAGAAGTATCTCGGATTATTTTGACCAGACCGGCAGTAGAGGCCGGCGAAAAACTGGGATACTTACCGGGTGATCTTCAGATGAAGGTTGATCCTTATATGCGACCACTTTATGATGCACTCTATGATTTAATGGGCTATGAAGCATATCAAAAGAATTTGGAAAAGGGTATAATCGAGGTATCGCCTTTGGCATATATGCGAGGCAGAACTTTAGATGATTCCTTTATTATTTTGGATGAAGCACAAAATACTACTCCGGAGCAGATGAAGATGTTCCTGACCAGAATAGGTTTTCATTCAAAAGCAATTGTAACGGGTGATATTACTCAAATTGATCTGCCAACCAGTACCAGAAGTGGTTTGATCGGAGTACAAAACATCTTGCAAAATATTGAAGGAATTGACTTTGTTCATTTGAGTGCAAAAGACGTTGTGCGCAATGATTTGGTACAAAAAATTATCGTCGCTTATGAAAAAGCCGATAAACAAATCAATAAACGCAGAAGGAAGGATTAATCATGAATAAACAGACGAATCAACAGATACGTGGACCGAAATTAAGTAATTCGGGTACACGAGATAAAACACTTAAAAAGAAGAGATTGTTTCTAGGTGTTTTAACTGGGATTGTTGTTTATATTGCAGTTTGTTTTATCGTTTATAGCGGTTCTTTACCAACTACTTATAATTTAAAGGTTAATGATATCAGTGCATATGATATCAAAGCTCCCCGTACCTTTGTCGATCAAAAAGCAACGGAAATCAGAGTTAAAGAAGTAGAAGATGCTGTTCCGAAAAAAATGATCAAAAATGATCAAGCAACAGCTGTTTCTTTAGCAAACATTGAATCTTTTTTAGATTTGGTGGCTTCCAGACGAGAGAAATTATATCATCGCAAAGATGTAAAAGTGACCGAAACTGAAAAAACTTCAAAACCTACTAATAATGATAAAGGTGATGAGCAAATAGATAGTAAAGAAGATAAAACTGAGAAAGAGACTCTGCAACCTTCTGAAGCAGAAATAGCAACTGCTGCAACTCCGATGTTGTCAGAAATCAATCAAAGTTTTGATATCAATTTAGAGTTAAATTATGCAGTTCGTTTATTGAGCATGGAAGAATCTCGCTTTGATTATTTCTCGGAAAATTTGGAAAATATGTCTCGATCAATAATGCAACAAGCGATGGATTCCGATCAACTTTCACAAAACATTCAAAATCATTTATATAGAAGTTCTGAAAATCAGGACTTTTTCTTATCTGACAATGAAATTTTGGAATATGTCTTAAAAAATCTACTTAAACCGAATGTTCAGTATGACAAAATAGGTACGGATAAAGCCAGAGAAGATGCAGCTAATCAGGTACGAAATAATCCTATAATGATCAACGCCGGAGCTAGAATAGTTTCTCAAGGCGATGTTATTACTCAAGATACTTATGATATTCTGGAAGAATTAAATTTAACTGATACCGGAGAATTTGATTGGTATAAGTTCTCCGGAATAGCCTTATTTAATTTGCTCTTAATACTCACTCTGATTATATATTTTAAATTCTTTCAGGCGAATATTTTCTTAAGAGGACAAACTTTATGGTCATTGGTACTGGCTATTTTTATACCGTTGCTCGTATCTTATTATATGGCGGATACATACCCCTTATCTCCTCCGGTTTATTTTTCAACAATTATTGTTTGTGCATATTTCGATTTGAAAACTTCGATAGTTGTTTCAACGATCCTTGCACTCGTAATATCTCCAATGACTTCGTTTCATCCTTATTATTTACCTGTGGTTTTAACGGGATGTTTGGCTGCAGCATTTTTTGCCCGTAAAATCAGTCGGCAAGACAATTATATAAAACTGATTAGCGCTACTTCAATAGCAGGCATAGGCATGTCTTTAGCGTTGAGTATAATGCAAAAAGATACAATCGTTACGTTAATGAATAATGCAGTTACTGTAATGATTTCATCAATGATATCCGTAATTGCAGCAATTGGAGTTATGCCGATTTTTGAAATGATTTTTAATACGGTTTCGCCAATTAAAATCATCGAATTGTCTCAGCCGGGACATCCGTTGTTAAAACGCTTATTTACTGAAGCACCGGGTTCATCACAACATTCCATGATGGTGGCAAATCTGGCTGATGCCGGGGCAGAAGCTATCGGGGCTGATTCAACTTTGGCACGGGTTGGTGCTTATTATCATGATATAGGTAAATTAGAAAATCCTTTAATGTTTACGGAAAATCAAACCGGAGAAAATCCACATGATCGTTTGATGCCTGAAGAAAGCTGTCGAATTATTACTGCTCATACTGAAGACGGTCTGAAACTAGGGCAAAAGTATCGTTTGCCCGATCCTGTGTTGAAAATGATTCATGAACATCATGGAACCACCGTACTTCAATTTTTCTATCATAAAGCGAGTCAAATTGCGGAACTTGAAGGGAAAGAGGCTCCTAATAGAGATGCTTATCGCTACCATAATCCGTTGCCAAGTTTTAAAGAATCAGCAGTTTTGATGTTGGCGGATTCAGTAGAAGCTGCAATGAAATCTTCACAAATTAATAATTTACCGGAAGCTGAAAAATTTATGCGTAGTATTTTTAAGATCAAAATAGATCAGAACCAATTAATTAATTCAGGTTTGTCATTTCGGGATGTTGAGTTAATCTTAGAGGCTTTCTTGCAAGTTTATGCAGGTCAATTCCATAGCAGAATCAAATATCCTGATCAAAAAGAGAAGGATGATGCCAATGAATAAATCTGAATTAAGCCTCGAATTATTTTTTCCGGAGTTTTGCTTTGAAGAACAATCAATGGATTTGGAGCAATTTTCAGATTTAGACAAATTATCCGATTCGGAGCGACTTTCAGCTTTAGACAAATTATCCGATTCGGAGCGTTTTTCAGATTCGGAAAAATTTTCTGATTTGGAGCGTCTTTCAGATTCAGAAAAATTATCTGATTTTGAGCGTCTTTCAGATTCAGAAACGGTTTTAAGTTCGGATTTACCGGGAATAACCGAAGCCGAATTAGCTTTGTATAAAGAGTTAAAATTAGATCAATCATTTTTGCTGAGCAATCTTTTATTTGAACTCGCTAAGCTGATTTTAAGCAAAGAAAAAATCATTCAACAGTTTTTATCAGAACAAGAATTATCTGCTCGGATTGATGTTGAACTTATTACCGGCCAATCCATGCGACACATTAATCTTTCAACCAGAGGGATCGATGAAACTACCGACGTTCTGTCATTTCCTAATTTTTCTTTTGCTGTAATCCATAAAAGTCGTAAAGCTAAGAAATGTGAAATAGCAGATATTGATTTTACGATTGAACCATATGCCTGGCTTGATCCAACCGCTGAATATGGCACAATCAGTTTAGGGGAAATATTGATTTGTCCCTTGAAAGCTCAAGAGCAGGCTATAGAATTGGCTCATTCATTAATTCGCGAAGTGTGCTTTTTATTTATGCATGGTTTATTACATTTATGTGGTTACGATCATCAAACAGAACAAGAAGCTTCCCGGATGTTTGATTTACAGAAGAATATCTTGCCGGAATTAGAAAACTTGATTAATACATATTTTGAGGGGAAATATGCCAAATAACAATTTTAAATGTGGTTTTGTTACACTTGCCGGCAAAACTAATATTGGTAAATCGACTTTGCTTAATCAAATTATGCAAACGGAAATTGCAATTGCTACACATAAACCGCAAACAACAAGACATTTAATTAAAGGTGTTTATCAAGATGAGCAGAGTCAAATAATTTTTATTGATTCGCCGGGCATGCATATTGCGACTGATCAATTGGGACGTAACATGCGTAAAGCTGCATCTGTGGCAATTCAGGAAACAGATATTGTTGTCTTATTGGTAGATGCCAGATCTGAATTAAAAATCGGTGAAATAGAAAAACAAATAATTGATTTGGCAATTACAAGCAATGTTGGCTTAATTTTGGCAATTAACAAAATCGATTTAGTCGAGAAATCAAGAATATTGCCATTAATACAAGAATATATAAATTATGCTGATTTCCAAGCAGTAGTTCCAATTTCGGCAAAAAACAATGATGGAATTGATTTATTGCTTACAGAAATAAAGAATGCTTTACCAATAAATTCACCTCTGATAATTGATGGCAGTTATACGGATCAGACTGAAAAAAAATTAGCAGCCGAATATATCAGAGCAGAAATTATTGAACAAATCTCCAAAGAAATTCCTTACAGTGTCGCAATTAAAATTGAAGAATTTAATGAAATTTTTGATTCTAAGAATCAGAGATCCAGAGTGCAGATTCACGCTACTATTTTTGTTGATCGTGAAAATCATAAAATGATTCTTTTAGGAAAAAATGGACGACAAATTGCTGCTATCGGTAGAGCAAGTCGTGAGCGAATCAGCAAAATGTTGGATTGTCCATGTGATTTAATGTTATTTGTTAAAGTAAGAACTGATTGGCGCAATCAATATTCCCAATTAAAAGAATTAGGCTACAGCAGTAAAGATTTAAATTTGTAAGTTTAATTAAATTGAGTTAATTAAGGATTTTAGTAAATAAGCTTCGTTAAACAATCAATCAAGATTTGAGTTATGAGTTTTATTAAAACAAAAGGATTTGTTATACAAAGTATTGCCTATCGGGATTCAAACCGTTTGCTCAAGATTCTTACTCCGGAGCATGGTTTAATTACCTGTTCTGCTCAGGGTGCTAAAAGCAAAAAAAGTACTTTAAGGATCGCCAGCAGTCCTTTTGTGTTTGCGGAGTATGAGTTGTTTTATTACCGTGAACGTTATCGGGTCCAAGCTGCAAATGTCATTGATGCTTTTTTACCGTTAATGGAAGATATCAAGCGCTTAACTTGCATATCTCATTTAGCGGAATTAGTTTTAGATGTTTTACGAGATAATTCCAAAGGTAAAACCAGTTATCCGTTTTGGGCATATGCATCTTATAAAATTACTACTGATCAGGATCCGGTTTTAGTGACGAACTTAGCCCAATTAAAGTATTTGTCAGAGCAAGGCTTTGCACCATGGATCGATAATTGTCTGATCTGCGGAAAAGATTTTTCTGAAGAGGGAGCGAGATTTTATTTTGCTAAATACGGAGCAATATGTGAACAGGATTCTTGTCGTAAAAATATTGGCTCTTCAGTGATTTTAGATCTGTCACTTGGCTCATTGGCAGCTCTGATGTATCTGATTCATAATCCCTACGAGAAATGTTTTAATATGCATTTATCCGAAAAAATCAGGCGAGAAATAATAAATTTTTCCGAACGATATTTAACTTATGTTATGGAAAAAGATTATCAGAAACTTGATATGATTAAATCATTGGAAAACTTTGAAAGAGGAAATATTTAATGAGCAAATATAGAAGTATTTTCGAAATAATAGGACCGGTAATGGTAGGTCCCTCCAGTTCGCATACGGCCGGTGCAGTAAGAATAGGTCAAATTGCTCGTAATGTTTACGGAAAAAATCCGGCCAAAGCCATAATTACATTTTATGGATCGTTTGCCCATACATATTCCGGACACGGTACAGATGTTGCAATTATTGCCGGAATTATGAAAATGGAAACCTTTGATCCCAGAATACCGACGGCCTACCTTGAAGCTGAAAAAGCAGGCTTGGCAATTGAAATTAAAGTCAGCAGTGAGTCCGTTAACTTTCCAAATACAGCAAAAGTTGAATTATTCGGCGATAAAGATTATGTTTCAGTTGTAGGCATTTCGATAGGTGGCGGGATTGTTCAGATTATTAATATTAATGGTTTCGATTGTCATATAACAGGAGAAAATCCTGCTGTCTTGGTTTTCCATAAAGATGTAAAAGGTCGTATAGCTGCTGTGACAAATCTAATTGCCAAACATGAAATTAATGTTTCGCACTTAGAGGTGTCCAGACATCAAAAAGGAGAGATAGCATTGATGATCTTACAAACCGATGAACATGTTGCAAAACATATTTTGAAAGAAATGCGAAAAATAAAAGATATTACTCGTGTTATTCAAGTTAAAGCATAGATTTATTTTATGGATTTGTATTACATAAATAATAAAATTGTTTTGTTTATAATTTAAGGATTAATTAACAATGATCAAAAACTTTACAGAATTAATTGAAATTTGCCGAATTGAGAAATTGTCAATTTATCAAGTTGCTTTAAATCAAGAATTGAGATTATTTGAATCTTCTGAACAAGCAATATATGAAAAAATGGAATTTCAACTTAAAGCAATGGAGAATTCAGTTGCTAGAGGACTCGAAGGTGTTCAATCACATTCCGGTTTAACCGGTGGCGATGCCAAGAGAATGGCAGTGTATTTACAAAAAGAAAAATCGTTAATGGGAAAGATGTTGGCTGAAGCCGTAAATAATGCAATAGCCGTCAATGAAGTAAATGCTGCTATGGGAATCATTTGTGCTACCCCTACTGCGGGCTCCGCAGGGGTATTGCCCGGTGTCTTAACAGCAATCAGACAGGAATTCAATTTAGATCGTAAGGCTCAATTAAACTTTATGCTTACTGCAGGAATCTGTGGTTTAATTATCGGTAACAATGCCAGTATTTCAGGTGCGGAAGGAGCTTGTCAGGCAGAAATCGGATCTGCATCGGCAATGACAGCAGCAGCTTTAGTCGAAGCTGCCAGTGGTTCTCCCGAGATGTCGGTGGAAGCTGTGGCAATTGCTTTGAAAAATTTATTGGGTTTATCTTGTGATCCGGTAGCAGGGTTAGTTGAAATTCCTTGTATTAAGCGTAATGCAATCGGTGTATCCAATTGCTTTACTGCAGCGGAAATGGCCTTGGCGGGAATTAAGAGCAGAATTCCCTGTGATGAAGTGGTCCATGCAATGTGTAGAATTGGCGAGATGATGCCTGAAGCCTTAAAAGAAACAGCGCTGGGCGGTTTAGCAGACACTCCGACAGCCAGAAATATGCGTAGGAAAATACAAAATAAATGATAAAAATAATTCTACTTTTAAAACTTACTTTTGGTTAAATACATTTTTATGGTACATTGATAGGACTTTGATAGTTTTTATTCTGAAGATCGGATTAAAATATGAAGAAAACATATAAACCAACACCTCATGCTAATGTAAATACTAATCATATTTCTTTAGTTAGCGACATAAAAGATTTATTGACTTCGCGAGCCAAGTCAGCATCAAATAAAATTGCTTTTCGTTATCGTGTTTCAAATAATGAGATTAGAGATGTGACCTTTGTAGAGTTTGCTGCTGAAGTTACTGAATTAAGTAGGTATTTGTTACAACAAGGTTATGAAAATAAACATATTGCTATTCTTGGGAATAATTCATATCAATGGCTCGTAGCTTTTTTCGCAATCACAACAATCGGTAATGTTGCAGTTGCACTTGATAATTCACTTGACGAAAATCAAGCTCTGAAATATTTAGAACATAGTGATAGCAGTGCAGTTTTCTGTTGTCAAGAACTATATAAAAACTTAAATATATTACTGA
This sequence comes from Clostridiaceae bacterium, assembly GCA_012518795.1. Taxonomy (GTDB): domain Bacteria; phylum Bacillota; class Clostridia; order Saccharofermentanales; family DTU023; genus UBA5436. The sequence goes on from JAAYRL010000004.1 coordinate 37,772, forward strand.
AAGATTCAGATATTACGGTTTTCAATTTAAATAAAATATCTCAGCTAAAATCGGATTGCAATAAATTAAGCAAAAATGATTCTTTTGGTAAATTTAATAAATCACAAGAGAGTTCTGTGCTCACAAACAGCTTGAATAATAAATCACAAGAGAGTTCTGTGCTCACAAATAA
>JAAYRL010000023.1 GCA_012518795.1 Clostridiaceae bacterium
ATATCTCGGAATTGACGGCATTCAACCATTTATTGATGTTGCAGAAAAATACGGTAAAGGCATTTTTGTCTTGGTGCGGACTTCGAATCCGTCGGCGGCAGATTTTCAAGATTTGGAATTGACTGATGGAAGAAAGGTATATGAAGCTGTAGCCGAAACTTTGACAAAATGGTCAAAAAATTATTTGGGATCGGACGGATATTCCCCGATCGGTGCCGTAGTCGGTGCGACTTGGCCGGAACAGGCGGTAAAAATGCGTCAAGTTTTGCAACATTCCTGGATTTTAGTTCCCGGATACGGTGCACAAGGCGGAACTGCAGCCGATTGTGCAAAGCAATTTAAAGCAGACGGGACAGGTGCAATAGTTAATGCCTCTCGTTCGTTGATGTGTGCCTACAAAAAACAAACGGAATTTCCGGCGGAAGAATTTGCTAAAGCAACCAGACAAGAAGCACTTCGAATGCGTGATGATTTAATTAAGGCAATTGGTGAGAGGGACACCTGATGCCGAAATGACAAGGTGAAAAAGCGGTGAAATTCAAGGACCTAGCGTTGATTTATGTCATTGAAGTAAAATGTTGAGGAGTATGAGCAATGAGAAAAATTGAGCATGATTGTACTCTGATTAAGAAAACACTTCTCAATCAGGATAATATTTTTTTAACTTTTCAGTCACAAATTATTTCTGATACGGCTCAACCGGGTCAGTTTGTGGCAATCAAAGGACCGGCTTTTTTACGCAGACCTTTCGGGATTGCTCAAGTCGACCGCTCGGCGGGAACTTTTTCTTTAGGTATTCGGAAAAAAGCTGCCGGAACAGCCGCATTTTTTGATGTGGAAATCGGTGAAACTATTTCAGTGCTGGGTCCTTTAGGGCATGGTTTTGAACTAGACGGCTTAGAAACATTATTTATTATCGGTGGAGGAACAGGTATTTATCCTTTGCTTTTCCTGCTGGAAACTGCAAAGAGAAAAGGCATTAAAACCTATATTGCAACCGGTTTTCGTTCGAATGACGATGTTTTATTGGCTGAAGAAATGAACGGATTAGCCGATGGTTTTTGTCTTGCTACAGAAGATGGTTCGAGTGGTATCAAAGGTTTTGCTCAAAATGCTTTGGAAAAACTGTGGTCGGATTTCAGCAATAATTGTGGCAGCAATTTAGAAGATTTGAAGTCTGATGTCGATAATTTTGTGGAACATTCTTTTGAAAACTCGAAAATAGCCTTATTTTGTTGCGGGCCGCATCCGATGATGCAAAAAGCTGCAACGTGGGCAAGACAAATTGGAATACAATGTCAGGTTTCTTTAGAGGAGCGCATGGCATGCGGGATTGGAATTTGCCGAACCTGTGCTGTAGCAGTTAAACGTGAATCTGATGCAGTTAAACGTGAACCCGATACTGAAGTAATTAAAGCGGATGCGGGAGCGATTAAGAATAAAATAGATACAGTAGAGGTCAGACATGAACCGGAATTTGACTATGATCGTTGTTGTGTAGAGGGTCCGGTATTTCCGGCGGAGGTAGTTCAATGGTAGATTTAAGTGTAAAAGTCGCGGCTTTGACTTTAAAAAATCCAATAATTGCTGCATCAGGTACTTTCGGTTTCGGTCAAGAAATGGCTGAATTTTTCGATATTTCTACTATTGGGGCCATTTCAACCAAAGGCTTTACGCGTCTGCCTCGTAAAGGCAATCCGGCTCCGCGCGTCGCAGAATGTGATTGCGGAATGTTAAATGCTGTCGGACTGCAAAATCCCGGTCTGGAAGTTGTTCTGCAACAAGAACTTCCGTTTATGCGTTCGGCAAATGCGACCATTATTGCCAATATTGCCGGTGATACTGCAGAAGACTATATCTATATTACTGAGCGGTTGGCACAAGAAGATATCGCAGCAATTGAATTGAATTTTTCTTGTCCTAATGTAAAAGAAGGTTGTATTACATTTGGTTCCGATCCTAAAATGATAGAATTACTTACCGCTGAATGTGTAAAACGCAGTCCTCATCCGATCTGGGTAAAATTAACACCGAATGTTACCTCTATTTCCGATATGGCGAAAGCTGCCGAACAAGGCGGAGCTGTAGCTGTAAGTTTAATTAATACTTTGTTAGGCATGGTGATTGACATCGAAACCAGAAGACCGATTTTACACAATAATACCGGCGGTTATTCCGGACCGGGCATTAAGCCGGTGGCTCTTCGCATGATTTCCGAAGTATACAATTCCGTATCTATTCCGATCGTAGGAATGGGGGGTATTAGCTCAGCAGAAGACGTGGCAGCTTTCATGATTGCCGGAGCCTCTGCCATCCAAATAGGAACGGGATTATTAGTTGAACCTTCATTGCCATGGAAAATTCTGGCTGAATTACCTGAGTTATGTCGCAAGCTGAAGGTTGACAGAATCTCAGAATTGACCGGAACGTTAGAACTATGGACCTAACAGTTAATTACGAACTATGGATTCAAGTGTTAATACAGAACCATGTACTTAAACGTTACTACAGAACTTTGAACTTGACCTGACAAAAGGAGAATTGAAAATGTCATCTACTATTACCGATGCTCTATTTGCGACAGAGGCTTTAAAAGTGTGCCCTGAAAATCAACCGTTCTGGTATACTTCAGGTCTTTTCGGACCTTATTATGTCAACACACATTTTCTGTTCGGTTCGGAAACTGAAGCCAAGATGTTGCTGCAATTTATTGAAAAAATGGCAGCCAAAGAAAATCGAGTATATTTGTGTAAAGAGCTGGCAACGGTTTGTAAAGCGCAATATGAAAAATCGGAAATTTATCGCTCGGTAATTGATACTGCAGTCGCAGCAGTCAAAGATATTACTTGCGATTTTATCTCAGGCGGAGAACGCAGAGATTATTTTTTCTCAATTGAAATTGCCAGACAACTAAACAAACCGCATCTGACTTTGTTTAAAGATAATCAAGCCTGGTATTCGTCCGACGTTACTCAAAAAGCGGTACGTGTGGATAACCTGCAAAATCAGAATATCAAAGAATGTGATATTGACTCGGAACACACTCCGGACATGGTTAACTCAGACCTAACATTAGGCCGAGCTTTACACATTGCGGATTTAATCACCGAAGCCTCAAGCTATACCAGAAATTGGATCGGCAGTGTTACAGCAAGCGGCGGCAAAATCACCGATACTCTGGCAATCGTTGATCGTTGCCAAGGCGGTATTGAAATTCTTGCTCAGCACGGGATCAAAGCCATGGCTCTGGTTCAAATATCTCCCACATTATTTGCCGATGCACTGGATAAAAACTTAATCAGCAATGCTCAAGAGCAACTTTTACTCGACTATTATGCTGATCCGCATCAATTTGTCCGCAATTTCTTAGAAGAAAACCCGCAATATTTAGACCAACAAGCCAAATTGGATCCGAAAACCGCGGAACGAGTTGAACGTCTGAGAAACATGAAACTTTAGGTTTTATTAATTGCCAGATATGATGTGATTGTGATATAACCTAAGAAACTTAGGGATTTCTTTATGGTCAATTGTTGAATCATATTTGCCCAATTACAAACAGTTGCAAAAAGAATTGAAAAATATCCGTTGCGCTGATAGTACTTTTTTGATTGTTAATTATCCGTAACTACTAAACTTGACAAGTACAATTTTGATTCACTAAATTCCTGAAAGTAGCACAGTAAATAACCTGAAAAGAGCACAACATAATGCTTGAAAAGTGCGCAATATAATATAATTATATTATCAGAGGGTGAGCCTTATCACGAAATGAAACAAAGCTTGCCGGTAATGCGACATTGGTCAGGGATATTGAAGAATATGAAAATTAAGAATAGCTTATAGAAAGCCGAGCAACGATAGCTGACTACCTCGGAGTTTCAGATAGCTTGTACACTACAGCTAACCAAGAAGCTAATGCAAAAAAAAAGCCTGCTTTTATGTGCGTAATTGTCAGGCATTGGGAAGCGGTAATGAAAGATCCTGAAACGGGAGTTTTTATTGTTCCTGTGACATCATTAAAGCCATAAATTCTGTAATGTACAATCTGAGGCAGACTACAAGGTGAATTATATCAACTATACAGTTCCACACTAAGTTTGAATGCAGTTGTTGATTAAATATTGTATTAACGGCTGTTTTCTTGTGTTACCGATGTTTTCATATCAAATCATCGAAAACCCTGAAAACTGCTCACTTTTAAGCGTTGTGCAAATAGGAATTTGCACAGCTCCAAATTCTGAGCAAAACCCGACCCCTCAACCCTTCCAAATTCTGAGTGAAAACTAAAATCACAATTAAAAGCTAAAACATGAAATATTTATTAACTTTACAATTTTTACTATTTTTTATCTGATTTTCTCAAATAAAATTGAAATTGATATTAATTATTTAGTTATTATTCGGATTAACAAAGATAGTTTAGAATATGACGATCATAAAACTATGACAAGTGGAATAATAATTTGATATAAAAAGAAATTTGAAGTAAAAGGGGATTCATTATTATGAGAAAATACTTATCTCATTTTAGTGCGTTGAGATATTGGGGATTTGATATGGCACAACAATATTTCAAAGCTGAAATGGATGAAAAAAATTTTGAACAATATCTTGTACTTAATCCAAAATATAGATTTAATACTGAAACAGCTAAATCTTATCTTTGTATAAAGAAAATTCCTAAAAGTGGGTTGATAATTAATAATGGTATTTCAGTTGTGTCTCCGGAATTAATGTTTTTGCAATTAGCTACCGAATTAAATATCTTACAAACAATCATCTTGGCAAATTTGCTCTGTGCCTATCCGAATGGACCATTGTCAAAACCTTTAATGAGAAAAGAGCGATTATCAGCGTTTGCTGATAAAGCAGCAGGTTTATATGGTAGACCCAAGGCATTACGTGCTTTGCAGTATACCCAAAACGGAGCAGGTTCAATAATGGAAGTGTTTGTTCATCTGTTTATGGGGCTTCCCCATAACTTAGGGGGCTTAGGACTACAGGGAGGTCTTTTCAATTATAGAATTGAACTAGATAAAGAAAGTTCTCTGGCACTTAAACAGAAGAATTGTTATGTTGATTATTGTTTCCCAAAGATAAAAATGGTGTATGAATATCAAGGGGAATACCATAATGAAACGATTGATCAGGATTCGAGTCGAATTATGGCTTTGAATCGAATGGGATACACAGTAAAGACAATTACAAAAACCCAATTGTATAATTTGAATAAATTTAATCAGTTGATTCGTTATATTGCTAAAAAACATAAAAAGAGAATTCAAATTAGAACTGACAATTATCAAAGTAATTTTCTTCGGTTAAGAAATTTGCTTCCAAGAAATGAAGATAATTGATTTATAAACAAACGTATTTAATTAGATAAATATGAGATATACAAAGTGACATAATATGATTAGCAAAATAAAATAAAATATGATTAGCAATAAAATAAAATATGATTAGCAATAAAATGTGATTAACAAAATAAAACTTGCAAATTTGTGTATAATAATTAAATTAGTTATATATTGATTAAAAAAATTAAGTAATAGATGTTTAGTGAGGATTTAAGGATATGGAAAATCTAGAGTTAAATAAACAAGAGATCCGGGAGTTGCCACAAGTAATCAGAGTTGGATTATTGGGTTTCGGAACAATTGGCAGTGGAGTTTTTGCAGTATTAAATAATGAGCGAGAATTAATTACACGTAGACTTTACAAGGCAACCGGACGTAATGTGGAAATTCAAATAACAAAAGTTCTTGTTTTACCGGATGAGTATCCACCGGGATTACCGACAGAATTGCGAGTCACGGATTATAATGAAATTTTGAATGACGAATCAATTGATATTGTGGTCGAACTGATCGGTGGTCTGAATCCTGCTACGAATTTTATGATGCAAGCCATGGAGAAAGGTAAACACGTAGTTACAGCTAATAAGTACGCTGTATTTACAGCTCAAGGAGCTTTGGAAGCCAAGGCTGATGAGACGGACGTTCATTTGCGTTATGAAGCAGCTGTTGCCGGAGCTATTCCGATTTTGCGCAGTATAAAAGAAGGTTTGATCGGTGATCAAATTGAAAGTGTCGTAGGTATTCTCAACGGATCAACCAATTATATTTTGACCGGTGTTAAAAACGGTAAAACTCTAGAAGAGGCTTTGGCTGAAGCTAAGCAAAACGGTTATTTAGAAGCTAATCCTTCGGCAGATCTGGAAGGATATGATGCGATGCATAAATTGGGTATTTTAGGATACTTAATTACCGGAAAATATCCTCCTGCTTCAAGTATTGAACGAGAAGGAATAGAGAAAATTACAGCTGAAGATATTGAAAAAGCTAAACAAAATGGTCAAGCCTATAAATTAGTTGCGCGTGCAATGAAAAATGCTGAAGGTGAGTTTACTTATAGTGTGAAACCGGAAGCATTAAGCCCGGATCATCCGCTTTATCATACGGAAGGTGTGCTTAACACAATCTTAATTACCAGCAAATATGCCAAAGAATTAGTTTTCACCGGATATGGTGCCGGTTCACTTGAAACTGCTACAGCGGTTACGGGTGACATTGTGTCGATTGCCAGAGATCTGCACATTTGTTAATTGTTTGAAGATTGTTTTAAGATATAATATTAATTTGACATTTAGTTCATTTACTCGTAGAGTAAAGCATACATACAAACAGGGGAGCTGAGCGTACTCGGCTGAGACTTACGATAAATCTCGTAGAAACCCTTAGAACCTGTTCGGATAATGCCGGCGTAGGGATTCATATATTTTTTACGAACCTCCAACCGGCTTGGAGGTTTTTTATTTTAGGAAGATTTTATGATCAATTCATCAATTGCAATTCAAGTATTACCGAAGTTTGAGCGGGAAAGTTCGGATCAAGAAATGATAAAGAAATGAAACAATTATCCAATAACAAAAAAATACCGGAAAAATTTTACAGTATATCTTTGGTTGCAGTATTGTTGATCGTTTGGCAAGTTGTTTCGGATGTCGGGATTGTGCCTTCATTTATGTTACCGTCACCGATCACTGTTATCAAAGTTTTCATTAAAGATTTTCCTGTGCTTATGGACAATCTCTCAATTACTCTGCTTGCAGGTTTGTTGGGATTAACTTTCGGCGTGATTGCCGGTTTTTGTCTGGCGGTTTTAATGGATTCTCGCGAAGGATTACGTAAGGCGATATATCCAATTTTGATTTTTTCGCAAACTATACCTACAGTTGCGATAGCTCCTTTATTGGTGTTATGGCTGGGTTATGGTTTGGCTCCGAAGATTACGGTGATTTTTCTGGTGACTTTTTTCCCTGTTGCAGTGAATTTATTAGAAAGTTTTCAGGCAACCGATCCTGATCAAATAAGACTTTTGCAAGCTATGGGTGCAACAAATTTTCAAGTTTTTTATTATGTGAAATGGCCTGGTGCTTTAGACAGTTTTTTTGCAGCCTTAAAAGTTTCAGCATCTTATTCCATTGTCGGGGCTGTAATTGCTGAATGGCTTGGGGGATCCAAGGGACTCGGAGTTTACATGACTCAAGTTCGGAAATCATTTGCATATGACAAAATGTTTGCTGTGATTTTCTTGATTTCAGCCCTTAGTTTAGTGTTAATTTTTGCTTTAAATATTATTCAAAATAAAATTATGCCTTGGAAGAAATTCCAATCAGGTAAGGATACAAATAATGAAGAAAACGATTAGTACAATACTGCTATGTATATTAATAGGCTTACTGATTTGCTCTTGCAATAAAGATTCTGAGCGAAAAGAGCAAGATACTTCTAATTCTTCAGATACTGAAGCAGATTCTGCAGATTATTCAACTTCTGAAAAATCCGAAGAAACAGGAAGCGTTGAAACTTTGTCTGAGTTGCAAAAGATAACTTTTGTCCTCGACTGGACTCCCAATACAAATCATACCGGAATTTATGTGGCAAGCGAACTGGGATATTTTGCCGAAGAGGGCTTGATCGTAGATATTCAAAGTCCGCCTGAAGACGGAGCGGAAGCTCTAGTTGCAGCAGGTCGTGCAGATATCGGTGTATCATTTCAAGATTATTTGGCACCGGCTTTCGCTATGGAAGATCCATTGCCGCTGACCGCGATAGCGGCTTTAATCAATCATAATACTTCGGGTATTGTTTCTCTTAAAGATAAGGCGATTACTTCACCGGCAAAGCTTGAGGGGCATACTTATGCAACTTGGAATTTACCGATTGAACAAGCAATACTAAAACAAGTTATGGCAGATGATCAAGGTGATTGGGACAAGGTTGAACTTTTTCCTTCAACAGTTACCGATATTCAGGCATCTTTACAAACACAAGTTGATGCTGTCTGGATTTATTACGGTTGGGACGGTGTAGCTCTGGAGCAAACCGATCTTGAAACAAATTATTGGTACTTTAAAGATATAAATCCCGTATTTGACTATTACAGTCCACTCTTATTTGTCAACAACTATTTCTTAGAAAATAATCCGGATACTGTCAGGGATTTCTTGCGTGCTGTCAATAAAGGTTATCAATATGCGATTGACAATCCGGAAGAAGCTGCGGACATTCTAATCCAAGCTGCACCCGGGCTTGATCGGGAAATCGTTGTAGCAAGTCAAAAGTGGTTAGCCAACGAATATATTTCCGATGCGCCATACTGGGGATATATCGATGCTGAACGCTGGGACGGCTTTTATGCTTGGCTTTGGGAAAAAGAGTTGATTGAATATGAAATTCCTCTCGGTATGGGTTATACCAATGAATATTTACCGGGAAAATAAAACATCTGCTGTTAATGTTAAGGAAATAAAAGACCAATGAATATTTGCCGGGAAAATAAAATATCTGCTGTTAATGTTAAGGAAATAAAAGACCAGTTAATATTTACCGAGAAAATATAACACAAATTGATGTTTTCTAAGAAAGTAAAACAAAGATGAGTATTTACCAAGCCGATAAAATGCCAATTCTGGAGATTAAAGGAATTAGCAAAACATTTGATGGAAAACCTGTTTTGCGCGATTTGAATTTAGAATTGTTCCAGGGAGAAATTATTTCCTTGTTAGGAATAAGCGGTAGCGGCAAGACTACTTTGTTTAATATTGTTGCAGGAATTCTGAAACCGGATCAAGGCGGTATTTTTTTGAAAGGTCAAGAAATTACCGGTGAAACCGGACATCTTGCTTATATGTTGCAGAAGGATTTGTTGTTACCGCATTTAACAATCTTAGATAATGTAGGGCTTCCTCTGCGAATTCGCGGTAAAAGCAAATCTGAAGCCAGAGTGGAGGCGTTGCAATTAATTCCGAAATTCGGATTAGCCGGCTATGAGAATTGTTATCCGGCACAACTCTCCGGCGGAATGGCTCAACGAGCGGCTTTTTTGCGGACATATCTCTTTTCTTCCGAAGTTGCTTTGTTAGATGAACCGTTTTCTGCTTTAGACGCTTTGACTAAAGATCAAGTTCAGTCCTGGTACATTGAAATGATGCAAAAATTGGAACTTTCAACTATTTTTATCACGCATGATATAGACGAAGCAATCAGACTTTCGGACAGGATTTTGATTTTACAATCTCAAACTCAAAACATTCAGCAACAAATAATTGTTGATCCGAAATTACGAAAGCAAAAAGACTTCACCCTTCGCCCTGAGTTTTTAGAGTACAAAAAACAAATTCTCAAATATCTGACTGTATAATATGTTTTACTTCATGGTAGAATATTATTGAATCCGAGTGAATGCGGGGTGTTATCATGAAAAGATTATTCACAGTGTGCATCGTTTTATTCAGCATTTTATTTACAGGATGTAGAGGGATTGACAAAGCTGCCGGTGAGCTTAAAAAGATTGAGCAGGCGTTGGAAGAATCTTCAAAACTTGAACAAGATAAAGAAATTACAGAAACGAATGACATGGGTTCCGAATCGAAATCTAATTTGAATATGGGCTCTGATTCGTCAAACCCTGATCAATCAGATAAATTAACAGAAAAGTCTACGTCAACACCGCTGACTGTGGTTACGCCGTCAACTATAAATTCAGAAACGACAACAACTCCGACAACTGCACCGACAACTACTCCAACTACTACTCCAACAACACCGGCGACCACCCCGGCAACAACGCCGACGACCACACCGACAACAACCGTGGCGACAGTGGAGTATTGGAATCAAGAAAAAGCTGACAAATTAGCAAATTTCATGGTAACTTGGGGTAACGAGATGAATCAAAAATACTTTGAGTATTGGCAAGGTAATAGCGTTGATCTTTATGGTTTGATGGTCCCGGATGATGTCATGGGAGATTACAGAATTTGGGATATTGCCTATGTTGGAGAAACGATTGAAATTGAATGGTCGGACAACGGAGTCAATAAACCGGGCGAGTATGCTTTGGTTGCAATCTATTCTGATGCGGAAACACAACCGGCTAATCTGGATAAACATGTATATTTATTTACAATCAAAGATGGTGTACCTATAGTAATGATAACCATGCAAAGTGAAGGGATTGATAATCGTTTACACTTTTATGAAACAGAAAACTATGCATTAAGAACAGGATTTGCTGCTATTGTTAATGACTAGTGGAATATTCATGACTAGTGAAATATTTATGACCAGCGGAATATTTATGACCAGCGGAATAGTAATGCCTAGGTGAAATATAAAACTGAACAATGGGAAATGAATAACAAGAAATGAACAAAAATGGGAGTAAGGATTCGGTTAGAAGGTGGTAATAAGGTAGTAATGATGAATATTATTTTAGTAAGACATGCAAAAGCGGAACATTCATTTGGCAAAACCGACCGTGAACGAAATTTGACACCGGAAGGTATCAGAATGTTTGAAACAAAAGCGCAAGTACTGGCGGAAAAACTTAGCGGTCAGGAAGATATAGTGATTTGGTCCAGTCCGGCAAATCGAGCTCAGGAAACAGCAGACATTATTGCGGAAAACTTGCAAACCAGAGCTGCCAGGGATGTTGAACAATCAATATATTATGGTGATTTTGAAGACATATTTTCAAAATTTGAATTATTAGATTTGGCCACAACTTTGATTATTGTTGGACATCAACCCAGCCTCAGTTACTGGTCAGGGTACTTGAGCGGACATTCGGTTCCGTACAGCACCGGAGATATGGCTTGTTTTGAAGTTATTAGTCTTGAACCTTTATATGCGGAATTAGTCTGGACTATATCTTGATTAGAGGAGGTTTCCGATGACTGAAAGTTCGAACTTTGGAATTATAAAAACATATGCTGTACCTCATCCACCCATTGTTTTGCCTGAAATCGGCAGGGGCGAGGAATCTAAAATTCAAGCTACAACGATAGCTTTGAAAAGAGTAGCTCAAGAAATTGCTGAGTTGTCACCTGATACGATTATATTATCCTCACCCCATGCACCGCTATATCGCGATGCATTTTTTCTGTCATTTTCGGAGATTGATCAGGGAGATATGGGTGATTTCGGATTTCCTGCTGTGGGTGAAACGTTGAATAATGATTTGGAATTAGCCGAATTGATTTTGGAAAAGGCTGACCGGAAGAATATTCCTATGTTTGCTGATAGCAGGGATAACAGATTGGATCATGGCAGTCTGGTTCCGTTACGCTTTATTTGCAGTCAATATCAAGATTTTAAATTCTTGCGTTTGGGATTATCCGGTTTTTCCGGTGAAATACATTATGGTCTGGGGCAAATAATTGCAGAATCTGCTCAAGAATTAAAGCGACGAGCTGTTTTTATCGCATCGGGTGATTTATCTCATGTTTTGAAACATGATGGACCATATGGATTCAAACCGGAAGGTCCGAAATTCGACCAAGCTGTAACTGATATATTAAGCAGGGCTGCATTTGATGAATTATTAACCATGCCGAAAAGTTTGACTAAACCTGCAGCTCAATGTGGATTGCCGTCTTTTCAGATTATGGCAGGAATACTTGATGGAAAAAATGTTGAATCTGAACTTTTATCATATGAGGGAACTTTCGGTGTGGGTTATGCTGTTTTAAGTTTTCAGCCGCTAAATAATAATCCTCAACGCAAATTTCTCGATTTGACTTCAGACAAACCGAAACAAGTGGAATCAGATTCCGGTCCGGAAGAAAATCCATATGTTTCTTTAGCTCGTTATACAATTGAAGAATATATTACCAAGGGTGTCCTGCCGGATTTATTTGATAATTTGCCGGATGAAATGACACAAAAACGTGCTGCAACTTTTGTATCCTTACATAAAAACGGACGGTTGCGAGGTTGTATTGGTACTTTAGAGCCTTATCATGATTCGCTTGCTGCGGAAATACAACATAATGCAATTTCTGCTGCAACCGCAGATCCAAGATTTACACCGGTGCGAGTTAATGAGTTACAAGATCTCGAAATCAGTGTCGATGTACTTTCTCCTGCTGAAAAAATTAATGATATCAGTGAATTAGATCCCCGGCGTTATGGTGTAATTGTCAGCTTGGGTGCAAGACGTGGAGTTTTGCTGCCTGACCTGGAGGGTGTTGACACTGCGGAAGAGCAAGTTGCGATAGCCAGACAAAAAGCCGGTATCGGAGCAGATGAACAATATCAATTGGAACGTTTTGAGGTTATTCGATATGAATAAACAGATGACCATAAGCAGAATTTATGCCACTAATTAATTATTAAATGTTTTGAGGTTATCCGATATGAATAAGCAGGTGACCTGCCAGTTATGTCCGCATTATTGTAAATTAAGCGAAGATCAAATTGGTTTTTGCGGTGCCAGACAGGCGAAATCGGGTCAGATTATTCCTTTAAATTATGGCAAAATTACAGCTCTGGCATTGGATCCGATTGAGAAGAAGCCTTTAGCTTATTTTCTTCCGGGCAGTATGATCTTGTCAGTAGGAAGCTTTGGCTGCAATATGGCATGTCCTTTTTGTCAAAATTACAGTATCGCAACCCGTAAAAGAGAGCAGGTACAAATTCGGGATATTACTCCGGAAGAATTGATTGAATTGGCACAAGTCGAAAAGAAAAGGGGAAATATCGGCATTGCTTTTACCTATAATGAACCGTTGATAGCTTTTGATTTTATTTTAGACACGGCAAAATTGGCGGAAACGCAAGATTTGGAAATTGTGATTGTCAGTAATGGACAAATTAATGAACCGTATCTCAAACAACTGTTGCCTTATGTTTCGGCTTGGAATATTGATTTAAAAAGTTTTACCGAAACAGGTTATCGCAAACTGGGTGGTGATCTAAATACTGTTCTTAAAACAATTGAATTGACACAAGCCGTAGCCCATGTTGAAATTACGACTTTGGTTGTTCCCGGTATTTCTGATGATCTAGATGAAATGAGGGAGCAAGCTAAATATTTGGCATCTCTCAATCCGAATATGCCATTGCATCTGAGCAGATATTTTCCTTGCTACAAATATACTGAACCGGCTACGGACAAAATGAAAATTAGAGAACTGAAACAAATCGCCGAGCAATACTTGAATCGAGTCAGCTTAGGTAATATGTAGGGCAAACTCTTTCTTTTCATGCGAAATAAATGCTTGAATTGAATAAAGTTAGGTAATATATAGGAGGTGGAACTTGCTGATCGGAATTGACATGGGCGGCACACATATAGACGGTGTGGCTATCAAAGATAATAAAATTGTAAAAACGATTAAACATCCGGTAGATCGTAAAGACCTTTATCAAACTATTCTCAATGCAATTTATGATTTAATTTCCGACTTGGATAAAACTCAAATCTCCCGAGTAAATTTGAGTACGACGATTTCGACCAATGCTATTGTGGAAAACAAAACAACAGCAGTTGATTTGATTTTACAAAAAGGTCCGGGTATTAATTTTGAATTTCCGGAAATTGCAGCTGAAGTAAATTATATCGACGGTTATGTTGATCACCGTGGAAAAATGGTTAAGGATTTGGATTATCAGCAATTAGCAGCTTTGAAAAAAGAATTAACTCAGCACCAGGATTTGAAACAAGAGTCAAATTTGGCAGAAAATCTGAAACATGACTTAAATACTTCTCAAGAGAAAAACTTGGCCGTAGTGACAAAATTCTCAACTCGAAATCCCGAACATGAAAAAGCTATAGCGGAATATTTTGCCAATGATTATTATCAGATAACTCAAGGACATACCTTATCAGGCAGGCTGAACTTTCCAAGACGTGTCAATACGGCATATCTGAATTCTGCGGTCTACAATATTTTTCAAGAATTTGCAAATAATATTGCAGCAGCATTACGTGAAGTAGAAATTGACGCTCCGATTTATATTTTGAAAGCTGATGGCGGAACCATGCCGCTTGCAGATGCAATTACTCGTCCGGTAGAAACAATCCTTTCCGGACCTGCTGCCAGTTTTATGGGAATGAGTGCCTTGTTTGATAATCAAATGGATAGTGTTCTCTTAGATATAGGCGGTACAACTACTGATATATTCTTTTTAGTAGACGGTGTGCCGGTTTTCGAACCGACAGGGATCACAATAGGTAAGCATAAAACTTTGGTACGAGCGATATATAGTGTATCGATCGGTCTTGGCGGTGACAGTTGTTTGTCTATAGTAAATTCTTCGGCGAACGATGATCTGGCTGCAAGAATTAAGATTGGTCCGGAACGCAAAGGTCCACCTTTGTTGTTTGGCGGGGAAACTCCGACTCTGACTGATGCCATGTCGGTGTTGCATAAATTAGATTTTGGTCATCTTTCCGCTGAACAGGTAATGTTGGCAAGACAAGGCATCACTGAATTAGCCGAACAGTTGTCGTTATCACCTGAAGATTTTGCGGAAATCGTATTAACAAAAGCTGCCCAAACCGTAAAAAATCAGGTGGATAGCTTGCTTTTGCGTCTTAATAGTCAACCGGTTTATACCGTCCGCGAAATTTTAGCTGATCGGCAGATTAAACCGGCTGAAGTGAAAGTAATAGGTGGTCCGGCGAAGATCCTGGCTGAATATCTGGAGCAGGAATTTAAGTTAAATGTTTTATTGCCTGATCAATTCCAAGTAGCCAATGCGATTGGAGCGGCACTTGCTCAACCGACAATAGAACTCAATCTGTTGGCAGATACCCAACGTAAAATTTTGATAATTCCTGAATTAAATATTTACGAAAAAATTGGTTCGCGTTATTCGCTGGACGAAGGAAGAAAGTATATTTTGCGATGTTTGAAACAAGCGGCAAAAGAATTAAGTGATTCGAAATTAGCAACAGAAATTATTGAAGAATCTAGTTTTAATATGGTGGACGGCTATAGCAGCGGAAAGAACATTCGGATTAAAGCTCAGATTAAACCGGGGTTGAGCTGTGCGATAGAACACGAATAGGATATTATTCATCAAAAACAGGAGTAAATTATGCAAGCTAAGAATAAATTGGGTTTAGTTTTTTTCCCGGCTTTTGACTGGGCTATATCTCCGAGACATCCGGAAAGAGAAGAACGACTTTTATATACTCAGGATCAATTATTCGAAGAAGGGATTCAGGATATTGCCGGTGTTGAATTTTATAATCCGGTTCCTGCAACCGAAAAGGATGTTGAACGAGTTCATTTTGCCGTGCCTGATGTCAAAACCAGATTTTCCAAATCTCATATGGTAAGTATGGGTGGTGCGATCGAAGCATTTGATTTAGTGTTTTCCGGCAGGGCTGAGAAATCCTTTGCTCTGGTCAGACCGCCGGGTCATCATGCTCAGCGGGTAGTATATGGTGATCGCGGTTTTTGTGTCGGCAATATTGAGGCGGTAGGCTTAGAAGCAATGCGGGCGAAATACGGTGATTTGCGAGTTGCGGTTATTGATACAGATTGTCATCACGGTGACGGAACAGAGGATATCTATTGGAATGATCCGGATACTCTGTTTATTTCTTTTCATCAAGATGGCAGAACTCTGTATCCCGGTACCGGTTTTCTCGAAGATGCAGGAGGACCGGGTGCTTATGGCTATAATATTAATATTCCTCTGCCGCCGAAAACCGGTGAACAGGGTTATCTCTATGTATTAGAACATATAATTATGCCTATTTTGGCAGAATACAAACCGGATTTGATTGTTAATTCAGCCGGTCAGGACAATCATTATTCCGATCCGATTACCAACATGAATTTTACCGCTCAAGGTTATGCAATATTAAATGAAAAACTGAACCCGGATGTTGCGGTTCTTGAGGGTGGTTATTCGATAGAAAGTGCGTTGCCCTATGTTAACACCGGCATTATTTTGGCAATGGCAGGATTGGATTATTCCGGTGTCAAAGAGCCGGATTATGATCCGGTCCGTTTGCGACAAGATCCGCGGATTACAGAGTACATTAAGGAGCTTTCGGATGTCATCTATGAAAGATGGCAAAAGCGTGAAATTTTGGCTGAGAAAGAATACGGCAAGCAAAAACTAGTCCAGAGAAAAAGAAATGTCTTTTACGATACGGATGGCATTATGGAAAATCAAACTCAAAATTTCAAAGTTTGTCCGGATTGTTCGGGACTGAATTATATTGATTCAAGATCCGATTGGGGTTCAAAAATTAAAGGAATTACCATTCCCCGTGATGCTTGCACGAGCTGTCAAAATGAAGGATATGAACTGTATGAAAAATCCGGTTCCGGCCTAACCAATGTTTACTTACAGGATAGAGCCAATGACCGTTATCTTGCTAAATAAAAGTTACTAGCTTGGAAAGGGCTAGAAATAGTAGAGCCAATGACCGTTATCTTGCTAAATAAAAGTTACTAGCTTGGAAAGGGCTAGAAATAGTAGAGTCAATGACCGTTATCTTGCTAAATAAAAGTTAAAGCGGTGGCACCGGCAAGGGTCTGGCTTCATCAAAAACATAATCAACGTCAATCAAATCATCAACCATTTCCGGATTGTAAAACATCCGATAGCCGTCTAAATTTCTTCTGCCTTGCAAAAGAAAGTCTCCGCGGATTGACGTTGTGTATTGTTTTGAACCGTCGACTGTACAGAAATAATCAAAACCTTTTTGTTTCAAATAGGCAAAACGCGGATTATCATAATTGTAATCATCTATGGACAAAGAGAATGGTGAGCCGAAAGGATAAATCATAATATCGGTTTCACCGACGATCGGTAAGACATTTTTCTCCCAACGATCAGCATCATGTTGGAAACTCTCAAGGGTCACGATATTCAGATCTATATGTCCCCAAGAATGGCTGGCGAATTCCCAGCCGGTATCTCTCAAAGCTTGAGCAACTTTTTTGGCTTCAGCAATATCAGCCTCTAAGTTCGGATTAATGTCTTTATAAGATTCATCAGTCCTGTAACCCAGGGCTCCTTCATAGCCGGTCAAGGCGAGAATTCCTTTTGCTCCGCGATAAGAAAAATCCGGATGATTTTCAACGAATTTATCTAAAATCGGTACAACATCATAATCTCCCAAGACGGTCATACCCTGATCGTTAAGCATTGAACAAGTTACGTTGCCATTTTGGTCCAAGACTAATTTATTGGCAAAACCGTCCTCTTCCATATACTCATAATAATTTACATCATCAACTGAAAGTACCAATAGTTTTTTGTTCTCAGGCAAATAAATTTCCCCCGGGACCATGACTTGATTTCCGTTTTCATCGGTTTCAAGTTTTGCTAAATCATGCATAGCAACCAATACGTAATCTCTTTCATATAGTTGTTCCAACATACGATCAAATTCAAGACAGGTAGTCATAAATTGATTGTAACCATCTGCTTTATAATCACCGTCAAATGCTTTTGACGCATCGTAAATTAATGAATGAAAGAAAATATGCATGTTTTCTAAAGGATCTTTTAAGACGGTGTTATTTTTTCCGTTTTTGATATCCAAGTTAAGGCTGGTTACGCGTTCATCATTTTGGTCAGGATATTTTTCTAATAATTCTAAGGCACGATCATAATCGTACATTTTTATCATTATTTCGATTTCGTCCAAATCGATGTTTTCGGCTTCAGTTGTTGTTTCGGTGGAATCTTGTTGATTCACAGAATCGCTCGCAGCTGAATCGGAAGATGGATTTTTCGAATCATCCGGATTAACAATTGAAGAATCATTATTTTGCAGCTTGTCTTGATCACCGGTTGAGTCTTGATCAGTAAGGTTGTTAGCAGAATCAGATGAATTATTATCTTTTAACGATTTTTCCGGTGCAGACATAATTTTGTTTGCTAAAACTGCACCTAATAAACTATCTTTTGATTTTGTTTTACTAAAAATTTTCGGAACTTCAATAACTATAATCAAAACCGCAATAGTGAGTATCAAAATAAATAATGGCAGAAGTATGAATTTTTTCTTTTTTGAATCCATATAAAACCTCTTACGTCAGGCATATTATTATTACAATGAAAATATTATGCTTGATAAAATGCTATATTGCAATTGGTCGAAGTAAATCAAATCTATTAATTCTTGCTCGCGAAATAAAACACGAATATTACATAAGCAGTGGCATAACTTGATACTGGTTATCGGCAAAATAGAAACAGCAATTTTTCTGAAAAGCATTTTTAATTCTTGACTACTATTATCAAAAATATAGAGATATAAGACATTTAACCACAAAAGGTTATCTCAAATAAATATTAAAAAGTGAAAAAGATAACTAGAGATCAGAAAAAGCCTTAAGTTATTTAAAGAAATTTCCATATAACTTTTCGATAAATTAGCCCATGCTGTTGTTAAAATTAATAGTCCAACAATATTTTGAATTTTTTGTAGTTTGTTTCCAATTCTGAATTGTGCTTTGGTTTAAATATTTTAATAGGGAACGAGTTTTTGACGATTTGTCTTGCTTCTTTTAAATTTGATATTTGTCCTAAATTCATCAGTTGAACTAAGCAGTTACCGATTGCAGTTGCCTCAGTTGGACCGGAAATTACGGTTGCTCCAGTAAAATCAGCGGTTAATTGTAATAAAAGTTCGTCTTTTGTTCCACCGCCAACAACATGGATGATTTCATATTTTTGATTAACATTTTTTTCGATTTGTTCTTTAACCATACGGTATTTATATGCTAGGCTATCATAAATACAACGAATAATTTCAGAGTGATTAGCAGGTTTACCTTGCTTTGTTTTCTTGCAAAATTCAATGATTCTTTTAGGTAAATTACCCGGAAATTCAAATATTTGATTATCAGGATCAATCAAGAATTGATTTTTTGGGGCTGATTTTGCCATTTTTTCTAATTCTGCGAAACTATAATAATAACCTTCTCTTTGCCATTGTCTTCTGGTTTCTTGGATTAACCATAAACCCATTATATTTTTCAAATATCTTATTGTATTATTAATTCCACCTTCGTTTGTGAAAATATTATTCCGATTGCTAATCTCGAGAATAGGTTTGTCAGTCTCTATCCCCATCAATGACCAGGTTCCGGAACTAATATACAAAAATGAATCTGATTCAGTCGGTACAGCGACTACTGCAGATGCAGTATCGTGTGAGCAAACTTTTGTAACTTTTATCGGGTCGATTTTTAACTCATTACAAATATCTTCTGATAAATAACCGGAATCATATGGCGGTTGAATTATTTTCGGAAATTTATTTTCAACTTGAACTGCTTTTAACAATTTCGGAGCAAAATCTTTAGTGTTGACATCTAACATTCCGGAAGTTGAAGCGATGGTATATTCTGTACTTTGATTGCCGTTTAATTTATAAGTCATATAATCGGGAATAAACAGAATAGTTTTAATATTATCAAAATCAATGATTTCATTTTCTTTTAAATATGCTAATTGACTTAATGTATTAATATCAAGTAATTGAATCCCGGTAATTCCGTATAAATATTTGAAATCAATAATTTTTTCTAACGAGGATAGTGAATTTTTAGAAGAAAAATAACGATAAAAAATTGGTGGAAATAGAAGCTTGTTATTAGTATCCAGAAATACGATATCGACTCCCCAGGTATCAATTCCGATACTTGAGATATCAAAATTATGACAGGCTTTCTTAATACCCAGTTTTAAATTATTGATTTGATGTTCTATATCCCAAACTAGAATTCCTGACTGATCAAAATTCTTATTTTCAAATCTGTGCACTTCTTTCAGACTTAATTTTTTTTCTTTGAAAGACCCTACAATTGCTATACCTGAAGATGCACCATAATCCAAAGCTAAAACATTAATTGTTGACATTTTTCACCTTGCTTTTCATTAAATATTTTCGTTATTTTTAACATTATTCTTGACTTTCGAATTATCTTAAATTTCGTGTTATTTGACTGAATCTACTGGCTGATAAATAAAAAATGCTCTTACTGTTTCGAACTAATTTTCTTACGATATTTTTCTTGCTCCCAATTCATGATAAATTTTACTGCCTGCTGATTCATATAGTTGATTTCCAAATTATGTTTTTTCAAAATTGAAGTGATTAAAAATACTGAGGCAATTGTTTCATCAATAGCATTTGCCATATTCTCGTTACAATAATATTTAAGTTCATGTTTTGAAAAATCTAATGTTGCTTTAATAGAGTCGTAATTCAATTTTGAAGGAGTATTATTGATGACTTTTAATTGCTCAAGATACACTAATTGATCGGGATATAGAGAATGCTTTTTGCAATCTTTGAACAATTTTTGATAAAAGATCTCTTTTTCAGCAGTTTCAAATAACTGTGAAATAATATTTGTTTTTGAAATAAATATTCCACTAGGATTTTGTTTGAGTTTCTGGCAAATTTTCAAATTATTGATATCAAAATAATCAGCAATTATTTTATTTACCAAATCATGGATTTCGATACATTTTTGATTATCCTCACAGCTGACAATTAAACCGTGATTTTTTAGAAAAATTATGATGAAGTCTCTATTATGATCGGCTTCTGTCAGAAGATTTGCAATTTCTAAAGACAAGACATTACCTGGTTGGATATATGGTAATAAATGAGTTGCTTCTACTAATTCCGGATAATCAGTAAAGATCTCATAAAAAAGTTGTTCTGAACTTACACAACAATTAATTAAATTGGAATAAATACTATGGCTGTGAATTGTAGATTTTTTCAGAACAGCATGAAAGCCTGTTTCCACAGATGGTCTCAGATTAGCCAATTCGTCATTTTTTATAATATAATCAAAATTATTTTTATCCAAATAAAAATTGTTTTGTGATGGATTAAAAATGTCATTACGAATTTTTTGATAGTCCACTAACGAATAACCATCAACAAAAGTAATATCTTTTAAATTATAACCGGAAGCTTTAATGATCATTTGGTGATCATCTAACTTATATGAAGTGTTGCCGCCACCGCCTTGAATTAAACTTGGATTAAAACCGATATAACGGGAAGTGTAAATAAAATTAGAAATTTCATTTTGAAAATGATAAATGATCCGCATTCTATTATCCCTCTTCTTACGAATTGAGATAATCACCAAGTAATATTAATTTAAAATATTTTTTAAATATATACATTCATTATCTTGTGTCTTTTTTAATGATTTTTCCAAAATAGTTTTATTATTCATAATAAATAGACTATTGCGTACTTTCAATTACTTTAAAATCGGACCACATATAAATGTATGATATGACAATTATTTTATCCAAAGTTTTCTATAAGCACCAGGTGTGACATTTTCGCTTTTTCTGAAGAAATTAATAAAATGACTGGGATTGTTAAAGCCAACGTCTAAAGCAATTTCTGTAATTGTTGCTTTAGTGGTTTTAAGCAACTTTTTAGCAGCATTTAATCGAGTAGTTATTAAATATTGATGAGGGGTGGTTTGGGTATACTGTTTGAATAATTTATGAAAATAAAATTTATCTACATTAAATCTTTGAGCTAAAGAATCAAGATTAATGTTTTTTTCGTAATTATTTGTAATATAGTCACATGCACTTCGAATAATTGATGGAATAGACTGAAAATCCAAAGACTCAACAGTTGACATGAGTATTTCATACATAATTGATTGCAGCAAATTACTGACATAAATATCTTTCGACATTTTTAAACCGGAATGATTATCGTTAGAATATAGATTAATTATTTTATAAATATGATCTTTAATGTTGTTATTTTCATTCATACTGATTACATTACGATTATTGTTTTTTTCTAAGAAAAGATTATACATTTCTTTACAAGAAATACCATAAAAATGAATCCAGGCAACATGCCAAAAACCGGTGTTTTCAGATGTTTTGTAATATTGATAATTCATGTTGTCAATCCAAAAAATCTGACCGGGCCGAACGGTATATTCGTCAGAATTGTATTTTAAGATTCCTTCCCCTCGAATGGTGTATTTTATGAGAAAAGATTCTAAACCTTGTCGTTCAGTATAATAATTCTGATTTGCTAAAAAATCACCTACTTCTTGGATGAAAGGCATAGAATGTTTTATTAAATTATCAAATGTTGGATATAACCAAATAGAATCTTCTGAGATGTCTAATTCATATTTCAAGAAAGGTTCTTTATTCATGTTCTGTCCCATATTAATAGTAAATATTTAATATATTAGTCTAATGTTCGGAATAGTATTCTAATAAATGCAATATAGAATATTTATAACAAGAAATTGATAAAAAATCAATTTTGTTTACCAAGAATATTATTGCAGTATTATTCTAATGACAATATTATTATAATCAACACAATATAATTTGAGATTAAATCACTAAGTATGTGCAAAAAGCACAATAAAACATAAAAATACTGTATGTTTTGACTTTTTTGTTAAAAGAGAAATTTATCAAGAAAGTTGTACTTTTGCTTTTGCTAAAATCAAATAATTCTTGTTTGTTAATGATAACTTGTTGTTAACAAAGGTATTTAATTTAGAAGATAGTGTATGAGAAGAAGATGAATAATTCAACAATTATTGAAGGTTACAAATATGCAAAAGAAATACTTCACAAGCAAAATGTGGATGTGGATTTTGCTTTGGATAAATTGGATAAGATCCCTTTGTCAATGCAATGTTGGCAAGGTGATGATGTTCGAGGTTTTGATTCGATTGAGAATTTGTCCGGTGGCATAACTTCTACGGGTAATTATATAGGTATTCCCCGTAATATTGATGAGTTGCGTTCTGATATAAAAAAAGCAGTTAGTTTAATTCCTGGAAAACTAAAATTGAATCTGCATGCGAGTTATGTTGATAAATCAGATCAGAGTAAAGATCGTGATAGTTATTCAATTCAAGATTTCCAAACATGGATAGATTTTGTCAAAAAACTAAATATGGGTATGGATTTTAACCCTACATTTTTTTCTCATCCTAAGATGGACGGTAATTTTTCTTTATCCAGTAAAAATGAAAAAATTAGATCTTTTTGGATTGAACATGGCAAACGATGTAGAGAAATAGGCTTGGAATTTGCAAAACAAACAGGCGAACCATGTATTGTTAATTTTTGGATGCCTGATGGGTATAAAGATATTTGTGTAGACACTGTTTTTCGTCGTGAATTAATGCTTGATTCACTAGATAGAATTTTTGCCACAGATATTGATTCTACACTAGTACCTTGTTCAGTTGAAAGCAAATTATTTGGCATAGGTATTGAAGGTCATACAGTAGTAAATCATGAATTTGCCTATGGATATTGTCTAAAAAATAATTTGCTTTACTGTTTAGATGCAGGACATTTTCATCCTACAGAATTGATTTCAACAAAAATAAGTTCGCTATTGTTTTTCATGGATAGGGTTTCTCTTCATGTGAGTCGTAATGTTCATTGGGATAGCGATCATATTGTAATTTTGAATGATGAATTGCAAGCAATTATGGATGAGATTGTTTGGCATGATTGGCTAGATAGAGTTCATATAGCTACAGATTTTTTTGATGCTTCAGTTAATCGTATTGCTGCATGGGTTATAGGAATACGCAATTGTCGTAAAGCTCTTTTGTCTTCATTGTTAGCCCCGTATCAACAAATGCGCGAATACGAGTTAAATGAAGATTTTACAAGTAGAATTGCTCTTCAAGAGGCGAGAAAAATGTTACCTCTTGGCGCAGTATGGAACTATTATTGTTATAAAAATGATATGCCTCTTGATCATGATATCATGCCGGAAATAAATCTGTATGAAAAAGAGACCCTGCTAAAAAGACAGTGATAGGTATTCATATATAGAAAGATATTAGTTTGGAGCAACTTATAGTGTAGTATTTTTCTATTTTGTAAAGGATGAATGTATGGAAGAAAAATTAAAACTAGTTGGAATAAGTAAGAGTTTTCCTGGAGTTAAGGCCTTGGACAATGTTGACATTACTTTACGTAAAGGTACAGTACACGCAATTGTTGGTGAAAATGGTGCAGGAAAATCTACACTTATGAAAATAATAAGTGGGCTATATCGAATGGATTCCGGACATATTTATTTAGATGGTAAAGAAGTAACTTTTTCTTCGCCTCAAGAATCCTCACATGCCGGCATAGCTATGATTTATCAAGAGTTAAATTATTTTCCTGATTTATCAATTGAAGAAAATCTTTTCATGAACAGATTACCAAGTTCATTTGGATTCATGAAGTGGAGAGAATTAAGGAAAAAGTGTTTAGAGCTTTTTGAAGATAAAAACATTAACTATCATCCGGAAAACAAGGTCAAAGATTTATCAATATCAGATATTCAAATGTTAGAGATTTTAAAAGCTGTAGCATTTAATGCTGAGATAATTATCATGGATGAGCCTACATCTTCAATAAGTAATGAGGATGTAGAACACTTATTCAACACTATTGAAAATCTTAAAAAGGAAGGAATAAGCATATTATATATATCTCATAAAATGGATGAAATTTTTAAAATCGCAGATGATATTACAGTCTTAAGAGATGGTAAATCTGTTGTAACAGGACTTGTTTCAGAGTTTAATAGTGATTCTATTATTACTCATATGGTAGGTAGGTCGATAGAAAATATTTATCCTAAAAAAAAGGTTGCCAAACAAAATATTGTCTTGTCAGTTCAAAATCTGTCAAGATCAGGAATTTTTGAGAATATTTCTTTTGATGTTAAAGCAGGTGAAATTGTAGGTTTTGCGGGCCTTATAGGTGCGGGAAGAACAGAAGTAGCAAGAGCTGTTTTTGGATTAGATCATTATGATTCGGGCTCAATATTTGTTGAAGGTAATAAAGCAAAAATAACAAGCCCATCTAGCGCAATCAAAAATGGAATTATTTTATTAACTGAAGACCGAAAAAGAGAAGGAATTTTCAGTGTTAGAAATGTCCTTGAAAATATTAGTATTTCTAGTTTACGAGTAAAAAAAGGAGCATTTATTAATCTAAAACAGGAGCGAAATGAAGTAATTGATATATTTAATAAATTACAAGTCCGAGCTCCAAGTGTAGATGTAAATATAAGCACTTTAAGTGGAGGTAATCAACAAAAGGTGATTCTTTGTCGATGGTTATTAGTAAATGCAAAGGTGATGATTTTTGATGAACCAACGAGAGGAATTGATGTTGGAGCAAAATTTGAAATATATAATATTATGCAAAAATTAGCAGAAATGAATAAAGTCGCGATTGTAATGATATCTTCGGAATTACCCGAATTAATAGGAATGTGTGACAAAATTTATGTAATGAATAGAGGTAATATTGCTGGATGTGTAGAAGGTAATAATATGACTCAAGAAAATATTATGAGAATGGCAGCCGGAGTAGGGGGATAATTATGAAACAACAAATTAAAATCAAAGGAACATTACAAAAATATTCTACAATAATAATTTTACTTGCGATGATAATGTTAAGTGCGATTTTATCTTCCACTTTTTTAACTACGACAAATATTATGAATGTTTTAAAGCAAGTTAGTGTAGTTACAATACTGTCATTTGCACAATGTATGATAATTATTACCGGAGAAATAGATCTATCGTTGGGAACTGTTGCCGGTATGGCTGGTTCATATGCAGTAATTTTGTATGTAGCCACTGGAAGCCTGGTGTTGTCATTTGGTTTTGGGATGATATTGGGAGCTTTGGTTGGTTTAATAAATGGATTATTTATAGCATATTTCAAACTTCCATCATTTATTGTTACTTTGGCGATGCAATCTATTACTTTTGGAGCAATTACTTTGTACACAAAGGGTAACAATATTTATCGAATTGGTGATTTCAAAATTTTTGGTCAAAAAGAATTATTTGGCTTTTTACCCATTACTATATTTTTTATTATTTTGATGTGTATCATAATGATTATTTTATTGAGATACACTAAATTTGGAAGATATCTTTATGCAGTTGGAAGCAACTCAGAGTCTGCTGTTGCTGCAGGGATTCAGGTTACAAAAGTAAAATGGGTTGCATTTATAATATCAGGGATCTTTGCGGCAATAGGTGGCATGGTTCTGATGGGGCGATTAAATGCAGGAATTCCCAGTGAAGGTCAAGGTTATGAAACAGATGCAATTATGGCAACTGTTGTAGGTGGTACTAGTTTTTCAGGTGGAGTTGGAACTGCAACCGGCACGTTGGTTGGTTCTTTAATTATCGGGGTCTTAAATAATATTATGAATTTGCTGGGCGTAGAAGCTTATACACAAAGAATAATTAAAGGATTCTTAATAATAATTGCAGTTTTATTTGATGTACGTTCAAAACAGAAAAAAAGCACTATAAAAATAATGTCAAAATAATGTTTATAAATACGCACTGAGCGTAAAAATATGGAGGTCAATATGAAAAAACTAGTAAGTATTCTTTTAGTATTAGTTTTATTAGTAGGAACTGTTGTGTCTTGTGGTAAAGATAAATCTACTGATAAATCTTCGAAAGAAGAAGCAAAAGAAGAAGTGAAAGAAGAAGCAAAAGAAGAAGCAAAAGAAGAAGTGAAAGAAGAAGCACCAGAAGAAAAGGAAAAGGCTGAGGAAGAATCTGATGCCAGTGACGATAAAAAATATAAAATTGCCTTATTGCCAACAGATATGGCAGCTACCTTTGCTGCTTGGTTAGCTCAAGAACTAGAAAAAGAAGTTGAAAAATATCCTAATATGGAGATGACAATTTTAGATTCTAAAAATGTTTTATCTACTCAATTAGCAAATTTAGAGAATTGTGTTGCTCAAGGATATGACTATATTATCCTTCATCCACTTGAACCTGATGCAGAAGCAGAAATTGTCGATCAATATGTTTCTGAAGGGACGCCGATTATGATGATTAATCAATCAGATGGCGGAAGTGAATTATGTTCGAATGTAGATGCGGATCCTATCGAACAAGGAGCTATTGTTGCAGAAGTAGCTGCAGAAAAAATTCCGGAAAACGGAAAAGTTGTTATTTTAATGGGACCATCTGGAAACTCTCACTCTATCGGTCGACGTGAAGGATTTCAACAGTATTTATTTGATGTCCGTCCTGATATAGAAATTTTAGACGAACAACTTGCTGATTGGGAAAAATCAAAAGGGATGAATTACATGGAAGATTGGATGCAAGCATACCCTCAAATTGATGCTGTTATATCCATGAATGATGCGATGGCTTTAGGAGCTTTAGAAGCAGCTAAAGCAGCAGGAAAAGATGAAAATATGACATTTTATGGGGTTGATGGTTTGGCAGATGCAGTCTTATCAATAAAAGATGGAGGATTAACTGCAACTTGTGTTCAAAATGCAAGAAAATTTGCTGAAATAGGATTTGAAATCATTGATAAAGTTCTCAAAGGAGAAATTGAATTTGAGAAAACCTTAATTCCTGGAGAATTAATAGATTCTAATAATGTGGATGAATGGATTGAAATTCATAAAGAAAATGGGCAGATTAAGTAGCGATATTTAATTGATGAAAAGGGCTGTCTCAAAATCTAGAAGATTTGGGACAGCCTCTTTTTTATCTTTCAATGAGGATTACTAGAAGTATAATTCGAAGGAGAATTTCTTGTGAGACAAATAACTTTAATAAATCCGGAAAAATTTGAGATGAAAAATGTTGAGGTACCGGAACCAGAATTTAATGAAATACAAATTAAAGTAAAATATATTGGAATTTGTGGTTCTGACATACATGCGTATTTCGGAAAGCATCCTTTTATTTCATGTCCTATAACTTTGGGGCATGAATTTGTAGGTACGATTAGTAAACTTGGGAAAAATGTTGAAGGTTTTAAAATAGGCGATATAGTTACGGCAATGCCTCAAATATATTGTGGTGAATGTGAACCCTGTAAGGAAGGACGCTACAACATCTGTGATAAATTATTAGTAATAGGATGTCAAAGTGTAGGAGCTTCAAGTGATTATTTTACTTTTGATGCAAGTATTGCAAAAAAGTTTCCCGCAGATTTTGACTTTAAAACGGCTGTTATGGCTGAGCCGGTTGCTGTTGGCGTACATGCAGTTTCATTAATTGATTCTTTAGACAGTAAAAATGTAGTTGTTTTAGGTTCAGGTACTATAGGAAATGTAACAGCTCAGGCAGCGATAGCCCAAGGAGCGAAAAATGTTCTTATTACTGATATCTCTGATGAAAAACTTGAAATAGCTAAAAAGTGTGGAATTCAATATTGTGTTAATACGTTGAAAGAAGATTTGGCAGAGCAAATAAATTATTATTTTGGTGAAAAAGCTGATGTGTTTATCGAGTGCGTAGGAATTGGAGCAACAATTAATCAGGCTATCAAACTATCTAAAAAGGGCCGTGATATTATTGTATTAGGCGTTTTTGAGGATAATGCTGATATTGAAATGGGATTGGTGCAAGACAAGGAATTACGTTTAATAGGTAGTTTAATGTATATTGAAAAAGATTTTGATCTTGCAATTAAATATTTAGTAGATGGAACCATAAATACAGAGCCTATGATAACGGACGTTTTACCATTTGAAGATTATGAAAAAGCTTTTAGTAATAAAGCGAAACAATCTGATATAAACATGAAGACCTTAATAAAAGTTGATTAGGAAGTAAATAAATGGATTATAGAAAATTTGATGAAACTTTGAGTTTGGAAGGCAAGGTTGCTTTGATAACAGGTGCATCCAGTGGTATTGGATTTGAAATGACAAAAATGTTTGCAAGAAAAGGAGCAAAAATTGCGACTTTAGATTTGAAAAATTCAATATTATTAAATGAATATATTTCCCAATATAACGAATATCTCAGCATAGAAGGCGATGTTGCTATTTTAGAGGATGTACAAGCAGCTGTTAAACAAGTTAAAGAAAAATTTAATTATATTGATATACTCGTAAATTGTGCAGGTGTAGGATTTCTTGAACCTTCAATAGAGTCAACAAAAAAGATCTGGGACCTAACAATATCTGTCAATTTAACTGGTACCGTAAATATGTGTATAGAAACAGCAAAAATAATGATAGAGCAAAATAAAGGTTCAATCATTAATATTGCATCTCAAGCAGGTATTGTTGCAATTGAAAATCATTTAGCGTATGGAATAACAAAAGCGGGAATAATTCAAGCAACTAAACAATTTGCACTGGAATGGGGCAAATATAACGTTAGGAGCAATGCTATTTCTCCTACAATAATTCTTACACCGATGGGAGAAATGAACTGGAATAATGAAAAAGGAAAAGCGGTTATGGAAACAATTCCTTTGAAACGTTTTGGGTATCCTGAAGAAGTTGCGGCAGCAGCATTGTTCTTAGCTAGTGATGCTTCGAGATTATTCAATGGAGCAAATTTAGTTATTGATGGTGGATATACTATTGTTTAATTTATCGTTCAACTCTTTCTTACGCAGATAAACAAAGCACAGTAATTTAGATTGTTTATTAATCACCAATAAGAGTCCCTTCTTATGTGAACAAATTGAGTTAGATCTTAATTAAAAAAGTAGAAGAAAGGAATGAAAGTAATGAAATATGGAATCTTTTTCTCTTTTTGGACTGACGAATGGAAAGGAGATTATTTCTATTATGCCAAAAAGGTAAAGGACTTAGGCTTTGATGCCTTAGAAATTTCTGCAGGCGAACTTCTCAACATGTCAAAAGAAGACTTGGAAAGATTGAAAGCAT
>JAAYRL010000024.1 GCA_012518795.1 Clostridiaceae bacterium
ATGACAATTAAAATCGGTTTAGTTTCTCAACAATTTAAATTGTTGGATAAAATATCGATAGAGACAAGAGCGGATTCGGAAACTCCGGATCAAATAACACAACGCATGATGTTATCTTGCGAAAATTTGTTGGCTAAAAACAACATGGCTTTTCCGGATGTTTTGGCTATCGGCTTGGGAGCTCCCGGCACAATTTTAAATAAGAGTGGAATGTATACTTTTGCCGGCAATTTACCTTTTAGAGATTATCCGTTAAGAGAAAAAATGCGAAAATTTTATTCCGGTCAGATTTACTTGGGTAATGATGCCAATGTAGCTGCATTGGGTGAGAGCAGAATCGGTGCCGGGCAAGGTACTGCAAATACCGTAATGATTACATTAGGTACCGGAGTTGGTGCGGGTGTTATTATTAACAATCGTGTATATAGCGGCTTTAATGAGGCAGGTGTTGAATTTGGTCATATTGTGATCGAGGTCGACGGTGAGTATTGCACATGCGGTCGCAACGGTTGTTGGGAAGCCTATGTTTCAGCAATTGGGTTAATCAGACAAACCAAAGCGGCAATTGCGGACAATAAGGATTCAATATTAGCACAGGTTGCTGAAGAACAGGGAGAAGTAAACGGTAAAACTGTTTTTTTAGCTGTTGATCGAAATTGTCCGGTGGCAGACCGGGTATTTGCCAAGTATGCTTATTATCTACAAGTTGGAATGGCAAATTTAATTAATGCTTTTATGCCTGAAATTATAATTTTAGGTGGTGGAATCAGCTACGAAGGTGACCGTTTAATCAATTCCTTCAAGCAAGGTGCATTGGATGAGGCAATGCTTTTCGGCGTACCGATGCCTACTTTTAAAACAGCAGTTTTAGGTAATGCTGCAGGTATGCTCGGTGCAGCCGTGTTTGCTTATGACTGTCTGGCCGACGGTTTAGCATATTAGTTAGATTTTAATGGACAGAAATATAGCACTTAAAATATCATATGACGGTTCATGTTTTCACGGTTGGCAATTTCAAAAAAATGCTTATACTGTTCAGCAAGCTATTCAGGACAGTTGGATTAAATTAAGTGGAGAAAAAATTAATATCGTAGGTTCAAGTCGAACTGATTCAGGAGTACATGCAACAGGTTTAGTAGCAAATTTTAAAACTTCAGTCAAAATACCGACTGATCGTATTCATCTGGCTTTTAATACGGTGTTACCTGAAGGTGTTAGTATCAAGGCAGCAAAAGAAGTCACTCCGGACTTTAATGCGCGTTTTGATGCACTGGGTAAACACTATTCATATTATTATTATCATAGTGCAGCAAGACCTGCAATATTACGAAATTTTACTGCTCATATAACCGGAGCTGTCGATTTGCAAAAAATGCAGGAAGCCTGTGCCTTGTTTATAGGAGAGAAAGATTTTGCGGCACTTGCTGATCAAGGGACACCGGTTAAGACAAGTATCAGAGAAATTCTTCGATTACAAATTTCGGAATATACTGATAATATTATATGTTTAGATATTGTCGGTACCGGATTTTTATATCATATGATCAGAATTTTGGCAGGTACCCTATTTTATATAGGAAATGGTAAAATAGACAGTAAAGATATTCCCCGATATCTTGCAAGCAAAGATCGAACGCTGATGGGTAAAACAATGCCTGCACAAGGTCTGTTTTTAAAGAAGGTTTATTATCAGCGAGTATTATTCGGACAAGACGGATTGACCGATTTTTACAAAAGTTAATAGATTAACATGATGTGAGGTAGACAAATGATGAATCACAATTGGAATTTACGTACAAATATGACCATGCTGACGGATTACTATGAATTAACGATGATGAATGGCTATTTGCAAAACGGATTGCGAGACAGCATCGCCTGTTTCGATCTTTTTTTTCGCAATGTTCCTGAATCAGGTGGTTATGCAATCATGGCCGGTGTTCAACAAATGATCGATTATTTGCAAGATTTGAAATTTGAAGCGGAAGATATTGAGTATCTGAAAGATCTAAATACATTTAATCAAGATTTTTTAGATTATCTGACGAATTTTGAATTTGTTTGTGATGTATGGGCAATTCCTGAAGGTACTCCTATTTTCCCGGGCGAACCGATTGTTAAAGTAATAGGTCCTCTGATGCAAGCTCAAATGATCGAAACGATGCTTCTGGTAACAATTAATCATCAAAGTCTGATTGCGACCAAATCATCACGGATTGTCCGCTCAGCTAAGAATCGTCCGATAATGGAATTCGGTGCCAGAAGAGCACAGGGATATGATGCGTCGGTTTTGGGTGCCAGAGCTGCATATATTGCCGGGGTTGCAGGAACTTCATGTACGATAGCCGCTCAACAATTTGATATTCCTGCATTAGGTACGATGGCTCATAGCTGGGTTCAATCTTTTCCAACTGAATATGATGCTTTTGTAGCTTACGCCAGAACATACCCCGATAATACACAATTTCTGGTCGATACTTATAACACTTTGCATTCAGGTGTTCCGAATGCGATTAAAGTAGCGCATGATATTCTTAAGCCGATGGGGAAAAGATTAAAAGCGATTCGGATTGATTCCGGTGACTTGACTTATTTGACTATCAAAGCACGTGAGATGTTAGATGCAGCCGGACTTGTCGATTGTCAAATTACCGTCAGTAATGCAATGGATGAATATCTAATTCGCGAACTTTTATCGCAAGGTGCGAAAATTGACAGTTTTGGTGTTGGTGAACGTTTGATCACGTCCAGAGCAGAACCGGTATTTGGCGGTGTCTATAAAATGTCGGCTATTGAGGTTAACGGTGAAATTATACCGCGTATGAAAATTTCAGATAATACGGAAAAAATTACCAATCCGGGTTCGAAAGAACTTTGGCGTTTTTACGATCGAGATACCGGATTTGCCTTGGCTGATTTGATAACTTTGGAAGATGAAACGATTGATGATACACAAGATTTGGAAATTTTTGATCCGCATCATACTTGGAAACGTAAAACCCTGACTAATTTCAGAGCGGAAAAATTGTTAAAACCTGTATTTGTTAAAGGACAGCCGGTTTATCCCAACATTCCTTTAAGAGAGATACGAGAATATTGTACAGATCAAATGAATCGTCTTTGGGATTCGATCAAACGTTTTGAAAATCCGCAAACCTATTATGTCGATCTGTCGCAAAAATTATGGGATTTGAGGCATTCTTTCTTGGCAAATCACACTTAATTCAGACTAAGTAAATTAGGAGGACTTGTTGCAAGCAAATTATCGACCTAAATCAAAAATCAGATCTAGAATTGTCAGCATTATTGTAATCCTAGTTTTGCTGGCTTCTATTATCTATTTGTTTTTTGGTAATCCTGCCAGATTAGATTCTGTAACTTTAGGTGCGGTTGAATATCAGGATTTTTCCAGATCTTTTTTTATCAATGCTCAATTAGAACCTGTGCATGAACAAATTGTAGAATTACCTGCCCAAGCCAAGATTAAAGAATTGTATGTTGCTGAAGGCGATCAGGTGGCTGAAGGAGACAAATTATTATTAATAGATACTAAAGTTTGGTCAGACGAAAGATCTGAACTGGAAAAAGAATTAGAAAATTTAGAGGAATCTCTTGAAGAACAATCTGATTTATCAGATTTAATGAATCAGGCGGATCTTTTATCTGCTGCCAATTTACAAAGTAATTTATTAAATGCTCTGCCTTACAGTTTTCAGATGCCGGATTATTCAAGTTTGGCAGGACTGGCTTTGTCTGATATTTTTGCGAATCAGACAAATTATAAGGAGTTATTAACTTTTCTTGATCAAGCAGTCTATTTAACTGAACAGGCACATATTTTTATCGAACAAATCAGTCAAATGTTAGATTTGGTTGCTAATTTTGAGCCAACTCAAGAATTGGCTGATTTGCTTGATATCATGAAAGACCAATTGGAATTTTGGCATAAATTGCAAGCTTCTGTTATGGAGTTTATGCAAGAGCTCGTAGAGAAATTTTCCGACTCAGATTTGTATCCTGAATTAAAGGCATTAATCGCTGATTTGCTTATTGATGCAGATTCCAATCAAACGACAATTAATAATTTAATTTCTCGAATTGATGAATTCTTAAAAGAAATTGAAGATCTTGTACCAACGCTACCAAGTGTACCAACACTGCCAAGCGAATCAACGCTACCAAGTGTACCGACGCTACCAAGTGTGCCGACATTGCCAAGTATTGCAATACCAAGTATACCTATACCAAGTGTGCCAACGCTACCAAGTGAAACCGGTACTGCAGAGCCTTCAGGCACTGAAACTAATCCTACTCAATCTGATGACAACAATACTATTTCAACCACTACAGACATGTTAAATCCTGCAGGTAATTCTAATACCGCGCAGGATTCTGCCGATCCTCCGGATAATAAATCAGGCACGACTCCGAATCCTGAAATACCAGAAATACAAGAAACATCAAAAACGTCAGAAAATACGGAAACATCGGAAACGCCGGAATCATCGGAATTACCGGATCCCGGTGCAAATAATTTAAATTCTATTCAATACTATCTACAGCAATATAAAATCGACACTAAATGTTCTAACAAAAAAATAGGAATAATTGGCGAATTACAATTCACCAATCTTGTTCCTGTATTATCGAAGATTTTTATTAAAGCACACTTGCCTGTTATGCAATCGCTGATTCAACTTATGACTAATTTTACGATGCCGAATATTGATCAAAATCTACAAAATATTTTGTTGCAAAGCAGTATGCAACAGGGATTGACTGTTAGCGTTCAATTGGAACAAAGAATTTCAGAACTTGATCAATTAATAACCAGGTATTCTGAACCGATTACAGCTGATTTTGCCGGCTTAATAGCTGAACTCAATGTGGAACAGGATCAAACTACTGATCAAGCGATGATTGCCTTGAAAAACTTTTCTGAAAATGAATTGATTGCAGTTTATCAAGCTAATAAAAGAGATGCAATGGCGATTGAAGTAGGTCAAAAAGTCATTTATGATTATGAAGATTTGGAGTTGACCGGTGAAGTTATCTATAAGAGTCCGGTAGCAAAAAGTCAAAGTAAAATTATGTCTGATAGTTTGGATGGAATGTCTTTGCAGATGTTCAACAATACGTCCGGTACGGATAGCATTTTAGGTAATACAAATAGTGTATTAATTAAAATGAATATCAAAGGTGAAGACTTGAATGAAGTAATTATCGGTTTTGATATCGATTGTGAAATTATTGTTGAAGAAGTGAGCCAAGTGCTGAGTATACCTGCGGAAGCACTTTTAATAGATGATGAACAAACCTGTGTCTATACTGTTGAAGCAGAACATTTGGTAAAAAAACCGATTGAAATCGGATTACAGGGAGCGGAATATATTGAGGTTGTATCAGGCTTAACAGAAGATGATTTAGTAGTTCTCAATCCGCGAGCTCAATTTGAAGAGGGACAGAAGGTCAAGGTTAATGAATGATGTTTTAATCGAAATGCACAATATTAACAAAACATACTGTACCGGAGAAGTTGAGTTTAAGGCATTGCATGATGTTGACCTGAGGGTAGAGCAGGGAGAGATGTTGGCCATAATGGGTCCTTCAGGATCCGGTAAGTCAACATTAATGCATATTATGGGGCTGTTAGACAGTTTTGATTCCGGTTCATATATTTTTCTTGATCAGGATATTAAGCGTCTTAACTCAAATCAAGCAGCATATTTTCGCAATCAGAATATCGGATTTGTCTTTCAATCATTTAATCTTTTACCACGCTTAAATATTTTGGATAATGTGGCGTTGCCGTTAATTTATGCAGGTGAAAAGCGTTCTGTGCGTTTTGAAAAAGCTTATCATGTCTTGGAACAAGTTGGTCTGGCTGATTGGCGAGATCATCGACCAAGTGAAATATCAGGCGGTCAAAAACAACGTGTTGCAATTGCCAGAGCTTTGGTATGTGAACCGATTTTATTACTAGCTGATGAGCCTACCGGAAATTTGGACAGTCAAGCTACTAAAGAAATTATGGAACTATTTCAAACCTTGAATCAACAAAATATGACTGTTGTAATAATTACACATGAAAAAGAAGTTGCAAAATATGTGAATCGAATAATCAAAATTATTGACGGGAGAGTGAAGTCATGATTTTTGAAAGTATTAAGATGGCTTTTTTCTCCCTGAAAAGTAATAAAATTCGCTCGATTCTGACTATGATTGGTATTACTGTTGGAGTTGCAGCTGTTATTACAATAGTGTCTATGGGCAGTGGAGTTCAGGAGTTGATTTTGGGTGAGTTTGAACAATTAGGTGCTTCAAGTTCAACAATTTCGCTCAATTTTAATAAAGCCACTGACTCCGATCGAATTAATCAGGAAGATATTTCTGCTCTTCGCCTGCAGATTCAAAATCTAAAATATATTTCACGACCGGTTTATGCAATAGGTAATTATGAAGCAAAACATGAAGATCATTTAATATTTCTTATGGGCGTTGATTCAGATTTCTTAAAAATGTATTCACCGGAATTAGTAGCAGGCAGATTTTTTACACCGGTTGAATATGAAGATGGATTACCGAGTATTATTATTGATCCTATAGTGGCTAATCGGTTTTTCGGTTCAGCGGAAAGAGCAATCGGACAAGAAGTTGAAACACAAGTAGATCATCAGATTTTAAAAGGGAAAATTGTCGGAGTTATCAATTATCCGGGTGGAGATTTAATGAATTCCATGATGACGAGTGGAGGAATGATGACTGATGAAATACCTTTGTTTTTTTATACAACAGCTAAAACAATCCAACATTACTTTCCGAACAATAATAGTGCAATGGGTATTATGTTGATGGCCAAAAGTCCGAATTTTATAGATCAGGTCAATACTCAGGCGATCAAACTGATTGAATTCCGTCACGACAATGCAGGTTTAGGTATATATAACAGTCGAAACATGGCTGATATGCTGCAACAAATTGAGAAAATTATGAATATTGTGACAATTGTTATTTCAGTGATTGCAGCAATTTCTTTAGTTGTCGGCGGTATCGGCGTAATGAATATTATGCTGGTTTCTGTGACCGAGAGATATCGGGAAATCGGAATTCGCAAAGCAATTGGTGCTACGATGAATGATATTTTGATCCAGTTCTTAACCGAAGCGATTTTTTTGACAACGTTTGGCGGATTTTGCGGTTTAGTTGCAGGAGTTCTACTATCACGAATGGTTTCTGCAATTTTGAATTTTAGAGTTGTATTGAGTTTGCGTTGGATTGCTATCGCAATAATCTTTTCTACTTTAACCGGTTTAATTTTCGGAATTGCTCCGGCACGCAAGGCGGCCAAACTTAGTCCGATTGATGCTTTGCGTTACGAATAAATGTAATCTGAAATTTATTATGAATAAAACAGTCTATCAATAACATCAATAACATCAAAAACATCAAATTAATGTGTCATAATATTCAGTATTAGCAGATTGTTTTACAGAAAATCAGAATCTGACTAATATATAATAAAAGCAATCATTAAATTACGAGAAAAAGAAAACAAATAGGAGGTAAAAAATGTCCAAGAAAAAAATTGCAGTATTATTTGCAGACGGATTTGAAGAAGTTGAAGCATTATCAGTTGTCGATTTTTTGCGGAGAGCAAATATTGAAACAACAATGGTTTCGATTAAAGATAGTTTAGATGTTACAGGAGCACATGAAATAGAATTAAAATGTAACGGATTATTATCAGATTTAAAAGCGAACATAGCGAAAGATTATGATGGTGTTGTTTTACCGGGTGGTCTGCCGGGAGCCGAATACTTGAGAGATTCCGAATCTGTTATTGAACTGATCAAACAAATGGCTGAAAATGATAAAATTATAGCAGCTATTTGTGCAGCTCCAATTGCTTTAGAAAGAGCCGGCTTGACGGTAGGAAATAAGGGCACTTCTTATCCCGGTTTTGATACGCAACTTTCTTATAGTGAATATAAAGAAGAAATTGTTGTACAAGACGGTAATTTAATAACTGCCAGAGGACCTGCAACTGCAATATATTTTGCTTTGAAAATAATTGAAGTATTATGTAGTAAAGATGTCTCGGATCAAATTGCTGAAGATTTATTGGTGCCGCTGGTCGAGTCGCAGCTTGTCAATTAAGTTGACAAATTAAAGATTATGAAACTTAAGAACAATACATACAAAGTACAATCCACAATATCAAATGATGTGCGAACACAAATTGGTATGAAGGTAAGTATAATAGGCTTAGTAGTTAATCTGGGTCTTTTTGTATTGAAAATTTTGGCAGGATATTTTTCGGGTAGTATTGCGATGGTTGCCGATGCGGTTAATAATTTGTCTGATTTTGCATCGGCAATTATTGTGTTAATCAGCTTTAAAATATCCGCCAGACCGGCTGATCGTGAACATCCTTTCGGTCATGCCAGATTTGAATACATTGCTTCCGCTATTGTCGCAATGTTTATTCTGTTTTTAGGTTTCGAATTAGGAAAATCTTCAATTGAAAAAATAATTAATCCTTCCACTATTTCGGTATCGTGGTTTTTCTATGGAACATTAATTTTATCCATTCTCGTTAAAACTATACTTTATTATTATTATATGCAACAGAGTAAAATAATTGATTCCATCGTGATTAAGGCAACAGCTAAAGATTGTTTAAGTGATATTATAGTCAATTTAGGTTTTTTAACAGGAATTTTCCTAGGGAAATTATTAGGTTTGACAATAGACGGTTATGCCGGTATCCTGATGTCTATTTTTATTCTATATTACGGTATTTCAATTTTACGCCAAACTGCAGATCAGATCTTAGGTCAACGTCCGGATCGTCAGATCAAACAATTGATCAAACAGTTAATTTTAGAGAAGCCGGGAGTGTATGGCCTGCATGATCTGATAATACATGATTATGGTGTAGACAATTATTTTGCTACAGCCCATGTTGAAGTTGATGCGGCTCAAGATATTATGGTTAGTCATGATATTTTGGATCAAATCGAACGTGAAGTAGCAGTTAAATTTAATATTAATCTTCTATTGCATATGGATCCGATAGATTTGGACAATCCTGAACAAAATCGTTGGGGAATTTTAGTGGAAAAATTAGTGAGTTCAATTGATTCTCATATTTCTATACATGATTTTCGACTTCAAAAAACAGATCAACTTTTACTTTTAATCTTTGATCTGAAAGTTCCGGATAATCAAACACAGTCAAATGAAGAATTGCGTGCTGAAATTGAAAGAAGTGTCCGTAAAATTGAACCGAATACGAAATGTTTTATCACGATTGACCGCAATTACGCATCTGAAACTGTCGACTTAATTACCGGCAATGTTCAACAGTCTTAATGAATATCTTGTGAATAATTATCATCCATAAAACATGCCGGTTTTGTCGTTGCACAAATGAAAACAGCTTTTTGAATCTACTCTCTGATTTAAATTGAGCTTAACGTTTGTTTCTAAAAACTATTCTCTGATTTGACCTTGCCCACGTACAAGGAATTTTTCTGAGGTTAATTGTTTAATCCCCATCGGACCTCGAGCATGTAATTTTTGCGTAGAAATGCCAATTTCACCACCAAAACCAAATTCTCCACCATCAGAGAAACGAGTACTTGCATTGAGATAAACAACAGCAGAATCGACTTCGTTGAGAAATTTTTCTGCGTTAGTCACGTTTTGAGTCAAAATACAATCGGAATGTTGAGTTCCATGCTGATTAATGAAGGCAATCGCTGCATCAACTGATTCAACCTGGTGCAAAAGGATTTCTTTTGATAAAAATTCAACACCGAATAATTCTTCACCGGATAAATATGTTTGTATTTTCAAATCATGTGGTAACAGATTGTAGAGGTCTTGAGTAATATTAATTTTAACATCAGCTTCAAGCAAAGTCTCAACGATTTTTTCGGTTAAATAACTTTTTTCTGTTTGAATCAAAACGCATTCGACTGAATTGCAAGTTCCCGGCCGCTGTGTTTTAGCATTGAGTATGATCGGCAGGATTATGTCATCTTCAGCGGTTTCATCTAAATAAATATGGCACGTGCCGTCACCGGTAAAAATCATTGGGATAGTAGAATTTGCCATCATTGATTCTTTGAGCTGTTTGCCACCACGGGGAATCAAGACATCGATATATTTATTTTGCACAATTAATTGATTCAACGAATCACGACTCGGATCATCAAGTAATTGTACTGCGTTTTTAGGCATACCGTTAGCTTCTCCGACGCGTGCAAACAAATCTGCCAATATTCGATTAGAATTTAAAGCAGCGGATGAGCCGCGCAGGATGGTAACATTGGATGATTTAAGACAAAGAGCAGCAGCATCAATAGTTACATTGGGTCTTGATTCATAAATAATTGCCACAATACCCAAAGGTGCTCTTACTTTTTGGATTGACAAACCGCTTTCAGTTCTGAATCCCTCGACGACTTCACCGATCGGATCAGGGAAACTTGCAATGATTTCCAAAGAGTCTGCCATGCCTTGGATTCTGCTTGGATTGAGTGCTAAACGATCAAGCAGAGCGGAGCTGAGTCCGTTTTTTTCACCGGCTGCCAAATCTAACTTATTTGCTTCCAAAATTTTGGCCTGTTCGACGATTAATGCTTTGGCAACTTCTCTCAAAATTTTATTTTTAACTTTTGTTGATAAATTTCGCATTTCATTTTCTGCAATAACAGCTCTATGACACAATTGTTTAATCATAAATACACCCCTTTGACTTTGAAAAATAAATTCTATGAACAATTTTCTTTATACTTTAAAAAAAAATTCTATGAACAACTTTCTTTATACTTTAAAAAATAAATTCTATGAACAACTTTCTTTATACTTTAAAAAATAAATTCTATGAACAACTTTCTTATACTTTGACTAAATAATTTCTATGAACTACTTTCTTATACTTTGACTAAATTATCACTATGCACAACAACATCCGAATACTGATAACCAAGAATTTTCTTTATTTTTGATGTTTGTTGCCCTAATATTTTTTCGATTTCCTGATTATTATAATTGACAATACCTACTCCTACTTTTTCATTTTGGAAAAGAATGCCGACTACTGATCCAATTTCGAAATCACCGTCAATTGATGTGATTCCGACCGGTAATAAAGATTTTCCTTTTTGAATTGCCTGGTAAGCTCCTTCGTCAATGTGGAGATTACCGGATAAAGTTGTAGCATAACGCAACCAGTATTTTCTTGCGTTGAAATTCGGTTCGGATGCGACAAAATGTGTACCGATATTTTCTCCTCTAAGTGCTCGACTGATGTCGTGTGGATCGTCTCCATTGGCTATTATTAAATCGGTACCATTTGACATAGCCATTTCAGCTGCCAAAATTTTGGTAGCCATGCCGCCGGTTCCGAATTTAGAACCGGTTGTTCCTGCGATATGTTTGATTTCATCAGTGATTTCTGTAATTTTATCATAACGCTTGGCGTTGGGATTTTCTCTGGGATCTGAATCATATAAACCGTCAATATCAGTTAAGATAACAATCAGGTCTGCATCAACCAAGGCGGCAACAAAAGCTGATAAAGAATCGTTATCACCGAGCTTGATTTCATTAATGGAAACTGAATCATTTTCATTAATTATCGGGATTATTTTTTTCTCAAGCAATAAACGACAAGTATTACGAGCATTAAGATAACGTGTCCGATTAGAAAAATCATCTTTAGTCAATAATAATTGAGCTATCGGATGATCAAAAGCAAAGAACAGTTGAGAATATAGTTGAATTAATTCAACTTGACCGACTGCTGCTAAAACCTGACGCTTATCAATTTCATTCGGCTTTTCATGGACATTAAGTATACCCATTCCGGCAGCAATTGCACCTGAACTGACAAAAATACATTCATAACCTTGATCGGTTAGAATAGAAATCTCTTTTACTATCTTTTTGATTTGTTGGACATCCAACTTTCCATCGGCATGGGTTAGAGTTGAGCTTCCGACTTTAATGACAATTCTTTTAAAATCTTTCATAATAATCCCTAAGTATGTGAATTATTATTCATTGTACAGAAAATTAGTAACATTGTTAATCAAAACTGGCTAAAAGTTTATTTTGTTAAATGTTCTAATTCAACACCTTGTGTATGAGCAATTGGATGCCAAGTTGCATCTTTGCAAAATATGGCTGCCATCTGCAAGCCTGCCCAAACAATACCCAAAAAAGGATATGCAACTATTCCTTTAAAGTACTGTTTTAAGTTTTTATTCTCCAGCTTAACTAAGAGGATTAAGCTAAGAACCGTTGCCATATAAGCTACAATAGGAACGATCAGATCACGTGCAAACCAAGCCTGATTATCAACATATGTAGGTAGTAGAATTAACATTTTTACAATAGACAGCAGGGCCGACACAAAAAAGAAAGGTATTTGAGCTAAAAACCAAAAAGCATCGAAAGCTTTATGATTATAATTCAGAGCATACCTGAACAGTTTGCCGGTCATTAAACGCATTGTTTGTACTGAACCCATACCCCAACGAAAGCGTTGCCGGATCATCGGCATGAATTCACTGGTCGGTTCATCGTAGAAAATTGCTTCTTTAATATAGACAGGCTTCTGATCTTTCAGAATCATTTGCATTGTGAATTCGACGTCCTCAGTCAAAGTTTGAGTATCCCAACCGGTATCTTTGATTAATTTCAAATCAAAACTGAAACCGGTGCCACTGACGGAAGCTAAGGGTAAGCCGAGATTATTACGGGCTTGATGTAAAAAACGCGAACGATTTAGATAAAATAATGCATTAGCCGAGGCGATAACGCTTTTTTCAGGACTTTTGCAATCCATATAACCTGCCAGGAAAGTTTCACCGGTCTGAATATGACGATCCATAACTTTAAGAAAATTCGGATCTACTAAATTATCTGCATCGAAAATTACACAATGATCATATTTTACAAGCAATTGCTTCAAATTATGAGAAAAAAACCAATTCAAAGCATAACCTTTGGTTGCTCGTGTTTCGTCATTTCGCGAACAGACTTTTGCTCCCTCAGCTTTGGCAACTGCTGCCGTTTGATCAGAGCAGTTATCAGCAATTACAAAAATATCAAATAATTCTTTGGGATAATCCATTACTTTAAGACTTCTAATTAAATAAGGAATGACAATTTCTTCATTACGGGCAGATATTAATATTGCAAATCTTGTTTGCGGCTTGACCTCGGTTTTTGAAATTAATTCTATTTTTTTGTTATTGGGGATACCGCAAATCATGAGAAAAAAATTATAACCGACTGTAATTACGACCAGCCAAAAAGCTATGTTGCAAAACAGTACAATCAATTTTGTCAATGTTGTTAAAGAGTCGCTCATGTCGCTCAAGTTCATGCTGATAGAAGTGTTTAATATTTGTATTCTATGGATCAATATCAAAAAGCTATTCATATTATCCTCATATGGTCTTATAGTTTTCCAACTTTCCCTATGTGGAAAGTTGAATTAAATTTTTTAATGCTTATAATCTACAAATCTACTGTTTGTTTTTTATCAGAACCCAATTGTATTTCTAACCGGTTGATAACTGTAAAAAGTAGATTTCCAAAAATTCCGTCAATAATCTTATCATAAAAATATTCAGTGTAAATTAAATCCTGATTAAGCTAAGAAAAAATTAATAAATAGGCAAAATAATATATGAGATTTTGAAAAAATCGAGCCATTAAGAGCTGTATTATTAAATAATTAAATTATTCGGAAGTGTTTTAGTAATATAACCCATGAATTGAATGAAACTTGTAAACTGTG
Source organism: Clostridiaceae bacterium (assembly GCA_012518795.1). Taxonomy (GTDB): domain Bacteria; phylum Bacillota; class Clostridia; order Saccharofermentanales; family DTU023; genus UBA5436. The sequence continues at coordinate 13,823 of JAAYRL010000024.1, forward strand.
ATATATTACTTGAGATTAATAAGATTGGTTATGTACATGAAACAATATCGAACAATTTTACCATTTATCAAACAACATAAATCCCGATACTTTCTTGGTATTTTGGCATTGATTTTTGTCGACATTACTCATTTGCTTGTACCGCAAGTTTTGCGTGCATTTGCTGATTGGATGCAGAAAGGCGAATTAAATGTTGAGCGGATTACTTTCAGTGCATTGGCGGTTATTATCTTAGGTTTATGTGTTGCAATTGGACGTTACGGTTGGCGGATGAATTTATTCGGTACAGCCAGAAAACTTGAGTATTGGTTACGTGCTAAACTTTTTAATAAATATTTATCTTTAGATGACAGTTTTTATAATTATCATCGTACCGGTGACTTAATGGCACATGTGACTAATGATGTTCTAATGGTCAGAAATTCAATGGGTGGCGGGATCATCATGATTATCGATTCAATTTTCATGACAATTTTTACCGTGATAATGATGATTTATACTGTAGGATTTAAAACAGCTTTGATTGCTTTAACTGCTTTGCCGTTTTTAACAATCTTTGTTTTCTTTGTTTTAAAACCGATGCAGTTGAGAAGTCGGAGAGTTCAGGATAGTTTTTCTGAAATGACTAATGAAGTACAGGAAAACATTTCCGGGATTCATAATATTAAAGCATTCGGTATTGAAGACAATCGCTCTCGTTCTTTTAGTCGTGTTAATCAAGACTATCAAAGAAAAAATATTGATATGATGCGCCTCAATGTTCTTTTTGACCCGATTGTATCTTTAATTTCAGGAATTGCACTTGTTGTTTTCATTGTTTACGGAGTTTATCGTTTATTGGATGGTAGCATGACTTTGGGTGATTTTGTTGCCATAATCGATTATTTAAGACTGATGGTTTGGCCATTAATTGCGATTGCGCTGGTTGTTAATAGTTTTCAACGTGGTATTGCATCAATGACTAGAATTAATGAAATTCTTGCTGTAAAATCAAGAATAGTTGAATCTACCGCTCCGGCTGAAGTGGATTTGTCAAGTGTAAAAATTGAATTCAGAGATGTTTCATTTCGCTATAACAATAAATCGCCCTGGGTTTTAAAAAATATCAGTTTTGTTTTGGAAAATCAAAAAAGCATTGCTATCTTGGGTAGAACCGGCAGCGGTAAAAGCACTGTTTTACAACTTTTATTAAGGCGATATGATGTGAATTCGGGACAAATTCTGTTAAATGATATAGATATTAGAGACCTTGCTTTAACTGATTTATATCGGGCAATTGCTTTAGTCGAGCAGGAAAGCTTTTTGTTTTCACGTAGTATTGCCCGTAATATTGCTTTTAGCAGTTCTGATGATTATGATTCCGTTAAAGTTCGACGTTCAGCTGAATTTTCACAAATTTCTCAAGATATTGCTGCAATGCCGGACGGCTATGATACATGGGTAGGTGAGCGGGGAGTAACTTTGTCAGGCGGACAGAAACAACGAATTTCACTTGCCAGAGCTCATTATAAAGACACTAAAGTTTTGGTGATGGATGATTCCTTATCTGCAGTTGATACAAATACTGAAAAAAGCATTCTTAAGCAATTAAAGAAATATCAACAAAGTTTGATTTTGGTAAGTCAGAGAGTTTCGACTGTACAAGCAGCAGACCAAATTTTGGTCATAGAAGATGGAGAAATCACGCAAAGAGGTGATCATGTTACATTATTGCAGGACACTGAGGGATTTTACGCAAGATTGTATCAACGTCAATTGTTAGAGTCCGAATTAACCAAAGAAATTAACAGCATAAAACAAGATAATTATTTAAAAGAGGACAACAGCTCTGTTTACTAAAGATGAAGAAAAGCGATCAGATCTCTTTTTAATTTTTAAGTTAACAGAACAAGGACAACAGGGAGGAGGCATAAATGACAAATCAGGAGAAATTAAATGCTGATTATGAAAAAGAGCAACTTGAAAGTCGTAAGAATTTCTCATTGAAACGTCTTTATGGTTATGCTTTACCTCATTGGAAAAAATTTCTTTTTGTAATTCTGTTGATTATCATCACGACAGGTTTGACATTAGTCCAACCCAAATTAATTCAATTGCTTATCGATAATCAATTCCCTGTTCTTTCAGATCAAACAGTCTCAAGTGCAGAGCAAAATCTTGCGGTTTCAGCAACAATAAAAATTGCTTTGATTTATTTAGGAACTTTATTTTTTGCTTTCCTTACTGACTATGGCCAGGCATATTTACTTCAGGCTACCGGACAGGAAATTTTACGCAAAATAAGGCAAAACCTTTACAATCATATTTTACATTTACCTACTTCTTTTTTTGATCATTATCCGCTTGGCAGCTTGGTTACTCGCGTGACTAATGATACGGAAACTTTGAATGAAATGTTCACCTCCGTTTTATCGAACATTATTCGTAACATATTTCATTTAGGTGGAATCATAATTATTATGTTTTTACTGAATTATAAACTGGCTTTATTAGTGTTATTTTTATTACCGCTAATAATTTTCATTTCTATTGTATTTCGCAAAGCTATTCGCAAAGTATATTTTGCTCAGAGGAGAGTTTTGGCACTGATTAATACAAAACTTTCAGAAAATATATCCGGAATGAGGACGATCCAAATATTTGATCGCAAAAAACAGACCGAGAAGGAATTTAATCAAGTCAATCAGGAGTACTTGGATTTAAGCCGCAAAGAAGTAAAATATTTTTCGATTTATCGACCATCAATTGAAGTAATTCAATCATTGGGAATTGCAGCTTTAATTTGGTTTGGCAGCAAAGGCAACATGCAAGGCTTGATTTCTTTCGGAGTGCTCTATGCATTTATTAATTATATTCAAAGATTTTTCCGGCCGATTTTTGAATTGTCTGAAACATTCAATTTAATCCAATCAGCAGTTACTTCAACTTCAAGAATATTTCATTTATTGGATGAACCGATTGAGTCTGTAGGTGGAAATTTGCGAATATCAAAGTACGGTTTAAAAGGTGAAATCGAATTTAAAAATGTCTGGTTTGCATATAATGAAGGTGAATGGGTTTTAAAAGATGTTTCGTTCAAAGTTGAACCCGGTCAATTTGTAGCTTTTGTCGGAGCAACCGGTGCCGGTAAATCGACAATTATGCATTTAATCTGTCGTTTTTATGATGTCAATCGCGGGCAGATATTAATCGATGGACATGATATTAAAGAATATAATATCAGTGATTTACGTCGAACCATAGGTGTTGTTCAACAAGATGTTTTTATATATTCCGGTTCAATTGCAGATAATATTACATTGAATAGAGAAAATGTAGATTATAAGGCAGCCAGAAAAGCAGCTTCTTTGGTTAATGCAGATCATTTTATTAATAAACTTCCGCAACGATATCGAGAATATGTGACAGAACGCGGCAGTACTTTGTCAGCAGGTCAACGTCAGCTTCTGTCTTTTGCCAGAACGATAGCTGCTCAACCTTCAATTTTGGTTTTAGACGAAGCAACTGCAAATATCGATACGGAAACCGAACTTCTGATTCAAGATGCAATTAGGAATATGGCACGGCAACGCAGTATGTTGGCAGTAGCTCACAGAATTTCGACCATTGCCGACGCAGACAACATTATTGTTCTACATCAAGGAAGATTGGCAGAGCAGGGTACAAAAGATGAATTACTGACGAAAGACGGACTTTTCAAAGTTTTGTACGAATTGCAATTTAGTCAAATATTCAAATAAATGATTTAATTTAAGTTTGTTTTCAAATCAATGATTTAATTTGACTTTATATAAAATTAAGGTTAAAAATTAGAGAACACATAAGAAACATGGAGAGAAAAGATTATGTCCAAAGACGACAATAATTTATTGAAAAAACAATTGGTAAATTCTGGCAAACAAGATAAAAACAAGGAAAATCAGCAAACTAAATCCGGACAAGGCGGTTTTAAAGCATTCCTCAAAAAACAGAATATAGAAATTACTTTTAAAAGATATGCTTTAGATGCGATGGGTGCAATGGCACTCGGTTTATTCGCTTCACTTTTAATCGGCACAATTGTCAATACAATTGCAGGTTTAATCGGTGTTGAAACTTCTGTCGGTTCAATATTATCTCAAATGGGCAGTTTTGCAGCACGTGCAACCGGACCGGCAATGGCAATCGCAATCGGGTATTCATTAAAAGCCCCGCCTTTAGTATTGTTTACTCTAACCGGAGTCGGCTTGGCAGCAAATGAATTAGCAGGTGCAGGCGGTCCTTTAGCAGTTTTTATCATAGCTTTATTTGCTGCTGAAATCGGCAAACTTGTTTCAAAAACAACTCCGGTTGATATTCTTGTAACTCCGTTAGTTACCTTGACTGTAGGTGTAGGACTTAGTTTATGGTGGGCTCCGGCTATCGGTGCAGCTGCAAACAGTATAGGTTCTGCCATCATCTGGGCAACTGATATACAACCGTTTTTTATGGGTATATTTGTTTCCGTAGTGATGGGAATTGTACTGACCTTGCCGATCAGTTCAGCTGCAATTGCTGCTGCTTTCGGTTTGGTTGGTTTAGCGGGTGGAGCTGCCCATGCCGGTTGTTGTGCCCAAATGGTCGGTTTTGCTGTAATGTCCTATAAAGAAAATAAAACAGGCGGACTAATAGCCCAAGGACTTGGTACATCAATGCTGCAAATGCCAAATATAATGCGCAATCCGAAGATCTGGCTACCACCGATTCTGGCTTCAGCAATTACCGGTCCGATGGCAACAGTCTTATTTAAACTTGAGATGAATGGCCCTCCGATATCTTCCGGTATGGGAACCTCCGGTATGGTCGGCCCGATCGGTGTAATAACCGGTTGGCTTAATCCTTCCGAAGCAGCTTTAAGTCATGGCGCAGTAGCTTTGGAAGCCAGTTTAATGGACTATATCAATTTACTGTTGATCAGTATTATTTTACCGGCAATTTTAACATATTTAATTGCGATACCTTTCCGCAAAATGAACTGGATCAAAGAGGATGATCTAAAATTAAATCTCGGCTGATTTTTTGGAAGATAGATTCACATAATTTGAAAGCTAGATTCTCATAATTTGAAAGCTAGATTGCACACTATTTAAAAGCTAGATTGCACATAACTTGAAAGATAGATTGCACACTATTTAAGCCTATACCGGAGAAATCCAGACTAACCTTAAAAAGTGTGCACAGCCAGCCCATAATAGCCGGCTTTTTCAAAGGACATGCACACTATTTAAGCCTGTCCCGCCGGATTTCCGGACAACCTTAGAAAGTGTGCAAATTTAACTCCAGAAAGTCGATTTTTTAAAGGACATGCACACTATTTAAGCCTATACCGGAGAAATCCAGACTAACCTTAAAAAGTGTGCACAGCCATCCCATAATAGCCGGCTTTTTCAAAGAACATGCACACTATTTAAGCCTGTCCCGCCGGATTTCCGGACAACCTTAGAAAGTGTGCAAATTTAACTCCGGAAAGTCGGTTTTTTAAAAAACATGCACACTATTTAAGCCTCTACAGTGGATTTTCAGTATAAGCTTTAAAATTGTGCAATCCAAAGTGTGCAATCAAAAATGTGTAATCCAATGAGTAAAATATGATTTTACAACTTATCAATTAACATCTCATTTATTTTCTTGTAGAGAATTTCAGAGATTAATTTATGTCCTTCATCATTCGGATGTATTCCATCTTCACACATATATCTTTCAGGATTGATTTCTTCCAAAAATCTTTGTCGTACATCGATATATAGTGCACCGGTTTCAATTGCTAATTCAGTTAATACAGAATTGTAACTTTCATGCCATTGGTAGATTCTTTTGGTTGAGCCACCTAAAAAAGTCAAAAGGTTCTCTTTATTCAAACCCTTACTGAAACAATTGAAGTATCGATCAGGATCAAGAGGCGGCAAATTAATAATTACCGGAATAATATTTTTTTCCTGCAAATTATTAATCAACTCTTTGTATAATTCAAAATACGAATCTAAAGGAACGTTAGGTTGATGATTAAAACTCGGTTGTTGAGCAACATCTGCCCAAAAATAGTCACAATCGTTTCCGCCGAATCCTAAAAAAGCAATACCGGGTTCAACGATTTCTTCTTTTTTTCGTTGAAATATGGTCAAACCTTTTTTTATAGTAGCACCAAATGAAGCAAAATTTTTAACTTTAGCTTTGAATTTATCGGCTAAAATATTGATAAAGTTTTGTTTGCTGAGTTCATAGCGATTATCGACAGAATTATAAACAATTCCTTTGCATACGGAATCGCCGAAAATATACCAATTTGATAAATAACGGTTGTCTAGAACTAATTGTGTCAAAACAAATCCCTCCTTATCTAGTTTTCGCAAACAATTTGCTCATGTAACTAACGACTTAAATCATATTATAAATATTTAATCATGTTCTCGACTATGTTTTCAGGTAAAGTAAACCAATTAACTTTATGATGTAGTTATCAAAACTATATTATATAGTTTTTGCAATGTCAAGATATGTTTGTTAAAATATATCTTAAATTGATTAAAAATATTAAGAAATTCCTTTGTATTATTGATTAGAAATCATTTTTAGTTAGAAGTTGTGTTCAAATTGAAAATATTTCTAAATTCAAATATTGTTTTTGATATTCCTTAAATTTTTTTTAATTAATTCTAATTTAACATTATAGAACTTTAATTTAAAGAGGATGTTATGGAAAACGAAAAAAATAAAGAAATAATGAAAAATAGTGACCTGAAATCCATCAAAAACGATCCGGCAACTAATAAAGAGAAAACTAAAATTAGAGTTTCCAAAAATGTTCCCTCTGAAACTAAATCAAAAACAAGAATCGGAGCACAGAAAAAAGTTCCGGTAGCTGAACAGGACCCGCCAATAAGCTTTGAACAAATTCTACGTGAGAAACGTCCGCAAGAATGGGATTTACTGCCTGATATAGAGCTCTATATGGATCAGTTATTGAGCTACGTAAATCGTCAGGTTCCTGAAATGATGCGTGATCAGGAACTGACTAAATCAATGGTCAACAATTACATTAAACAACAGGTAATTCCTCGACCTAATGGGAAGCGCTATACCAAACAACATATAGCCGAATTGAGTTATCTTTTGATGTTAAAAGAAGTATTACCGATTCAACAATGTAAAGAACTTTTTGAACAATTAAAAATTGGTGACGATGTTGAGCAAAATTATGCAAAATTTCTGAATTTACTGGATGAAATATTGCTTGGTGGAGCTGACGATTTGACAAAAATATCCGGAAAAGACACCGGTTCAGAAGCCTTGCGTTTTGCTTTGCTAAGTTATGTCACGCGCAGAATAGCTTTGTTTTTGATCAATCAAAACACGACTATTTAAAGGAGTAAATGGTCTTTCTAAGTTTCCGGAATTCTTTTGCTCTTTAAAATGCGAGAAGAATCTGTTTGCAACAAAGATTGGACAAATGATTTCTATTATTGTATTATGTTTTAGCATTGTTTTCGGGGAGTTAATTTGCGGGTGTAGTTCAACGGTAGAACATCAGCCTTCCAAGCTGAATACGAGGGTTCGATTCCCTTCACCCGCTCCATTATAGCTCCTCATTTCAATTACGGGTCTATAGCTCAGCTGGATAGAGCAACAGCCTTCTAAGCTGTGGGTCGCAGGTTCGAATCCTGCTAGGCTCACCATCGTGAAAGCACTGATATTAAGGCGTTTCAGTGCTTTTTTATTTTTAAATTAATCTTCGAAAATTTATTTTGCACTATATTTTGCTCGTAATGACTTAAAAGTCAGCAGAATTTTGAACCGAATGTATGTCATAATATATTAGGGTGCATCAAATGACTTAAAAATCAGCAGAATTTTGAAAGCAAATTTAACAATCAAAAAGATCATTTAATCTCTCTGCTATATTTTCTTTTCTCTTTGCTGTTTCATCATGATCTATCTCAAAATATACCCTGATTACATCTCCCTCTTTTGCTTTGGAGGGTAAAAGAGATTTTTTAATATTAATTATTTCACCTTCCATCTCACATATAGCGTATTCATTTTCAAAACGATCAACTAATAATTTAATCATATAAACCTCTATGAATAGTATTTCTTTAAAAGTCTCAGCACTACATTTTTTAATACTATGTGAAGTAGATTTCTCATAAAAATCTGAAGAGTAAATCTATTTATATATTAATGATATTTATAAATTAATGATATTATGGATTGCATCTCTTGCAGGGAACATAACCTTGATTTATTGCATCGTTTCTGTCGTAGATCGGCACTTTATTACCGGGATTCATTTGATCGACAGAACTACAAGAACTATGATGAAATTTTCCTGTGTTTGAATTTCCTATATAAGGTGCTACTGCAGGTTGAATTATTGGTGCTTCGGTTACTAAAGTAGTTGTTGGCGGAACAGATGACTGTGTTACTGTCTGTGCAATGGTTTGTTCAACAGTAGATTCAACAGTAGATTCAACAGTAGATTTAATAGTAGCTTCAATAGTAACAGTTTGCTCCCCGGTAGTTTCACTGATATTTTGAGGTGCAGCTGAAATAGGCGTTTGTGTGGTTATTGTCTGAAGCACTTCTGTTGTTGGCAAAGTACCGGCTATTAGTCCATTATTGGGCTTTTGATTAAACGATATACTTTTTCCGTCTGAAGATGCAATGATTGATCCTTGTAAATCGGTTCTATAAATATCAATGTTGTTGTCTCTTAATCTTTGTAATACTTTAAGATCCGGATAGCCATAAGAATTGTCTTGGGCACAGGAAATGACTGCATAACTTGGAGTGACAGCTGTGATGAATTGATCGGTAGTGCCGGTATCTGATCCGTGATGAGCGACTTTTAACACGTCAGCACTTATGTCTTGATTGCTGCTAATTATTTCTAATTCAGAAATTGCTTCAATATCTCCCGTAAAAAGAAATGAATTATCACCGTGATTTAATTTTAATGCAATCGAATAATTGTTTAAATCTTCATAGAAGTCAGAAACGGGAGCAACTATAGTGAAACTTGCATCACCGAAATTGTAGACATCATTAACATTAGGCTGAAAAACCTTGGCTCTGCTAAATGCGACTGAAGTTAAAAAATTGTCAAATGTCTCAGAAGTATGAGTTACATTAGGCATTATAATAGTATCTATTTCAATGCTTTCTACAATTTCAATAAGCCCGCCAATGTGATCTTCATGTGGATGTGTTGCAATAACATAATCTAAAGAATCAATATTTTGATCTTGGAGATAGTTATAGCAACTTCGATCTTGTGAACCACCGTCGATCAACATGTTGTAGTCGCCATATTTAATTAAAATGCTATCTCCTTGTCCCACATCTATAAAGTGGACTTCTAATCTTTCCTGATGGTCCTGTTTGATTTCCTTTGTCGTAGAAACAGCTAATGATTTTTTAGATTTTTCTGTCGAGGATTTTTCTGTTGTAGTTCTCGCAGCTGAAGTTTTTTCTGAAGTTACTTCTGAAGTGGTCTCTGATGCTGTTTCTTCAGAGACGCTTTCTATGGTTTTAGGTTTAGATGATTCCTTAATTTCAAGACGACCGCGATTTGAACAACCTGAAAATATTAAAAATATTGAAAGTAAAAGTAAAATGAATTTATTGTATTTTTTCATATATCTGTAAAATCTCCTGATTTATCGATAAAACTATTTTAACATGAAGCGGATTTTGATTTCTTATAATTAAACCATTTTCTTTTTTTCATATATTTATCTTTAATAATAGATAGATAAAAATTATTACATAATTAAATTCTGTAATTAAACAAGAAGTGAAAAATTAATTGTTTGTGAAATACTTTTGAATAATTTCTTATATTGATTGAAAAAACAAAAGATTATTGTCACAATATATGCGGTGTCAGATTTGCATTCTGCTTTTAAAAATCGAATCATTAAAATTTTTTATTTGTTATTAAGTTAACATCTGATATATATTATGATTGTTTAAAAAATAATTTGTTGTCACTGGAAGGAGTATATCTATGAATCAATTAACGGTTATTCTTATAGTTTCATTTGCGGTCAGTGTGCTGGCTTTTTTCGTTGCTTGGCTACTCTATCGTTGGCTGGTTGGAATCAGGGTTGAGAACAAGCGAGCTCTTGAATTATCGGGATTGATTCGTGAAGGCTCGAATACTTTTCTTAAACGAGAGTATCGATATCTTGCATATTTCGGTTCAGCAGTTGCGGCTCTTATTTTATTATTCCTGCCTAAACCTATTTGGCAAGGGAATGTTATAGATAATATATCAATGGCTTTAGCCTATATTACCGGTACGTTTTTTTCCGGACTGGCCGGAAAAATTGGCATGGAAGTTGCTACACGCGCCAATGTACGTGCTGCAGAAGCTGCAGCCAAGCATGGGATCAGCTTGTCTTTTTTAAGTGGTTTTCGTGGTGGAGCAGTTATGGGTATGGCAGTTGTCGGTGCCAGCTTATTAGGTGTATGTGCAATTTACGCTTTTACCGGTGATGCAATAACCTTGTTAGGTTTCAGTTTCGGGGCAAGTTCAATGGCATTATTTGCTAAAGCCGGTGGTGGTATTTTTACAAAAACAGCTGATATCAGTGCTGACTTAGTCGGTAAAGTCACTTTAGGGTTGCCTGAAGACGATCCGCGTAATCCGGCTGTAATTGCTGATAATGTAGGTGATAATGTCGGTGACGTAGCAGGTATGGGTGCTGATTTATTCGATTCTAATGTTGCCGCTATGGCTGCTGCCTTAGTAATGGGAATTTCACTAGATCAACAGGCCGGCAACAATCTCAATGTAATGACTGTGTTTTGTTTTGCGACAGTTGGTTTGTTGGCTTCAATCATCGGTGTAGGAACAGCCCGTTTAAAAGAAGGTGAAAATCCAACAAAAGTGTTAAATTCGAGTACTTATGTTACTACTGCCATATATTTAATTTTAACTGCCGGTTTGACAGCTATATTTAATTTCTCATGGAGAGTATGGGGAGCTGCGGCGATCGGATTAGCTGTAGGGTTAATAATCGGTTTGACTACGGATTACTTTACCAATGATGAACGCAGGCCTGTGCGTACCGTAGCCAAGATGTCTGAATCGGGTCCTGCCTTTACTATTCTTTCGGGTATTTCATATTCCTTTATCAGTGTACTTCCGGCTATGCTGGGAATTGCTGTTGCTGCTTTACTGGCATACACTATATGTAATCCATTGGGCGACGGTTATGCTATGTACGGCATTTCAATGTCTGCTGTCGGTATGCTATCTATAGTTGGTATGATTATCTCAAATGATGCTTATGGTCCGATTGTCGATAACGCACGCGGTTTGGTTGAGATGGCTGAATTAGGAGATGAAGCTTTGGAAATAACAGATGAATTAGACAGTGCCGGAAATACAGTCAAAGCTATTACCAAAGGATTTGCAATCGGTGCAGCAGGTTTGACGGTCATTTCTATGCTGGGTGCTTATATTACTGAGGTTAATGTTGCAGCAGTTGAGCAAGGTATCATCAAAGCCGGTGAAAGTCTATTAAAGGGTTTTGATATTCTTGATCCTTTGGTATTTTTTGGTTTAATTGTTGGTGCTGCGGTTCCGGCGGTTTTCTCTGCCATGTTAATGCGTGGAGTTGATAAAAATGCTGTACGGATGGTTGAAGAAATCCATCGTCAATTTGATGAAATTGAAGGGCTAAAGGAAGGTGCAGAGGGTGTAGTTCCTGAATATGATAAATGTATATCTATTGCAACAGATGGTGCATTGAGAGAACTTATTCCTGCCGGTTTATTTGCGATAATAGCGACTGTTGTTGTCGGTTTTACCGGTGGGGTTTCTGCGATAGGCGGTTTCCTGACCGGAAATATTGTCACCGGATTATTACTTTCACTATTTATGTCAAATGCAGGTGGCCTCTGGGATAATGCCAAGAAATATATAGAAGCAGGTAATTGTGGCGGACCGGGTTCTGATGCTCATAAAGCTGCGGTTGTCGGTGATACAGTTGGTGATCCGTTTAAAGATACTGCAGGACCTTCAATCAATACGCAAATTACTGTTGTGTCTTTACTTTCTTCATTGATGGCATCCATTTTTCTGGCTTTTTCATTGTTTGGCTGATATTAGTTATGGTTGTTGAAATGCCGTAAGAATATCTCGTAAACGTTGTTCAGTATCAGGATCTTGTCGCATTCGCTCAGCTACGCCGGGCATTGAGACAGTTGCAGCTAAACCGTGAACCATAGACCACATTGCAAGCAAAATATTATGTTTTTGTTTTTCAGAGATGGGAAAGTTTTCAAAAATTGATTCAGCGGCGTGTTTGAGTACCGAAAAGGCTGGATTTTCATTATATTGATTATTTAAAAGAATGGCTTCTGCATGGTTGCTTCGGCTAAATAATACGGAAAAATAATTGGGTTTGTTTAGAAAAAACAAGATGTAAGTAAGTCCCAGTTCAATTATCAGCGATTTATTTCCGGAATGAAGTTTTTCGGTTTCTTGAAGTTGCTTGGTTAATTCAAGCATGACAAAATCTATGATTGCACGGATAAACTCGTCTTTATTTTTAAAGTGTGCATATGGTGCAGCAGAACTTACACCACATTGTTTTGCGACTTCTCGCAGTGAGAGCTTTTCTTCACCGTATTGTGCGAGCATTTCTAAGCCTTGGCGGATCAAAGCTTGGGGTAGATTTCCATGATGATAGTTTTGTTTTGCCATGTTTACTCCCAAGTAATTTACTCATAGTTTTCTTAATCAAGTGTATTTTGTATAAAATATTCCTGATCAATGAATCGTATAAATAATAAAATGATACTTAAAACTGAAATACTTATCAAATTAAGTCAAGAGATTTATCTATAGCTATATTGAAAATTAAATATTTTCTGATGTATACTCTTAAAGACTTAATTTTAGCCGCAAATTATTTGCCGTAATATTGGGAGGTTCTTATCAGTAGATATTTAATTGTCATTATCATTTTTGTTTTTATCTTGTTATTGATATTTATTATCAAAGGTCTTAACAACACATTAATCGTTACGAAACATAGAATGTTATCACCGAAAATTGATAAGTCGTTTAAAGTTGCGATTATTGCTGATTTGCACAGTTGTTATTATGGTGAAAATCAAAATGAATTAATCAGGGCAATTGACTCTAATCAACCTGATTTAGTGTTTTTTATTGGAGATATTCTTGATGAAAAAATGCCGGATGATAATGCATATATCACTTTAAAAAGACTAACTCGGAAGTATCCTGCTTTCTATGTTTTCGGAAATCATGAATTTTATACAGGTAAAATCGATCAGATAAAACAAATGGTCGGTGATTTAGGCGTTAAAATTTTAGCCGGAGAGCAAGCTGAAATTGTGATTAAAGAGAATAGGTTAATTATTAAAGGTCTGTCTGATCCGGAAATTGGTGCTGAAGAATATAACCGTCAATTAGAGGCTATTAAGGTTAGCTTTACAAATAATTTTACTTTTCTTTTGGCTCATCGACCTGAGCGGATTGACGATTATAACAAGATTCGACATGATTTGGTTTTAAGCGGACATGCCCATGGTGGTCATTGGAGGATACCGAAAATTTTGCCGGGGATTTATGCACCGCATCAAGGATTGTTTCCCCGTTACACTTCCGGATTTTATCAATTAAAGCGTAGCAAATTATTGGTCAGTCGCGGCTTGAGTCGAGAAAACATTAAAATTCCCAGGTTCTATAACTCACCTGAAGTTATAATTTTAGAATTAGCAAAAAGTTAATTAGGGTCTGCTGCCCAAAACATATTTTGCCCGAGATTTCCAAACAAGAGCTCGTTGACCTAACTGAAAAAATTAAATTTAGAATTAAAAATCTGACACAAAGTTAATTAAAAATTAAATCTGTATTCTATATCTTTCTGTTACAATTAAATAAGCAAAATAATCATTGTTTTATAGGAGCTGAGGTTTGTCTAACGAACAAATTTTTTGTTGTGGAGGTTAGCAATGAAAAGAATAGTAGCACTTTGTTTAAGTATTTTAATGATAATTTCATTAATCACAGCTTGTGATAAAAATAATACAAATTCTTCTGAAAAAGAGGATGATAATAGTCTTTCGAATGATAATGATCAATCAATCAGTGAGAATACTCAATTAAACTCTGAAAAAAATGAACAAATAAACGGAAATGAATTTGAAAAAGCGGCGTTAGCTAGCCCGGATTATCCGCAGATGGCTCAATATCCGGATGAGATGTCATTTATTGATACGAAAACCGGGGAATTTGATCAAGAAGGATTTGATCAGGTTTATGATGCGTGGAGGGCTGATCGCGATAAACAATTTACTTATATAGAAAAATTTTCCGGCGATTATTACAGTTATTTTTCTGATACATCTAAAACAATTTTAGCAGATCAGAATCAAAAAAATCCTGTTTATTCACCTCTGAGTTTATATATGGCTTTAGCTATGTTAGCTGAAACAACGGATGGTCAAAGCAGAGAACAAATTTTGAATTTGTTGAAAACCCAAGATATTGCCAGTTTAAGAACTGATGCGGAGGCAATCTGGAATAGCAATTATTGTCAAGATGGTGCTTTGAACAGTCTACTGGCAAATTCGCTTTGGCTGGATAATGAATATGAGTATCAAACGGATACCATCAAAATGTTAAGTGAAAATTATTATGCCTCAGCATTTCAAGGCGAAATGGGATCTAAACAATACAATGATCAATTACATTCTTGGATTAACGCTAATACCGGTAATTTATTGAGTGAGCAGGCAGGCAACTTAGCATTTGAACCGGATACAATTTTAGGTTTGGTTTCGACAGTTTTGTTTCAAGCAAAATGGGTTAATCAATTTGCGGAAAGCAATACAAAAAAAGCTACTTTTCATGGTGTAGATGAGGATATTGAATTTGATTTCCTGAATTATAGCGGCAGTGATACCTACTATTGGGCGGAGAATTTCGGAGCTGTTAGATTACCATTGGAATCCGGTGGTAATATGTGGTTCATGTTACCTGATGAAGATGTTGAACCGCTGGATATCATCAAGAATGATCAATTCTATCAATTGCTTGAAAATGATAATTGGCAAGATCAAAAATTTCTTACTGTAAATTTCAGTGTGCCGAAGTTTGATGTCAGTTCTGATTTTAATTTGAATCAACCATTGCAGAATCTTGGAATCAAAGATGTTTTTGAGCTAAATCAGGCGGACTTTACACCAATATTAGCAAATGATTCTGATCCGGCATTTTTATCAACTGTCAAACAGGGAACCAGGGTTGCGATTGATGAAGAAGGGGTGACTGCTGCAAGTTTTACGGCAATGATGATAGCAGGTGCAGCAATGCCACCGGAAGAAGAGATCGATTTTATTTTAGATCGACCATTTGTTTTTGTTATTGATGGTATAAGCGGCTTACCAATCTTTGTCGGTATTGTTAACCAAGTGGAGCCTTAAATAGATTGCCTTACCATTTAGTGATATAAATAAGATTAAAATACCAACAACATTAAGGCGATTGCCACAATTCCGATAATCATTGAAATGAAAATGTTTTTTGTTTTATATGCAATAAAAAACACAATCAGGGAAGGAATAATTTTCAAATTAACCAGAGGATTGAAACTTAAATTGTTCTCCCAGAAAACCAGATCAGAAAAGACAAGTGCGGAAAAAATGGTAACAGGTATGAAAGACAGCCATTTAGTGAGTGATGGCGGTATTTCTTTATTCTTGAAAAACAGCATCGGTATTATGCGAGGAATAAAAGTAGCTATTGCTGCACCGAATATAATAATCCATTTTTCAGTTGTCATGTTCACCTCTTAGACTATTATGTTTTTGATCGGTTTGTGTTTTATTACTCAGAATAAAACCGATTGTCGAAGCGATTACTGCTGCAATAACTAAAGAAATATTATTTTGCAAAAGCATTTTAAATATAATCGCCAATATTCCGGAAATAATAGCAACGATCAGGTGAACTTTAGATACGACTTGTTCTACAAGCATTGCGATAAACATTGCAACTAAAACATAATTGACAACAGTCAGAGAAATATTAATATTTTGACCGATCAATGTTCCGCAGAAACTGCTGATGATCCATGAAAAATGAGCTAATAGATTGGTGGTCAATGCTTTACTTGGTGTCCAATCAGGATTTGTTGTGAATTGAGTTATATTGGTGCCGAATGTTTCATCGACGATAGTTTGAGCAAATAGCAGATAAAATCCGATTGATTTTCCTTTCAGATATTGTATTAAGCCTGATGACATCAAGAGGTGTCTCGAATTAACAAAGAAAATTGTCACAATGATTGAAATCGGTGAACTTCCGACAGATACTAATTGGGCAATCATAAACTGTCCTGCTCCGGCGAAGACTAATAAACTCATTATCATTACACTGAAAGGAGAAAAACCGGCTTTATCCAGAGCAATACCGCAAGCAAGTCCAAGCGGAATATAACTCAACATTACATAAACAATTTTTTTGAATCCGGCAAGCCAATCTTTTCGTGACATATTTTCAACTTATCTATGATATTTGTATATATATTTTATAATTCATATTATTGCAATGTATAGTATAAAATTAATTTTTATGCAAAATTATTTTTAAAATTACATTTTTAAATTATACCAAAATATATAAAATAATCTATTCTAAAATAATTAACTTGTATTTTGCATAGATAATTAAAATACTATAACATCTTAGAATTTCTCTCGTTCAGCTCAAATTATTCAATATAATGTTTGAGAGGATTCTTCTTTGGTGAACCGAGATATTCAGATTTAATCAGTTTCCCATGTGCTAAATAACGACCGGTTGTGCTCCACCACATTCGGTTTTCAACTTTGCAACTGACCAGAACAACCTCGTTATCAACCTTAGGTTCTCTTTCAAAGAGATATTCGTATAATAGAGAATTATCGATCTCAAGCATTTCATGTACTACATAATGATAACGAGTCTTGGTTTCCAATAAATCTATGGTAAATTCATCGCCGACTTCTATCTCATTCAAGCGATTGAAGACTCGACCATATTCATCAAACCAATGTCCGAAAATTAAAGCTCGACCGGGTTGGCCTATTTTAGCAGATTCTGCTGTATGACCGGCCCCGTATCTTAATGCAATCAGCGAATCATTATCAGCAATTGGTGTCGTTAAGTCAATTTTAGGAATTTTTAATGTCCCGATGAAATTAATTATGACATTTCCGTATTGATCTAAAACCGGGGCATCAACTTCAATTCTTTCGCCTTGTCCAAAATCTTCATAACCTTCGCCCGGAACCTTGTTTGCATCGGGATTGACAGTAATAGTGATGGAAGGCGTGACCGGTTCATTTTCCGGAATGTCATTCGTTTCTGTATTAGTATTTGACAATTCTAATACAGCATCTATTTCGGCAATAGCCGATTGTTCAATCGCGGATTGTCTTTTTGAGCGTAATTTAGGCTCTAAAAGAAAGTATGCCGCACCTAAAAAGCAACCAATAATTAAGATATCCAAGATGATAATGATAGGCCTTTTTTTCTTCTTTTGTTTTTTTTCTCGCTTTTTCATTTGTTTGCTTGCAAGATTAGTTGAATTCTGCAAATCTGACGTTTCCTGTGAGTTGGATGAATTCTGCGAATCTGATGATTCTGTTGAATTTTTCTCGGTTGCATCAAGATTATCTTTATCAGCTGAATCAACAGGTTTTTCACCATCTTGCTCGAAAATTGGATTTGGTCTGATTTTATGCATTTCAACCTCAAGTGTTCTATAACTGAAAATATTATTCAATAATTTATATACGTTAATATAAATATGATATAACCGTATTGCAAAAAATAAAAGTTAATCTTCAAAACATCTATTGAAAACACCTATCGAATAAAGAATTTGTTGAGAAATTATGATTTGTGTTATCTTATTAATGTGTCTTTTATATAGGGGGTATAATTAATGAACAAAAAAGGTAAGATTTCAGTAACAACAGAAAATATTTTTCCGATAATTAGACAATGGCTTTATTCTTCACAAGATATTTTCTTGCGTGAAATAGTGTCTAACGGAGTTGACGCGATTACTAAACGTCAACATTTAGCAAATATAGGTCAAATTGACGAATTTGATAATCCGCGGATAGATATTGTTTTGGATCAAAAAAATCAGACCTTAACCGTTTCAGATAATGGAATTGGCATGACAGCGGAAGAAGTTGATAATTATATCAATGAAATAGCCTATTCCGGATTAGTTGATTTTGTCGAGAAATATCAAAAAGAGGGAGATCCTAAATCACAAATTATTGGCCATTTCGGTTTGGGTTTTTATTCTGCTTTTATGGTAGCTGATAAAGTGGAAATTCAGACTAAGAGTTGCTTTACGGATCAACCGGCTGTTCATTGGCAAAGTGAGGAAGGGATCGAATTTGAAATGACTCAAGGCCAACGTGACGAATCCGGAACAGACATCATTATGCATTTAACAGAAGATGCTGCCAAGCAATATACCGAATTTGAATTACGTTCGATAATCAGAAAATATTGTCAATTTATGCAATATCCGATCTATTTTAATGTTCTTAGGGAACAAGATGAAGCTGATAAAACAGAAAAAGCCGAAAGTCAAACAGAAAAAGCAGCTGATGAGCTTAAGGAAACTGAAACGGAACAAAAAACTGAAAAGCCGATTAATAACCCGAATCCTTTATGGAATAAACGACCGGCCCAAGTTGAAAAACAGGAATATAAAGATTTTTATTATGAAGTATTTCCTGATGGCAAAGAACCTTTATTCTGGGTCCATCTTAATTTAGATTATCCTTTTAGAGTAAAAGGAATTCTCTATTTCCCGAAACTAGATCTGCAATATGAAAGATTGGAGGGAAGAATTAAGGTTTTCTATAATCAAGTTTATGTTGCAGATAATATACCGGAGATTATCCCGGAATTTCTATTCTTATTGCGAGGCTGTATTGATTGTCCGGATTTACCGCTCAATGTTTCGCGTAGCTTTTTACAGGATGATCAATATGTAAGAAAATTGTCCGCACATATTGTGAAAAAAGTTTCTGACCGTTTATTGGAAGTCTATCGAAAAGAAACTGACCAATATAAAGAATGGTGGCAATATCTCCAATTATTTGTGAAATATGGCATGATGAGTGATCAGAAATTTTCAGAACGTGTTCACGACATTGCGTTGCTTAAAGATGTATCAGGTGAGTATACAAGCCTGAAAGATATTGCTGAGGGTAATATTTATTATACTCCGGGAGAAAATGAACTTTCAGCCTATACCGCAATGGCCCAGCAACAAGGTAAAACAGTCTATGTTCTGGATCAAGAGATAGATTTGCAATGGATGTCTTATCTGGAATTTAATTCACAAGGTAAAATCAAATTTGTCAGAGTTGATGCAGAATCAGAAACAGAACAGCCCGATGAAAAAGCAGAAAAGATCGGTGAAGAACAAAAGACAGTTTTGGCAGATCTGTTGAAAACACTTGGTGCAGATCAATACGAAGTAAAATACCAAGCAAGCGGTTCAGACAGTCTGCCTTTGTTAATTCGTGAAAGCGAAGAATTTAGGCGTATTAATGATCTTTTGGATCAAGTAAAAAGATCAGGTGATCAGCAAATGCTGGAATCTATGGAACAAATGCTGCAAAAGGATGAAAACAAGCTTTCTTTGATTGTCAACACAGATCAACCGTTGATGGAGCGATTGGAAACACTGAATCAAGATGAGGCGACTAATCTCATTGATTATTTTTTGAAGTTAGCAAAATTAGGTCAGGACAGTCTTAAAGGAGCAGAATTTATTAAGTTTTTAGAATTGAGCGCAAAATATGCCTTTGAATCAACAGAGAGAGACAAAAACTGAAGTGAATAAGATTTCTACAATTTTTATCGAACGCGAACCGTCTTGTGATGTGCGTTTGCAATCTATCAGACATGAATTGAGTGTAAATTTCGGTGTCAAAGCAGCATCTGAGATGCGCCGTTTTTCCCGCTTTGAAGTACAAGGTTTGAATATTGAAGAAATTTGGCGTGTTAATTATCAGGTTTTTTCGACTTTGGGACTCGACTATGTTGTTGATCCGACCGAATTGTTCGATCAAGATTATGTTTTGGCTTTAGCGCCAAGTCATCAAAAATATGATTTAAAATCTGCCAGTGCATTATATTTATTAAAATTTTATTATCCGTATCGTGACTTATATGTTCGCAGCTCGGAAATTTTAGTTTTTTCTCAACCTGTTTCTGATTCGGAAAAGAAATTAATTCACGAGTTATATGTCGAGCAAACAAATTTGAGTATTTCCAGATTAAAACCCGCTGATGATTTGTCATTGGAATATAGACAACCTGATTCAGTACAGGAAATAGCCGATTTTACAAAATTGTCGCAAAAAGAATTGAAAAAATTGCATGAAGAATATAGTCTGGAGATTGATCTTACTTCACTGCAAAAAATTCAAACTAAATTTAAACAAGAAAATCACAAATTATTGGAAACCGAACTCCATTTAATTGATAGACTTTGGTGTTCTAAAAATAAAATATTTAAGATAGATTTAGGTGAAGTTTCTTTTGCCGAAGATATTGATCCTCAGATTAAAGCGAGTCACAATAAATTTGATGCAGAGCGAAGCGGTCTAAATTTTTCAGAATATCTGGAACAAATTTCAAAAAGTGGTGCAGCTGAAAATTCAAATTTCAATTTTGAAATAAAAATAGGCACAATATCGGATCAAGCTGAAAATCAGGACGCCGGTAATTTTGCGAGTTTAATTAAATCAAATATGATCAGGAGAGAAAAACCGCTTCAGGCAATGAGATTAAGTACGTATTCTCCCTTACAAGGCCAAACAATATTTTCTCGTAATTCAAAACAACAAGCTGATATTTTACATAAAACAAAGCAGATCAATACTTTACGTGAGCGAGCTAAACAAGTTTCTCTTTATGCGAAAAAGTCTGACATACCGATAAGTTATGTGAAAGAATATTATTCAGATCAATTTTCTGAACAAGGTTATGAAATTGCCGGTCTGTTATCATATAAATCTCAAGCTTCATCACCTATACAAGAGATTTTTCCAAACGATCTTGTAGTTATTTTGGGTTCGCGTACAGATTTGTCGGAAAACAATTTGTCATCTAAGGCAGAGCAAAATAAACTTTTGCAGAGATTTCTAACTGATCCTCATAATCAAATTATGTTGAAAAAGACATCTATTCTGGATCAAGATGGTTTAGTCGTAACTGCAGCAAAACTTGCTAAAGGTATTGTGTTAAATTTAGATGTCATGCCGTTGGCTCAAGGTGGTCTTTCAGGTATGGACATAGCTTTTTCTAAAACTAATGACCGAGTATTGGCAATTGTTGGTATAGAGTATCGCCATAAATTTATCAATATTGCTCGCGATAATGATTTAGAAGCTACAGTGATCGGCAAGATAACGGAGAAAGATAAAATTATTGTGAATTTCCGTGGTCAGACAATTATTAACTTGGACAAAAAAATATTTGATTTTACTAATCGAAATCTAACGGTAAATCCCGCTATTCAATTGGGCAAATTACAAATTTCAGCTGATCAAAGATCTTCCTTTGCTCAATATGTAAAAAACAGAATCGGTAGCATAAATGTTACCTCACAAAGAGGATTAATTAATAATTTTGCAGCTTATATTGGTGGAAATAATGTTTTGGCGCAATTAGGCGGTAGATTTGAAAGTTCTCCTGAACCGGGCATGATTGCCCGAATTAATTTAAATGATTTAAATCAACTAACAAGTAACAAAACTGATGGGAAGGCAACAAAATCAGATTTATTTTCACTGATTACGCACAGCTATTATCCGGAAATAATTAGTCAAAGTCCTTATCATGGTGCATATTATGCAGTTCTGAGTTCATATCTCAAAAACATAGCTTTGGGTGGTAATCCAAAGACTGCAGTAATCCATTTGTTAATCGGAATTAGTGAACCACAACATGATCAAACATGGGGCAATTATTACAGTGCCGTTTTAGGGGTTTATCAAGCGCAAAAAGATTTCGATTTACCTTTAATCAAACTGCAAACTGAAATTCTTTCATCGGATAAAAAATCAACAGAATCCACGCTAAACTTACAAACGAATACCGCAGATGAATTACCGATCGTAATCGGGTTCAGCTTTAATACAAAAAACAAAAAAAGATTTGCAACTGCAACTCTATCTGAACCCGGTTTACAGGCTTATCTTGTAGACTCAATTAATAATCCGCAAGTGCAAATTAGTAAAACAAAAACGAAATCGCTTTTATCACTGATCTATCGTTTGATTGATCAAGGTAAAATCAAACATGCTTTAATCAGTGAACATGATTTAGTTACGGATATAATTAAATCTTGCTTCGGAGAAGGTTTAGGGTTTGAATTCAGTTCGAAATTATTGAACAAGGATCTTCTCAATGATACGTTAGGAAGACTGGTTATTTTTACAGATCAAAATAATGCGGATTTGTTGCTGGAAAAAACAAGCTTAACCTATCTTGGAATGACAACAGAAACAAGAACGATCAAACGCCTCAATACGGTATTAGATTTATCAGAATTAAGTTCTTTGTATGAAACCGGATTAGCAGATATTTATCCGATAGAGAATAGTTTCAGCGATTTATTCGGTGTAGAAGAGAATACTCTCTCAGTTCAAACTAATGAGAATGATGTACCTTTAATTGATTTTAATAAAAAGTCACGGATAAAGTCGCGTAAAAAAGCAAAAACACCCAAAGTTTTACTTCCGGAATTTAAGAGTTCAATAGGTGTTACCCGATTGCAGCAAGTATTATCGGATGCAGGAGCAGAAGTTGAACGTTTTATTATCAGTTCCGGCAAAGAAGAATGGACTAAAAAATCAATTAGAATTTTTGCTGATAAAATTACCGAGACTGATGCTTTAGTTTTAGCAGGAGGTTATGATCTTGAAGATCAACCTGACGGTGTAGCCAAATCTCTCTGTCTTATTTTGGAGCAAGATTCCGTAAAACAATCAATTAATGATTTATTAGCCCGAGATGGGAAAATATTGGGTATCGGTAACGGCTTCCAAGCTTTGATTGCCTGTGGACTATTACCTTATGGCAGATACAGGGAATGGGGCGACAAGCAAGCTTATTTTGCTCCCTATCAAGAATATTTCGGTAATAATAGAATGCTTGAGCTTGAAGTGGTTAGTAATATAGGGAACTGGTTCAAAACAGAAAATTCAATTTTTCAAGTTCCGATTATAGCCGATTATTGGAAATTAAATATGCCACCGACTTTATGGGATTTCTGTATGGAACATGATTTGGTTTTGACTAAATTCAAGATGGAGAATCAGGATTATATTGAATCACTGTCCAGTCCTAATGGCAAAGTTTTGGGTAGAATTACTCATCCTGAATTTATTTCTTCGGATATTATCAATCTGCCTCTAAAACAAGATTTAGATTTTTTTCAACGTTTTGTGCAAATGCTGATAAATGAAGGGAAACAAGAAATTTTAGATTAATTGTGCAAAAAGGTTAATAATTTGTTAAATTTATTGTGTTTTGTATTGAAATTCCTTTTGACTGAGGCTTATTATTGACCAACTCTAAAATAAGTAAATATAATTTAATAAAAGATTATATAATGGTCAATTAGGAGTAAATATGTTGAAGAAACGAATAGAACGGATATTGGGAACAGTCACACTGGCTTTATTGCTGGCTGTTGTTTCGGTATATTTTTTGCGTTCTGCCAATAATGAAGAATCAACAGACTTCCTGGCTGTAAATAAACTAACTCATGATCAATCAATTGATACCTCGGATTCAAAAGTTATGGCTGATCTTGATTCAATTAAACTTGATACATTAGCTGACAGATATGTTGATAATTTCAATCGTTCTCTAAATACAATCCCTGAAAAACTGAAAATCAATGTAAAAGAAATAAGAGATGTTGAGGGTGAACTTGAACTGGATTTAGATTCTATACGTAAACATGATAAAAATCTCTTGAAAACAGATTTAGTCATAGAAGAAGAATTGAAAATTGATAGTGAGATTGAAACTCAGGTTGAGAACATAGCGGAACAGCCGATTATGCTTGAATCATCGCCTGAAGCTTGGGTTGAGCCGGAGGCGCCTGCGGAAGTACCGACAGAACCGGAACCTGAAATTCCGGCAGAAGAACCAACTAAGACTGAAGTTCAGACTGAGTCACCGACTGAATCTGAAGTTCCGGTAGAAGTACCGGCTGAACCCGAAATACCTAATGAAACTGAAGCACCAACAGAAACAACGACTGAACCATCTGTTGCTCCGGCAGTACAAAGTATCCAATTTGTCAGTCCGGGATCAACCGCTGCTGCAGCTACAAACCATAGTTTAATTGCCGGGCTGATAAAGCCGAATGGTAAGGCATCTTATTATAATTTCACTGAAAACGGTGATGGTACGATTACTGTTGATGGATATACATTTGCCTATACCGGTTCACATTATAGTACAATTACCGGATATGACGGCATAGAGTGTTCGGGAACAGGCATTCCAAATAAGACTGCCAGCGGTCTTGCAACGACACGTGGCTTAGCAGCTACGGTTTTTCCTAAGTATGGTGGCTATCCTTTCGGGACAGTACTTTTTATCGAAGGATACGGATTAGTTGTAGTTGCGGATTATAACGGTATGGGAGAACAAGATTCCAGCTGGTTAGATGTTTGTTATTATGATGGTGAACTGGCAACCGGTATTGATCCCGGCAGATCAACCAGCAGAGTGTTTATTTTAGCAACCAATTAATGTTAGATTTATCAACTACTAAAGAAATTTTAAATGAATTTAATATTCTGCCCCGACAATCATTGGGGCAGAATTTTTTGATTTCACAACCAATTGTGCAAAAAATTATTGAAATAAGCAATCTTTCAAAACAAAGTCATGTTCTGGAAATTGGTCCCGGATTGGGAAGTTTGACATCAGTATTGCTTGAGTTTGCTGCTAAAGTATCAGCTTATGAAATTGATGAGCAGATGATAGCTGTGTTGGAACAACGGTTGTCTGACAAATCAAATCTGGCATTATATCACCAAAACATTCTTCAAGCAGATTTACATGCACTGTATGCCAAAGAACAGAATTTTCAAGTTGTTGCAAATTTACCTTACTATATTTCAGCAGAAATTATTGAAAAACTATTGACCGAAGTACCTAATATGAAAAGTATGACTTTAATGTTGCAAAAAGAAGCGGTTGAGCGAATCAGCTTAGGACCAAATGATAGTCGTTATGGTCCGACGGCCATCCTGATACAGTTATATGGCAAGATAACCGACAAAATCAAGGTTGCTTCTTCTTGCTTTTATCCTCAGCCGGGAGTAAGCTCTCAAGTTATAAAAATTGCAAGAGATCCGAAGTCCGTTTTGTTTTTAAATATGGAAAATATGAATTTGCTTAAATTTAAGGATTTTTTAAAACAATGTTTTGCTCAACGGAGAAAGACAATACGTAACAATTTAAAAAATAATTTAAAGACAAAACTTTCAGAGCAAGAGTTGAGTAAAATAGAACAATTAAAGATTGTTGATTTTGATTTGCGCCCGGAACAAATTACTGCTAAAAAGTTTTGGCAATTATATCTGTCTGTGGCAAACTATAATGATAAAGATTAATGGAGGCACAAGTGAAACAGAAAAAGACTGTGGCAGTAAAAATCGGTCAAATGACATATCATTTATCTGCAGAAGAAAATTCGCAATATATTGAAGATATAGCGCGAGAAGCAGATCGCTTGATCGGTGAGGTTCGTGAAAAAAATCCTGAATTAAGTACTACCAACATAGCTATTTTAGCTTTAGTCAATGCCTTGGATAAAAAAGCCAAAGAAGATCTCAACAATTCGAAATTGGCGGAAAATGCTGAAGAATATTTTGAAAAATACAAGCAACTTAATGCAAATGTTCTGAATTTACGGGAAACCTGTTGGGAGTTAAAAAAAGAATTATTATATTATAAAAATCTTTGCGAAGTTTATGAAGAACGAATAGATGAGCTGAATCAGATTTCTTTTGCAGAAAGAATAAACAATAAACTTGATGGAATGAAAAATGATCAAAAACCGTTGGACAAATTGCAAACAAGTTTTGCAGAACTGCAAACTGATTTAGATGAGGAATAGATATGGAGCAAATTAAAGTTTGTCTGGAAACAATAGCAGAAACTAATATTCCACAAAGCGGTTCATCCGGAGCAGCAGGCTGGGATTTAGTTGTTGCTCAAGATTGTATAATTTTGCCCGGACAAACAAAGTTAATCGGTACCGGTATCAAGACAGCTATTCCCGCCGGTTATGAAATTCAAATCAGACCCCGCAGCGGTTTGTCGTTACGAACTTCATTGCGGATCCCCAATAGTCCCGGTACCATTGATTCTGATTACCGAGATGAGATTAAAGTTATTGCACAAAATACATTTAAAATTACTGATCTGGCAAATTTAATTCTTTTTGATTCAGATATTATTGAACAATTAAAAGCATATGAAATGATTGATGGCTGGACTTATTTTAAAAACAATAATTCAAATGCTGATTTACTTGAAGCGTTTTCCGCAAAGCTAAAAGATCAATTGACAGAAATTTCGGTTTATCTTGATCAAGACGGTTACCCTTTTGGCACGATCAAACTAAAACAAGGTGAGAGGTTCGCTCAAATGGTTGTTGCGAAATACTTTTTACCGCAATTTGAAATTGTTCAGGATGTAACCAAAATAGGCACTGATCGCGGTGGAGGGTTTGGTTCAACCGGTACTGATTAATCGTCCGGGATTTCGATGTTTTTCGGATTTGGATACCAAACATCCAAAAAACGATTAAGATTTGTAAGATATTCCATACTTTGAAGATTAAATCCCTCTAAATGACCGGGTTCAGCTATTTCGAAAACTTTTGTCGTATCCGGATGTAAACGTAATCGCTCATCAATCAAAGTATCGATTGAGGATGATTCAAGTTTAGTATCAGGTAAATTACGGGTAATTAAGATAGGTAATTGAATTTTGGTAATAATCGAAATCATATTAGCATCCCGATTTGAACCGGAGGTAGCTTTTACTGCTGCAGGAACAAAACGACGTGCAATATGTTTATCATAAAATGATTGATTCGGTAAATCGGCACGAACATAATCATTGGCTGAAGCAGTAGGAGTATCTAAAATAAAACCTATAATATCATCACGCGTTAAATCCATTTCTTTGATATTAGCAGGTATTTCATTGACTGCTGCATCTTTGTCCGGCAGATAATCCCATGCCAATAGGCTTGCAACAGTTCCGGTACCTACACCGAATAGTATGAAATCAGTTTTGCCGCTAATATTTCGCATAGTATTCATTGCCGCAATGACATCTTCATATTCTGAAAAACCATAGCTTGAGATTTCACCTTGTGATCTTCCTGAATGCCTTAGATCGAAAGCGAGAATATTAAAACCGGATTGAATTAAATCGGAAAATAAATCAGCCGTATCTAAGCCGAATTGAACTCGATCAGCATGATTGTGATGTACCAAAATAATATTGCCGCGAAAATCTTCAGCTTTATGAGAAAAGTACCAGCCGGATAATGTGGTCAAATTATCTAAAGATTTAAAAATGGTTTCCGTATAAACGGGCATTGTGTTTTCTGCAACATCGGGAAAAGGATCGGAAGGCACTCTAACCAATTCATTAGCCTGCTTATATACTTTGGTTGCAGTTAAGATAACCGTCACAAGCGAAGCTATTAAAAATAATGCAATAATGATCGGTAGAATTTTGAATTTCTTTTTATCTTTTTGAAATTTAGCTAAATTTGGATAAGAGTTCATTTTCACCTCGAAATATTTGCTAAAGCAAGTATAAAAAATGCATAATAATAAAGCAAATAAAGGAAATGTGTAGGATGAATAATTTACAAAAAATATATATATTGGGAATTGAATCTAGTTGTGATGAAACAGCAGCAGCAGTTGTAGCTAATGGCAGAACAGTATTTTCAAGCGTTATTTTCAGTTCGGCAGAATTGCATAAAATATACGGCGGTGTAGTGCCTGAAATAGCTTCACGCAAACATGTTGAGGTGTTACCTTATGTATTAGATCAGGCGATAACTAAATCTGATATTACTCGAGATCAGATTGCAGCAATAGCTGTAACAAAAGGTCCGGGCCTCGTAGGTTCTCTTTTAGTAGGAGTATCTGCAGCAAAAACTTTAGCCTTGATTTGGCAAAAACCGCTTTACGGAATTCATCATTTAGCCGGACATATTGCTTCTAATTATTTGACTTATCCGGAACTTGAACCACCTTTTTTATCATTGATTATTTCAGGAGCCCATAGTCACATTGTTTTAGTAAAATCTTATTCGAAATTTGAGATAATTGCCAGAACCAGGGACGATGCACCGGGAGAAGTCTTTGATAAAATAGCGCGTGAACTTAATTTAGGATATCCCGGAGGACCAATTATTGATACTCTGGCAAAACAAGGAAAGAATGATTTATTTGACTTACCGCAACCCAGATTTGAGAATAGTTTAGATTTTTCTTTTTCCGGCTTGAAAACTGCAACCTTAAATAAGTTAAATCAAATAAAACAAAAAGCTGTGTTGTTAAATCAACCCTGGCAAGATCTAATAAATAATGCAGATTTTGCTGCGACATTTCAATCTGCAATAATTAAAAATTTATTGAATCATACGCTGGATGCAATTACCTTAACCGGGCAGAATAAATTGGTTTTAGCCGGTGGTGTAGCAGCCAACAGTGAATTGCGGTCACAATTTCAAAAAACAGCTGAACAACATAAAATAAAGCTTTATTTACCGGAATTACAATATTGCACAGATAATGCCGCAATGATAGCCGCACAAGGTTATTATGCATATCAAGAGCAAAGTCCTGAAACTTTAGCGTTAAATGCGTATGCAATGTTGGACTTGGAAAATGCCTGAATTGAAATTGGTATATACGTAAATATATAGATATAGTTAGCAATTTATGTATTTTCCAAGTCCGTAGCGAGTCATCGAGTTTGACTCGGCGAGCGAGGATTAAAAATTAAGGATTGTTAATATATAGATTTTTGTTACGCTTATGTTAAAAACAGAAATGTGAATAATGTTAATAACTTGGACAATCACCGATATTAAAGCGTTTTATGCTTAGAATAAGTTAATAACAATGTTAATTATGTTATTAACATCGGAAATGACACCATTGCTGTTTTTCATATGTTATAATTCTGTAATAGATTATTAATGGAAATGTTAGGAAAATAATGAGCCGAATTGCTATAAAAAATATTGCAGTCAATCGTAAAGCCAGACATGACTATCATCTGCTTGAAACATATGAGGCAGGTTTGGAACTATTTGGCATGGAAGTAAAGTCGATCAGAGAGAATAAAGTGAGCTTGGCTGATACATATGCCCAGATTATCGACGGTGAAGCTTGGATCATTGGAATGCATATCAGCCCATATAAACAAGCAGGACAATTTAATGTGGATCCTGAACGCAAGCGCAAATTATTATTACATAAAAGAGAAATAATTAAAATACAAAACGATATTCAACAAAAGGGTTTGACTCTTGTACCAACTAAGCTTTATCTGAAAGGTAATTTAGTCAAAATAGAAATAGCTGTAGCGCGTGGGAAAAAATCATATGATAAACGACAAGATTTGAAAACACGTGAACTTGAACAACAAATTCGCCGACGAGTTGAAAATTAGTTTGCTTTAAAATTGTTTTATAATGTACAATAATCGAGCTATCTAAATAATTTTATAATTAGAGTTAAGAGGTGAATCTCAATTAGTAAGATTCTTGCAGTCGGTTTAACTATAGCCGGATCTGATAAAAATATAAATGAAGATTCTTTCCATTGTATGACCAGAATTTATCCGGACACATTGGAAAAATTGGAAATTCAGTCAGGACAATCGGAAGATCATTGGCAAGTCTACAGTATTACTGACGGTATGGGAGGTTCAGGTATCGGTGATTTGTCAGGACGTATGGTACAGGAAACGTTAATCCAAGAAGTTGCTTCTTTGGGTGAGCTTGATCCTCAAACTTTTGATGTAGCAAATTTCTCATACCAATTTATGGCTTCAGCAAAAGATAAAATGACAGAACGCTTGGCTCGCTATAAAGATCAAGAAGTTGGTTGTTCTTTGGCTTTTTTGTTAATTAACGGCTCTGTAGCCTATACAATGTCGGTTGGTACAAATCGTATATATTTAATTCGCGATCAAATGATATATTCTATGGTCAAAGAACACAGAGCAGTAACTGATGGAATCGCTAAACCGCTAAAATATTTCGGATATAATCCAAGCAATCCGGAACTTGAACCGGAAAACTTGAATAAACTGATTTTAAAGTCTGACGACATCATTCTATTAGTATCGGACGGAATCTACGATCTACTATCTGACAAGGAAATTTTAGATTTAAGTTTGAGTGATTCTTCCTTGGTTGAGGTAATTAATAACTTTCATGATTGTTTAAATGAAAAGCAGATTAATGATGATAGTACAATTCTCGGGTTAAAAGTCTTAGAGTCAAACAGTATTCAAATTACTGAACATCTTTCAACTGACAGACCGACTGAGCCTATAGATATTTCTGAGGTAAGAAAAACGGCTTGGGAAGAGTTTGATTATTTGTCTGAAGAAGAATATTCAGAAGGAATAGACAGCAATTATTTTGATACTTATGCTGATTATTCGGATACAGAATATTTCCCGGACGATTATGAAATTGAAAAAGAGATACCTTCTAAATCAAAATTAATACAAGGTATAATACTTTTTCTCAAAAGATACGGTATAGGAATAGTAATAGGTGTTGTTTTAGTATTCTTATTTTGGCTGATTTACTTACGCGGTTAAATTTTCAGTATTTGTAATCCAATGAATACAAGCCAAGTCAATATTCCTCCATATTTTGAAAAGTAAGTTGAATTGCTAATTTAGCCATTTGTGCGGGACTTTCTTTCATTCCGTCACTTAACCATAATTTAATCACTGCAATTAAGCCGTTTACCAGATAAGGATAGCTATACTTGAAATAGGTCGGATCCTTAACTGAAATTGTTGATTTCCATTTGGAAAAATGGATTTCAGATCCGAGAGCAATTATGTTTTCTAACAGTTTGTTGGTTGGCGATTCAACTAATAAAATTGGAGTATATTCTTTATATTTTTGCAAAAAACTAAACGTGTTTTCATATAAATTAATTTCTGGAGTCAGATCGTTTGTATTTAAATTGCCTGATTCTTCATTTGTAGTATTGCTTGTCTGAGAATTTAAACTTGCTAAATAATCGTCCAACGAATTCTTATATATTTGAAACAGATTTTCTTCAATTTCATTTTGTAAATCAAACAAATTTGTATAGTGAAGATAAAAAGTTGAACGATTAATATTAGCTTTACTTGTAATTTCGCTAATTGTGATTTGGGAAAGAGGCTTTTTTTTCAGAAGAGAACATAAACTTTTGTATAAGGATTGTTTAGTACGCAAAACTCTTGGATCATCTGATTTTGAATTATTAAATACAGCTATTTCATCAAACATTTCTCTTGTCCTTTGTAGTCAATTATCTGGATAATACTTGAAATCATGAATTTAATCAACAAATTTTGAAGAATTGTTGAATAATAAATATAATCAACAAGATGTTAATAAATTGTTGAACAAATTAATTATGCAACTTATATAATTTATTTAATGGTATTTATAATACTTAACAATACTCGATAAAACTTAGATTATTTGAATGATATTTTTCTGAAACAATTTTTATAATCATAAAGATTCATTTTATCAATATAGCTAAATATCGAAAATTGTGAGGACTTTATGCGGAAAATTATTAATTGGATTATCAAACATCATAAAGCGGTATTAGTCATCTTTATTTTCTTATCCGTTATAGCGGGAATAATGATGCTACAGGTAAAAGTCAATTATAATTTGCAGGACTATCTGCCTGAAGATGTTCCATCAACCAAAGCATTGCAGGAGTTAGAAAATTCATATGAATTATCTATACCCAATGCCAGAGCGGCTTTTCCGGTAGATTCATTACAAGAAGCATTATTGATTAAAGAAAAACTTAAGGAAAGCAAAGGCGTAACTCAGGTATTATGGCTTGATGATTCCGTAGACTTAATGGTTCCGCTGGAACTACAAAATCAGGATACGGTTGAAGCTTTTTATACCGGAGAAAAAGCTTTATTTCAATTAACTGCAGAAACGGATAATGCGGTTGAGGTTTTAGAAGGAATTTATGAGATTGATCCGGAAGTTGCTGTTTCAGGACAACTGGCAGATCTTGCTAATGCTCAAAATGCAGTCCAATCCGAAATGATCAAAATTGTAACTGTCATGGCGCCGTTAGTGTTGATTATTCTGATTATCGGAACACATTCCTGGCTTGAACCTTTTATATTTATGTTTACAATCGGTGTAGGAATTGTTCTCAATATGGGTACCAATATCTTTTTAGGCGAAATATCGTTTATTACGCAAGCGGTCGGTGCTGTTCTTCAATTAGCTGTTTCAATGGATTATGCAATTTTCCTGCTCAATCGATTTAATGAAAATCGCCAAAAAGGTTACGATACTGAAACTGCAATGGCAATGGCAATGAGCAAAGCACTAACTGCAGTTGCCTCTTCAGCGATGACAACTGTATTCGGTTTTTTAGCCCTGATCTTCATGCGTTTCAGAATTGGGGCGGACTTAGGCATTGTAATGGCCAAAGGTATAGTTTTATCGTTCTTTTCGGTAATGGTTTTTATGCCGACACTTTTACTTGCTCTATATAAACTGATCGATAAAACAACTCATAAGCCCTTTTTACCTGATTTCAAATTCTTAGGTAAATTTGTTAATAAAGTGAAATGGCCGTTACTGATCTTGATTCTGATCATTGCAATACCGGGTTTTCTGGGGAGCAGAGCAAATCATTTTATTTATGGCATGGGCGGATTGCCGGCAGGATCCAAAATGGAACAGGATAAATTAGCTATTGAAGAGGAATTTGGTGTGCAGCAACAAATGGCTTTGCTGGTACCTAAAGGTAATATTCAAAAAGAGTTGAAAATTCAGGATGACTTAGAAAATACGCAGAATGTTTTATCGGTAATTTCTTATGTTAATACGGTTGATAAAGCGATTCCGGTTGAAGTGATTGATGCTGAAGCATTGGAAATGATTGTGTCTGATAATTATACGCAATTCATTATTACCGGCGAAGTTGCTTCCGAGGGTGAAGCATCGTTCGAATTAGTTGAAAAAGTGCGTCAAATTGGGGAGAAAGCTTACGGTGATCAATATCATCTGGTCGGTGAGAATGTTGTCATGCTCGATATGAAAAATACGATTGAAGCAGATGATATTATTGTTAACGGTTTAGCGATTCTGGCGATTGCCTTAGTAATAATGTTCGCTTTCCGTTCGTTCAGTTTGCCGATTATTTTAGTTTTGACAATTGAAATCGCAATTTGGGTAAATCTTTCTATACCGTATTTCACCGGATCATCGTTAAGTTATATCGGATATTTAATCATCAGCACGGTTCAGCTTGGAGCGACGGTTGATTATGCGATTTTATATACAGAACATTATTTAGACAATAGATTAAAACTGCATAAACGAAATGCTTTAATTCAGAGTGTACGTGAATCAGTTCCTTCATTATTACCTCCTGCACTGATTTTAACATTAGCAGGTTTTGCCCTGAACTTTACATCGACTTTAACTATCGTTAAAGAATTAGGTTTAGTCTTGGGGCGTGGAGCAATTTTATCTTTGTTTATGGTAATTTTTATCTTGCCCGGTTTACTTTACTTATTTGATAAAATAGTTGAAAAAACAAGCTATAAGCGAACTTTTTTACGTAAAGATCAGCCTGAATTAACTGAACAAATCAATGAATCTGAATTATATACAGAAAAAAGTTCTATTAACTAAAATTGTATACTTTTTATTAACTTAGAAAATACTTATTTCATCAAATTAAAAGAACTAAATTTGGAGGAAATACTATGATGAATAACAAACAGACAACACGAAAAATCAAGCGAGGATTGAGTTTGCTTTGTGTTTTCGGAATTTTACTAAGTTTTGTATTCGCAAATTCTGTTTCTGCAGAAAAGGATTCGGTAAAGTCAGAAGCTGTTAAATCAACTTCAACTTCCAATGCAAATTCTGCAGACAAAAAGTCTGAAGTTGTCTATGCAAGTTTAAATCCTGACGGTTCTACAAAGGAAATCTATGTTGTTAACCGTTTTTCTTCTCGGACTGCCGGTGAATTGACGGATTACGGTGATTATAGTTCAATCCAAAGTTTGACAATGTACGGAAATGCCGTTCAAAATGCAGATAAAATTGAGATTAATAAAGGAACTGAAAATTTTTATTATAAAGGCAAACTGAATAATGATCAGCTTCCTTGGAAATTCAGTTTTACTCATAAACTTGACGATCAAAAAATCGAACCTGCAGATTTATCCGGTGCGAAAGGTAAGTGGGAACTGGCAATAAGTGTAAAACCGAATTCTGAAATTTCAGATGCTCAAGGTGAAAATGTATGGGCGAAAAATTCATTGATTCAGATTTCTTTAACTATAGCTGATAGTGTTGCAGAAAATATTACTGCAACTAATGGAATGGTTGCAGAAGCCGGAAGTAATCAAGTGGTGAATTTTACGATTTTACCAAATGCAGAATCCTCTGATTTCAGTGTTGAGGCAGAGATTGATGATTTCTATTTACCTTCAATACAAATTGCTACTACTCCTTTTACTGAAGAAATGTTTGATTTTGAAATACCTGACTTTAGTGAAAATGAAGAATTAACGACTTTGCAAGATGCAATCAAATTACTTTCTGAAGGTAGCCGTGAATTGGCTGACGGTATCGAAGAATTAAATACCGGAACAACAGAATTGGAAGATGCTCTCGAATTGATTGATCAGGGTGGAATTGATCTTGCAACTGCCGGTCAGGATTTATCTACAGGTGTAAATGAATATACAGCAGGTGTTTCTGAATTGTCGAAAAATAGTACAGATTTGCGTGCCGGTGCCCAAGATTCTGCTGCAGGAGCTGCTGAATTATCCACCGGGTTATCTACAGCTAATGCGGGGCTTACACAATATACAGCGGGTGTCAGTACATATGTAGACGGAGTTAATCAACTTGTATCCGGATTAACAGAACTGAATGAATCTGCGCAGGATATTATTGATGCTGCTGATCTGGTAGCTACAGGTTTTGCAGGTTTAAGTGCCGGTGATCAATTGAAAGAGGGCTCAAATGAGATTGCGACGGGACTTCAGACAATGTCTAAAGGCGCAAGTCAATTAGGTACTGTTGAGGATATAATCCAGCTTAAACAGAATCTAGCAGATTTTACTACGCAAATCAGTGGATTTGGTACTAAACTTAAAAATATTTCTACGGAAATGACAGAATTGAAAAATGGTCTATCAGGAATTATCGGCGGTTTAACAGCAGTAAATGATTCAATCAGTCAAACAGCTCTAACAGAATATCTCAAAGGACTCAATTTTCCTGAAGCTCAAATCAATAATGATCCTATGGTTCAAAGCATTTTTAGATATCTTGAATATGAAACAGAAGCTGAAAAAGGACCGCGGGCAAGTTTAAACTTTTTGATTGGCAAATTAATTACGATTAGAAATAGAATAAGTACTGATAGCTTTTCTACAATAGAAAGCAGTTTAGCCTCAATGGCTAAAGTCGGTCAACTTGTGGATCTTTTAGATTTCGCTCTTGGCATTATTGAATTAAATGGTAAATATGTGGAATTTAATACCGGGCTAAGTACTTATGTTGATGGAGTAAATAAATTAAGTTTTGGATACAAGAATGCTGATCCTAATCAACCTGATTTCTATAGTGGTTTAACTCAATATTTGGCAGGGGTCGGCCAAATTAGTTTAGGAAGTGACGAGTTGTTGAACGGAGGTATTCAATTAAAGGATACAACAGCTCTAACTTATGGATATGAACAGTTAGGCACCGGTTTGGGTGCGCTGAGTAATGGTCTTACCGGTCTATCTACCGGTGTTGCAGGTTATACCGGAGGTGTTGATACTTTAGCGGGTAATTCGTTAAGTTTAAGCAATGGAGTCCAAGAATATACCAATGGTACGAGCGAACTTTCTACAGGATTGACAGAATTGTCGACCGGTTTTACTGAATTTAGTGACGGTGTTGATCAACTTGAAACAGGTAGCGCTGAATTGGCTGACGGTGCAGAAGAATTATATGAAGGCATTTTAACTATGGATGAAGACATCGATGAAATGATGGATGAACTATTAGCAGATTATAAAACCGGTGAGCCTATGCCTTCTTTTGCATCAGCCAAGAATCCAACTCCGGCAAAAGTTCAATTTGTAATCATGAGTGAACCAATTCCGAAAAAAGCCGCACCGGAGCCTGTAATTGAAGCGGAACCGGATAAAAATCTTTGGGATCGTTTCTTAGATTTATTCAGATAACTTTTTCGATATGATGTCATGCACACTATTTAAGCTTGTACCGGAGAAATCCAGTCTAACCTTGAAAAGTGTGCATTTTTATATGAAAAAGCCTGATTTTCAAGTTATTATGCACACTATTTAAGCTTGTACCTTGGATATTCAGGATAACCTTGAAAAGTGTGCATTTTTATATGAAAAAGCCTAAATTTCAAGTTGTTATGCACACTATTTAAGGTTGAACCCTAGATTTACAGAATAAACTTAAAAAGTGTGCATTTTTATATGGAAAAGCCTGATTTTCAAGTTATTATGCACACTATTTAAGGTTGAACACTAGATTTACAGAATAAACTTAAAAAGTGTGCATATCAAAAATCATTTCAAGAAAATTGACACAAAAATCCGATAATTATTTTTATAATTATATTGAAAAAATATTTTGACAAATCTTATTTAATCGCTTAAAATGAAAACCGTTTTCAAATTCAATTTGAGAATGGTTTTCATTTTGTTTAAATTTATATTATTAAGGATTAGGAATAAAAGAATGACTGGTGGATACAATACTCAACAAAAAACCGAATTAATATCCTATTTAGAGGCAATGAAAGGTAAACATGTCACGGTAAACCAAATAATCAATTACTTTTCTGAAATTGGTGTAAAAATCGGAGTTGCCACAATTTATCGTCAATTAAATAAATTGGTAGATTCCGGTCATGTAAAAAAGTATTTTATTGATGAAATATCAGGTTCGTGTTTTGAATTTGTAGGTGAAAATCATGAAGTCACAATAAGTGATTATTTTCATCTAAAATGTGAAATTTGTGATCAGTTAATTCACTTTGAATGTAAGGAAGTAAGGGAACTCCAAAATCATGTCAAAAGTGAGCATGGTTTTATCATTGACCCGGTAAAGACTGTTTTTTATGGAATTTGTAAAAATTGTTTTGAAACTAAAGTCAAAACATCTAAATAAAATATTTTGATACTAAAGATAAGATAGCTAATTTAAAATAGAAAGATTTAGATTAAGATAGCTAATTTAAAATAGAAAGATTTAGATTAAGATAGCCAATTTAAAATAGAAAGATTTAGATTAAGATATCCAATTTAAAATAGAAAGATTTAAATATGAAAAAAACAATTAAAATTATTATTAGTTTGATGCTGGTTCTAACAGTTATTTCAAGTTGTAGAAATAATAATGATACTGCGGCTGACAATGATAAAACAAGAGTGGAAGATTCTATTGGAGAAAAGATTGAAAATAATGTAACAGAAAATAATGAAGAAAATACCGAAGCAGAGATAGATAACACAGAAGATATTGATCTTAAAGTAAATAATAATGACAAAGCTGAAAATAATAATGTTAAATCAGAGGAAAAATTATCAATTGTAACTACTATTTTTCCTCAATATGATTTTACAAAACAAATAGTTGGCGATAAAGCAGATGTAAAAATGCTTTTGAAACCCGGTGCGGAGAGCCATTCTTATGAGCCGACACCCCAAGATATTAAAACCATTCAGTCCAGTGATTTGTTTATCTATACAGGTGGTGAAAATGATACTTGGATCGAGGGGATAATTGAGTCAATGGGTGATAATGCACCTGACACAATGAAATTAATAGATATGGTTAATACAGTTGAGGAAGAAATTGTGGAAGGAATGCAACATGGACATGCAGAAGACCATGACCACACAGACGATAGTGAACACATACATGCAGAAGATCTTGACCACGTACTAGATGATGAACATGCAGAAGACCATGATTACACAGACGATGGTAAACATATGCATGAAGAAGATCATGATCACACAGACGATGATGAACATATGCATGAAGATGATCATAAGCATGCAGATGATAATAACGAAGATGAAGATGAAGATAAACATGAACATGAACATGTTCATGAGTTAGATGAACACGTTTGGACATCGCCAATTAATGCGATAAAAATTGTTGAACAGATTACGGACGTTTTGAGCGAAAAAGATCCGGATAATGCAGAAATTTATTCAACAAACAGCGAGGCTTATATTGAGCAATTAAATTATCTGGATCAGCAATTTAAGGATGTTGTCGAACATGGGAAGCGTAAAGTTATATTGTTTGGTGATCGTTTTCCGTTCCGTTATTTTGCAGAAGAATATGATTTAGATTATTATGCAGCATTTACAGGATGTTCAACTGATACTGAGGCTAGTGCTGCAACGGTCGCATTTTTGATAGATAAAGTGAACGAACTTCAATTGCCCGTAGTATTTTCGATTGAGCTTTCCAATGAAAAAATTGCCGATTCAATTGTAGAGGCAACTGCTGCAGAAAAATTAACTTTTCATTCAATCCATAATTTGTCAGTTGAAGAACTCGAAGCTAATGAAACATATATTTCGTTGATGGAAAAAAACATTGAAGTTTTAGAAAAAGCTCTGAATTGATAAAAACTGAATTGATAAAATCTGAATTGATAAAAACAGAATTGATAAAAAATGTAAATATAAAAGCGAAGAGCAAAGTAAAATTATAAAAGTATTAAAGAGGAATGGAATGAGTTTAATCACCTGTAAAAATCTATCATTTGAGTATGAAGGTGTTCCTGCAGTAACAGATCTTAATTTTAGTGTCTCAGATGGTGATTATTTATGTATAGTAGGTGAAAATGGTAGTGGGAAAAGTACTTTAATTAAAGGGTTATTACGCTTAAAAAAAGCTTCTCAAGGTGAAATTATTTTAGATCATGAATTGTCACCCGATGAAATCGGCTATTTGCCGCAGCAAACTGCCATTCAAAAAGATTTTCCGGCAAGCGTTTATGAAGTTGTCTTATCAGGATGTTTAAATAGTTTAGGTCTTAAACCGTTTTTTACCAGGAAAGAGAAAAACATCGCAAAAAGCAATATGGAAAAAATGGGTATTTTACATATGAAAAATGCTTGTTATTGCGAATTATCCGGCGGACAACAGCAACGTGTGCTTTTGGCCAGAGCCCTTTGTGCGACAAAAAAGATAATTGTGCTAGATGAACCTGTATCAGGTCTTGACCCGATTGTAACACAAGAATTATATGAGATTATTGAACATATTAATAATGTTCATAAAATAACCATTGTTATGGTTTCACATGATATTAAAGCGGCAGTAAAATATGCAAGTCATATTTTACATTTACATAATTCGCAACTATTTTTCGGTATAACAGAAGATTATATACAAAGTGATATAGGAAAGAAGTATATTGGTGAATTTGTATAGAACAATTTTTACAGGTGGATTAAATGATTGATTTGCTAAAAGAAATTTTTTCTTATCCGTTTATGATACGAGCTTTTCTAGTTGGAACTCCGGTTGCTTTATGTGCTTCTTTGTTGGGTGTAAGTTTGGTTTTGAAACGTTATGCGATGATTGGTGATGGATTGTCGCATGTTGGATTCGGTGCATTAGCAGTTGCAGCCGCCTTGAATGCTTCTCCAATGATTGTATCTATACCGATCGCGGTTATAGCAGCTTTTCTTCTGTTGCGTCTGAGTGAAAACAGCAAAATAAAAGGAGATGCTGCTATTTCTTTAATTTCTACCGGATCATTGGCAATTGGAGTAATGGTAATTTCTTTGAGTACCGGAATGAATACAGACGTGAATAATTACTTGTTTGGCAGTATTCTCAGCATGGCGCAAAGTGATGTAATATTAAGCTTGGGCCTTTCTGCTGTAGTAATCCTTTTATTTGTTTTAACTTACAACAGGATTTTTGCTGTTACCTTTGATGAAAATTTTGCTAAAGCCACCGGGACCAATACCGAAGGCTTTAATATGATAATTGCTTTTTTGACGGCATTAGTCATCGTTGTAGGAATGCGTTTGATGGGAGCGTTGTTGATAACCAGTTTAATAGTTTTCCCGGCATTGACCTCCATGCGTTTGGCGAAAAGATTCTTCACGGTAACTCTGAATGCTGCGTTTGTATCAATAATATGTTTATGGTTAGGTTTAATTTTATCCTATGTATACTCAACTCCAACCGGAGCGAGTATTGTTGTATGCAATATTATAGCTTTTGTAATTTATTCAATTATTAAAAAAATCCGAGAAACTAAAAATGAGTAGTTCTCAGTTTATTGGTGGGCTTGACCCGTACATAAACATGTTTAGAGTTAGGTGCACCGATATTTGCATCTCTGATGTCAAGTTCAACTTGGTCGATTGATTCAAGCATATTAGTTAATTTATTAAAACCGAAGTTTCTGGGATCGAACGAGGGTTGTTTCTTCACCAATAAATTTCCGACTTCACCTAAATAGGCCCAACCGTTTTCATCTTCAACATCTTTAATTGTTTGAGTAATAAAAGAAATCGTTTTGCGATTAAGATTTTGCAGAGCTCGTTTTTTCTTAGGAGTTTTTGCAAAACCGGTTTTGGTAGCAGTATCTTTTTTGACTTTTTCTTTGTCACTTGCCGGTTCTGTATCAGCATGATCACTATCAGACTCATCTTCATCTTCATCCAGAATTTCCAGATATATAAAACGATCGCAGGCTGCTATGAAAGGATTGGGAGTTTTTTCCTCACCGATTCCGTAGACAGTCTTGCCGGATTCGCGCAATCGGGTAGCCAGTTTTGTAAAATCGCTATCTGATGAAACGAGACAAAAAGCATCGACTGTTTCAGAAAACAGAATATCCATTGCATCAATAATCATAGCTGAATCGGTTGCGTTTTTTCCTGTTGTATAGCTGAATTGTTGGACAGGGCTGATGGCATAATCCAAAAGATGATTTTTCCAGCCGCTAAGATTCGGTTTAGTCCAATCACCATAAATTCGTTTAATTGTCGGATTGCCATATCGGGCAATTTCTTCCATCATACCTTTAATAAAATGATGTGAGATATTATCAGCATCAATTAAAACAGCCATACGTACATCTTGTTGATTTTGCTTTTTTTCCATATTAACCTTCAAAATAATAAATATAATAACTTAGTACAAATAATTTAACATAATAATGAGATCTTGTTTAGCATATTAACATACAAAAACAAATGAATTAATGTATAATTAAAAAATAATATCAAAAATCAAGTGCATGTTATATCTATTATTCGAAAAAGGAGAGAGTTGTGTCTTTAAAAGTAGGAATGTTGACTAGTGGCGGAGACGCTCAAGGCCTAAATTCAACTATGCGCGGGGTAAGCAGGGCCTTGTGGAATCATGATCCGAAAACCAAAATATTTGGATTTCTCAATGGATATTATGGTTTAATGCACAGTAGCTATCGCCATATGCACGATTACGATTTTTCCGGAATATTAACTTTAGGCGGTACAATTCTGGGAACTTCACGCCAATCGTTTAAATATGTCAATGATCCTTTTTATGAAAATCAGCCGGAGGGAATAACCAGACTTGAAGCCATGATTCAAACTTATAATGATCTTTCTCTGGATGCCCTGATTGTTTTAGGCGGTGGCGGGACACAAAAAACAGCAAATCTGTTACATTTGAATGGTTGTAATATTATTCATTTACCGAAGACAATTGATAATGACTTATCCGGAACCGAATTGAGTTTTGGTTTCCAAAGTGCAGTTAATATAGCAACTGAAGTAATTGATGGAATACATACGACTGCGACCTCACATGGCAGGGTGTTTATTGTTGAACTGATGGGAAATCATGTTGGATGGCTTGCACTATATGCCGGGGTTGCATCAGGCGCAGATGTTATCTTGATTCCGGAGATACCGTACGATCCGATCAAAGTTGTTCGTGCTTTACAATCACGTGAAAAAAAGAAGAAACGTTTTTCAATAATTGCTATTGCTGAAGGTGCAAAATCCATTTATGAAGTCGATTTGGATGAAGATGCTCTTAAAAAACATAGAAAAAACACACATTCAGTAGCATATCATCTGTTAAATCAGCTTGAAGATTTAATGATTCAGGAAATTAGAGTTTGCGTTCCGGGACACTATCAACGTGGTGGTTCACCATCAGCATTTGACCGAGTCCTCACCACAAAATTGGGTGTCGAAGCTGCAAATGCGGTAATAGAAGGTGATTTTGGCAAAATGATCGGTATAGAGGGACAAAAAACAATGCGTGTTCCATTAGAAGAAGTTGCGGGGAAAATAAAGCGTGTTCCGTTAGATGACCCGTTAATTTTGGTAGCACGTCAAATGGGAATATTCTTTGGAGATTAATAATTTATAATTCTTTTATAATTAGGCTACTAAGAAGGAGATTGGCATGGGAAATAATGTTTCATTCATCGCAGCTATTGAAGTTGGTTCACATGAAGTTTTCTTGAAAATCGCAGAGATTTTGCCTGACGGAAAAATATCAGAAGTTGAATCAATGTCCAGAACGATTAATCTCGGTTCAAATAGCTATCTTTTGGGCTATATTACCGGCGAAAACATCGGAAGATTAATTGATACTTTAATAGATTTTAAAAATATAATTTCTGCTTATCCTGATATTGAAGTTATAGCTGCCTGCACTTCAGCAGTTCGTGAAGCAAATAATAGTTTGTTTCTGATTGATCAGGTTTATCGACAAACCGGATTTAAATTATTAGTTTATTCGAATCGATTGGAAATAGCTGCGATGTTGCGAGCGATTCGACTAAAAATGCCTGAATTTGATCAGTTAACCGAAGAACCGACTTTATTTCTTGATATAGGTGCCGGAAGTACTCAGTTGACGTTATTTGATAAAGGAGAATTTGCTTTCACCCAGAATATTTTGCTTGGTTCTTTGCGAGTGCGTGACAGACTTTCGATTTTAGAGAAACATACTGCTGATTTCATAGCGCTGATGCGCGAATATATTTCCGGTGATTTAGATTATTATCGCTCTTTTGTCCCGAAAAAGACAGATTATAAAAATTTCATTTTGGTTGGCAATGATTTAGATATCTGGAG
Organism: Clostridiaceae bacterium; assembly: GCA_012518795.1. Taxonomy (GTDB): domain Bacteria; phylum Bacillota; class Clostridia; order Saccharofermentanales; family DTU023; genus UBA5436. The sequence continues at coordinate 57,393 of JAAYRL010000024.1, forward strand.
ATATTTAGCCGATATACCTTTGATCGGAACTGCTGAATTATCAGTAGAAAAATTTAACGAATTATTTGATATCATAATTCATAATTCCAGTTTCGAATTGATGCGTAAATTTGATATTAATCAAGAACAAGCAACTCTTTTATTACCTGTTTCCATGGTAATCAAAGAAATGTTCGAGTTTACTGGATTGGACCGAGTTATCTTACCGGACGTGATTTTAGCTGATGGTTTAATAGCCAAGAAAGCTGAACAAATTAATTTAATTGAAAAAGATCAAAGACTGCTTAATTATACTCTAAGTTTTGCAAAACAAATTGCTAAAAGAAACCATACTAATTTAAAACATCTTGAGCAAGTTGAAAAACTGGCAATGCAATTGTTTGATCAATTTCAAGAACAACACGGGCTTGAGCCTCGCTATCGATTTATTTTACAAATAGCTGCTATCTTACACAATATAGGTAAATTCTTTACAGTAAAACAAGATGGAGAAATCGCTTACGAAATGATTAAATCTTCCGATTTAATTGGTTTAACCAATCAGGAAATTGAGTTAATTGCTCTATTAGTCAAACATCATACGGATGATTTTTTCACATTAGAATACGAAAAAATGTTTTTGACTTCTCAGGAACAATTGAATTTTGTAAAATTAGCAGTATTACTTAGTATGGCAAATGCTTTAGATACGGGACATAAAAGTAAAATAAAAACAATCACAACAAAAGTTCGAAAACGACATATTAGGGTTATTCTTGAATCAAATCAGGATTTAACGTTAGAATCTTGGAGTTTTCAAAAAGTTGCAGAATATTTTCAAGAGATATTCGGTGATGAATTAAGATTGTCTATAGTACCTGAAAAAGAAAATAATTAATTGTAATGATTCAAAGGAGTAGAAAATGTTGCCGACAATTAATGAAATAATCGATCAGAAGTTTTCCGGTAATAAGGAATATCCGGATTTAGAAGGCGAGCGTATTATTAATCGAGAACTGAGTTGGATGGAGTTTAACCAAAGAGTGCTGGAAGAAGCTCAAGACTCAACGAATCCTCTTTATGAACGACTCAATTTTTTGGCGATTACATGTTCGAATCTGGATGAGCATTTTATGGTAAGAGTTGCTTCTTTATATAATTTAATCGAAGCCGGTTCAGAAAAAAAAGATGATGCTAATATGACTCCGTCGGAACAATTAGAAGCATTAATGGCTCGTTGTCATGAGTTTTATAAGGATCAATATAGAACATTTAATAAACAAATTATGCCGGCATTACAAGCGGAAGACATTTATTATTTGACTATGGATGAAACAACTGAAATGGAATATGATTACTTGGCGAAATATTATGATAATAATATCTACCCGGTTTTAACTCCTTTGGCAGTTGATGCAGGAAGGCCTTTTCCTTTAATTCCAAATCAAAATCTGAATCTTTTTGTCACTTTTGAAAATCAAGAAGATCAACCTGACACTTTAGAATCAACTTTCTTTGCAATTGTGGAAGTACCGTCAATTCTGCCGAGATTAATTAAATTACCGGGTGAAGAGAAACGATTTGTTTTAATAGAGGATGTAATTGCAGAGTTTCTCAATCAGCTTTTCTATAATCAAGAAATTGAATCAACTGCATGTTTCCGTGTAATGCGAAATGCAGACTATGAATTAGATGATGAAGAAATTTCTGATTTGATGATTGAAATGGAAGGAATTTTGTGGCAGCGAGAACGTGGTGGCATTATTCGTCTGGAAATTCAAAAAGAAGCCGGCAAAAGCATTCTCAATACTCTGCAAACCTTGATGGATGTTCCGGACAAAGCTGTGTTTAGAATAAAAGGTCCGATTGATTTGAAATTTGTTGATGAGATTAGAGATTTATATCCTGATGCAAATTTACGTTATAAAAAATTTAATGGCCAAATAGCACCGGCTTTCGGTTCCGAGCGAGATCCGGATTGTTTCGAGATTATTCGTGATAAAGATTTGATTCTACATCATCCTTTTGAGTCATTTGATCCGACGATCAAAGTTATTCAGCAAGCATCGCAAGATCCCGATGTATTGGCGATTAAACAAACACTATATAGAGTCAGTGGAAATTCGCCTATTGTTAAAGCGTTGGCGGATGCCGCGGAAAACGGCAAGCATGTCATGGTTTTACTTGAATTAAAGGCCAGATTTGATGAAGAAAGCAATATTCACTGGGCGAGACGTTTAGAGAGAGCCGGTTGTCATGTAATTTATGGTCTGAAAGGTCTGAAAACTCATAGTAAAATTACTATGATTGTCAGAAAGGAAGAATCCGGCATCAAGCGTTATGTTCATTTGGGAACCGGAAACTATAATGATATTACAGCAAGAATTTATACGGATTTCGGACTTTGGACAGCTTCCGAGCAAATAGGTCAGGATGCGACAGATTTCTTCAACATGATTTCCGGTTATTCGATACCTATGGGATGGCGCAAAATTATTCCGGCACCACGTTGGTTACGCAAAGAAACTCTCAGCAGAATTAGACAGGAACAAAAGTATGCTGAAGCGGGGCATCGAGCTGTAATCGTTGCAAAAATCAATTCTTTAATTGATTCTGAAATTATTGAAGCACTATATTCTGCTTCACAAGCAGGAGTTAAAATCTGCTTGATTGTCCGAGGTATCTGCGGCTTGAAAGCCGGAGTTAAAGGTTTATCGGAGAATATTGAAGTACGCAGTTTAGTTGGCAGATTTTTGGAGCATAGCAGAATCTTCTATTATTATAATGATGGTCGTGAAGATATTTTCCTTTCCAGTGCGGACTGGATGCCACGCAATTTAGATCGACGTGTTGAAATTTTATTTCCGATTGAAGATGAGGAATGTCGTGAACGAGTTTTAGAAGTTCTGATTTATCAGATGTTGGATACGGATCGAGCAAGAATTATGCAAGGGGATGGTTCATATATCAGATTTAGAGATCAGACTCCTGTAGAGGAACGAGTAGATTCACAAATTGCTCTGATGCAATCAGCTATACAAGCAGCCGAAGAAGTTCGTCAACGCCCAATGAATTTTAATCGTTATGAACCATTATCGGCACCGGAGAATTATTAATAGAATGAAATACAGTTAATTATTTGACTTGGAGGACAATTATGTCAAATCAACCTATTTTAGTTATATTAGCGGCAGGTATGGGATCACGTTATGGTGGACTTAAACAAATCGAACCGATTGGACCTAATGGAGAAATAATCATGGATTATTCTCTATATGATGCTTATCAAGCAGGTTTTAGAAGAGTTGTTTTTGTAATTAAAAAAGAATTCGAACAAGAATTTGATGAGATTATCGGCAAGAGAATTTCGCGATATTTTTCGGTTCAATATGCTTTCCAAGATATTAATGATTTGCCTTACGGCTATAACAATCCTGAAGAAAGAGTCAAACCCTGGGGGACATCGCATGCTTTACTGGCAGCTCGTGATATAATTGATGCTCCTTTTTGTGTAATTAATGCTGACGATTATTATGGGCGCGAAGCATTTCAAATTGTTTATGATTTTTTAACTGAAATTGAAGAAAAATCGGCCGAATCAAAATCGCAATATTTGATGGTGGGCTATAAATTAATGAAGACATTAAGCAAATATGGTCATGTTTCAAGAGGAATTTGCGAAGTGGATTTGCAAGATAAGTTGATTCATATTGTTGAACGTAAGAAGATTGTTGAACGAGATAATAAAGCTTTTATGACAGAAGATGATGGTCAGACCTGGGAAGAAATTCCGCATCAAAGTACAGTTTCAATGAATTTCTGGGGATTTGATATATCCTTAATAGATTATTTAAAAGCTCAATTTCCAACATTTTTAGATCAAGCTTTGGTTGAAAATCCCTTGAAAGCTGAGTTCTTGTTGCCGACATCAATTGCAGAATTAATTTCAGCCGGTACAGTCGAAGTTGTTGTTAAAACCAGTCACGATCAATGGCACGGGGTCACATACAAAGAAGATAAACCGCAAGTAGAACAAGAAATCCAAAAATTAATCGATTCTGATGTCTATTCAAGTCCTTTATGGGAGGCTTAATGTTTGATTTTCGTTTAGCAGTTGCAGAAACTATTGTAAATCAAACAGGGTTTGAGATTACTGAAATCTCGACTCTGATTGAAATACCACCGAAAGAAGATATGGGAGATTATGCTTTTCCGTGTTTTCGTTTAGCAAAAGAATTAAAGAAAAACCCGGCACAAATTGCTGCTGAGATTAGTGAGAAATTAAATGAGAATTCTCCACAATGGATGATAGAAACCAAAGCAGTTGGGCCATATTTGAATTTTTTCCTGAATCGTGGCTATTATGCATCAGTAGTATTGAAAACGATACTGTCCGAATTGGATTCCTATGGTAAATTGCAAATAGGACAACAAAGAAATGTCATTGTTGAATATTCTTCACCGAATATTGCCAAACCTTTTCACGTCGGTCATGCCTATACAACTATTTTAGGTCAGGCTATAGGCAATATTTATGATGCTTTAGGTTTCAATGTAATTCGGATGAATCATCTCGGTGATTATGGTACTCAATTCGGTAAACTAATTATTGCTTGGCGCTTATGGGGTGATGAAACCGCATTAGCTAAAGAACCGATTGCTGAATTAACCAGAGTATATGTCAAGTTTCATTCAGTACTTAAAGAGCAACCGGAGTTGGAAGATCAGGCTCGGGAAGCTTTCAAGCGTCTTGAAAATAAAGAGCCGGCAGAAGTTGAATTGTGGCAAAAATTCAGGGATTACAGTTTGCTTGAATTCAATCGTCTTTATCAGAGAATGGGTATTAATTTCGACAACTATAACGGAGAAAGTTTTTATTCTGATTTAATACCTGAAGTTGTAGAAATATTGGAAGAAAAAGGTTTATTAGAAGAGAGCGAAGGTGCTCAAGTTGTAGATCTTGAAGAATATGACTTAAATCCATGTATTATCCTTAAATCTGACGGTACCACAATATATGCTTCACGTGATATAGCCGCTATTCTTTATCGGGATCGAACATATGATTATTATAAAAATATTTATGTGGTGGGTTTGCCGCAAACCAATCATTTTCAACAAGTTTTTGCAGTTTTGAAAAAAGCCGATTTTGCCAAAGCTGATCAAAATATTCATGTCGGTTTTGGTTCTGTGAAATTCAAAGACGGTGATTTTTCAACCAGAAAAGGAAATGTTATTTTATTGGAAGAACTGTTAGATCAGAGTGTAGCCAAAACTAAAGATATTATTACCAAAAACAATCCGAATATGAGTCAGGACGAGATTGATCAAACAGCTGAAACAGTTGGATTGGCGGCTGTTAAATATACTTATCTTAAGAACGGTCGAGAACGTGACATTATGTTCGATTGGGATGAGATGCTCGATTTTGAGGGGGATACAGCTCCCTATTTGATGTATACGTATGCCAGAGCAAAAAGCATTTTACAAAAAGCGAATTTTGTAAGTGACGAGCAAAATGAAATTGATTACAGTTTGTTAACGGAAGCTGATGAGTTCGGAATAATTAAAAACATGTATCAATATCCGGAAGTTTTGATTCAAGCAGCTGAAGAATTTGAACCCAGCATCTTATTGCGAAAAATTTCTCAATTGGCTCGCAATTTCAATCGTTATTACCACAGCACACCCATTCTTAAGACTGAAGACACGGCATTACGTCAAGCTAGATTAGTGTTGATTTTTGCTGTAAGTGTAGTTGTGAAAAACGGTTTAAGGTTAGCAGGTATCAATCCGGTAGAACGGATGTAGTGTAATGGTAGAGAATTTTTCAGATCTTACATATATCAGACCTGATTTTTCTGAGATTTCGCAAATTTCTCGAGAACTAATTAAACGATTAAAAAAGTTTGTACCAAATGTGTCGAAAATTCAATCGCTTTTTGATCGGTTTTCAGAAGAATATCTAAATTTTTTCTCGATGTTTAATCTATGTTCAATTTTGCGATATACCGGAGATGATTCTACTGATTACTTTGAAGAATATAATATTTTATCGGATAATATTTCAAAATTACAGAATTATTATAATAAAGTTTTCTCGATTATTGCAGATCAGAATTTAAGATTTGAAGATGATACTTTAACCCATGTCTCTATCATTAACGCTGCACGCAGAATAGCCTTGACGGAGGCTAAAGTTGATAAAGACATACTTGATCAAGAACATCAATTAATTGATAGAAATCGTAATTTTATAAAGAGTATAGCTATTGATATCGAAACGATTGAACCCGGAACATACTCCTATTTAGAACACCAAGATACAAAAACATATAAAATTTATATTGAAGAGCTGAATAATTGGCTGAGATTAGCAAATGCTGACACCAGAGTGCAAATTTATTATAAGTTTAGTCAAAAACTACTCGGATTTGCGGAAGAACGCGAGCAAGAATTTCACGAGTTAGTTAATAATCGTAAGCAACAAGCCGTACAGAGCAATCAAACTTATTTTGATTATATCACAGCAAAAAATAAGGGATACGGTTATTCAAGAAAACAATTAGTACTGTTCAAGAAATATTTACATGAGTATTTTTTACCGCTAATTGAGGAAATAATATCTTTACGCAACCGGCGTTTACACCAAAAAAAAATTTTATATTATGATCATTTAAAATTATTACCTGAAGGTCAATTTAATTTAATTAACAAAGATCTATCAATAAAAAATGTTTTTGCCGATTCAATTCGCCAGATTATCGGTGATGAAGGATCATATGTTGATAATTTGATCAGCGGTCGGTTTTGGACATCGGATCCCCGTTTACGCAGAGAATTAGAGCGTGATGTTACTTTGTTACCAAAATGGAATTCAGTCTATTTAGCTTTATCAATTTCACGTCCGGCATTTATCTTGGCAGATGATTTCTACAGTATAGGCAAAGCCTTGGCTGATCTTAGCGCCATGATTAATTTCAAGGGAATTGCCGGTTATGAGCAGTCAGATTTAGTCCGCAAAATTTCCGGTTTGTCAATGATATTTTTGAGTTCACGTAAAGCGGAATCATTTGTTGGCGAGAATGCCGAATTATTTAATGATTTAAGCTTGAGCTATGAACTTTTGAAGATACCTAAGGCAATGGCAATTGATACTTTCGAATCAACGGTTTACTCAGATAAATCCGATGTCGATATTAATTATGCGAACTTATGGAAACAAATTGAGCAAAATTTAAACATAGATTTTGACTATGGTGCTGATGGTTATTTTTCTGAAGGAAATTCTTGGCAATTAGTTCAGCGGATTTTTGATAAACCTTTCAGCTCGCTGAATCGTACCTTAGCCTTGATTGTGGTACTTGCAGAAAGACCCCATCGGGATAGGCGCAATCAATTGGAAACAAAATTAAATAAACTTTTAACCTCGAACACGGATCTTCCTTTTATAAAAAGACTTCAGATTAGCGGTTTTTCTTCGCCGTTTGAACTGGATACAATTCGCAGAGCTTCATTCACTGTCTGTGATATTCTGCGCTTATAAAATTAATCGTCATCTTCATATAAAGAGTCGTCGTAATCATCATAGAAGTCGTCATCGTTACGATCGTAATCATCATAATCATCATAATCATCATAATCATCATAATCAGAATCATCATCGTAATCATCATAATCAGAATCAGAATCATCATAACTGCTTGTAGGTTGATTCACTGTAGGAGTAGTAACAATTACAATCGGTTTTGAAGTAGTAGTTGTCGGAGCAGTTGCAGCCGTTGTTGGAACAGTTGTAGTTTCAATTGAATTTGTTACATCAACCGATGTAGTTTGTTCAGCAGGTTTGTGACTAATTGTAATTTCTGTTATGTAATTTTCCGATATGGTTGGATAATCCGTTTCTTTAATGTTTTCTGCTTTGACAATTTCAATAACAATATTGCTTGGATTTACTCTTTCGCGTAATTCAAGCTGCAAATCTATAAAAGTTTGTTCATCTTTTGCATTAATTCCAAGAGTGACTTTACCGCCTTCTTGAAGAAAATTCATATCGTGCGCTCTTTTGATTAAATCATTGGTAACTTCAATTTTATCTTTACTTGTTAACTTATAGTCTTTCAGTAATAATTCTCCATCCGGATTCAATCCTTCTAAATTAATGACCGATCCTTTTGCATTGAGATCAAGTTCAATTTTAGGATTGATTTGCATAATTATTGAAGATTTTGTCAAAAGATAATTTTCTCGATAATAAAGACCGCCGAATACTCCGATTATCAGTATCAAAACCAAGGCCAGATTCACTAAAACTGATCGCATCTTTGAATAGCGTAGATTATTCTTAAATTTGTACCATTTGAGATCCAAACCGGAAGATAGCTTATTATCCATTAAAACCGGATTTTCAACAGTTTCGCCTAGTTCATAATTCAGAGTGGCAGCTTTATAAAATTGGCCATCTTCACTAAGCAGAACAGAGTAGGTTTTACATTGTTCGATCACAATATACTTCATTTTAGTGTTCTCCTTTCACGATTTTTACTTGAGCAAGATGATTGCGAATCAAATCATAACCGTTACTATAAATTATTAATAAAGCCATTACATAGTCACGGTGTCTTTCTAATGTTTTCTTAGCAACATGACTCAATTCGGCGATTCTGGTAATCGGCAGTTTTTTGTTTTTGAAAAATAGAGTCATTGTTTTTTCGTCTTTGATTGCAACATCAGCGGCTTTTTGACAAGCGATCAGTGTTCTTTTTTGGCGTGGATTTTTATCTGCCACATCTGAAAGTGAAATGTTAAACTCAGACATTTGCTGTGCTAATTCTTGTATTTCTGCCAGAGTAGCTTCACGCTGAATTAATTCTTCCGTTTTATTCTTTTCTTCCGGCATTATGTCGATCAAAGCAGTTTCTTTATCATCATTATCTATGATCGGCGCATCCAGCTCGATCAGTCCGGTATGACGCTTGATTTTGCGCCAGTAATCAATCAGACGATTTCTGATCATCCGTGATGCAAAGTGAAGAAAAGATCCTTTAAGGTGCGAGTATTGATTAATAGCTTCATAAAAAGCTATCATTGCAATGCTCAATTCATCATCCTGATCTTTGGGAGGTCTTTTGAGAAATTTAGCTGTTTCAGCTTTTATAAAAGGTTTATAACTTTCGATAAAATCATCAGCAGCAAAATTATCTTCTTTTGCAGCATAAACTTGTTGGACTATTTCATGTTCATTTTGCATTTATGTTTCCTCATTTATAGTATACGCAATACATATATATAAAGCGGGGTTGTTATATTTTGAATAATATTCCGAACATATTTTATATTAAAAATATTAAAATTGTTAATTATTTTATTGTACTTTGTGCTATGATTCAATAATGGAAATTATTTTAGCGACTCATAATCAAGATAAAGTAAAAGAAATTTCAGCAATGCTGAGTTTACCGGGCATACAACTGTGCTCTATGTCAGACAAGGGATTTGATTTAGATGTAGATGAAACCGGAATGACGTATTCGGAAAATGCTTTGATAAAAGCCCGTTACGCTTATGCTCAACTTGGCGGTTTGGTTTTAGCTGACGATTCCGGTCTTTCAATAGATTTATTGGATGGATATCCGGGAATTTATTCTGCGAGATTTGCCGGAGAGCATGCTTCATATCCTGAAAAAATACAATATATCTGGCAATTGCTTGCCGATTATCCGCAAGATCGATGGACGGCAGCTTTTCATTGTGCATTGGCATTTATTGATGATCAGGGAAAAGAATATTTATTTTCAGGAGAATGCAGAGGAAAGATTATTTCTGAAATGCGTGGTGAACACGGTTTCGGTTATGATCCGGTGTTTTATATGGCTGAGTATCAAATGACAACAGCAGAAATGGATCCTAAGCTAAAGAATAAAATAAGTCATCGTGCATTGGCTTTTGCAAAATTTAATGATTTCTTACAAAAACAATATTCGGGAGAATTATGACTAATAAAAATCGAGAAAAGTTTTATTTGATTGAGAAAAATGCTTGTCCTGAAGTTTTTCGTAAAGTAATTAAAGTTAAAGACGGCATCCGTAAAAAATATTATCCGTCTATTAACCAGGCAGTAAAAGAAGTTGGGATCTCACGTAGTGCTTATTATAAATATCATAAATCAGTTTACACATATCAAGGTTCAGATTTAGATTCAATTGATATTTTTAATATTATAAGTGAAATAGACTTGGTTTCTCCACTTGATGTATTATTGATTTTCGACGAAAATTCTGCAAAAATCATCAGTATTCAGCAGTCTCCGGTAACTAGGGGGATGAGTACAATTCAAATAATTTGTCGTAATTTATTTAAGTCTAGAGCCGATAAAATAATTCAAAGTCTGCAAAAGATTAATGGGATTATTCAAGTTAATCATAATGCGATTCGCGGCTGACATTTTTGATGATTTTTATGTGACAATCGTTATTTACTATGCTAATCTTAAATTAATGGATTAATAAAGGTTATTAAATGAATTTTAAGATAATAATAGAATCGTTTAAATTTTATAAATTGAAGTCGGATAAAGCGGTAAAGCTTTGGCTGGTTTTGATTATCTTAATCAGATCTGCTGTTACAATGTTGCCAATTGGTGATCGCAATTTTGTATTTATGTCATATTATTTAACCGGTGAGTTCTTCGAGACCGGGAAAATAGTTTTACCGACAACCGGCAATCTGATCATATTCGGCTTATATAGTATTGGAACATTTTTAGCAATTTGTATCGGTCTAATTTATGCTGAAGTTTTCATTTTAGAAAACGAATCAAAGAGAACAGATAGGATTCGTTTAAGTTCTAATGATATTTTTATGGTTCCGGTTAAAAAAATTGGTAAAGGCGAAAGATTTCAAGACATTGATCAATTGACCGAATATGTCAAAAAAACATTTTTACCCTCCGACTTTAAACGTTTTGCCGATAATAAAGATAAGCCTAAACAAAAGTTACCTTATGTCAGAACGGCTCTCAAGGATTTATTACGATTCATACCTGGTCTTTTGCTCCTGATTCTTCTACTGCTCATAGTCTTATTAATTTCTTCAACTTTAATAATGATTCCATTTATTATTGTTTTATTTATTTTACTGTTTACTCCTTTGAATTATATGTACACAAAAAATAAATTAGCACGCTCTATGGAACTTAGTTATGCTCAGACTAAAGGGGCAAAATTAACGATGTTTGTCAGTTTCGCTATTCTAAATATAATTTTAAATTTTGTCATAACTTTATTTCAATTAATGCTGTCAGATTATCATTATAGCTATTTGGTTATTGAAGCAGTTATTTATACATTCCGTGTATTATCAACGGCAAGACTATACAGTTTGTTTTATCAAATGTTAGCATTACGCCAACCATACACGGTTTAATTACCAAATTGGAGATTTTATGGTTGAACTGGAACAACTACAACTGGAATTATCAAAAGAGAATGAGCCGTTGCAATTATTACGCGAATCTTTGCATCTTAATGAAGCAAGCAAGCGTATCTCAGAGCTTGAATTGCATTCTTCTGAACCCGGATTTTGGGATGACATTGAGCATGCTCAGAAAATTCAACAAGAAATTACTGCTTTAAAAAGAAAACAAAACAGATTTAATACAACTGCAGAAATCCTGGAAAATTTACAGGTGTTATGCGAGTTGGGAATTTTGGAAGAAGATAAATCGGTTCAGGATGAAATTGAACAAGGTTATGAATTATACAAGCAGCAATTTGAACAATTGAAAATGGAAACCTTATTTAAAGGCGAACACGATAATTTTAATGCAATTATGACTTTGCATCCCGGTGCAGGTGGTACTGAAGCTCAGGATTGGACGCAAATGCTTTTTCGCATGTATTCGCGTTGGGCTGAACAACATGATTACAGTTTAGATATTTTAGATTATTTAGACGGTGATGAAGCAGGTATTAAAAGTGTCAGTTTTAGAATTTCTGGTGAGAATGCTTACGGTTATTTGAAATCGGAAGCAGGTGTGCATCGTTTAGTTAGAGTATCACCCTTTGATTCTTCCGGGAGAAGACACACTTCATTTGCATCGGTTGAAGTTATTCCGGAATTAGATGATTCAATTGAAGTCAATATAGATCCTGATGATTTAAGAATCGATTATTATAGAGCTTCCGGCGCAGGAGGACAACATGTTAATAAAACTTCATCCGCGGTGAGAATTACTCATATACCTACAGGTGTGGTAGTTTCTTGCCAATCTGAACGTTCGCAGAAGCAGAATAGAGACACTGCAATGAATATGCTGAAATCCAAGCTTTTCACCTTAGCCCTCCAGGCACAGACAGAAAGAATTGAAGACTTAAAAGGCGATCAATTGGAAATCGGTTGGGGCAGTCAAATTCGCTCATACGTATTTATGCCTTATACGAAAGTTAAAGATCATCGTACTGAATATGAAATGGGCGATGTCGGAGCAGTAATGGATGGTGATCTTGACGGGTTTATCAATGCATATTTAATTGAACAATCTAAAAAACAACCAATGGAATAAGGAATATAATTATTTTATCAATGTATATTTTATTAAATAAGCAAAATGAAATTTAGTCTAATCATTTAAGGAGATGAATGTGATCAAGAAAAGAGCATTAATCAGTGTTTCAGATAAGACCGGTCTGGCAGATTTAGCACAAAGTTTACTTAAGTTAGATTATGAAATAATTTCTACCGGGGGCACGGCAAAATTTTTACAAGATCATGATTTAGCCGTAACTGCTGTAGAAGAAATTACCGGTTTTCCCGAATGTTTTGATGGCAGAGTCAAAACATTACATCCGAAAATTCATGGTGGTTTATTAGCACGCAGAGATTTGGAAGACCATATGCAATCTGCTATAGAACTTGAAATTCCAATGATTGATCTGGTTGTTGTCAATTTATATCCTTTTGCCGAAACAATGCTTCAGCAAGGTGAAAATTCAACTACATGTATTGAACAGATAGATATTGGCGGACCTGCAATGTTGAGATCAGCTGCCAAAAATTATGATTCAGTAGTAGTTGTAACTGATGTTGCGGATTATCAAGGCATAATTTCTGAACTGGAAGCACAAGGTGAAGTTTCAGCTGAAAGCAGGTTAAGATTAGCTGCTAAAGTTTTTGCTCAAACAGCTTATTATGACAGTTTGATAGCTGAATATCTAAAAAGCAAACTGGAAATTCAAGGCTCAGATTTAATTAGTGATAATTCAAATTTAACGTTATCTTATTTTAAAGTTTCTGATTTAAGATATGGTGAAAATCCTGCCCAAAAAGCGACTGTATACAGTAAAGCAATACCTGTTGAGAATAGTTTAGTTGCAGCAAAACAATTACACGGTAAAGAACTATCCTACAATAACTATGCGGATACAGATGCGGCAATGTCAATAGTCAAAGAATTTTCCAGACCGACAGTTGTTGCGGTAAAACATAGCAATCCTTGTGGTATAGCATCAGCGGACTCGATTGAAGAGGCTTGGAGGAAAGCTTATCAAGCTGACCCTGTTTCAATATTCGGCGGTATAGTTGTGCAAAATCGACCGGTGAGCAAAAGTGAAGCAGAAGAGATGGCGAAAATATTTTTGGAAGTTATCTTGGCTCCGGCATTTGAACCGGAAGCATTGGAAGTTTTAATGAGCAAGAAAAATATTCGCTTGCTGGAATTACCAGGTTTAGCTGAGCCATATCCGGCAGATACACAAATGATAAAAGAAATATACGGCGGCATTTTGTTGCAAGATTATGATCAAAAACCGATTGAAAGTGAAGATCATCAAGTTGTGACGAATGTCAAACCGGAGCAAGCAGATTTGCAGGATTATTATTTTGCAATGAAAGTAGTAAAACACGTAAAATCAAATGCAATTGTTTTAGTTAAAAACGAACAGACTGTCGGAATAGGTCCGGGTCAGCCCAATCGCATAACTTCAGCGAATATTGCAATTAAACAAGCCGGCGAGTCAGCTGCCGGTTCAATTTTGGGTTCAGATGCTTTCTTCCCTTTTGCAGATACGGTAGAAGCTGCTTATAAAGCAGGAGTTAAAGGAATCATTCAGCCGGGAGGTTCGCTAAGAGACCAGGATTCAATTGATTTTTGTAATCAACATAATATACCGATGATTTTTACCGGAGCAAGACACTTTAAACATTGATAAAATCAATATTACGAAAGAGGTTAAAGTTTACTTGGCTAATAAAATAAAAATAGCAATTTACGGAGGATCGTTCGATCCGTTTCATAATGGACATAAAAATGTTCTTGAAGGTTTGCTTAAGTTAAATAAATTCGATCAGATTATTGTTATGCCCTTGGGCATGGCACCACATAAAGATAAATATATGACTCCATCCGGTTATCGTTATGAAATGACGCGATTAGGTATCAGTGACTTACCGGGACTAAACCTTAGTGACTATGAAATTAATCGCCCGGGTCAATATTCATATACAGTTGATACAATTGATTATTATAAGCAAAAAATTTATAACGATTATATCAATGAAGAATTAAAGAAATTGAGTAAACAAAGAGTTCCCAGAGGCAAGAAAACTAAATATAAAATAGATTCTGTCAGCTTGAAAAACTTGAAAAATATCAAAGTGAAAATATCTTTGGTCCACGGTTCAGATGCTTTAGACACAATTGAAAGTTGGTATGAACCGGAAAAAATCATGAAAAAAGCCAAATTATTGATTTGTCGCAGAGGATCAGATGATTTTAAACATATGAATGAAAGAGCTGAATATTTAAGAATTAAATATAATGCAAATATTGATTTTTTTCAGATAGAAGAAACCGACATTTCATCAAGCGAATTACGTGAAAAACTTAAGTTGGACAAAAAACAAAAAAATAAAATGCCGTTAGCAGTGTCGAAATATATCAAAAATAATAAAATTTATGTTCTTCATGATGAAATGGCACAATTGAACCGGGAACAATTAACGCAGCTGGCTATATATGAAAAAGAAGTGCGAAGAAATGTATCGCGTTCCAGACTCAACCATTCTTTAAATGTTATGCAATATGCGGTTCATCTCGCGACAATGCATAATTATGATTTGATGAAAGCAGCAGTGACCGGAATTTTACATGATATAGCAAAATCAATGAATATTGAAAAGCAATATCGTTTTGCAAAAAAATCAGGAAAATTGAGTCCGCTTAACAAAAATATTGCTCATGGTCCTGCCGGTGCTTGGTATATCCATCGTTATTTAGGCATTACCGATCGCGAAATTCTGGATGCATTGATTTTCCATACAACATCAAGAAAAAACATGACAAAATTAGATCAAATTATTTATCTGGCAGATAAATTAGAATATGGCAGACCGTTTGAAAGGTTAGATGAGATCAGGGAATTAGCAGATACGGATTTAAATTCTGCAATGAAACTATGTTTGGAAGAAGTCAGATTATCGTTAATACGACGCTCGAAAAAAGGACATCCGGCGACAAAAGCCGCTACAAAATATCTTAATAATTTTTAATTTTGGAGGTTGAATTGGATATTGAACGTTTAAAAGATGATATTGTCATGGTGTTAGAGGATAAAAAAGCTCTGGATATTGAAGTGCTTAAAGTTGCTGAAAAAACAATGCTTGCAGAATACTTCATTATTGCCAGTGGTAGTTCAAACACGCAAGTTAAAGCTTTAGTAGATGATGTGCTGTTTGAAATTTCTGAAAAGTATAATATAAAGCCACATCAAGTAGAAAATGATTCCGGTAACCGATGGAATGTCTTGGATTATCGAGATATTGTTGTTCATATTTTTTACCACGAGGAGCGCGAATTTTATCAATTAGAAAAACTTTGGCATGGACCTTTATCGGTAGATGTTGTGGATGAAATTAATAATAGTAATAAATAATAAGAATATCCTTATTTTTTCTATTTTTACCATTTTTTATCAGCGTTTACAAATAAAACAAGTAAATTTAATTTGCTGATGGTTTAAACTGAACTTAGGTTTGGCTCTGCTAAATAAAAACCAAGAAGTGACTCTTCTATTTTGTTTTAGGTTAAGAGAACAAACAGAGTATTGTGGAGGTGACTGATGAACCGTCAACGTAAAATGAAAACACTTGTTTTTGTTATTTGTCTAATACTGCTTTTCGGTTTTTATAAATTTATCGCTCAGCCTAAACTGAAATTATCACCCTTGAAAAATAATGAAAATAATTCTTCTGAAAATAATCTATCTGAGCAGGATGCTTTTAATAATGATACTTCGGTAAATTATACTGGACAAATTATAAATAGTAGTAAAACGGTCGTTAAACGAGATGATATTTCCAACCCGAATTCCGGGCAACCGCCGGAATCTCAACAACTAAAGTCAAATGATCATGAATCAGATTCTTTAACTTTTCCGGTTCATATAATGGGGTCTGTTAAGTCTCCTGGAGTTTATCAAGTAAATGCAGGCATGATAATTCAAGATGTTATAGAATTATCCGGCGGTTTAAATTCTGACGCCGATTTATTATTGATCAATCTTGCAGAACCGGTTCAGGCAAACACGAAAATATATATTCCTAATAAAGAAGAAATAGAGCAAGATTTAATTAGATATGAGATGACGATCAATTCTAAGACAAATTCTTTGAATGGTAAATCCTTAATAGAAAAATCAGACAAAGTAAATCTCAACACTGCGGATTTTGAATTGCTGCAAACTTTAACCGGTATAGGTCCGGTCAAGGCACAAGCCATTTTGGATTTTAGAGAAGAAAATGGAGCTTTTCAAATGATTGAAGATATTATGGCGGTACCCGGAATTAAGGAAGCCGGCTTCGCCAAAATAAAAGATCAGATAGTTGTCAATTGATCAGGCCATGTTTTGTCAAAAAGTTTCTACAATGCTAAAATAATTAAAATTATTCAGAACGCGGGGTAGGAAAACAATGAGTGTTGCAGATAAATTATTTATTGAAAATTGTCGTTTGATTTTAGACCATGGTTTTGATCAAACCGGGGAAGAAGTAAGACCTCATTGGGAGGATGGTACTCCGGCATATACCAAAAAGTCTTTCGGTATTGTTAATCGTTATGATCTGAGTCAGGAATTTCCTTTGTTAACTTTAAGACCGATTAATTATCGAGCTGCGATTGATGAGATTTTATGGATTTGGCAAAAAAAATCCAATAACATCAATGATTTGAATAGCAAAATTTGGGATCAATGGGCACGGGAAGATAATACAATCGGTAAAGCTTATGGCTATCAGATGCAAGTAAAACATAAATATAAAGAAGGCATGTTTGATCAAGTTGATCGTGTCCTGTTCGACTTGAAGAACAATCCGTCTTCGCGTCGCATTTTAACCTCAATGTATAATTTTGATGATTTACACGATATGGCTTTATATCCCTGTGCCTATAGTATGACTTTCAATGTCACGAATAATAAGCTTAATGCAATTCTCAATCAAAGATCTCAAGATATGTTGGTTGCAAACAATTGGAATGTGGTTCAATACTCAATTTTAATCCATATGTTTGCCCAAGTAAGTGGCCTCGAGGTCGGTGAATTTATCCATGTAATATCTGATGCCCATATATATGACAGGCATTTTTCAATAGTTGAGGAATTAATATCCCGACAATCTTATCCTGCACCAAGCTTAAAAATGAATAAAAATGTTAAAGATTTTTATGAATTTACAGTTGATGATTTTACATTCGAAAATTATCAACATGGTCCCGCAGTAAAACGAATTCCGGTAGCAATCTAGCATTTTAGCAAATAAATCTTGCATTTTAATTGTAAAATATAGCATTATAACAATTAGATTTTGTTATAATAATATATAGTTTTACAATTCGTTGAGAAATAATGTTAGGAAATTGTTATAAGTAAATTAATTTAAGGAAAATAAATGATAGCAATTGTTAATACTGATCCTAAGTGGGGAATAGGCAAAGCGGGTGCATTGCAAGTTCATATTTCACAAGATTTGCAGAGATTTAAAAAGATGACCGTAGGTAAAGTTATTATATATGGATCGAAGACCATGCAAACTTATCCGCAAGGTAAACCTCTACCAAATAGGATTAATATTATTTTAACGCGTAATCCTCAACCGGAGATGGCCGGATCATATTTAGCCGATTCAATTGATAATTTATTGGAAATAATTGAAGATTTAAAAAACACTTATGATTATCAAGATAATGATTTTATTGTCGTAGGAGGGGCAAGTATTTATAAATTGTTATTGCCGTTTTGTACAGAATGTCATGTGACGAGAATCGATCAGGAATTGCCGGCAGATAGTTTTTTTCCTAACTTAGATTCGGATGATGAGTGGCAACTGGTTACTCAATCCGATTGGCAAAAGGATACAAAAAACAATTTACAGTTTTGCTATTTACATTATCAAAGAATAAATAAAACAAATTAACGCCAAATATAAAATCAAATAATTAGAGTTTTATATTTGTTAACTAAATAAATAATATAACTATCGGAGAAAATAATGTCTAAAATGACGTTACAAGTTTGGCGGAATATTGATGCGGATCAAATTTATCAAAAAGGTCTGAGCATTAATTTGTTCCGCAATAAAACTCATATGCGTCAAATGATTAATCAATATCGCAAACTGAAACAAGCTGAAGTATACCTTGTGTTTTCGAAAGACAATCAAATCTTAGCACTGCTTTTTGTAGAATCATTTTTTTTGGATCATAGAACTTTGACAGGTAATTTAATCTTACTTAATCTGCCAGTTTCTAAAGAATTAATTAATGATCAATTTTTGGAGCAGGTCGGCATTGCATTATATGACCTAAAAGTTGATTTTGAACAGCTGATTTTACAAATACCGGATCGCAGTCGAAAAGCTGTTCCCGGCACTGAACCGGCTATCTTTTTAGGAGATTCCATATATCCGAATCGTTTTCAAACTAAAAGATTTGCTTCATCTGATTTTGATCCTGTAAGTTATCTGATTTTTCCTTTTCACAAACATCATATAGTTGTATCGATTAAAATCAATCAAATAATTAAAGTTGAATTTATTCAACCACATCAAATTGTGAGTGATAAAAATTTACGCAAAGCTCTGACTAAACAAGGATTATTGACTGATGCCGGAGAAATTAAATCAGGAAATAATATTTTAGAGATTACGTCGCGGAGAGATCCGGTTATACCACAACTTAAAGATAAGATAGTTCAAGAGTTTACAGATTATTTTGCAGGTGAATTAACGGATTTTAGTTTGCCTTATGTAATTCTGACCGGCACTAAATTTCAACGCGAAGTTTGGCAAATCTTGAGTCAAATACCTTATGGTGCTGTTTTATCCTATGAAGAAGTGGCAGAACGTCTGTTGGAGAAACCGACTAAAGCACATGCATATGCCAGAGCGGTCGGATCTGCATGCGGAAAAAATCCTTTAGGCATTCTTATTCCATGTCATCGAGTAATCGGCAAAGATAAGTCTTTAACCGGTTTTGGCGGCGGAGTCAAATTAAAAGGCCATCTTTTAGATTTGGAATTTATCGGTAGGTCAGGCAGACAAATTAAACCGGATACCTAATTCGAGAACATGGGACGTGAATAAATATCGTTCTGCAGATAGAAATAGAATTAATTATTATTGTGCTGTATTGTCGCAAATAAAGATAAAATAGAATAAATAATTTTAAACAACAATAGGGAGGGGTAGCATTATGTTAGAGAGTGTATACGAAAAAGAATTCAATTTTCCTTACTCAAATCAAAGCAGGGCTGCTTTAGGAGAGAAATTAGCGGAATTACAAAGAGAATGTACTGCTGAAGACATATCCGTAATTATTATGGTCGATGGTTGGGAGTCTTCCGGTAAAGGCTTGGTCATCAATAATTTGGCCAGGGAATTTGATGCCAGAGCATCAAGAGTAGCTGTATTCGAAGATTATAGCAAAGAAGATAACTATATTTATACTTATCAATTCTGGAAGCACAAACCTGCAATGGGTGATTTCGGTATTTTTGACCGCAGTATGTATTATCATCTTTTTAACCAATTGGATTTGTCTGATGAAGATCAACAAAAATGGATTCGTCACATCAAGAATCTGGAACAGACTTTATATGATGATGAAATTATTTTAATAAAATTTTTCTTACATCAAACGAAAGAACAACAGAGAAATATTATTGATACACATCAACAAGATCCTTACCGAAATATTTTAGTAAGTAATAAAGATATAGAACAAAATGAAAATTACGAAGAATATTTAAAACATTTTGATGATGTGTTGAAGAAAACAGATTTTGCTATAGCACCATGGCAGATAGTACCTTCCGCTAATCGTAAATTAGCTTCTAAACATGTGATGGGAACCTCTATTGAGATTATTAAAGCGGGAATTGAACGGATTAGAAAAACACGTGAAATAGAGAAAACATATAAACATCAACCCACTATAATTGAAAATTCGATTAAAGACTTTGATTTGTCTTCATCCTTAAGTGATGAAGAATATAAAAATGTTATTGATGATTTACAAGATCGTGCAGGAGCATTGGCTTTCGCTTTAGCTCGAGCAAAAATTCCAACAGTTATGGTATTTGAAGGTATGGATGCTGCCGGAAAAGGTGGGGCGATTAGACGTTTGATTCATCAAATGGATGCCAGATTGTATGATATTAACCCGACCTCGGCTCCTTCAGACTTGGAAAAGGAACATCATTATCTTTGGAGATTCTATAATAACTTTCCGCGATATGGTCACATTGCAATTTTTGATCGTTCCTGGTATGGCAGAGTTATGGTTGAGCGCATAGAAGGTTTTGCTACTGAAGCAGAATGGTCAAGAGCCTACACAGAAATTCGTAACATGGAAGAAGAATTATTAGATGACGGTATGCTGTTATTGAAATTCTTTTTGCTGATTTCAAAAGATGAACAAGAAAGACGCTTCAAAGCCAGACAGATAAATAAACCTTATAAAATTACCGATGAAGATTGGCGTAACCGCGAAAAATGGGATGTTTATGTTGAGGCAATTGATGAAATGATTGCACAAACAAGTACAGAATCTGCTCCTTGGACAATTGTTTCCAGTGAAGACAAAAAAGATGCCAGAGTTAAAGTTCTTGAAACCTTCATTCGCGAAGCAGAAAGAATATTAGAAAAAAATGGTGAAAATACTTGACTTGGAAAATATGTCAAATATATCAAATAATAAGTAATTAATAAATTATGCAGTATTACTGATTAAAGTTGAATTAAGATAATATCGTAATTAATTACACTTTACTCATTAATTCATCTGCCGGATAAAGAGAAAGAATGCACTGATGAGGACAGACCTGCTGACAGGCTCCGCAATTGGTGCATTTTTCATAATCAATAACAGCTCGATTATTTTCAATAGAAATGCAATTCTCCGGACAAGCTTTTACGCAACGACTACAAGCGATACAAGATACTTCACAGACTTTATTGGCAATCGGACCTCGATCTTCATTTTTGCAAAAGACAATGGAATAGGATTTTTCTATGGGCATCAGTTCAATAATATGTTGGGGACATGTTTGAATACATGCCATACAAGAAGTACATTTTGTCTGATCGACAAAAGCGACCCCGTTAATAATATGGATAGCATCATATTTACAAACTGAAACACAATCACCATAGCCGAGACAACCGTAGCCACATTGGTTGTCGCCGCCGTCTACAAGTCTTGCCATTTGACAAGATTCTATACCTCTGTAATCAGCTCTTTTTTGTGTGCGTTGAGAATTCCCTTGGCAGATTACTACTGCAGTAGTTTTGATCATCTTGTCTGCTTTAATACCCAAAAAGGAAGAAATTTGATCGCTAGTATTTTGTCCGCCGGGTTTACACAAAGTGATATTTTTTTCCTTGCCGTTCGCTAATGCCTGAGCATAACCATCACATCCGGTATAACCACAAGCACCACAATTGGTACTTGGTAGCATAGCTCTGATTTTTTCTTCTTTTTCATCGACTTCAACTGCCATTAATTTAGAAAAAACAGCTAAAATAATGCCTAAAATTATTCCGGCACCGCCTATGATTAAACTTGCAAATAATACATCGTTCATGGCAGCCTCCTACATGAATAAATTCTCAGCGATTCCAACAAAACCTTGAAAGGAGAGAGCGGCGATACCTGCAGCAATCAAGGTGATCGGCAAACCGGATAAAAACTCCGGAATATCTGATTCATCAATACGGGAGCGAATTCCTGAAAACATAAACATTGCAAGCATAAATCCTAAACCGCCACCAATGGAATTGATCATTGATTCGATAAAATTGTATCCTGATTGTGCATTTAATAAAACAACACCTAATACGATACAATTTGTTGTAATCAATGGTAAATAAATACCTAATGCATTATATAAAGGTACCATGTAACGTTTCATAAAAGTTTCGACCAATTGAACCAGAGCAGCAATGATTAAGATGAAAACTAGAGTTTGCAAATATTCCAAATGATAAGATTCCAAAATATAATGATTGATCGGCCACGTAGCAGCAGTTGCTAACACCATAACAAAAATAACAGCAATGCTCATGCCCATAGCCGTTTTTAAATTTTTAGAAACACCGAGAAAAGGACAAATGCCCAAAAATTGTACGAAAACATAATTTTCAACAAGAATGGCAACAAATAATATATATAGTAAATTTGTATTCATTGTTTTTTCTCCTTTTCGGTATTTATTCTGAGATTTTTCTCGTTATTGTTATTAGATATTTCAAGTTTTTCAGTTTCATCAGTTTTTTTAGGTTTATCAAGTTTTTCAGGTTCACCAAGTTTTTCAGGTTCATCAGTTTTTTTAGGTTTATCAAGTTTTTCAGGTTCACCAAGTTTTTCAGCTTTATCAGGTTTATCAGCTTTATCACCTTTAGCATCGATCTTTTTAGTTTCTGATTTAAGCTGAACTTCTTCAGATTTTTGCAATCGAATTAAACCCTCACCACAATGACCGGCAACCGGACAAGCATGACAATTTAATGTTGCTTTCGGTTTGCCTTGTAAAGTAGCCAATTTGTTCCATACAGCCATGAGAAAACCAAGTACAAGAAAACCGCCGGTAGGTAATGTAAAGATCAGGATAGTGTATTCTTCCGGAATTATTTGAATGCCGAATATTGATCCGAAACCGAATAATTCGCGAATGAAAGAGATTGAGAGCAAAGCGGTGGTATAGCCGATCCCCATACCTAAACCGTCTAATGCCGCATAACCGATTGAATTTTTAGCAGCAAACGCTTCAGCACGTCCTAAGATAATGCAGTTAACAACGATCAAAGGTAAATAAACACCAAGCATATTATTGATTTCTAACAAATAAGCCTTTAACAGTAACTGAACAATAGTGACAAATCCGGCTATAACTGTGATGAAAGCAGGGATTCGAACAGTATCCGGTATTACTTTTCGCAGGGAAGAGATAACAATATTTGATAGAACTAAGACAAAAATAACTGAAATACCCATGCCTAATGAAGCAATCATTGTACTGGAAACGGCCAGGGAAGAACACATTCCCAGTACCAAGCGAAATATCGGATTTTCTTTAATCAATCCTTGAAAAAATACTTCTTTTGATTTATTCATTTTTACCTCCGGAAATCAAGCTGAATTGTCCCAGACTCATTTGAACCGATTCTATAAAAGCGTTTGAACTGGTCGTAGCTCCGGAAATAGCTTGAATTTCATTATCGCCGGGATTAGTACCCGAAACGGCACGTAATCCAAGTGTTTTGCCAATAAATTGATCCGTAAAAGCAGGATCTTCAACTTGTGTTCCGATACCCGGTGTTTCAGTCAGATCCATAGCTTTAACACCGATAATTATTCCGTCAGGATCAACACCTACATTGACTGTGATGGGGCCACCATAACCGTGTGCTCTGTTTTTAAAAATATAGCCGACTAGTTTACCGTCTTGATCGTAAGCTTCATTGTAATAAAAATGTTTATCACCTAAATATTCTTTTTCTATGAAATCTACACCTTGAGGCATAACTAATTGTTTTGCTTCATTTTCTTGTGCCAATTCTTGTGCTTTGATCGGTTCTAAAGTAATACTATTAACCAAAGCCAACAGTAATGCCGTAATAAAACAGATCATCCCTAATACGATTGTAGGCTTCAGAATTTGCATCAGATTTGTATTGTTTTTTTTCATATCTACACCCGGTTAATTAATTTTTTATTCTGTCCCGAAAGGCTTTTCTTTAGTAAAACGATCAATGTGAGGCGTCAAAATATTCATAGTTAATATTGAAAATGAGACACCTTCAGGTAAATTACTCCAAAAGCGAATAATCGATGTTAAAATGCCCAAGCCGATTCCAAAAACAATTTTTCCTTTATCGGTTAAAGGACTGGTCGCATAATCGGTTGCCATGAAAAAAGCACCGAATAATAAGCCGCCGCTGAATAAATGATAAAGCATAAATTGCATATCAAATCCACCGAAAAGGAAAGAAAGAATAGCAACGGTCCCTATATATGAAACCGGAATATGCCATTTAATAATTTTCTTAAATAACAAATAAAGACCACCTAATAAAATAGCTATAGCACAGGTTTCACCAATGGCGGTAGTTTTTTGAATGCCGAAAAATAAATCACGCAATGTGCGCAATTCATCCGGATGGGTACCGGATTTTAATAAAACTAATACGGTTGCGCCGGAAGAAGAGTCGATTGTTGAACCTGCGATTGAGTCAAGTGCAGAATTGCTAAAATTCAATGCTCTTGCTAAAGGTTCCGTATTTTTAGCAAAAGATGAGGCGAAGGCCGAAACCAGAACAATTCTTGTTGTCACTGCAGGATTGGCAAAATTTTGACCAAGACCGCCGAAAGCGGCTTTTACTACAATAATAGCGAATATTGTTCCGATAATTAATTGCCATAAAGGAAAGTCTATCGGTAAATTTAAGACTAAGATTACAGCGGTTACAAGGCAGGAAAGATTCTGTATTGTCTGTTCTCTTTTCATAGCTTTTTGAATGAGGAATTCTGACAATATGGCTGTAATAGCAGCAACGGCTGTTGATAAAAAAACTCGACAACCAAAGATATATGCAGTAGCAACAACAATCGGCAATAAAGCGATTAATACATTTCCCATTATATAAGTGGTTGTTCTGTGGTCTCTGAGATGTGGACCGGAAGCAATGATCAAATGATTTTGTTCCGGTGATTTTGCTGATATCATATTATTACCTCAAATGGATTAATTATTTATCAACTATCAACTTGCTTTTTCCAAAACGTAAATATTGTACTAATGGAATTTTTGCCGGACATATATAATCGCAACTGCCACATTCCATGCAAGTTAACAAACCATCTTTTTCAGCTTTATCAATTTGATTTTTCTTAATCGCTTTTACAAGACTGGTCGGTTGTAAACGCATCGGACAAACATCGATACATTTTGCGCAGCGAATACAGGCACTTTCATTTGCTAATTGAAATTCATTCTCTAACATAGCAATGATTGCGTTATTTTGCTTAAGGATAGAATTTTCTAAACTGGCGAGTGTAATACCCATCATCGGACCACCCATCATGACCAAATCAGGGTTATCTTTTAAGCCAGTAAAATCCAATAGATCTGAGATCAGAGAACCGATTGGTACATATACATTTTGCGGATTAGTCACAGCACTGCCATCTACCGTGATTAATTTTTCTACTAAAGGCATTCCTGTTCGCAAATATTTTCCAAGTTCAGCTAAAGAAGTTGTATTCATAACGACACATCCGACATCTTTCGGCAATTTACCGGCAGGAACAGTTCTGCCTGTGGCATTATATATGACTAATTTCTCCATGCCTTTTGGATAAATGGATTTCATGATAACAATGTTAATATTGGCATATTTTTGTGATTCTTGATTTATTTTTTTTAGCAAGATATTTGCTGCTTCCATTTTATTATCTTCAATGGCAATAATACCGTTCTGAATACCAAGCCTTTTCATAATTGCGAGCATCGCATCCAAAATATCTTCTTGACAAAACCGCATTTGATAATCGTCAACAGTTATATATGGCTCACATTCGGCACCATTAGCAATCAATGTATCTACTTCACCATCTTCAAAAGTTAATTTAACAGATGTAGGGAAACCGGCTCCTCCGAGACCGACTAAACCACTTTTACGAACCTCTCGTAAAAAGTCTTCTTTTGAATTTATATTCGGCACAGACAAATTGCCGTACGGGGTCATTTCACCATCTGATTCTATTTCTATTATTTGTGTTTTAGAGCCGCTGCTATTCACATCTGCAACTTGTATAGATTTTACAACGCCGGAAATAGAAGCATGAATAGGGCTGGAAACAAACTCATCCGAATCTGCTATTAACTGACCGACTTTTACTTGATCACGAACTTGTACAGTCGGCTTGCACTCAGCTCCAATATGCATATTCAAGGGTATACGTACTCTTTTCGGAGATAGTGTAGCCAATTTTTCAGGGGAAACATTAATTTTGTGCTCGTTTAATCTAACGCCGCCACGATTAATTTTAACGGGACTAGAGAAAGTTTTGGATAATTTCGTTTTCATAAAGTCTCTTTTCATAATTTGAATAATATTATGTATACAATATTTTTTTCAAATTCATACAACTATGTATTACATAATTATATTAACAAATATCTTACGACTTTGTATGAAAAACACAATATTAAATCAAAAATAGATGGTTATAATGTTAATATAGTCTCAAAAAAATACTATCTGTAATTACCTTTAGACTGGAACCAGATTGCCCAGCTTTCCTTCCTCTAAAAACTACTATCTGTAATTTACCTTTAGACTGGAACTTAACTTTGCAATTAAACTTTTGATCTGTTTTATGCATAAAACTTGACAAAAGATTTTGTCATACATATAATTCGTGATGTGCCTTTTTACAGGGTATTAACAAAGTGGTTAAAATATGGTGGAATTAGCTCAGTTGGTTAGAGTGCCAGATTGTGGCTCTGGAGGTCGTGGGTTCGATTCCCATATTCCACCCCATTATTAAATAATATTGA
>JAAYRL010000025.1 GCA_012518795.1 Clostridiaceae bacterium
GGCGGTCCAACCTTAAAAAGTGTGCACGTTCTTCAATAAAATCGACTTTCCTTGGCAGATCCTGCACACTTTTCAAGCTTATCCTGGAATCTGGCGGTACAACCTTAAAAAGTGTGCATGCTCCTTGATAAAACCGGCTTTTCTTAGCAGTACTTGCACACTTTTTAAACTTATCCGAGAATCCGGCGGTTCAACCTTAAAAAGTGTGCATGCTCTCTAGTAAAACCAGCTTTTCTTAGCAGTGCTTGCACACTTTTCAAGCTTATCCGGGAATCCGACGGTACAACCTTAAAAAGTGTGCATGTTCCTTGATAAAA
The DNA here is from genome assembly GCA_012518795.1 of Clostridiaceae bacterium. Taxonomy (GTDB): domain Bacteria; phylum Bacillota; class Clostridia; order Saccharofermentanales; family DTU023; genus UBA5436. The sequence goes on from JAAYRL010000025.1 coordinate 318, forward strand.
CCGGCTTTCCGAGTCAAGCCCAGTCAAGTCCAAAATATGGTGTAAAATCCAATCGATTAGAATTGATTATGCCGCATCTAATTTTCGATGCATAGCCTTAAAAAGTGTGCATGCCGACTCAGGAAATGCACACTATTTTAAATAAACAAGGTTTCTATCTGATCAACAGTCGATTTATTTCTTATTCATTCACAAAAGTTCAAATTCATTATCTATGCAGACAATATTAAATTGTTAAAATTTTTTACATAATACGACTAAATGAGAGGAAACCATATGGAAGAACAAAAAGTATCGCAAGAAATAGATAACAACCCGTATGCGATGAACGGCAATTCGCATGACAACAGAAACAATTCTAATGACGGAAATAAAAATCCCTATGAAAACAATAACAATAATTGGAAACCAAATATAAATCGCAATGTTTTGCTTTTTTATATTATAGGTTTTGCTTTGATTTTTATATTTAATTGGATCATTGTTCCTAAAATTGCCGAGAGCCGCATTGTACCTGCAAATTATTCTCAATTCAGAGCTATGGTCGAAGATCAAAAAGTGACGGAAGTAAGCTTCGACGAAGACCAAATATTATTTGTCGGTGTAGATGATAATTCCCGCAAAACAATTTATAAAACAGGAAAAATGGATGATCCGGACATTATCAATTTGTTAGAAAAAAACGATGTCGATTATGCAGCAACCATACCTGAGAAACCCAATATGTTTTTATCATTTTTACTGAATTGGGGTTTACCGATTTTAATAATTATCTTATTGCGTAATGCTATGGTAAAAAGAATCAAAGGTATGCAAGGCGGACTTTTCGGTAAGCAGGAGATCAAAAAATATGAACCGACAAGTGAAAAAATCACCTTTGCCAATGTAGCCGGTCAAGAAGAAGCTGTTGATTCTTTAAAAGAAATTGTAGACTACTTAAAGAATCCGGATAAATATTCCAAAGTCGGTGCAAAATGTCCGAAAGGCGCATTGTTAGTCGGCCCTCCCGGTACAGGTAAAACCTTGATTGCAAAAGCGGTAGCAGGGGAATCACATGTGCCTTTTTATTCGATGGCAGGTTCGGAATTTGTTGAAATGTTTGTCGGTAGAGGTGCAGCGAAAGTCAGAGATCTTTTTGATGAAGCCAAGAAAAATGCGCCATGCATTATTTTTATCGATGAAATAGATACGATCGGTAAAAGCAGAGATACTTCCGGGATTGGCAGTAATGATGAAAGAGAGCAAACCTTAAATCAACTCTTGACAGAAATGGACGGTTTTGACGGCAATATCGGAATTGTCGTATTGGCAGCAACTAACAGGCCGGAAGTTCTGGATCCGGCTCTTTTAAGACCCGGCAGATTTGATCGACAGGTCAGAGTTGAATTACCCAGTTTGCAGGATCGCATTGCAATCTTAAAAGTACATGCTAAAGATTATGTTACCGAAGATAATATTGATTATGATTTGATTGCCAGATCAACAGCCGGTGCTTCCGGTGCCCAATTGGCGAATATCATGAATGAAGCTGCATTGCGGGCGGTTCGTGAGGGACAGGATAAAGTCCGGCTCGAAGATCTGCAAGAATCAGTCGAAGTTGTGATTGCCGGAGAACAAAAGAAACAAGATATTCTTTCTCCTGAAGAAAAAGAAATTGTTGCTTATCATGAAATTGGTCACGCTCTTGTGGCGGCTTTACAGACCAATAGTCCGCCGGTTCAAAAAATTACAATTATTCCACGTACTTCCGGAGCTTTAGGTTACACGATGCAGGTTCCGGAATCAGAGAAAAATCTTTATTCCAAAGAAGATTTTGAGACACATATTACAACACTATGTGGCGGAAGAGCGGCAGAGGAAGTATTTTTCAATACGATGACGAACGGAGCTTCCAATGATATTGAGCGAGCTACTTCTTTAGCAAAAAGCATGGTGACACAATATGGTATGACGGAACGTTTCGGCATGGTGAAATTACAGGAAAGCGGTTCACGCTATATGGGTGATGAGGGTAGTATGTCCGTTTCACAACAAACCATGAAAGAAGTGGAAGATATTGTTGTTTCGATCATTAACGAATGTCATGAAAAAGCAAGAGAACTGATTGGGAATAATCAAGAGGCGATGACCGAACTTTCAAATTATCTGTTGGAAAACGAAACGATTACCGGCGATGAATTCATGGAAATTTTTAGCAAATATCAATTGTAATATCAAGGCAATGAAATCGCTTGTTCATGCGTACTGATAAAAATTCCAAAACTAAGGCTTATTGCCTAAAAATCACAAACTCGGGCTAAAGCCCTCAAACAGTGTGATTTTCTAACGGCAATTTCGCCAAGTTTTTGATGAATTTTTCCAGTAAACGCATTCCAAGCGATTTCTTGACCTTAATAATATGCAATTCAAAGCTTAGTTTCTTACTCAACTCACGAAATTGAGAACAATAAGTTTTGAGCAAAAAGATAGTCAAAATTTATGCTTAATTTTTTTACTTATTTAGTTAAAATTAAACTGATCGGGCAATGGTCCGAGCCATAATATTGATTGAGAATTGCGGCATCGACCATCCGAGGTCTCAGATTTTGTGAAATGTAGAAATAATCGATTCGCCATCCGACATTGCGATCTCTTGCTTTGGTTTTATAATCCCAGTAGGTATAATTGTCGGGTTCCTGATTAAAGATTCTGAAAGTATCAATCAGACCGCTTTCGACAAATTTGTCCAACCAAGCTCTTTCTTCCGGCAAGAAACCGGAATTATTGATATTTTCATCCGGTCGGGCCAGATCAATTGCGTGGTGTGCCGTATTCACATCACCACAAACAACAATTGATTTGTTTTCCGCCATCATCTGCTTTGCATGTTCCAGAAAGTAATCATAAAATTCCAATTTATATTGCAAACGCTCCGGCCCGGACTGGCCATTCGGATAGTAAATATTGTAAAGATAAAAAGTTTCATACTCGGCAAATTGAATTCTGCCTTCCTGATCAAACTTTTCATTACCTAAACCGTGGGAAATAGACAAAGGTTCTTCTTTCGTATAAATTGCAGTTCCGCTATAGCCTTTTCTGGTTTGGCTGGAATTGAAATATGCGTGATAGCCTTCGATGTTTTGGATCTTCTTCGGCAATTGTTCTTTTTCAGCTTTAATTTCTTGCAGACACATTATGTCCGGGTTGATTTCTTTTAATATATCAACAAAACCTTTGCCCGCGATAGCCCGCAAACCGTTAACATTCCAACTGACTAATTTATGCAAAACTAACTCCTTTTATTATCTGCAATGGATTATTTCCAATTTGATATCTGTTGGCTGTATTTTAATAATATCCGTAACAATTCAAGTGTAATCTAGTAATATCCGTAACAATTCAACTGTAATCTAATAATATCCGCAACAATTCAACTGTAATCTAAAAATATCTGCAACAATCCTAAAATTACATAAAATCAGAATACAATTTTATCCGATTTCTAATTTGTCTTATTCAGAATCTTAGTAGCTTCTCGATGCAATAAAATTTTCCAAATCATATTATCTAATTCGTCTTATTCAAAATCTTGGTAGCTTCCCGATAGCTGATTGTAGCTAAACGGTGTTTATATTCTCGCAAGAAATCGGCGACACTATCCGGATCTGTTTTGGAAAATTCGCGCAAAGCCCAGCCGATTGCTTTGTTGATGAAAAATTCTTTGGAATCAAAATTGTTTTTAATAATTTCATATAATAATTCTGTATTGGTAAATTTTTTGAATCCGAGTTGGAAAATAATTGCAGAGCGACGCAGCCACATTTCTTCGGATAGACTCCATTCACGCATTTTATCTTCTAATTCCGGATAAGTCATCACAAGTGTCCCGACAGGTTTGTGGAAATTATCTACTGTATCCCACCAAGGTTTGTCCAAAATCAAAGCTTCTATTTTCTCTAAATCTTCCACCTGCAGAAAATGTTGCATCAGAGTCAGGTAATCAATTGCAGCATATTGAAATTCACGGAATTTTTGTTCCCAACATGCATCAACAAATTCCCAGTCAATTGCATTTTCATCTTTAGCAGTTTCAAATTGTTTTTTGCACGCTTCGCGTCGACGATCCGCAGGAACTCCCAGAAATTCGAATTGATTTCTCATATACGAACTCATTTGTTTGGATTTTTCCGGATCACTGAGAATCAATATATCAGAACAAAATTGTTTAAAATTCATATGTTATTCCTCCAACACGAAATCTTTTCTATTATAACACATGTTTGTCGAATTCATTTTGTGATGTTTGCGATATATTTTTGCGAAATAAATGCAAATTAAAAAATCTTCCCATTGTAATGTTTACTACTTATTTCTGCGAATTAAGTGCAAATGAAAAACTCTTCCATTTGATATATTTTCTTATTTCTACCTTTAGGGACTCTATTAGAATAGACTGCACCGATTTAAATGCAAATTAAAAAACCCTTCCCGGGAAGAAAGGGTTTTCATGCATTGACTGTTAGAAAATTTTGTCTGATGCAAATAGCAAAAAATATGTTTAAGCAAATAGCAAAAAAGTTATTTAAGCAAATAGCAAAAAAGTTATTTAGAGCCTGTTGTTTTCTTTGTTGTAGTTTTTTTAGCAGGTGCTTTTTTGGCAGGAGCCTTTTTAGCCGGAGCTTTGGCAGCTTTTTTAGGAGCAGCTTTCGGTAAAATTCTATAAGCTTCTTCTTCGCCTTTAACTCCGATCAAGTAATCTTGAGCTTGTCTGCGTGTTAATTCAAAAACTGCGGTAGCGCTATACTTTGAATCATAGCCGCCTTTACCTACCAATAAAAAAGAATTAGCAGTTTTTGTACTATACAAAAGTTCTTCAAAGCCTGACGGATCACCGAAATAGCCTTCAGAGTGTTGGGCAATAATTTCTAACTGTACACCTAGAATTTCATTTGACATTTTATTATTTGTTGTCTTGATAGATTGACTTCAATCAATATTGCAACGTCTTGGTTGCTTCTGTGAATTTTCTTTAATCTATCTGACAACTCTCCTTTCTTTGTAGAGTAAACGATTCATTAATTAAGAATACTCAATTTATAATTTATTAATACTGTAACTTCTATTAAATCGTTAAATTTAATACAGAAACATTATAACAATAATTATTATTGTGGGTAATAATCAAATAATACGAAAAAAATTTTGGACAAATTTACACAGAAAAGCCTTGTAGCAACTGTTTCTCAGACAATTCTAACAAATATAAAATTTTAAACAGGGCAAATTGTGAGATGATATAGAGAAATATTACATGCTTAAGAGAAACATTACATGCCTAAGGAATTATTACATGCCTAAGAGAAACATTACATGCTTAAGAGAAATATTACATGCTTAAGAGAATTGATACTTGCTTAAGAAAATTATTACATGCCTTTTAGAAAATCATTGCATGCCTTTTAGAGAATCATTGCACGTTATTAAAAAAACAAGTAATTAAAAAAAATAAATTATTAAAAAAGGGATAAGTTTTTTAAAAGAGGAACAAGTTTTTTAAAAGAGGAACAAGTTTTTTAAAAGAGGAATAAGTTATAAGAAAAAAAGTAAGAAAAAAATTTATTAAAAAACTGGATAAGTTTTTTAAAAAACGATTTTACAAGCTTGTTTCTATATTTCAGAAATATTACAAACTATTATTCTTATCATTACATTTTAATATTCTTTACAATCAAAAAAATGCTTCGAAAGTGTCGAATCACTTGCAAATAAAAGCTAAGAGCCATTTTATGTAAAAAAATGAGGGTAAAATTTAGGTAAAAACAGTGCTTGTATTCATCAATAATATTTGTCATAATAGATTTCGCAAACACAATATGTAGTAGTTGCTTATCAACTATGCTACTAAATGTTGTGTAATTTATATAAAATAAAGGAGTCTGGTCAATGCATAAAATACGAAATAATACTATATTAACCGATTCCGGTAAATCTGCATTAGACATCGAATTATCTGATTTAATTGAACGCAAATTTACAAAAGAATTAGAAGGACAATCCGAAAAAACCGTTTATGATCTCTTCGAATGGGAAAGCAGAGATGTTCTGTTGACAGACTATAAAACAGGCGACGTTCTGATCGATATGAAAGATCTGGAATTTCCGTCACATTATTCACAACAAGCCTGCGATATCATCGCTTCGAAATATTTCCGCAAAGCCGGACTCAATACTCCGGAAGGTTATGAAAGAAGTATGAAACAAGTTGCTCATCGTATGGTGATTTTTTGGGTAACGCAGCTTCTCGATGAACATATGATTGATCAAACCCAAGCTGAAATTTTATACGATGAATTAGTTTTTGCTCTGTTGAATCAAATGTTTGCACCGAATTCTCCCCAGTGGTTTAATACCGGTTTGGAACAGGCCTATGGTATCAAGGGCGGACCGAGTGAACTTTATTACTATGATCCTGCTCAAGAAAAAGTGGTGATGAGTGAAGATACTTATACCAGAACGCAAGCCTCAGCCTGCTTCATTCTTTCCATTGAAGATAAACTTCTGGGCAAACATTCAATTTCCGAACATTACGTAACAGAAACAAAATTGTTCAAAGGCGGTTCGGGTACCGGCAGTAATTTCTCGGATCTCCGGGGTGAAGGTGAATCATTATCCAGTGGAGGCCATTCTTCAGGCTTGATGAGTTTCCTGCGCGGTTTGGATCGCAATGCCGGTGCAATCAAATCCGGCGGTACGACGAGACGAGCTGCCAAAATGGTTTGTCTCGATGTTGATCATCCTGAAATTGAAAATTTTATGACTTGGAAAGCCAAGGAAGAAGACAAAGTTATTGCTCTGAACAAAATGGGTTATGACGGCGATATGGACGGTGAGGCCTATCAAACGGTTTCCGGTCAGAACAGCAATAATTCAGTGCGCTTCAGTGATGATTTCATGCAAAAAGTTGACGATTTGGCCAATAATCCCGATGCAAAAATTACTTTAAAAGGGCGTGTTGATCCTTCGGTTAATAAAGAGGTTTCGGTCAAAAAGCTTTGGGATACATTTAATCAATCGGCATGGCGTTGTGCCGATCCGGCGCCTCAATTTGATGATACTTTTAATGCTTGGCACACCTGCCCGGCCGGTGAGGATGGCAAATACGGTGCAAAATACAACCGCATTAATTCCACAAATCCCTGCGGTGAATACGCTTTTCTGGACGATACAAGTTGTAACTTGGCTTCAATCAATTTATTGCCTTTTTATAATGCAAAAACGAAAGTTTTTGATCTTGAAGCCTACCACCACGTTATTGAATTGTGTCAATTAGTTCTCGAAGCGTCCATTATCGGCGGACAATTTCCGACTGATGAAATTGCAAGAAAAACCTATTTGTTCCGTGCCACCGGTCTCGGCGTTGCCAACTTGGCATCATTGCTGATGAGTATGGGCCTGCCTTATGATTCAAATGAAGCAAGAGCTATAGCAGGCGCTTTGGTCGGAATTTTAACCGGTCGCAGTTATCGTACCTCAGCTTTGTTGGCGAAAGCATCGGAGCCTTTTGCCAAATATAAAATCAATAAAAAATACATGATGCGTGTTATCCGTAACCATTCCCGCGCTGCCGGTGCCAGAGAAGATCGTCCGGAAGGTTTGAGTTATCAGCTGATCGTTGTCGATCATGATCTTTTGCAGAAACTCGGTTTGACCAAGTTGTCGGAAACCTTGATATCCGACTGGCATGATGCCGAACAATTCGGTGAACTTTACGGCTATCGTAATGCTCAAGTTTCAGTTATCGCACCTACCGGTACAATTTCTTTTGCAATGGATTGTGCAGCTACCAGCATTGAGCCGTTCTTTTCTCATGTAACTTATAAAAAATTGGTCGGCGGCGGATTTATGGAATTAGTTAATCCGGTGCTGGAGGCCGGTCTGCGTAGTCTGGATTATTCAGAAGACGAAATTAAAGATATCGTCGATTACATTTTACGTAAAGAAAATGGCCGGATCGTCGATGGCAAAATCGAAGGCGCTCCCCATCTCAAACCGGAACACTATCCGGTCTTTGATACGGCGAATCAATGCGGAACCGGTGAACGTTACATTCATTACATGGGTCATGTCAAAATGGTGGCAGCTTTAACCCCGATGATTTCCGGCGCTATTTCCAAGACGGTCAATTTACCTCGTTCAGCAACGGTCAAAGCTTTCAAAGACGTTGCTTTGGAATCCTGGAAACTCGGAATAAAAGGAATTACTTTATATCGTGACGGTTCCAAATTTGCTCAGCCGCTCAATATTCATTTAGATGCCGAACAAGTTGCCGAGATGCCTTTGGCAGACTTGTCTTATGCTCAATTATTGGATCGTGCCGGTGAGCTGGAAAATCAAACCAAAGAATTGAAATCCGAAATCAAAATTCTCCAGGCCGAAATAGACGGACTTGCTGCCGGTTCAGCCAGAGATGAATTCGACGCCGGCATGCAAATGCCACATTCCTTGGCTTCACAGAGAGAAAAATTGGTCGGAATCAGATCCGGCAGAACTCACCCGGCAAAAATCGAAGATGTAAAGATCTATACCACGGTTAACCGCAACGAGTTGGGTGAAATTTCCGAGATTTATATTACAACTGACCGCGAAGGAACAACAATCATGGGTTTACTCAACTCATTATCCAAAACCATTTCCGTCATGTTGCAATACAAAATCCCGCCTCACAATATTGCCAAAATGTTGCGCGGTCAAAAATATGAACCGTACGGTTTCGTATCGCGCCATCCCAACATTAAATATTGTACATCGATCTCGGATTTGATCAGCAAGATTATTGATTTAGAAATTGGCGATTTTACCAGAATTCAAGTTAAGCCGGATCAAGAACAAATTGATAATTTGCAAAATGTCGGCGGTTTCAGTTTCGGTCAGGGCCTGCAAGATAGTGCCGAAACCGGTTCGACACCGATGATTACCCAGGTCGGATTCGAAGAATATGTCCATGAAGATGCAATCGAAGCAGCACAATTCGGCGAAAGAATCTACGACGGCACGACCTGCCCCAATTGCTCAAGTGCCCGCATGGTCCGTAACGGTACCTGCGACGTTTGCCTTGACTGCGGCACAACAACCGGCTGCTCATAAGTTTGTAAACAAAACAACCGGCTGCTCGTAAGTTTGTAAATTTGTCTATAAGCGAAGATTGACTATCGATAATTGCGGTGCCGATACTGAATAAAAGTTAGTAAACTTAGTAAACAAGTGAAATTTCACTATCAAATACCGGACTACCAAGTAGCTCACAAACAACAATTAAACCTCATCGCCTTGGATTCTCGAAATCTAATACCGGACTACCGAGTAGCTAACAAACAACAATTAAACAGCTGTTCCTAAAACAACCGAGTTTTATGACAGCTGTTTTAATTTAGAGAAAAATTACATGTATTGTTCAAAAACTGACGAAATTTTTGCCAAGCTCTATTAATTAGCAATGAATACTGTTGCTTTTCAAAAGCTAATGAATTTAGATAGAAATTTGCTCAATAATAGATTGGCAAACTTTTTCGATCGGTTGATTGTTGGCAATAATCAAATCGGCATACTTGCGATAAAGTTCAATTCTTTGTTCATATAGGGTAAACAGATGAGTTTTATCCTCTGCCAGCAAGGGCCTGGTACTGTTCTCAATATCTTGGATGATCGTATCAGGCGAGCGATCAAGAAAAATGACTAGGCCATTCTTTTTCAAAAACCGGATATTTTCTTCACGCAAAACAACTCCGCCTCCCGTGGAAATTACAGCTTGCTCCATATCGGACAAAACTTTAATAGCAAAAGTTTCACGTTTTCTGAAATAATATTCGCTTTTTGCAAACATTTCGGGAATCGTTTCATCGAACAGTAATTCCAAAAAATCATCACTATCGATAAAATCATAGTTTAACTTTTCCGCTAACAGTTTCCCGATGGTAGTTTTGCCACTGCCCGGCATGCCGATTAATACATAGTTCATTTTGCCACACTCCGATTAAAATACTGCGAACTTTGAACATTTGTTATTAAGATAAGTATCTTGTAATTGCTAACACTCCGAACTTAAAAACGTTTTAAGTTAAGAAAACTATATTAAGATTAATCAATATTGTTAAGATTAAATCCTTCTAAGTCAAGATAAATTTATCCGATTAAGTTAAGACAACTATATTAAGATTAACCAATATTGTTAAGATTAAATCTTTCTAATTCAAGATAAATTTATCCGAGTTGACATAAATGTTGAAGTAAATTGCATATGATAATCCTGAAAAGAAGTGTAACAACGCTGCAACTACGATATTGTGAATGTGTTATTATATTATTCAATAAAATTTTATATTAAAACATTTAGTAAAATTCTTAGAAACTCAAATATTCAGAAAAGCGAGATAGTGATATGGAAAATAATCAAGCAAAAATAACAACAGGTAAAATTCATTTATATGCAGGTGACGGTAAAGGCAAAACCACCGCAGCAGTAGGCTTAGTGGTAAGAGCGGCAGGCTATGGTTTGCGTGTGATGTTCATTCAATTTCTCAAATACGGAGATTCTTCGGAGCTTAAGGTTTTGCAAAATTTGCCTAATGTAAAAGTGCTGAGCGGGATGCCGACCCAGAAGTTTACTTTTGTTATGAACGAAGAAGAAAAGGCCGAAACTAAATCTTGGTGTGAGTCACATCTGATGCAAGGAATTTCTGCAGCGGATGAAAAAGAGATCGATGTGCTGATTCTGGATGAAGCATTGGGTGCGCTTAGTACCGGAATGCTGTCGGAGCAAGTTTTGCTGGATTTTCTCAACAAGAAACCGGAAACTTTGGAAGTAGTTTTAACAGGACGCGATCCTTCGCAGGCTTTGATTGAAATTGCGGATTATTATTCAGAAATACATGCGGTAAAACATCCTTACAATACGGAAAAATTAATGGCCAGACCGGGAATTGAATACTGAGAACAATTCTGTTGAGGCCTAAGGTCAATCAACTTATAATAAACTATGATATTTCTGAATTTAGCAGGAAATTAAATAAATTAGTATTAGTATTAGAATTAAAAACAGAAAACAAAACTAGAAACAGGAAACATAATGCAAAAATTTCATGAGCTGTCATACCAAAGACCGGATATGGCTGAATTAAAAACAGAATTCAATTCAATCTTAGAGTTATTCGAAAACTCAGATAATGCAAATCAACAATTAATCTGTATCCAACGTTTGGAATCGATCAAAAGCCACTTTACGACTATGGGAACTCTGGCACACATTCGCCATACAATCGATACCAGAGACGAATTTTATGATCAGGAAATAGAATTTTTTAATGAGAACTCACCGCTCTTTGAAGAGAAGGTCAATCAATTTGATCAAGCTCTGGTTAAATCTCCATTCCGGGCTGAACTTGAGGAAAAACTCGGCAAACAGTATTTCAATTTAATCGATGTCCAATTGAAAACTTTCAAACCGGAGATTATGCCGGACTTAATTGAGGAAAATAAACTCTCGACGGAATATTCCAAATTAGTTGCTTCGGCCGAAGTAGAATTTGAGGGGGAAACTTATACGTTAGCTCAGCTGACTCCTTTCCGTCAGGATCAGGATCGGGCAAGACGCGAAGCGGCAACCGCTGCTTATTACGGATTTTATGCCGACAATCAGGAGCAGCTTGATCGCATCTACGATGATTTGGTCAAAGTCAGAACGAAAATTGCCAAGACTTTAGGTTATGAAAATTTCATTGAATTAGCTTATTACCGCTTGTCGAGAACAGATTATAATGCGGCTGATGTTGCCAAATATCGAGATCAGGTCTATACGGAAATCGTGCCGCTGGTCAGCAAATTGAAACAACGTCAACAAGCCAGATTGGGTTTGTCTGAATTGAAACATTATGATGAATCTTTGAATTTCAATACGGGAAATCCGTTGCCGCAAGGAGATTCTGATTTTATTGTCGATCAGGCAAAAACCATGTATCAGGAGCTTTCGCCTGAAACGAACGAGTTTTTCAATTTCATGCTGGATTATGAATTGATGGATTTATTAGCCAAACCGGGCAAAGAAGCCGGTGGCTATTGCACCATGATTTCTGATTACAAAGCACCGTTTATTTTTGCTAATTTTAACGGCACCCAGGGCGATATTGAAGTAATGACGCATGAAGCGGGTCATGCTTTCCAATGTTTCCAAAGTCGTGAGATTTTCCCGTCGGATATGGTTTTCCCGACTTTAGAAGCTGCGGAAATCCACTCAATGAGTATGGAGTTTTTGACTTGGCCCTGGATGGATTTATTTTTCAAAGAGCAAACCGACAAATTCAAGTTTTCCCATTTAAGCGGCTCGATTGAATTTATTCCATACGGCGTAGCGGTTGATGAATATCAACACTGGGTTTATGCCAATCCTGAGGCAACACCTGCGGAACGCAATGCAATGTGGCGTGAAATCGAGCAGAAATATCAGCCGCATCTGGATTTTGACGGCGATGAATTTTTGGAAAACGGCGGCAAATGGATGCGTCAGCTCCACATTTTCGGTGCGCCGATGTATTACATCGACTACACTTTGGCTCAAGTTTGTGCTTTCCAATTCTTGCTCAAGAGTTTAGCCGATCCGGAAAATGCCTGGGCAGATTATCTTAGATTATGCCAAACCGGCGGCAGCAAACCTTTTCTGGAATTACTGGAAGTTGCCAATCTGGAAAATCCGTTTAAAGAAGGAAGCCTTGCCAAAGTCATGCCGAAGCTGGAGGAAATCCTCGATTCATTCGATGATCAGAATATGTAGTTTTGGAAAAAACAACGAATTAAATAGAAAGAGTGAAAAATATGCCGGGCGTAAATTTTCAAAAAATATTAATCTTGGATTGTGGTTCACCTTATGCACAAATTATTGCCAGACGGGTCAGAGATTTGAACGTCTATTCGGAAGTCAAACCGTACACGCTTGCGCTTGATAAATTGCAAGCGGAAAACTATCAGGCAGTGATTCTGATCGGTTCATCATATGAGAAACCGAATCCGCAAGTTCATCAAAAATTGACCAAGGCCATCGCTGATATTCTCACCTTGGAATTGCCGGTCTTGGCAATATGTCTGGATGCAAATCTGATCACGGCTGATCAGGCGAAGAATATTTATGTCAGTTCCGAAGTTCCTGCATTTAAACAAACAGATTCAGAAAAACAGCTCTTGCAGGATTTTTTATTCAATCAGGCAAAACTGAAAGGCGACTGGATGATCGATGATTTTATCAAAAACAAAGTTGCTGAGATCAAGGCAGAAGTCGGCAACAGCAAGGTGATCATGGGATTATCCGGCGGTGTTGATTCTTCGGTTGCCGCAGTCCTCGTTAATCAGGCGATCGGCAAACAGCTCTATTGCATTTTTGTCGATCACGGTTTGATGCGCAAAAAGGAAGGCGATCAGGTTGAGCAAATGTTCCGCAAGCAATTTGATATGAATTTCATCCGGGTTAATGCCGAAGACAGATTCCTCGGCAAACTGGCAAATGTCGTTGATGCCGAACAAAAAAGAAAAATCATCGGTGAGGAGTTTATCCGGGTTTTTGAAGAAGAAGCGCAAAAAATTGAGAATGCCGAATATCTCGTTCAGGGTACAATTTATCCCGATATTATCGAATCGGGTGCCGGCGACAGCAAACTGATCAAAAGTCATCACAATGTCGGCGGCTTGCCGGAAGATATCGATTTCAAAGGTATTATTGAGCCTTTGGCAGATTTGTTCAAAGATGAAGTACGCCGAGTCGGACTAGCTATGGACATACCGGCAGATATGATTTGGCGTCAACCGTTCCCGGGGCCGGGACTCGGCATCAGAATAATCGGCGATATAACCAAAGCAAAAGCCGACCTCTTACGCGATGCGGACGCGATTTATCGTGAAGAAATCGCAAAAGCCGGACTGGATCGTGAACTCAGTCAATACTTTGCAGTTTTGACCAATCTCAAATCAGTCGGTGTCAAAGATGATGCCAGAACTTATGACTATACGCTTGCCCTGAGAGCAGTCAAAACAGTTGACTTCATGACCGCCGAACCCGCAGAAATTCCATTCCCCCTCTTACGCAAAATCACCAAACGCATCACAGACGAAGTCTCCGGCATCAACCGCATCGTCTACGACATCACAGGTAAACCTCCGGCAACGATTGAGTGGGAATAGTAGCAAATGGCTTAGAATAAGAAAGAGTTGCTAAAGAATCTATTTCAAACATCCACAGAATGGATTTGGTTTGATCGGTACAAAATCTTGATAATAAAATTTACCCCGAATTATACTGGTCTTGAAAAGTTGGACCAGAGATAAGGGGTGTATTTTTATATCAAAATTAACGAAGGAATACTTGCGACATTTACTAATACAGGAATTTTAAATTGGAAAATACGCTTTCGGGAGTTCAGCCTACTGGCCTACTGGGAACGCGTTTTCCAATTTCAAATTTATATTTACAGGAAAAATAAATCCATAAATACAGGAATCAATAGTAAATATTTACAGGAATGATGATATAATATCTAAAAGAGAGGAGGCATAAAATGCAATATTTACCGAGAGTAGCCGACAAACTTTTAGATGAAAGATTAGTCGCCAAGGGAGCTGTTTTAATAGAAGGTCCTAAATGGTGTGGCAAGACTACAACAGCTAAAGAGTTTTCCAATAGTCTGATTTCGATGGATCAGCCTAATATGACAAAACAATACCAAGATATGGCAGAAATAAATCCTCAGATTTTATTGGAGGGGGAAGTACCAAGATTAATTGATGAATGGCAAATTGCACCAAATTTATGGAATGCAGTTCGATATGAAGTGGACCAAAGAAATGAGATGGGGCAATTTATTTTAACCGGTTCAGCTGTACCTCCGGATTTAGATGATTCTTTTCATACAGGTACAGGCAGAATATCTCGCTTAAAAATGAGAACGATGAGTTTGTCCGAATCACAAGAGTCAAACGGACAAGTGTCTCTCGGTAGGCTGTTTGAAGGAGATATTCCAAGCGGGCAAAGTCAAACAACGATTAAAGAGTTAGCTTTTTGGATTTGCAGAGGTGGATGGCCTAAGTCCGTCACATTAGCAGATAAGCCGGCATTATTTCAGGCGATTGATTATCATGAGGCAATTATAAGTCAGGATATAAGCCGAGTAGACAATGTTTCCAGAGATAAAGAAAAAGCCAGAAGATTCTTAAGGTCATATGCGAGACATGTCGGTAGTCAAGCATCTTATGAAGTGATTAGGCAGGATATGTTATCAAACGATATAGGAACTTTTGATGAAAAAACATTATATTCCTATGTAGATGCACTTACGAAGATTTTTGTAATTGAGGATTCTCCGGCATGGAATCCAAATTTGAGATCTAAAGCAGCTATACGAACCACAGATACACGATATTTTGTAGATCCTTCTATTGCAGCAGCATCTTTAGGTGTGGGACCCGAGGATTTAATTAATGATTTGAATACTATGGGTTTTTTATTTGAGAATTTAGCTCTTAGAGATTTAAGGGTTTACGCTGACAGTTTATATGGAAATGTTTATCATTATAGAGATAGTAATAACTTAGAATGTGATGCAGTTATCCACCTACGAAATGGTAGTTATGGATTAATTGAAATTAAATTGGGTGGTAATTCTCATATAGAAGCAGGTGCAAAAACATTACTGGATTTAGCATCAAAAATTGACCTTGATAGGATGAAATCACCTTCATTCCTAATGGTTTTATGTGGCATAGCTCCTTTTGCATATAAGAGAAAAGATGGGGTTCTAGTTGTCCCAATTTCCTGTTTGAAAGATTAGATAACTCTAAAGCTAGGCTATTATGATTCTTTTATACGTGAACATAATCAATGAATGTGGGAAATCCAATTATTGCAGATGTATTTTTAAGGATGAATCTTATGGAGAGAAGAGGTTCAGACCTTAGAAAGATAATAGAATCTTATGAGTGAAGAAAAGTATAAAGAGAAGTTAAAGCCGGAGTTTTGCTCCGCCGAGATATCGTTTCACACTATTTGAAGAATCAAAATTAATTCGGACAGCAAATCAGGATTAATTCAGACAGTGTACTCACATTTTATTCAAATATACCCTTTCGTTATGCTGTAAGAAATTCATCATAACGGAGGAAAAGGATGTCAAGGAGTCTAAGTGAAATGAAGATCAGAGAAATTTTACGTCTGCAGGAATCGGGTTTCCAATATGAGACTAACTTAACTATATTATCTGTTTTTTTTGTAATACTTTATATAAGAAAATTTCTGATAAACTTCTACATACCAAGAAGATTTACTATTATATCCACTACCTCTTTCAATCAGTTTTATCACGGAATCTGGCAGTTTAGTAAGTAAACCTTTTTCATTTAACAAATGTTTAAGTTCATTGAAATAAGATCTCACAACTTCTCCTGTGCGATGATCGCTATATTTTAAGTCGAAGGATTCTGAAAAAATTTTTTTCCATTGCCCTTTATATTGTTTACGAGAAAATCTTTTACCAATTATATTTTCTAATGTATTGTATATCTTTGAATATTTTTTAGATGTTGGTTTTGCTCCTACTATTAAAACTATAGATTTATTTGTTAAACTATTAAAAATTTCGTGTAAATTAGGTTTGATGTTTTCTACAAAATCGTCATTTGTTAAAAAATTGCTAAAAATAACAAAATCATATTTTCTACTCTTAAAACTCTTGCCTAGACGATATGATGATTCTGAATAATCCAACACATTGTAAAAAGTACCTTTATGAAATGGAACATGATAAAACTTGTTTTTTACCATTGCAAACTCGACTAAATAATGCAAAAAACTTCTAAATCCCATACTTTGTTCAATATAGTCCATTTTAATGTCTATAGTTATATTTTTAAAATCGCTATACCAATCAAAAAAATCAGAATATGCTAATAATGCAGGGGCCGGTCCTGTTCCAACATCTAAAATTCTTGTTTGAAACTCTTCCTTATCAGAATGATAATGTCTCTTTTTAGATAGATGTGGTGAATTTTTCAAATAACCGGATTCAATTAATTTAATTTGCATAAATTGAAATCTACGGTATCGATCTAACAAATGTAACATTGCATAAGCCATAACAGTATCAAGGTCCTGATAATCAATCTCATCGCATTTACTTAACACTATTTCAAATACATTTGGATCACTCATTTTGTTATCTGACAAGTAGCACTCAATTATTTCTAAAAGCAGATCTTTTAATAAGGCTATATCTTCAACTTGTTTTTCTTCTAAAGCCAAAATCATGTTATTGTAATCGTTCATAAAAATGTACCTTTCCATATTTAAAATATTTTTATATTTGTTCCTATATTAATGTTCTTACTCTACATTTTTAGCACGATGTTTTTAGAATATTGAACACATGTTTTCAATGATGACTTGATTATATAATAGGTTAATTTTGTAATTAGAGATTTTTTTGATGGAAAACGCACTTTCAGAATACCATCGGCTGAACTGAACCCAAAATGTTGGACAAAAAGATAGCAAACCAACAACATGGGAGGTCCAGGATGGAGAAACAAAAGAGAACACTTAAGAAGTAGTGTGTTTTCCAATGTTTTTGTGTAACTTTAAATAATATTTAGATATAAACTCATGTCTATAATTAAAAAAGACATTATAAAAAGATCTGTAATTCTTTATACGTATGAAACGTGACGGAAATATTAATACATCATATAATGTAATAAATTATTGAAGAGGTATCAAATATGAATACAGCCGAGCTATATACGTTAATCCGAGAATTTAAAACAAAGCAAAAGAAAAATGCGGCTTACTACGAAGCACATGAAAAGGAACGAAGTGAACGTAAGAAGTTCTATCAGTCATTCACAAGCACAAAACTAAAAAACATGACAGAAGAGGATTTTTTTGAGTTTATAGCCAAGCTGTGGTCAATGTTAATATGGGGAAATAAAAAGTACGTTGTAGATAAGCTCATCAGTGACAATGGATTTGAACATTTGAAGTCAAGATTGGTAGAGCTCTTATATGGCGAAGCACCTGTACAAGATCGGTGGGATAGCTTCTTGAAAACAGTTAAAGGGTTAGGCCCTGCAACGATAAGTGAACTTCTCACGTATATTAATCCGCAAGAATACGTGATTTTTAACAGAACGACAATCCAATGTTTTACCTATCTAGGCATCCCTGATATGCCAAAATACAATTATCAATATACTGGCAATAAATTCGTTGAAGTATGTGAGATTGCAAAGCAGATCGCAAGTATGATGCAAAGCGAAGGCGTTGAAGCTGTTGACTTGTTGGCAGTTGATTACTTTTTGTGGGATGAAATACTGCCTCTTACAGAAAAGAATAATCTTGAAATGACTGAACAGAATTCTGCAGTTGAAATATCTGAAATCATAAATGAGTCGAAGTCAATTCATGATGAAATAAAAGAAAAATTGGTTGCTATTGGGGAATTGCTTGGTTTTGAGAGCCGGTCTGAGGTTCGCATTGCAGAAGGTGCTGTTGTTGATGCAGTTTGGGAAGCAAAGATCGGAAACATGGGTAAAGCAATCTATGTATTTGAGGTACAGTCCAAAGGCTCAATAGACAGTCTTATTCTAAATCTCAAGAAGGCTCAAAAGAATGCGGCTGTGCAAGCTGTCGTTGCTGTTGCAGATGAAGAGCAACTAGCGAAAATAATTAGGGAGAGTAAAGGTGTAATTGACGAAAAGGACTTGCGTACATGGGAATCCGATGATGTTCTGACCGTCTATGATGATCTTTCACGAGCACACGAGACAATTAATAAGCTAAAGTTAGTGCCGGAGAGTTTTTAGGATATTTCCTTAAACATAAACATTGCAGCATAATAAAGATCATACTTAGTATATTGACGATTCAGTAGTTGGAGAAAAAGTGGTTAAGATGTAGAGAAGGTATAGGATGAAGGATAAAAAATGAGCATGATTATTCCAAAAAAACAAATGACAGAAGAAGATATTAAGCTCAATTTTATTACACCTACAATTCAGAATCGGGGCTGGCAGAACAAAATCACCATGGAAACAAAGGTTCAATTTACAGATGGAAGAGTCAATCTTAAAGGAAATCTTGTTTCGCGTGAAGCAGCGAAAAAAGCAGACTATGTTTTGTATATCAATGCAAATAATCCCATTGCAATTGTTGAGGCCAAAGATAATAATCATTCAGTGTCTTATGGTCTTCAACAAGCTAAGGAATATGCTCAAATGTTGGATGTTCCTTTTGCATACAGCTCGAATGGTGATGCATTTTATGAACATGATTTTTTAACCGGTCTTGAAAGACAAATTCCGCTTGACCAATTTCCAACCTATGATGAACTTTATGAACGCTTTAAAGCAGAGTCTAATGATGGTCAAGGAATGAGCCAATTAGAAACTGATATAATCGATCAGCCATACTATACAAGTCAAAGAACCTATGCACCACGATATTATCAACGTATCGCAATTAATCGCACTGTTGATTCGATTGCCAAGGGTCAAAATCGTTTGCTTTTAGTAATGGCGACAGGTACCGGAAAGACATACGTGGCATTTCAGATTGTATATCGTTTATTAAAGGCAGGTTTTGTTAATAAAGTGCTGTATCTTGCGGATAGGAATATTCTTGTAGATCAGTCTATTCAGCAAGACTTTGCACCACTTAGAAGAACAATCCATAAAATTAATTTTGCTAAAGATGAGCCATCCACAATTACTTCTCATGAGGTTTATTTTTCTCTTTATCAACAGCTTACAGATAGAGAAGATGAGAGTGATGAGGATGAAACAATATCCCGATTATCGCAACTTTTTAATCCAGATTTCTTTGATCTGATCATTATTGATGAGTGTCACAGAGGTTCCGCTAAGAAAGACAGTAACTGGAGGAAAATTTTGGAGTACTTCAGTTCTGCTGTCCAAATCGGTATGACTGCTACACCTAAAGAAACAAAATATATTTCCAATATCGATTATTTTGGAGAACCTATTTATACATACAGCCTGCGAGAAGGTATCGAGGATGGTTTCCTGGCACCTTTTCGTGTTATCAGTGTAATGGCTGATATTTCATATGGTTGGCGGCCAAGCAAAGATCAGAGAGATATCGATGGCTATTTGATTGAGGACAGAATATATGATAACAGCGACTTTGATTACAATATCATCATCGAGGATCGGATTAATCAAGTTGCAAAAGAGATCACTGAATATTTGAAAAGCACGGATAGAATGCAAAAAACCATCGTTTTCTGTGCTACAGAAGATCATGCCGAACGAATGAGAATTGCACTTAATAATCTCAATGCAGATATGGTTCAAGAAAACCCGGATTATGTTGTTCGTATCACAGGTAGTGATGATTATGGAAAAAGTAAGCTCGATTACTTCATTTCCGTATCAGCAAAATATCCGGTTATTGCAACAACTTCAAAACTGTTATCTACCGGTGCAGATTGCAAAATGACGAAACTCATTGTAATTGACCAGATGATAAATTCGATGACAGAGTTTAAGCAGATTATTGGTCGGGGTACTCGGTTAAGAGAAGAAGATGGTAAAACGCATTTTACAGTCATGGATTTTCGAGGCGTTGCTCGCCTGTTTGCTGATCCGGACTGGGATGGTCCGATCGAGATAATTCCCGGTTTTAATCCGGATGCTAGTGGTAGAGACAATACTGCACCACCTAGACCTGATTCGGAGCAAAAATCGAAGCCTTATATTGATTCAGATGGTTGTCAAGTATCAATTATTAACAAAACTGTTTCGGTATATGATGCAAATGGTAAGCTGCTTCGCAAGGAAAATATAATAGATTATACAAAAACTAATATTCTTGGAACGTATGCGTCGCTTGAGAACTTTATTGCTCAATGGACAGCAGAGCAAAAGAAAGAAAAGATTCAAGAGTTGTTCCGGGAAAGGGGAATCGATTTGGATGCTTTGAAGCGGGATCAGGGTATGGAGGATGTTGATGACTTTGATTTTATCTGTCATGTGGCTTTTGACCAAAAACCTTTGACCAGAACAGAAAGAGCAAATAAGGTTAAAAAGAGTGACTTCTTCAGCAAGTATGGCGGTGACGCAAGAGAAGTGTTAGAAGCCCTTCTGGATAAATATATGAATATGGGTATCTATGAAATTGAAAGCACAGATGTACTAAGACTCGATCCGCTTAAAAGGTTCGGTTCACCGGCGAAAATTGTTGCAATGTTTGGTGGCAAGACCGGATATGTTAAGGCGATACAAGAGCTTGAAGAAGAACTATATGGAGTAGCATAGAGTATGAGTAACATATCAAATTTTGTAAAGAGAATCAGAGATATCATGCGTAATGATGCCGGCATAAATGGTGATGCGCAACGTATTGAGCAGCTTGCATGGATGCTATTCTTAAAAGTGTATGATACAAAGGAACAAGACTGGGAAATTGTTGAAGATGATTATGTTTCGATCATTCCTGAGAATTGTCGTTGGTCAAATTGGGCGCACGATGATAAATCGGGTGATGCTATGACAGGAGACACTCTTCTCAATTTTGTGGACAACACTTTGTTCCCAACCTTAAAAGCACTTAATGTAACACCTGAAACTCCTATCAAAAAGTCCATTGTAAAGACGACTTTTGAAGATGCAAACCAATACATGAAAGACGGAGTTCTCCTTCGTCAGGTTATTAATATTATTGATGATTTAGACTTGAGTGACTATGAAGAAAGTCATGCCTTTGGCGAGATTTACGAATCTATTTTGAAAGAACTCCAAAGTGCTGGATCGTCAGGTGAATTCTATACACCGCGTGCTGTAACAGACTTTATGGCGCAGATGATTGAACCGAAAATCGGTGAACAAATGGCGGACTTTGCTTGTGGAACCGGCGGCTTTATTACGAGCTGGCTAAAGGAGCTTGAAAAGAAAGTTGAAACCGTCGAAGATCAAGAAGCGTATGGCAATTCAATCTACGGTATTGAAAAAAAGCAATTTCCTTATATGCTTTGTATTACCAATATGCTTTTACATGGACTCGATGTTCCAAAGGTTTATCATGATAATTCGCTTCTGCGTGATGTGCTTGACTACACTGAAAGAGATCAGTTTGATGTTATCCTTATGAATCCACCTTATGGAGGCAGTGAAAAAGCAGATGTAAAGAATCATTTTCCGGATGATCTTGCATCAAGTGAGACGGCAGACCTGTTTATGTCTGTAATTATGTATCGCCTAAAAAAGAATGGTCGTGCCGCAGTTATTCTTCCGGACGGATTCCTTTTCGGGCTTGATAATGCAAAGGTGAATATAAAAAAGAAGCTTTTGAAAGAGTTTAATCTACATACTATTATTCGTCTGCCCGGTAGCGTTTTTTCACCATATACAAGCATTACAACGAATATTCTTTTCTTTGATAATACAAGGCAGACTGAGAATACGTGGTACTATCGTTTGGATATGCCGGAAGGTTATAAAAATTTCTCCAAGACCAAGCCTATGCAACTTGCTCACTTTGATGTTGTGAAAGAATGGTGGAATGACCGTAAAGAAATCAACATTGATGGGTTCGACAAAGCAAAGTGCTATTCTTATGAACAGCTTACAAAAGAATTTGGATATAATCTTGATCAATGTGGATTTCCATTTGAAGAGGAAGAAATTCTGGCACCTCTTGATTTGATTCATAAGTATGAAGAAAAAAGAGCTTCCCTTAATGCTAAGATTGACCGTGTTTTGGCGGATATCACATCGCTTCTGGGAGGTGATAGCGAATGACCCCGGAAGAGTTGCGAAACAGTATTTTGCAATATGCAATCCAAGGTAAGTTGGTGGAACAGAGAAAGGAAGAAGGTACTGGCGAGGAGTTATTTCAGCAGATACAGGCCGAAAAGCAAAAACTAATAAAAGAAGGAATAATCAGAAAAGAAAAAGCATTGCCTGAAATTACAGAGGAAGAGATGCCCTTTGATATTCCAGAAAGCTGGAATTTGGTTAGGTTTAGTTCAGTAATATCCTTGTTATCAGGAGCGGATTTAACTCCTGATAAATACAATAGCCTTGAAAATGGCATCCCATATATTACAGGTGCAAGCAATATAGAAAATGGCATTCTAGAAATAAATAGATGGACTGAGTATCCCAACAACATTGCTATAAGGGGCGATTTGCTTTTAACCTGCAAAGGAACTGTAGGAAAAACAGTAATTCTTGAAGAGGAAAAAGTTCATATTGCTCGTCAGTTGATGTCGATTACAACTATTGTAGTAGATACATCTTTCATAAGATATTTTGTAGAAAGTAGGGTGAATTACCTCAAAACACAGGCGAAAAGCATGATTCCAGGCATTACAAGAAATAATGTGCTGAGCCTTGTGTTACCGCTCCCTCCTCTTGCTGAGCAGAAACGCATTGTGGCAAAGATTGAGGAATTACTTCCTTATATTGATTGTTATGAAGAGGTCTGGACCAAACTGGAGGATTTCAATAATCGTTTTCCTGAAGATATGCAGAAATCTCTACTTCAATATGCTATTCAAGGCAAGCTTGTTGAACAGCGAGAAGAAGAAGGTACTGGTGAGGAATTATATCAGCAGATTCAAATTGAAAGAGAGCGACTCATTGCTAAAAAAGCAATCAAAGTAGAAAAGCCTTTAGCACCCATTACAGATGAAGAAAAACCTTTTGATATTCCTGAGAATTGGACATGGGTTAGATTTGGAAATTTGGGAAGTTATAGAAAAGGACCTTTTGGAAGTGCCTTAACTAAAAATATGTTTGTACCGAAAGGAAATAATTCAGTCAAAGTATATGAACAAAAAAATGCTATTCAAAAAGATGCAACTCTCGGTGAATATTATATTACGAGAGATTATTTTGAAAATAAAATGACAGGGTTTGAAGTTTTTCCGGGTGATATAATTGTTAGTTGTGCAGGTACTATAGGAGAAACATATGTCTTGCCAGACGATATTGAGCAAGGCATAATAAACCAAGCATTAATGCGAATGAAACTGTTTGAACCTATTTATGTTCCTTATTTTTTGGTGTTTTTTGATGTGGTTTTAAAAGAAAATGCAAGGGCTCACAGTAAAGGATCTGCAATTAAAAATATACCACCGTTTAAAATTTTAAAGAACTATCTCATCCCTCTCCCACCCCTTGCGGAACAGAAGCGCATTGTAGCAAAGTTGGAAGAACTCCTACCGCTGTGCGACAGGTTGAAATGAGGTATATGATGCTTACTTGTTCAAATAGTATTCCTTCAGAAAGAATAAGACCAGCTATAAAAAGTCAACAAAGAAATAAAAAGATTTTATAGCTAACAGAAAGTAAAAAACAAAATAGAACCTTGAAAATTGAATAGGAAAAGTGCAACACAAATAAAGCATTGGAAAA
>JAAYRL010000026.1 GCA_012518795.1 Clostridiaceae bacterium
AAGCAACATTGATTATAGACGGTAAAGAAATAACCGTTGAGATTGATAAAAAAGAACTAGAAAAGTTAGAAGAAAAACCATTTCCGCAAGAGGGAGATAAGTTTTATTTGATAAATTTATTTGGTGAAATTATGGAGGCAGATTGGGAAGACGATACAGCTTGCACCTATGTTTTCCACACAGGGAATTATTTCAAAACAAGGGAACAAGCACGAAATAAAAGACGTGCCGATTATCTAGAGCAAAAGATCGCAGTTCGCAGAAAAGAACTGAACGGGGGTTGGGAACTTGATTTTTCGGATAGTAGCCAATGTAAATACTACATTTACTATTATCCCAAAGCAAAAGATTTAGATTCGGCTAGAGTTGTGCATTACGCAATCAGTACCAGCTTTGGCTACTACAAAGATAAAATATCTGCACAAAAAATAATTGACGAGTTTCACGATGATCTTATCTGGTACTTCACAGAGTACATTCCGGAGGTGAATTGAAGATGAAAAACACACTAGGAGATTTGAACAATCATTTATTTTCACAATTAGAAAGATTAACAGACGGTGATTTAACCGCTGAGGAATTAGACACCGAGATCAAGAGATCGAAAGTGGTGTCGAATTTAGCCACAAAGATAATTGATAATGGTGAATTGGTGTTAAAAGCAAGAAGTGCAGCGCTGATTAATATGGATCAGCAAAATGAGTTACCGAAGATGCTTGAGGGTTAGTTATGAGAGGAAGAATTTGGACAGATGAGATGATTGAGTTTGTGAAAGAGAACGCAAAGGGAATTGGTAATCAGGAAATGACTGATTTAATTAATGCTGAATTTGGAACTGAATTTACTTTGTCGCAAGTTAAATCAATGAAACATCACAGGAAAATAAGCAGTGGTTTAACAGGCCGTTTTAAGAAAGGCCAAAGAGCATGGAACAAGGGTAAGTCATACCAACCGGGTGGCCGAAGTGTTGAAACTAGATTCAAAAAAGGCAGGGTTTCGCTTAATCAGAGACCGATCGGATCAGAAAGAATTTGCAGTAAAGACGGTTATATTTATGTCAAAACTGAAGATCCCAGCACTTGGGAGTTAAAACATAGAGTTGTATACGAAGAGCACTTTGGGCGGATACCGGAAGGACATGCGGTTATTTTTGCTGATGGAGATATTTATAATTTAGAGCCGGACAACTTAGTTTTGGTTAAACGATCTGAATTATTAATCATGAATAGAGACGGACTGATTAAGGATGATGCTGATCTAACTAAGACAGGTGCAGTAGTAGCTAGGTTGAAAGATCAAGTTAATAGATGTGAGAGAGGTGCGGAATGAAAGTCTACATAGCCGGACCGATGACCGGGTATAAAAACTTTAACCGAGAAACGTTTATTTTGATGGCTGGAGAATTAGAAAGAAGAAAATACCAACCGCTACACACTGCATACATGCCGGACGGATTGCCTTATGAAGAATATATGGAAAAATCGTTTGAGCTAATAGATAGGGCGGATG
>JAAYRL010000027.1 GCA_012518795.1 Clostridiaceae bacterium
AAATAATCATATTTATATCCTTTTTCATTTGTTTTTTCTGCACAGGATATAAAGAGTAAAGCAAATGTCAATAAAAAAATTGTTGTTTTCCTCATTATTTTTAAATTGATTGTTTGATTAATTTATTGTTATTATATAAAATATAATTGTCACATGAAAAAAAATAATAAAAACTAATTGGAATCAAAATCTATTTTGATTCCAATTAGTAGAAAAATTTACCACCATCTTGGATCTCCAATTTTATTGACTATCAATTCATGGGTAACCGTAAAATCGGAATGACGAGGATCTCTAAATAATTCGTCAGTTGTTACATTCAGCTGAATTAGATCATTTATCGGATTTGCTGGTTCAGTTGTTCCTTCGGGCACATACCAAATAAGATCCGAAGTTCGGTAACATCCACTAACCAGAATATTTTGACATGCACTTCTCATCCCTCTAACTCCATTGGTGGTGTCTTGACCTGCCCCAAAAAGACAATTTTTAAGGACAATTCCACCTGGTACAGGATTCTTATTATAATCTAAAAAATAAGAATCTTTGTTAGCCGGAGCATAGCAGGTAGTAACATTCTGCATCGTAACCGAATTTACACCTAAAGCTTTACCACCTACCAAAACTTTATCGGCATGTGCTATTGTTGAATTTACAACAACAATATCCCCAATATAAGCTGCATCATGTCCATTATTCACAACACCATATCCACCTATACTATCCATAACGCAATTATTAATAGTTACACTGTCAATTTGGGAAGTTGTCTGCATTCGTATCACTCCGCGTTTGTATTTGATATCACAATAATTCAATTCGATTTTCCTGGCATTTGCTCCAGATTGGTTGATATTGAAAACATAGGTTCCTCCATAATTTGAATCGGTTTTACGCTTTCCGGTTTGCGTTCCTTCAGTGAAAAATATTTTATCGAAACGTATGGTAGGTTTATCTGCCGCGCTTGATATTCCAAAATTTCCATTGATGGCCATCATGGCTTTACCTCTTAAACTTAAACCGGTAGTAAATCTAATATTGTGCGAAATCAAAACGGTGGAAATTTCATAAGTATATCCACCCATTAAAACAACGGTAACCCCCTCGGAGTAGAGAGCATGAATAGAATCCACAAAATTCTGTGTAATTACGGCTCTTGACGCCTCTTCTGATAATGAACGAAGATCTACTGTATTTTCTCCGAAGTTCTCTGATGTAGTTGTAGTATACGTTTTCTTACCGCAATACTCATCGCCTGCATAAATCTTTATGACATAGGTTTGCTCAGGCATCAGATCAGTGATAATTTTCTGACAAGCCAAATTGTCTTTTTCGGAAAGCGGTACCGTTTTAACCAATAAATCCTCTTTGAAAACATCCAACCTTGTATATACCAATTCACTTGGTGTCCACATTACCCTAACCGCAACATCAATCACATCAGTAGCAGTTGGAGTAATCAACTTAGTGGGATAATCAGCAGTTTTTACATTTTCCATTACATACCAATCTGAAAAAATATCGGTTCCTAATGATTTAATACGCAACTGGTAAGTGGTATCGTAGTCGAGATCTTCAAAAATATATTCTGTTTTATCAGTGGTTACATCTCTTAAAACAGTTTTGAAAGAATCCGTAGAAATTTGCAACTGATAAGCTTCAACTCCTTTATATTTATCCCACACAACCTTTATCCATGTCATGCCTGAAGAAACATCATTCATGACAGGTCTGAATAATCGGGGAGGGTTACCTAAATTCTTTTCATCGTCTTCACACGCAGAAAATATAGCCATTGCGATTATCAGACCAACAAATAATAATTTTATATTTATAAACTTTTTCATCTTTATAATCTTTTAAAATTTAATTACTGCTTAGAACATGTCCATACCCATTATTATCCAGGTACTTACTAGCACCTACCACTTGTGCGGGAATAGGAAGCAAATAAGGAACAGCCGAAATCCCGGTAGGATCTGTATATCCCCTCCAGGATCGTTCCGTAAAAGTTGCTGGTTCATATGTCACCTCACCTGTTTTAGAATCTGTAATTTTGCGATATAAATTTTTACACCAATTCATAGAGGCATAAGCTCCCGGTGTTTTATCTAAATCTGCTTCGGGAACAATATTTTCAGGCACGATTTCTACTTTATATCGTGGATTCAAAATCGATATTGTGCCATTATTTCTTGTGTAATAGAGAACATCAGCATAATGTGCATATTGTGCCACTTCAGGATTTTCAACTTCTAACCCATATGCAGCCTTTCCTATATTGTTTAAATCTTGCTTTGTTCGCACAATTCTTTCTCCATAATTATTCCATCGAACAAGGTCAAATTTGCGCAAACATTCCCCTCCAAATTCCCAAGCACGTTCGTTCACAATGGCTTCAAAGAATTTTTCTTTAGAATTAAGGGCATTTATATAATTAATTACTTTTTCCGTTCTATCTTCAGGAGCAAATGCCCGATTACGAACCTTCGTTAACATCTCTTTTGCCAACGAAGTTGGACCATTCAACTCATTTTCAGCTTCAGCCAACATAAGTAAAATGTCCGAGTATCGCATTAAAGGCCAGTTAATACCCGTTGATTTTGAAGAGGAAGGTCCTAAATCTGCCGGTACTAGCAACCGATTCCATTTACCTGGAGTCATTTTGGTTATACTGTTCATGTTTTGTTGTGTATCTGATGAATAATTCACCATTGAAATTGTTATTGGAAGACGACGATCATTTTCGTCAAACGAATAATAATAAGTAGGAGTAA
This sequence comes from Clostridiaceae bacterium, assembly GCA_012518795.1. Classification (GTDB taxonomy): domain Bacteria; phylum Bacillota; class Clostridia; order Saccharofermentanales; family DTU023; genus UBA5436. The sequence continues at coordinate 2,778 of JAAYRL010000027.1, forward strand.
AACAAATATACGAACTTCCGCTTCCTTTAGAACTGTTTGAAACCGTTACTCCTATACACCAACCCACATCGCCCCCGCCATTTATATTGGTAAAAGCCACCTCGTATAACACATCATCATTAACTGTAGTAATCCACCGACTTTGATTTTCGAATATTTGTGCGTAATTAGGGTTCAATTCTCTTCCACGCAAAGAAATGAGCTTTTGGGTATAATCTTTTGCTAATTGATAATATTCTTTATAGGTGCGCGCTGTTTTAGTTACTCCATCAATTGTATAAGTAACGGCTAAACTGTCGTTATTCAGATCTAAATACTCATCGGCACGTTTCATAATACCCTCTTTTGTCATGCCATATCCTGCACGAAAAAGAGCAAGACGTGCAATAAATCCAAGACAAAACTCACGATTCATCCTTTCAATACCATCGGGATACTGATCCGCAAAATACATTCCTTCTTCGTGATCAATCAAATCCTGAATCACGCCCGAATAAATGATATTTTTATCGGTACGAGGTTTATCCAATTGTATTCCTGCTTTTGCCGATTCACGATGATAAGGAACATCTCCCCAATAATTGCATAAAAGAAAATATCGATAGGCACGTAAACAATATGCTTCACCAAGCAGCATTTTCATATCAGAATTTCCTTTTTTGTATTCTTCGCTGGCTTCTATTCCTTCGATACACTGATTGGCACGTTCGATTGCCAAATAATTGTCGTTCCAACATTTTAAAATATCTCCAAAATTTTGGAGCAACCCACCCTGTAACGACCAAACATCGCGACGCGAACCGTCAGGATTTGCCGAAGGCTCATTAGCTTCCACGTCGGTATTTTGCATGAATACATTCGACATACGAGAAGTATAAGTATCCTGCGAAAATAAAGCATAGACTCCCAGTACCATTTTTTTTGCATCGGCAGCGTTCGAAAAAACGTAATCCGAATCGAAAGCAGAAGGAGACTCAACATCCAAAAAATCATCACATGAAACCGCTATCAACAAAGTACAGAACAATATGGTTGTATTAATTATTTTTTTCATGTTTTTATTCATTTATTTGATTTATTAATCTACTTAAAAATTAATATTTACACCTAATGTATAAGAAAAACTTTTGGGGTAAGACGAATAATCTACACCTGGTGTTAAACCGCTCACAGAGCTACTCCTTACCGGTGAACTTACTTCAGGATCATAACCACTGTAATTTGTCCAAATCCATACATTATTTAAAGTGCAATATAAACGAAGTTGATTGCAAGCAAATTTTCGCGTCAAATCCCTCGGAAGAGTATAACCTACAGTTATATTTTGTAAACGTAAAAATGAACCATCTTCAATTGCCCATGAATGTGGAAAAACAACAGCATTACCTATGCAATGTGGCGACCAATATTTTTTGGGATAAGTCCCCTCATTCATCGCTGCCAATGTCTCAAGATCGGTAACCAATTGTCCTTGATCATCCAGATAGGTATAACGATTAGCCGAATTCATAAATCCCAATAAATTGGAATGCGTGGTTCGATAAGTTTGCGACGCTGCAATCTTGTTGGCATTATAGATATCGTTTCCATAAACATAATTAAAGAGAATAGTTGCATCGAAATTTTTGTATGCGCCATTAAACCCAAAGCCACCACTAAATTTTGGAGCAGCTTTGCCAATAATTGTTCTATCATTTTCGTCAACAAAACCATCACCTGTAAGATCTTTTAATTTTAACGATCCTGGTCTTATCGTTACAAAACCTGTACTGGGCACACCTTCATTAAGGACATACTTTTTAGTCGCTTCATCATAGATCTCGAAATCGTCTGTTGTGTAATAACCGTCAGTCACAAAACCTTGAATAAGCCCTACAGGTTCACCAATCTTTACCAAATAATCATAATAACCTTTCAAATCCGTTCCCGCCCATCCGGAAGCATATTCCTGAAAGGTTATATCATCTATTAATTTATCTACATTGGAACGGTTAAAACCGATATTAAAATTAGTCGAAAGAAAATAATCCTTATGTTGAAGCAAATAGGCATTTAACACAAGTTCAACTCCTTTATTTGATGTTTGCCCGGCATTTTTCAGCTGTGTGGTATAACCAGGTGCGACAATAGGGGCATCCAACAACAAATCTTTTGTCGTATTCCAATAAGCATCTATGCTTCCGCTAAGACGTTCATTAAACAACCCAAAATCTAAACCCACGTTACGAGTTACCATCGTTTCCCAACGCAAATTAGGATTAGCTAATTGTTTATTGGTTGCTTCATAATAAGGGTTTGGCTTATCGCCGATTCCATAAGTCTTACTATTCTGTATTTTATAATCCAATTTGTATAAAGTACTTTTTATTCTGTCATTTCCGGCTTCCCCATAACTTGATCTCAACTTTAAATTCGATATTACATCCTGATTCTTCATAAATTCCTCTTCAGAAATTCTCCAACCTAACGCAAAAGCCGGAAAATATCCCCATCGGTTGTTTTTAGGGAATTTTGAAGAACCGTCAGCTCTAAATGTAAAGGTGAAAAGGTATTTTTCAGCATAACTATAATTTAATCGTCCAAAAAATGAAGCTAATTTTGAATCCGGACTAATATAGCTTGTCGATTGTAACGTTCCTCCGGCCAATCCCATATTTGCAAAAATTTTCTCCGGAGAAAGGTCTATGCTATAGCCGGTTGCATACATGTAATTATTATTATTCCCCGAAACATATATTTCCTGACCCATCATTGCATCAAATCGATGATTAGCAAACGAATTCGAGTAAGATAAAGTATTAGCCCATCGATAAGAATTGGTATTTTCTTTTTCCCAATCAGCAAGTGGCAATCCGCCAACATAAGAGGCATTAGAAGTATATTGTCCCCAATAATGTTTATCTTCATTAAAACCATAATCATAATTAAACTCGGAACGAAATCGTAACGATTTAATAATATCCCAACTTATTCCACCTCCAAAATAAAAACGACGTTTGTTTTGACGTCTCCAATACTGATCGGCCTGTTCCGATAACGTTAAATGACTTCGTATATATTGCTCACGCTCGTCTTCAGGCAATGTATTAAGATCAACTTCTATAAAATCAGTTAATCCTCGTACAGCTGGAGAAGTCAACGCTTGTATTGTACGTATTTTATAAGTTCCACCCGAGGTACCCGACCCATTTATTTCCGTATCTGAAATTCTTGAATTAAAATCAAAAGTGAGCCCCTTACTAATCTCATGATTCAATTTAAAATTTAGATTTGTCCTATTATAATCGTTATTCTTCATCAATCCACCGTCTTTATTGTATGTACCACTAAGTGAAAACTTTGTTTTTTCTGTTCCGCCGGTTATGCTCAGATTATGTTGTTGAGAAAGAACAGTATTTCCAAACATATCCTCTTGCCAGTCTATCCCTTTTTGGTACTTGTAAAGATCCAGATCTTCATATACGCCAAAAGTCCTTTCGAAATTTTTTATATCATCTTCGCCACCTAATACCGCTTTTTCATAATTGTACATTACATATTCGTAAGGATCCAACACATCCAATCTTTTCGACAATTCCTTGCCTTGAAAATAACTGTTATAAGACACCTGCGTTTTACCTGCTCTGGCACTTTTTGTTGTGATTAACACCACGCCATTGGCTCCTCTGGCTCCATAAATAGCAGTAGATGAAGCATCTTTAAGTACATCTATACTTTCAATATCGGCCGGTGCAATATCGTTGATGTTATTCACAGGAAAACCATCGACGATATATAAAGGAGTATTGTCGCCGGTAATTGATCCGCCCCCTCTTACTCGAACAATCATTTGAGCATCGGGAGAACCATCAGCTGTAGTTATCTGTACACCTGCCAATCGACCGATCATTGCTTGTGCCGTATTTGTTACCGGTATCTTGGCTATTTGATCTCCCGAAACAGAAGAAACGGCTCCCGTAAGGTCTCTCTTTTTGGTGGTACCATACCCTATAACAACAACTTCATCGAGACTCGAAATATCTTCTTCCATTACAACATTGAGAGGTTCGTCCGTAATAGGAAGCTCTACGTTTTTCATTCCAAGATACGAAATTTGCAATGTTCGTGCCGATTGAGGAACTTTTAGCATAAATTTCCCCTCTATATCGGTAACCGTACCAATCGTAGTACCTTTTACTATCACATTAGCTCCTATTACAGGCTCATCATGAATGTCTTTAACGACACCCGAGACGGTCTTCTCCTGAGCAAAGGCACCTAACACACAAAAAAACATTAGAAAAAAACTAATGGTGAATTTCATTTTTGCATTTAAATCATTCATAATCTCATTTTTAAAGTTATAATTTATCGGTTAGTTAATCATCTTGCTAATTTTGTCTATTAATAATTTCATACACAAGACTATTGAT
>JAAYRL010000028.1 GCA_012518795.1 Clostridiaceae bacterium
AGAAACAATTTATCTCAAAGGTGAAGTCATCACATTTCCAAAACTTTTACCGGAACAATTGGCAGATGAAACATTAGTAAGCAATAAAGTCATTACCGAAGGTGAGCCATTAATTCTATCTAAAATACCTTTAGGAAAATACAAATTAATTGAAATCAAGGCTCCGCCAGGATATATCAAAGATGATTCGGAAAGAGAATTTGAATTTACGGCACAAGCAAGCACAATGTTAGTCGATTTAAAAGAGACTCTACCAATTAAAAATCAACGTCAAAAGTTAAATTTAGAATTAAAAAAAGAATTGTTTAGTACGGAATACTTTATCGATTATGGATTTGAAAATATAGTTCTTGGTCTATATACCAGTGATGAATTGTTGGGATTAAATCCAGATTCTACAATAGCTATTGTAACTCCGGATGAAAATGGAATAATTACAATAGAAGACATACCGGCAGGTAATTATTATCTAAAAGAAATTAGTACTAAGGATGGTTATGTTTTGTCTGAATCAATGTACAACATAAACCTTGTTGCAGACGAAAGTGCAGTTGAAGACAGAATAGAAATCATTCAAGAACCGATTATTAATCAGCCTAGTGTTAAAGATATAAAAATCACAAAAAAAGATAGTGATACCGGCTATCCATTGGTTGGGGTACAGTTTAATCTATTTGCAATTCAAGCGGATGGCTCAAAAATAATAGTGAACAACCCTGATACCGGAGATCATATTTTTATCACGGATCAAAATGGTGAGATTTTGCTCAAAGGTCTACCCTATGGAAATTACTTTTTAGAAGAAATCAAGGCAGCAACAGGTTACATAAAAGATGGAACTTCGAAAAATATTGCGGTTTCAGATGAAAGTGCACTTGAGATTAAAGTTGAAAATGAAGCAACCAGGGTCGGTTTCAATAAAACTGACGCTAATACAGGTAAATCAGTCATAGGTGCATGTTTAAGATTATTAGATCAATTTGGAAATATTGACTATCTCGATCAAAACAGATATCTGACTAATGATCGAAAAAATGGGCAGCCGGCTGAATGGACTACTGATGGCACAATGTATTATGTTAACGGACTGATTGTAGGTCATCAATATACCGTTGAAGAAGTGACAGCACCTGTAGGCTATCATCAAGTAGATCCCATAAGCTTTATAGTTTCAGATAATCAAGGAATTCAATTAACAAACATTCCTAATCTGCCATTTGAACCAAAAATTAAAACGAAGGCCATGTTTGAAAATGGTACTAAAACAGCTTATCCTGCTGAAAAACTGGTAGTAGTTGATCAGGTAAGCTATGTAGATTTAATTGCGGGACAAAAATATACGTTAAAAGGGAAATTAGTTTGTAAATCTGAACCCGGTAATATTATTGCTGAGGCAGAAACAAGCTTTATTGCCAATAATTCATCCGGAGAAATTGAAGTTAGATTTGAATTTAAAGGTGAAAGTTTAGCCGGCAAAGAGTTAGTCGTATTTGAAGAGCTCTATTTTAAAGACAAAATGATTGCTCAGCATAAAGACCTAAACGATTCAAATCAGACAGTAAAAATTATCGAGCCTAAACGAATTGAAACATCAGCTGAACTGACAAAGCAACCGGAGAAACCGGAAACTTTTGATAATTCAGAAAATCCTTTATTGTGGCTAAGTTTGGGCTTTTTAAGCTTGGGTATTTCATTAGTAACATACATTTTATGCAAGAAAAAAACTAAAGATTAAATATTAAGAGACTGTCTAATAGCTAGTTGCTTTTAGACAGTCTTATACAATAATTATTATTTTAGGGTAGCTGACTAAAATTTAAATATGCTCAACAATATCGCAAATCAAATTAGCTACTTTATCGGCAGTTTTTTGGCCGGTCTCGATTACATCCTGTCCGGATTGCAGATCTGATGTAATTCCTGCTGCCATATTAGTAATCATCGAAAGTCCCAAAACATCAATTCCACAATGTGCTGCAGTCAAGGTTTCGGTTACTGTAGACATACCA
>JAAYRL010000001.1 GCA_012518795.1 Clostridiaceae bacterium
TGAATAATAAATCACAAGAGAGTTCTGTGCTCACAAATAAAATGAATAATTTTTATGAATTAACAAGTACGATCAATCCTGAACAACCTGCTGCAATTTTTTATACTTCGGGCACATCAGGTGATAGTAAAGGCGTTATTTTAACTCATAAGAATATTGCTTCGAATATTAATGCTAATCGTGAAAAATATATTGCCAAAGGACCTACATTGTCAGTTTTACCTTATCACCATGCATATGGTCTGGTTGTAGCAATATTATCCGTGTTCATTGAGGAGCATACCGTCTTTATTAACGGTAGTCTTAAATTATTGCTTGATGACTTTAAAGAAGCAACCCCCGTGGTAATGGCAATTGTTCCTCTTTATTTGAAATATTTTAAAAAACGTATTTTAGATGGAATTAAAAAGCAAAATGCTGAACGTAAATTTGCTTTAGGCATTAAAATCTCGAAATTTCTGCTTAAATTTGGTATTGATATCAGAAGAAAAATTTTTAAAGATATTCATGCAGAATTCGGAGGTAATTTGTCTGAAGTAATTTGCGGCGGAGCACCGAATGACGATCAAATGATTGAATTTTTCAGAAATATCGGAATTACAGTTCTTAACGGTTACGGATTAACAGAAACGTCACCTGTTGTATCTACTGAAAAAATTGACGATACGCGTATTTCCAGTTGCGGAACAATCCTCAGTTGTTGTCGTGTTCGAATTGCGGAAGACGGAGAAATATTTGTCAGTGGAGATAATGTATTTGTCGGTTATTACAAAGATGAAAAGCTGACCCGAGAAGTCTTGCAAAACGGTGAATTTGCAACAGGAGATTTAGGTTATCTGGATCAGGACGGTTTTCTCTATATTACAGGTCGTAAGAAAGATTTGATAATTCTTTCTAATGGAGAAAATGTTTCACCGGAAGAAATCGAATTGAAGCTTGGGCGTTTTCCCGGAGTAGCTGAGGTAATTGTTGTAGCCCAAAATGATAAAATAGTCGCCCATATTTTTCCTGAAGAAAATTACTTGAATGACTATGAGTATTTTAAAGAACTGAGAAAAAAATATAATTCTGATGCCAATCAGTATAGAAAAATTGCCGATATTATTTTACGTGATGAAGAATTTGTTAAGAACTCCAATCGTAAAATATTACGTCATAAGATATAAAATGCAGTTAAACTTTATAGGGAGATTTATAATAAAATTTACCGTAAATTTTGATGGCGATAACTGTAATCTAGACTGATATATAGAATTAAAAATATTAATAATGATTTTGCCAGAAGATTTCTATTTCTAAAAGAAGATCTTGATGCTCATCAAATTGTTTAACAAACCAATCGTTAGGGAAGATAGTCTGCCATTCCGGATTTGAATAGCGATCGTCAATTAATACGGCTAAACCGATATCTTGCTCGCTGCGGATCAATCTGCCAACTGCCTGTTGTACTCGATTAAATCCGGGATATTGATAGCCGTAGGCACGTCCGCCTTCAAATTTTTCTGCATAGTACTGAGTCATTATTTCTCGTTCCGGTGATATTTGAGGCATGCCGGTACCGATAACAAAAACACCGGATAATTTTTCTCCTTGCAAATCGATTCCTTCATTGAAATGGCTGCCTAAAACGGCAAAGGCTAATAGACTTCTTGTACCAAATTGCTCAAACTTTTTTAAAAACTCTCTTTTTTGTAATTCAGTCATATTTCTGGTTTGAAAAATCAAATCGACGTCATTAATTGATTTTATGACTTTTCCTATAATATTTTTAATTTGGAAAAGATATTGATAAGAAGGAACGAAAATCAAATAATTTCCAATATGTTTTTGACAAGCGTCAAAAATGAATTTTGTAATCAAAGGCATCGTTTGTTCACGATCTTTGAAACGAACGGAATATTCGGTCAAGGCTGTAATCAAACGATTTTCATGAGGAAATGGTGAAGCTAATGCCAACATTTCCGCCGGCTGTTCGCGAAGTTTACTGTTTAACAAAGCATGGTAATAGTTGATTGGTGACAATGTTGCTGAAAAGAAAATTATAGGATGTTTATTTAAATAGCAATTTGTTAAATGTTCAGTCGTATCTAAAGCTAATAAATAAATATCAGCATAACCGGATTTATTCGGTCTGAATGCTGTTATATAAGCTTCATTGAAATAAAAGTCAGCGACTTTGGCAAAATAAAGCAAGTCAAACCAAAAATCCAGAATTAACTTTCTGCCTTCAAAAACTCTCTGTTGATCGAGAAAATCTCTGATTTGATAAATTAATTTGCCGATTTTATTCAAAAACAAATCAGGCAATTGTCTTACTCCGATAAAATTTTGATCAATTAACCATTGTTTACTCAGTTGTTCCGAGAAAAAGTTGTTTTGGTCAGGTTTTTTACATGTTTTAAATATTTCGGAAAAAGTTTGCAATTCATTAATCATTATTTCCAAAGAATTAACCAATGAACCATATTGATTACTGAATCTAAGCTCGGGATGTTTTAAAATATTACGGATTTTGATGATGTCTTCACCTTTTATTCCGGCAGAATACATCATTCTTGCCCTGGAAGGAAGATTATGTGCTTCATCGACCAAGATCGCAGTTTTATTATTCTTGTCTTGTACTTCGAAAAATCTTTGAATTTTAGCTTGAGGATCAAAGATATGGTTATAGTCACCTATGATGACATCACAAAAATCGGCAAAATCCAATGACAATTCATGAGGACAAACTTGATGTTTAAGAGCAATTTCAGTAATCTTATGCGGTTTAATTTCTTGTAGAGGTAATAAATCATTGATAGCATCAGGCAACCTTTGATAATAATCAATAGCAAAAGGACAAATAGTTTGTTCGCAAAACAAATCAGGCTGAGTACAAATTTTCTCTTTGGCTTGCAGTAAGATACTGCGAATCATAAAACCGCTATCACGCAAAATCTGTAAACTGTTTAAAGCGATATCTCTGGTTGCTATCATTGCAGTAGCATAAAATATGCGATTGATGTATTTTGCACTTAAAGCTTTCAAGGCAGGGTAGAGTGTAGCCATAGTTTTGCCGATTCCGGTTGGAGCCTGGACCAGGATTGCAGCAGTATCTCTGATTGTTGCCAAAGTCTGCCGCATCATTTCTGTCTGACCTTCACGGATAGTAGCAAAGGGAAAACCGGAACTTTGAATAGATTGGTTACGAATATCTTGCCAGAGAAAAATATTTTGCATACGAAAAATATATTCTTGACAAGTTTCAGTTATAAATTCAGATAATTCATCCCAGGTGATAATCCTGCTCTTTTCGACGAATTCATCATGATCAACAGCAATATAAATCAGTTTTAAGTTTATAGCATCATGTTTAAGAGCTTGTTCAATTGCCTTAATCAGATTCGGTGAATTTTCTTTAATACTTTTTGCATAATCTTCCGCTTTAAGATTCTTAAGTAAATTGGCATAAATTTTGAGTTGGGCCCAATGTACAGGGTCACCATTTTCAGGTAAATAATGACTGTTACCGCGAAAACTCTTAATTTCGTATAAAGTAATTTGATTATTTTTAATAGTCAAATTGTCTAAACGACCATTGATTTCTAAATTGAATTCAGAAGTGGCATAATTTCCGGACAAACTGAGTTCGGAACATACGTAATCGTATCCTTCAACAGATACTTCGTCAGATTTTTCTTTTGACGAAATGATATAGTCGTTGCGGGAGTATTTATTTTTCGGATGCTTTATTTCTGATTTATTCTTTAAAACAGAAAAGTCGTTCAAATAAGCAGAGAATTTTTGATGGATTTTGATACCATCCAATGAATCAATTCCACCATACATAGGTACAGCTAAGCCACCACTGCGATGTATTATTTCTGCTAATCTTCTGACTGAAATATTTATATGATTTTTAGTTGATGTATTTTGCATGTAACTTGATCATATCAAATTATTTAAATCGTTTAAACATAAGAATAAATGGATATAATTGATGTATAATATATGGCATGTCAGAAAGCTGCGTACATAAGTTGTGACAATGGGATGTAACGTGAGTGAAGAGTCTTTAGATGAGATGTACGATCAATATGGAACGGTGTTGGTGATTGGTCGATTAGACTAGATGCTGAGACATATTCCGAAACGGATTTTAATGTATAATTAAATATATAAATTAAATTAATCTAAAATTATATAATAAATAAGAAGTTCAATATAGAATTAATTAAATAAGATTATACAATTGCACAAATACCTCCGAAAGGTCCGAGAACGTTTACGGGAATTAAATGTTTTTTTAAAATTATAAAAAAACTATTAGTATATTACCTTTCAATAATATACAATTATAAATGAAAAACAAGAATTAATTTTCAATAATCTTAAAATCGTAAGTTAAAAGAAAACTAAAAACAAATCTAAACTTATCAGTTTGGTAATCAGGAAAGGGTATTTTATGTCTAGAAAAGTAATTATAGCCGGAACAGCCAGAACAGCAATTGGCTCAATGGGAGGAACTTTAAGTAGTGTACCTGTGGCTAAATTAGGAGAAATTGTCGTTAAAGAAGCTGTGAAAAGAGCAGGTATTAATCCGAAGGATGTCGACATGGTCTATATGGGCTCTGTATTACAAGCTGCACAAGGCCAAAATGTTGCCAGACAAGCATCAATACATGCAGGCTTACCTGTAGAGACACCGGCTATGACGGTCAATATTGTTTGCGGTTCAGGTTTAGAGGCAGTTAACATGGCTGCTCGTCTGGTGAAATATGGCGAAGCGGATATTGTGATTGCCGGCGGTATGGAGAATATGTCAAATGCACCATATGCGTTGACTCAAGGTCGTTATGGTTACCGCATGGGTGATGCTAAAATTTTTGATACGATGACCTATGACGGCTTAACCGATATTTTCAATAAGTACCATATGGGCATTACCGCTGAAAATGTTGCGGAAAAATATGGTTTGACCAGAGAGGAATTGGATGAGTTTTCTGCGAATAGTCAACAAAAAGCAGCTCAGGCTCAGGCTGATGGTAAGTTTAATAATGAAATTGTTGCAGTTGAAGTTCAGCAACGTAAAAATACAATCATTTTTGATCAGGATGAGGGTATACGTGCCGGAACTACTGTTGAAGTATTGGCCAGATTACGTCCTGCTTTCAAAAAAGACGGAATAGTCACGGCAGGTAACTCTTCAACAATAAATGACAGTGCTGCTGCAGTAGTTGTGATGAGCGCAGAAAAAGCTGAAGAACTCGGTGTAACACCGGAAGCAGAATGGATAGATAGTGCTTTAGGCGGTGTAGATCCTGCTTTAATGGGACTTGGTCCGATTTATGCAACCAGAAATCTGATGGAAAAAGTAGATTTCGGGATTCAGGATTTTGATTTGATCGAAGCAAATGAAGCCTTTGCCTCACAATCAATTGCAGTTATGCGTGATTTGGAATTGGATCCGGCAAAAGTTAATGTCAACGGTGGAGCAATTGCCTTGGGTCATCCGATCGGTGCATCAGGCACACGTATTTTAATCACTTTAATCCATGAAATGAAACGTCGAGATGATGCAGAACTTGGTTTGGCGACCTTATGTATTGGCGGTGGAATGGGTTGTGCAACAGCAATCAGAAAATACAAATAATAATTTTAAATAATAGGGGGAAATAATGGAATTTGTAAAAGTAAGTTTAAAAGATGCGGTAGCGACAATTACAATAGATCGTCCGAAAGCATTAAATGCATTGAACACTCAAGTTTTACAAGAAGTTGCTGCAGCTTTTGCCGGTTTGGATCTTGAGACAGTACGTTGTGTAATTCTGACCGGAGCAGGTGACAGATCTTTTATCGCCGGTGCGGATATTGGTGAAATGGTCGATATGGATTCTGCAGCAGGCAAAGAATTAGGTGTTACCGGCAATAAAGTCATGCGAGATATTGAAAACTTTCCGGTTCCGGTAATTGCAGCAATTAACGGTTATTCTTTAGGCGGCGGTAATGAATTGGCCATGAGTTGTGATATTCGTTTGGCTAGTGAGAATGCCATCTTCGGTCAACCTGAAGTCGGCCTGGGAATTACCCCCGGATTCGGCGGTACTCAAAGATTGGCTCGTGTCATCGGTTCGCTTTCTAAAGCAAAAGAAATTCTTTACACAGGCAGAAATTTTAATGCGGAACAAGCCTTGGCGATCGGCTTGGTTAGTGCAGTTTATCCGCAAGAAGAATTAATGGAACAAGCAGAAAAAATGGCTTCAATAATTGCTGCTAATGCTCCGATTGCCGTGCGCAATACCAAAGAAGCGATTGATCGCGGCTTGCAAACCGATATTGATTCCGCAATTGCAATCGAAGTAGATTTATTCGGCGCGTGTTTTGATTCTGCAGATCAAAAAGAAGGTATGAATGCATTTTTAGAAAAACGTAAAGAAAAGAATTTTGTAAATAAATAAAATATTTTATCAGTATTATCTTTTATCAGTATTATCAGATGTCAGTAATTTTGCTCAGTTACTCAGTTAACAGTTTAGACGCATGGTGAATTACTATTTTTTATTAGATTTAAAAGAAAGGAATAAATATGAAAATTGGCGTTATCGGTGCGGGAACAATGGGGAGCGGCATTGCTCAAACTTTTGCTCAAACAGAAGGTTATGAAGTAATGCTTTCAGATATAAATCTTGAATTAGCTGAAGCCGGCAAAACAAGAGTTGCAAAAGGCTTAGCCAGGTTGGTTGACCGAGGCAGAATGGAACAGAACAAAGCAGATGAGATTGTTGCTAATATTACGCCTTGTTTAAACAAAGATTTGGCTGACTGTGACTTGATAGTTGAAGCTGCTATTGAAGACATGGACATCAAAAAAGCAACTTTCAAAGAATTAGATGAACTTTGCAAAGCAGATACAATTTTTGCGACAAATACATCTTCACTCTCAATAACGGAAATTGGAAGTGAGTTGAGCCGTCCGATAATCGGTATGCATTTCTTTAATCCGGCTCCGGTTATGAAATTAATCGAGGTTATTCCGGGACTGAATACACCGGATGAATTGGTCGAAAAAATTACTAACATTTCACAAGAAATTGGCAAAACTCCGGTCAAAGTAAATGAGAATGCAGGTTTTGTCGTTAATAGGATTCTGATTCCGATGATTAATGAAGCAGTCGGTCTTGTAGCCGAAAATGTAGCAAGTGCCGAAGGTATAGATACTGCAATGAAACTCGGTGCCAATCATCCGATGGGACCGTTGGAATTAGGTGATTTGATTGGTTTAGATGTCTGCTTAGCAATCATGGAAGTACTATTTTCTGAAACCGGCGATTCAAAATATCGTCCGCATCCTTTACTGCGCAAAATGGTTCGCGGAGGTAATTTAGGTCGCAAAACAGGCAAAGGATTTTTTGATTACAAATAATTGTAGGGAGGTTTAGATGGATTTTAGATTAAAGCAAGAACATCTCATGGCACAAAAATTATTTCGTGAATTTGCCATTAATGAGGTGGAACCGATCGCTCAAGAAATTGATGAGAATCATCGTTTCCCGGAAGAAACCGTTGCCAAAATGCAACAATACGGTTTTCTCGGCATACCTTTCAGTAAAGAAGTCGGTGGCCAAGGTTGCGACACTTTGACTTATGTATTAGCCATTGAAGAAATATCCAAGGTATGTGCAACCACAGGCGTTATTCTGTCTGCTCATACATCACTTGGTGCAGCACCGATTGATGTGTACGGTACACCGGAACAAAAAGAAAAATTCTTGCGTCCCTTAATTTCAGGTAAGAAATTGGGAGCATTCGGTTTGACTGAACCGGGAGCCGGTACCGATGCAGCCGGTCAACAAACTGTTGCTGAATTGGACGGTAATGAATATGTACTCAATGGCTCGAAGATTTTTATTACCAATGCAGGCAAGGCAGATATTTATATCATTTTTGCAATGACTGATAAAAGTCAAGGTACCAGAGGTATCTCGGCTTTTATTGTTGAAAAGGGAACGCCGGGCTTTGAATTCGGTCATCGAGAAATAAAAATGGGCATACGAGGTTCTGCAACCAGAGAATTGGTTTTTTCAGATTGTCGTATTCCGCAAGAAAATCTTTTAGGTCAGGCAGGCCGCGGATTTGGTATTGCGATGGGAACTTTAGATGGCGGACGTATCGGTATTGCCGCTCAAGCTCTTGGTATTGCCCAAGGTGCCCTGGATAAAACGATTACTTATGTGAAAGAACGCAAACAATTCGGTCGTCCGATTTCCGCTTTCCAGAACACGCAATTTACTTTGGCCGATATGGCTACAGAAGTTGAATCGGCCCGGATGTTGGTCTATAAAGCTGCATTAGCAAAGGACACCCAAAAACGTTATTCCTTGGAAGCTGCAATGGCAAAACTCAAAGCCAGTGAAGTGGCGTCATATGTTACAAATAAAGCCGTGCAACTCCATGGCGGTTATGGATTTATCCAAGATTACGATGTAGAACGTATGATGCGTGATGCCAAGATTACTGAAATCTATGAAGGAACTTCTGAAGTAATGCGCATGGTTATTTCAGGTTCAATCTTGAATTAAGGGGGGAATACAATGAACATAGTCGTATGTATTAAACAAGTTCCGGACACCAATGAAGTCAGAATTGATCCGGTCAAAGGAACCCTGATTCGAGAAGGAGTTCCATCAATCATGAATCCTGATGACAAAGCAGGTCTTGAAGCAGCTTTGCGCATCAAGGATAAGAACGGTGCGAAAGTAACTGTTATCACAATGGGGCCACTACAGGCAGATGAAATATTGCGAGAAGCGTTTGCAATGGGCGCGGATGAAGCATATCTGGTAACGGATAGGGCATTTGGCGGTGCTGATACGTGGGCTACTTCTTCAACATTAGCAGCAGCAATTTCCAAGCTGGATTATGATTTAATTATTACCGGTCGTCAGGCTATTGACGGTGATACAGCTCAAGTCGGTCCGGAAATAGCGGAACATTTAGATTTGCCAAATATTAGCTATGCTCAAGAAATTGAAATTGACGGTGATGAAATTGTAGTCTTACGTCAATATGATGATTGCTCACATCGAGTCAGAGCGAAATTGCCTGCTTTAGTTACAGCTTTAAGTGAACTCAATCAACCGCGTTATATGACACCAGGCGGTATCTTTGATGCATATCGCAGCAAAGAAGTAATTAAATGGGTGCGTGATGATATTCCGGTAGAAGACGAAAATATCGGTCTTAGCGGATCCCCGACCAGAGTTTCCAAGTCTTTCCCGAAAGCAGTTAAAGAACCCGGAATGAAGATTGAGAAAAGTGTCGATGAATCTGTGCAATTTATTGTCGATAAATTGAAAGAAACCTATATTTTATAAGGAGGCAGAAATGACTAAAGAGTATAAAGGCGTATATACGTTCGCAGAACAAGTGGACGGCAAATTGACCGGCGTGTCTTTGGAATTGCTGGGCAAAGCCGGGGACTTGGCAGCAGATCTGGGTACTGATGTCACTGCCGTTCTATTAGGAAAAGATGTAGCTGATTTAGCAAATGAGCTGATTCAGTTTGGAGCTGACCGTGTTATTTTATATGAAAACGATCAGCTGAAATATTATACAACAGAACCTTATACCCAAGTAATAACCGCAATTATCAAAGAATATAAACCGGAAATATTCTTAATCGGTGCAACTGCAATTGGCAGAGATCTCGGACCGAGAATTGCAGGACGTATTCATACCGGTTTGACCGCGGATTGTACCAAGCTTGATATTCAAGCAGAAAGTAAAAATCTCCTGATGACACGTCCGGCTTTCGGCGGCAATTTAATGGCGGAAATTCTCTGTGAAAATCACAGACCGCAAATGGCAACCGTCCGTCCGGGTGTTATGGTCAAAAAGATTAAAGATGAAAACCGGACCGGTGAAATTATTAATTTTGAATACACACTTGAGAAAAATAATAAATTTGTAACTGTTGAAGAAGTCATTAAAGAGACCAAAGCAAAAATTGATATTCAAGATGCCGATATTTTGATTTCAGGAGGTCGTGGTGTAGGCGGTCCGGAAAATTTTGTAATCTTGCAAGATTTAGCTGAGGCAATCGGCGGTGAGGTTTCCGGTTCCAGAGCTGCAGTTGACTCGGGTTGGATCGATAAAAGTCTTCAAGTCGGGCAAACCGGAAAAACAGTTCGTCCAACTCTGTATTTTGCAATCGGTATTTCCGGTGCGATTCAGCATATGGCAGGCATGGAGGAATCTGATTACATCATTGCAATCAATAAAGATCCAGATGCTTTGATTTTCAACATTGCCGACGTAGGCATAGTAGGCGATTTATTTGAAATAGTACCGAAACTGACCGAAAGCATTAAAGCTGAACGTAACAAATAACAAGAACAACGGTGAGTAGTTAGAACAAAGGTGATTAAGTAGGTAAGTAGTAAGAACAACGGTAAGTAGGTGAATAGTTAGAACAAAGGTGAGTAAGTAGGTGAGTAGTTAATAGTAATAAAAGGGGGATTATTGTAATGGATTATTCTAAGTTATTCACACCATTTAAGATCGGAAAGATGAAAGTAAAAAATCGGATAGTGCTTTCGCCAATGGGGACAGGTTCATCTCATATAGATGGCACAAAATCAGATAGTGAAATTCGTTATTATGAAGAAAGAGCAAAAGGCGGAACCGGCCTTTTGATTCTCGGTTGTCAATTATTAACAGATGAATTAGCTCAAGGCTCATTAGAAGGTACCTTAGAAAAACCACATGTAATTCCTAAACTAACTGAATTAGTTGAAGCATGTCATCGTTATGGAGCAAAAGTTGTTTGTCAAATTAGTCCGGGAACAGGACGTAATGCATTCCCAAGCATGTACGGCGATCCGCCTGTATCGGCATCACCGATTCCTGCAACTTTCGATCCGACCGTGAATTGTCATCCATTGAGCGCTGAAGAAATTCAGGTAATCCTGGATCAATTTACTCATTCGACCGAGATTGCTATGAAAGCCGGCTTTGATGCGATGGAAGTGCATGCTCATGCAGGTTACTTAATTGATCAATTCATGTCACCGGTTTGGAATAAGAGAACTGACGAATATGGAGGCAGTGATGAAAATCGTGCCAGATTCCCTCGTGAAATAGTCAGAGCAATTCGCAAAGCATGTGGACCTGATGTTCCTATTTTATTCAGAATTGCTGTTGATCATATCTTTGACGGTGGAAGAACTCTTGCAGACTCGATGCCTTTACTCAAACTTTTGGAAGAAGAAGGAGTAGACGCATTTGACATTGATGCAGGTAGCTATGAAGTAATTGACTATATTTTCCCGCCGACTTATTTAGGTGATGCCTGTATGGCGTATGTTTGCGAAGAAGCACGTAAACATGTGGGTGTACCAATTCTAAATGCCGGTAATCATACACCGGAAACAGCAGTTGCATTATTAGAAAGCGGTAATGCGGATTTTGTTATGTTCGGTCGTCCGTTAATTGCTGATCCGCACATGCCGAATAAATTGAAAAATGGATGTCGTGAAGATGTTCGTCCTTGTATTCGTTGTAATGAAGATTGTGTAGGAAGGATCGTCAATCGTTTAACTAAATTAAGTTGTTCAGTCAACATTCAAGCAAATGAAGAGGATCGCTTTAAGTTTGTGCCAACTAAAAACAAACAATCAGTTTTAGTTATCGGAGGAGGACCTGCAGGATTGGAAGCAGCACGTGTAGCTGCAACTCTCGGTCATTCTGTAACTTTAGTTGAAAAAGCATCAGTAATCGGTGGTCAATTATCTGCAGCTGCAACTCCGGCTTTCAAACGTCCATTACGTGATTTAATCAAGTGGTTCGGTATTCAACTTGACAAATTAGGAGTAGATGTTCGTTTAAATTACGAGCTTCTAGAAGATGATCCAATGTTGGAAACCAGTGATCGAATAATTGTTGCTACGGGTGCAGTTTCTTTCAGACCGGATATACCGGGATTGGATCTGAATAACGTAGTAGATGTTATTGATGCTCACAAAAACAAAGAATTACTTAAAGGTGAAAATATAGTTATTTGTGGAGGAGGTCTTTCCGGTCTAGACAGTGCATTAGAACTAGCGACTGAAGAAGGTAAAAAAGTCACTGTCGTCGAAATGCTTGACCAATTAGGTTCAGATGTAATGTTCCTCAATGCCGCATCGTTGTTTAGAATGTTGGACGAAGCAGGTGTCAAACAGATGGCGAGTACGAAAGTAGTAGCTATTGAAGCAGATGGTGTTCATGCAGAAACATCTGACGGTGAAAAAATAATTATTCCTGCTGATACCATAGTCACAGCTTTCGGCATGAAACCGGACAACAGTCTGGCAACGACAATTGAAGACAAATATCATTTCAAGACTCAAATTGTCGGTGACTCAAACAAAGTCGGTCGTGTCGGCACAGCAATTAGAGAAGGTTTCTTTGCAGCTATGAATTTAGAAAACTAAAATTTATTATAAGGAGGCATACTATGTCAGAATTTAAACTAAACAAATATAAATTAGAACATTTATTTTCATACTCAGTCAGTGTCGATGCCAATATGGATTTTATGAAAGGTATGCCATTGGGAACTCGACTTACAGGATATATTACCGGTGGTGAAGTATGGGGACCAAAACTTAACGGAAAAATATTACCCGTTGGAGCAGATTGGTCTTATGTACGCAAACACGGAATAGTAGATATTGATTGTCGCACGATGATTGAAGCAGAAAATGGTGATCATATTTACATGACGTATACCGGAAGAATTGATCTTGGCTCGGAAGAAGCAGCTGTTGATTATGCTAATGGCAAACTTCCTCCGATTATGGGTAATCAAACCATACCTGTACTGGAAACCAATAGCAAAGTTTATGATTGGGCAAATCGTGTGACTTGTTTTGGTATAGGGCGAGTAGATTTTACTGAAGATCCGATCGTCATTCAGTATGATGTTTACGCATACTATTCAACACCATTTGACAAAGATTAAAGATTAAAGATTTGTAGATTTTGTACTTTGAAATAAATTAAAAACCGAATGAGCATGAGATTTTGAGTTTTCATCGATTTCAATTGCTCACTCGGTTTTTATTTAGTTTAAGACTTACTCAATTCATATTTTAATTTAAATTTTAATATGAATCGTAACACGGTTATATTTATTACTTATTAGTTTCTGCCGAGTCGGTTCGGCTGATGCTGAATAAAGCCAAAGCGAATGTGATCGTTGCATAAATAAACAGGGTAGCATAATTTTGAGTTAAGTCGCGAATCAAGCCAAAAACAATCGGACTGAAAATACTTGCACTGAATGAGAAGAAATAATAGTAGCCTGTGTAAGTGCCGATTTCTGATTCTTTTCCGATTTCCAGAACCATTGGCAATGAGTTGATATTGATTAAAGCCCAAAAGAAACCACCAAATAATAATAGAATTCGTAAAGCCGTTACATTCATCAAAAATATAATCAGGACGAAGACAGCGATTATACCAATCAAACCGATTATGATACTTTTGCGACGACCGATTTTTGTAGCAATAAAACCTGATGGTATTGCGAAAGCAATGTACGATACGGAGAAGAAAGCTAAAATCATTGAAGCCGAACCTTCAGCTGCACCTAAATTCTCCACAGCAAATGTGGTAAAAAATGTTTCAACTGCATTGTAACCGCAAAACCAGAAAAATATAGCCATTAGTAAGTAGAGTAAGTTGCGTCTTTGTTTTGCCGGTAAATTTTTGAATGTGCTTAAGCTGATCGAATTATTATCATCGTTCGTCTTATCTGAAGAGCTAAAAGGAGATTTGGCAACCGGTTCTTTTACGAAAAGAAACAAGGTGAATACAGCTATAAGCATGACAACACTTCCCATACCGAAAGTTGCAGATCGTCCATAATTGTTTGCAATTCTTCCGCCAATCAAAAATGCGATAATAGTTGCAACTCCGCCCATCAGATTAATTACACCGTTGGCTTCAGACCAGTGTTTGCTAGGGGTTAAATCAGGCATCAATGCGACAATCGGTGCTCGCCAGACAGACATTCCGAAGTTGAAAATGATAACTAAAATCATCAAAGTAAAGAGGGAAGGCATTTGTGGAATGAAGAGAAATAAAGCGGAGCAAATTGGTGCTGCAATCATGATAAATGGCATACGTTTACCGAATCTGGTTTTAGTACGATCGCTTAATGAGCCGAAATAAGGTTGAAAGATAACGCCGAAAGCATTGTCTATTGTCATAATAAGCCCGATCAAGGTGGAGGATGTGATAAAATCTTTCAAAATTAAAGGTACAAAACTATTATATATCGACCAGAGTATTGCTGAAGCAAAAAACCCGGTTCCGATGAGAAAAGTTTTGTCATAATTTAATTTTGAAGAATCATTTGCTTGCTTATTATCTGTTTGTTTTATATCTGAAAAATCATCCATGTTGTCTCCTCTTTTCATGGTTTGTGAAGCCTTCAATAATTCAGATATCTCGTTAATCTTCCTGCATTATTATCTTGGTAATGAACGTTCTCTATTTACTGATCAAATAAAGAATTATAGTTTTTAGCAAAGTTTTGTAAGGCCTAAAATAATAAATTTTGCATTAAAAATGTCAAACACAGACGAGAAAGTTTATGTTTGACATTTTGGTGCGGAAAACAGGACTTGAACCTGCACGATCTTGCGATCACTAGCACCTGAAGCTAGCGCGTCTGCCTATTCCGCCACTTCCGCATGATTAAGCAAAATTAATCATAATAAAAATCAACGATTTTTGCAAGGATTTACATTTTTATACATGAAAAGGGAAAATTGGATTGTATATTAGTTAAAAAGCACTGAAAAATCTTTATTATTAGATTATTTTTTAATATTAATATAGAATATATATTCATTAAAACTAATAATTATACAAATGTATTAAAATAAGATTTGTTTAATTTATTTGATTTTAAAAAGAATAAAATATGCTATTATATTAAACGGTTTTTTGAAGATTAATTATAATAATAAATTATTTTTGCAAGGTGATCTATGAATAAGATATTTATTGACGGAAAAGCCGGAACTACAGGATTAAGAATATATCAGAGATTAAGTAAATATTCCGATATTGAACTGATAACCTTAAGTGATGCTGAAAGAAAAGATCTTGATGCCAGAAAAAAAGCTATAAATCAAGCGGATATAGTTTTTCTCTGTCTGCCTGATCAAGCTGCTCGAGAAGCTGTTAGTTTGCTTGAAAATCCTCATACAATTATATTGGATACTTCGACTGCTCATCGTACAAATCCCGATTGGGCTTATGGTTTTCCGGAACTTTCGGATCAACATCGGAAAAATATCATTAGTTCTAAGCGGGTTAGTGTTCCCGGTTGTCATGCATCGGGATTCATTGCATTAATTTATCCGTTAGTTGAATCTGGTGTTTTACCGGATTCAGCATTTTTAAGTTTTCATTCATTAACCGGATATAGCGGCGGCGGTAAAGCAATGATTGCTGAATATGAAAATTGTGACAGAGATAAATCACTTGATTCCCCGCGGCAATATGCTTTGGGACAACAACATAAACATTTAATTGAAGTTAAAACGATTTCTAAATTGCAACATTTGCCACTTTTCAGCCCGATTGTATCCGGATTTTATAGCGGCATGCAATTAACAATACCTCTTTTTAAAGAACAATTAACTCCGGGTAAGACGATACAAGATGTGATTGAAGTACTTCAAGGAAAATATCAGGGTCCGGTTGTTACTTATAATGATTCTTTAGATGATAACGGCTTTATAGCGACAAATAAACTGCAAGGTAAGGATAGTATGCAAGTATCTGTAGCAGGTAATTCAGACAGAATTCTGCTTTTAAGTGTTTATGATAATCTCGGTAAAGGTGCATCGGGAGCGGCAATTCAATGTTTGAATATCATTTTAGGTAAAGATGAAACGTATGGTTTAGAAATTTAGTATACATTTTTATTAATTAGTTAGCATGCATTTTTATTAATTAGTCAGTATACATTTTTATTAATTAGAAAGAAATATTAAAGGCAATAAAATGAAAATAATTAATCAAGGTGTTTGTGCAGCTCAAGGATTTAAAGCTTCAGGAATTCATGCAGGAATTAGACAAAACAACAGTAAATTAGACTTAGCTTTAATTGTTAGTGAAGTTGAAGCTGAAGTTGCAGCGGTCTATACAAAAAATCAAGTAAAAGCAGCACCTATATATTTAACTCAAGAACATTTGAAAAACGGTAAAGCCAGAGCTGTTATCTGTAATAGCGGTAATGCTAATGCTTGTACTTCGGACGGTGAAGCAATAGCTCGTGAAACTTGTGAAATCTTAGCAAATCAATTGCATATTAGTCCTCAAGACATTATTGTTGCTTCTACCGGAGTAATCGGTCAAAATCTTCCGATCAAACCATTTGCAGATAATATTCCAAGATTAATTGACGAATTAGGTAACAAATCTTCTTTGGCGGCTGAAGCTATTATGACGACGGATCTCCAAGCTAAAGAAATTGCAGTGAGTTTTGAAATTAATGGTATAGAGTGTAAAATTGGCGGAATAGCCAAGGGTTCAGGTATGATTCATCCCAATATGGGTACTATGTTGGTATTTATAACAACTGATTGCGCAATCAGTTCAAAAATGTTGCAAAAAGCTTTATCAACCGATGTCGAAGATTCATTTAATATGATCAGCGTAGATGGAGATACCTCAACAAATGACATGGTTTGCATTTTAGCAAACGGCTTAGCAGGCAATGAAAAAATTGTCGAAGAAGGATCTGACTATGATGTATTTACTCAAGCTTTAAATAAGATTACTGTATATTTCAGCAAAATGATTGCGGCAGATGGTGAAGGTGCCACGAAATTATTGGAGTGTAAAGTAACAGGAGCTAATTCTAAAATTGATGCACGTAAAATTGCAAAAAGTGTAATCAGTTCATCTTTAGTCAAAGCAGCTTTTTTTGGCGCTGATGCCAATTGGGGCAGGATCCTGTCGGCGATAGGCAATAGTGAAGCAAATATTGATTTATCCGATATACAAATTGCTTTGAAATCTAAACAAGGAGAAATCATTGTTTGCGAAAACGGGATGAGTGTAGATTTTTCCGAAGAATTGGCCAAAAAAATATTACTGGAAGATGAAATTACAATCTTAGTAACATTGAATCAAGGTGTTGATTTTGCAGTTGCTTGGGGATGTGATTTAACCTACGATTATGTGAAAATTAACGGAGACTATCGTAGCTGATTTTTATAAAGGATGAAATATGTATTACTCGAATGAAGAAAGAGCCAATATTTTAGTACAGGCACTGCCATATTTTCAAAGTTATAATAATAAAATTGTTGTAGTTAAATATGGCGGCAATGCAATGATCAAAGAATACTTAATCGACTCAACAATGCATGATATTGTGCTTTTATCGTTGATCGGAGTAAAAGTCGTATTAGTTCATGGTGGCGGTATCGAAATCAGTGAAGTTTTAAAAAGAATGAACATTCAAAGCAAATTTGTAAATGGTCTTCGAGTTACTGATGAAGAAACTATGCGAGTAGTTCAAATGGTTTTGGCAGGTAAAGTTAATAAAGATTTAGTAAATCTGATTCAAACCAAAGGTGGTAGAGCAATCGGTCTTTCCGGCATTGATGGGCATATGATTAAAGCAAGCATTAAAGACCCGATTTTAGGCAATGTCGGTAAAATTGAAGAAGTCAATATCCAACCGATTCTTGATGTAATTGAAAAAGGATATATTCCGGTCATATCAACAATTGGTTGCGATGATCAGGGAAATACCTATAACATTAACGCAGATACTGCTGCGGCTAAAATAGCAGGTGAATTAGGTGCCGAGAGTTTGATTACAATGACCGATATTGCCGGAATTTTAAGAGATGAGAAAGATTCCTCAACCTTAATTCCTGTTGTCACTTTAAAAGATGTTGATAAATTAATTGCCGATCAGGTTATTACCGGAGGTATGTTGCCTAAAGTCGAATGTTGTACCAATGCATTACGTTGGGGAGTAAATAAAGTATTTATTATTGATGGCAGAGTACCGCATTCACTGTTAATTGAAACTCTAACCGATTCCGGAATTGGAACAATGTTTGTTAAATAAATTTTTGATACATAATAACTTAGAAAATAACATGAATATTAGAAACAACATGATAATTGGAAAACAACATGATAAATGGAAAACAACATGATAATTGGAAAACAACATGATAATTAGAAAACAACATGAATATTAGAAAATAACATGATAATTAGAAAATAACATGATAATTAGAAAATAACATGATAATTAGAAAATAATATGATAATTAGAAAATAATTTATATACAAAAAATTTAGAGGAAACGAACCAAGAAACATGAAACATATTAAAATATATTTTTAAAATCTATTAGAGAGAAAGTTTGTATGAATATAAAACAAAATGACCAAAAATTTATTGCTAATACTTATAATCGTTTTCCCGTTGTAATCAAATACGGTAAAGGCAGTTTAGTTTATGACGAAAATGATCAAGAATATATTGATTTGTCGGGTGGAATTGCCGTAAATACTTTCGGATTTGCCGATCAAGCTTGGATTGATGCGATTACCGATCAGCTACAGCAAGTACAGCATACTTCAAATTTATATTATACCGAGCCTGCCGTAAAATTAGCAGAATTACTTTGTAATAAAACCGGTATGAAAAAAGTATTCTTTTCAAATTCGGGCGGTGAAGCTAATGAATGTGCCATAAAGGTTGCTCGTAAATATGCTGCAGATTTGAAAGGCAAAGATTATTATACGATTATTACTTTAGAAAACAGCTTTCATGGCAGGACCATTACTACCTTGGCTGCAACAGGCCAAGCCTATTTTCATCAAGATTTTACACCATTGACCCCGGGTTTTGTCTATGCTCGCGCAAATGTATTTTCCGATATTGAACAGTTAGCCGAACAAAATAAATGTGCAGCAATTATGTTAGAAGTAATTCAGGGTGAAGGCGGTGTAAATCCTCTTAATCAAGAATATCTTGATCAAGTGGCTGAGTTTTGTGTCAAGAACGATTTGTTATTGATTGTAGATGAAGTTCAAACCGGTAACGGTCGGACCGGAGAGCTTTTCGGTTATATGAATTTCGATTTGCGACCGGATATTGTTACGACAGCAAAAGGTCTGGGTGGCGGATTACCACTCGGTGCTACGATTCTAGGCGATAAAGTTCAAAATACTCTTACGCCCGGTACACATGGTTCGACATTTGGCGGCAATCCTGTCTGTTGTGCCGGTGCAATTAATATTTTGCAAAGAATAGATGATGATTTATTAGCTGAAGTAAAACAAAAGTCAGATTATATAATCAATACTTTAAAAAATTCCAAAGGAATCAAAAATGTAACCGGTTTGGGTTTAATGCTGGGAATAGAAGTAGAGCGCAATAATCAGGATATTATTCGCGAATGTATTGAACAAGGTGTTCTGGTTATTTCTGCGAAAGACAAAGTGCGTCTATTGCCGGCTTTAAATATTCCACAAGACATTTTAGAACAAGCAATCAATGTCATTAAAAGAGTATGTGCGAAAACAGAACATCCTTAAGATCCAGTTATAACTAATTGATCATAACTAATTGATTATAACTAATTGATTATAACTAATTGATTTAAAAATAACATTGTTTTAGCTATAGAAAAAAAGAAAAGGCGGGTAAACTATGGACCTGAAAAATCGAGATTTTCTCCAAATTATGGATTTTACACCTGAAGAAATTAAATATTTATTGAGATTAGCTTTGGAATATAAAGTCAAAAAACAAAAACGTATTCCTCATCGTGAATTTGAAGAATATAATATTGCTTTGATCTTTGAAAAATCCAGTACACGAACCAGATGCAGTTTTGAAGTTGCAGCTCATGATCTGGGGATGGGTTCTACTTATATTAATTCCAATAATTCGCATTTAGGTATAAAAGAAAGTATTGCTGATACAGCAAAGATATTATCCGGAATTTATGACGGAATTTGTTATCGTGGCTATGAACAGAAAGTTGTTGATGAGTTAGCTGAAAATGCTCTGGTACCGGTATGGAACGGCTTAACGAATGAAGCTCATCCAACCCAAATTTTGGCAGATTTTATGACAATAAAAGAGAAGTTTGGTCGTTTGAAAGGTGTCAAAATGGTATATTTAGGTGATGCTCATTATAATATCGGTAATTCATTATTAGTAGGAGCAGCTAAAATGGGTATGGATTTCACAATTGCGGCGCCTAAAGAATTCTATCCGAATCCGAAATTAATTGCTCAATGTCAAGAAATTGCTGAACAGACCGGAGCTAAATTGGGTTTTGAAGAAGATATCGAAAAAGCAGCAGTGGACTCTGACGTGCTTTATACGGATGTCTGGGTGTCGATGGGCGAACCGGAAGAATTTTGGATACCTAGAATCAAGCAATTAGCTCATTGTCAGGTTAATAAAGAATTAATGGCTTTAGCTCATGAAGATGCAATTTTCATGCATTGTTTGCCGGCCTTTCATAACTTAGAAACGGCAACTGCCAGAGAGATTTACTTGAAAACCGAAATTGAAGAAATGGAAGTTACCGATGAAGTATTCAACGGTGAGCAATCTTATGTATATCAACAAGCTGAAAACCGAATGCATACGATCAAAGCGGTAATGGCTGCTACGATTAATAAAATCTAATTTGCTTGGCTGATTTTTTGAAAGATAGATTGCACACTAAAAGATAGATTGCACACTAAAAGATAGATTGCACACAATTTAAGTTTGGTACTGTCAAAATCTGTTCTAACCTTAGAAAGTATGCACAGCCAGCCCATAATAGCCGGTTTTATCAAAGGCCATGCACACTATTTAAGCCTATACCTGAGAAATCCAGACTAACCTTAAAAAGTGTGCA